>JBEBFS010000081.1:0-22593 GCA_040081855.1 Bryobacteraceae bacterium | reverse complement strand
TCCTGCAGCGGGTTTCCAACCCGCCCGCAGGATCGAATCCTACCCCACTGACAGAAGTAAAAGGCAAAGATGATCAAGGTCGATAAACAAGCCTGGGACGTCATGGTGGCGCACGCGGAAGAGAAATTTCCGAACGAGTGCTGCGGCGCCATGATCGGAACTATTGACGGTGACGTGAAGCACGTGACGCTCGCCGAGGCGATGGAGAACTCCTACGAAGGCGCGCAAGGTGCCCGCTATGAGCTGCGTCCCGAAGACTTGCTGGCCGCCGATAAGAAAGCGCGCGCGGCTGGGCTCGATTTGATCGGCATTTTTCACTCGCATCCGGATTGCGACGCGTACTTCTCGAAGACGGATCTTGAGAATTCGTGTCCGTGGTATTCGTTCGTCGTACTATCGATAAAAGGCGGTATATTTGATCACGCAAACAGCTTCCTGCCGAACGCGGATCAGACGGCCGCGGAGAAAGAAGAGTTGACATGGCAAAAGTCCTGATTCCCACGCCCCTGCGCCAGTTCGCCGAAAAGAATGACTCGGTGCAGCTGGAGGGCGCGACGGTCGCCGAAGTGCTGGCCGCGCTGACCACCACGTTCCCTGATTTGCGCAAGCAGCTGTTCAACGACGAAGGCAAGCTGCGCAGCTTCGTGAACGTGTATTTGAACGATGAAGACATCCGCTACCTGCAAAAGGACGCGACGGCTGTGGCTCCGGGAGACACGGTCTCGATTGTGCCGAGCATTGCGGGCGGACGGTAGGTAGCTCGGCGTCACCGGCGCAGGAAAAAGGGGACAGACAGCCTTTTTCCGCAGCGGGTCTTGAGTTGCGCGCGATATTGTTTGCGGAAAAAGGTGTCAGTCCCCTTTTTCCTGTGAGAGTATGACGAGGTTTGTGATGGCAACAACAACAGCTCCTCCGATGGCATTGAACAAAGACGAAATCCTGCGCTACTCGCGCCACCTGATCCTACCGGAAGTCGGCATGGAAGGCCAGGTGAAGTTGAAGAACGCCAAGGTGCTCATGGTGGGTGCGGGCGGCTTGGGTGCTCCGGTGGGTCTGTACTTGGCCGCGTCGGGCATCGGCCGCATTGGAATCGTCGATTTCGACGTGGTCGATTTCACGAACCTGCAGCGCCAGGTGATCCACGGCACCAAAGACGTGGGCCGCCGCAAGCTGGATTCGGCCGCCGAATCGATGCAGGATATTAACCCGTACCTCCAGGTGGACAAGTTCGAAGTCGCGCTGACCAGCGAGAATGCGCTCGACATCATCAAGGATTACGACATGGTGATCGACGGCACCGATAACTTCCCAACGCGTTATCTGGTCAACGACGCCTGCGTGATTTTGAAGAAGCCGAACGTGTACGGCTCCATCTTCCGCTTCGAAGGGCAATCGACCATCTACGCGTATCCGGGCGGTCCGTGCTACCGCTGCTCCTATCCGGAACCGCCTCCTCCGGGATTGGTTCCCAGCTGCGCGGAAGGCGGCGTGCTCGGCATTCTGCCTGGCATCATCGGCCTGATGCAGGCGACGGAAGCCGTGAAATTGATCCTGGGTGTGGGCGAGCCTCTGATTGGTCGCCTGGTGCTCTACGATGCCCTGGCAATGCGGTTCCGCGAAATGAAAGTGCGCCGCAACCCCGAGTGCCCAGTGTGCGGCGACAATCCAACGATCACGGAACTGATCGACTATCACCAGTTCTGCGGCGTGCCGAATCCGAAGGACGTGCAGCCGGAACCGGAGCCTGTGAAGTCGGGCTTCGAGTCCGATACCGAGATCGACGTGGTGGCGTTAAAATCGCGCCTCGATCGTGGCGACAAGTTCCAGTTCCTCGACGTGCGCGAACCGCACGAATATCAGATCGCGAGCATCCCTGGCGCGCAACTGATTCCGTTGAACGATGTGCCGAAGCGCGTGGGCGAACTGGACCCGAACGTGGAAACCATCGTCCATTGCAAAATGGGCGGCCGCAGCGCGAAGGCGGTGGATTTCCTGCGCTCGCAGGGCTTCAAGAAAGTGAAGAACACCGTCGGCGGCATTTTGGCTTGGAGCGACAAGGTCGATCCGAGCGTGCCGAAGTACTAACCTCCGCGCGAGGTGGAGCGAATGCGCTCCACCTCCTAACTCCGCTTCTTTTGTTTCACTCCTTTGCTCCATCACGGCGATCCATTCGCCCGTTTCAGGTTTCCCAACCATCACATAGCGTTCTTTCTTAGGCTGCGTTTCAGGCACTCATGCTTTTTATGAGGCGTGAACATCCATTGGACCGGTTGCGCCACAACCAATTTCCGAACCGGGCGCGGGAAGTACAAGCCTGAGGCGATTGTCATCCACATTAGCGAAGGGTCGCTCGCTTCGGCGGACGCTTGGTTTCAGAACCCGAAGGCTTCGGTGTCCGCGCACTATTGTGTTGCCAGGAATGGCGACGTCCATCAGTACGTGAAGGAAGAAGACACCGCCTATCACGCGGGCATTCCGGTGCGGGCGACCTGGCGGTTTCGCAAGCCGAACGTGAACCCGAATGCCTACACCATTGGCATTGAGCACGAGGGACACGCGTCGGACGAAGGCCCTTGGCCGGACGCGCAGTATGGGGCTTCGGCGGAATTGATCGCGGCTATCGCTTCGCGTTGGGGAGTTCCGGTGGACGAAGACCACGTTGTGCTGCATCGCGAAATTCGCGGGGACAAAACGTGCCCCGGGCCCAACTTCGATCGGGAGAAGATGCTGCAGTTGGTGAGAAAAAACTTGAAGGGAAACGAGGAACCGGTGGGTACGTAACGTGGGGCGGCCCTTCAGGGCGGCAGCCGGGCTTTCGCCCGGCTAAAAGGAAATAATCACTTCCGATGTAAGCCGGGCGAATGCCCGGCTGCCGGGCCGAAGCCCCGACCCACAAAAAACTACTTGCCCGCATTGAAGCGGCGTTCGGCTTCCTGCCAGTTCACCACATTCCACCATGCGCCGATGTAATCGGGGCGGCGGTTTTGATACTTCAGGTAATAGGCGTGCTCCCAAACGTCGAGGCCGATCACGGGGAACTTGCCTTCCATGATGGGCGAATCCTGGTTCGCCGTGGAGTACACTTCCACGCCTGAACCGGACTTGACCAGCCAAGCCCAGCCCGAACCGAAGCGGGTGGTCGCGGCGGCGTTGAACTTTTCCTTGAAGGCATCAAAGCTGCCGAAGGCACCGGTGATGGCCTGCGCCAGATTTCCCACCGGATTGCCGCCCTGTCCGGGGCCGAGGATCTGCCAGAACATCGAATGGTTGATGTGCCCGCCGCCGTTGTTGCGGACCGCCGTCTTTATGGCGTCCGGCACAATCGCGCAGTTGTTGGCGAGCAGTTCTTCGAGGCTCTTCGAAGCCAAGTCCGGCGCACTCTCGAGCGCCTTGTTCAAATTCGTCACGTAGGCGTTGTGATGCTTTCCGTGGTGGATCTCCATCGTCATCTTGTCGATGTGCGGCTCCAGCGTGTCATGCGCATAGGGGAGGGCGGGAAGAGTAAAGGCCATTTGTTGTTGTTCTCCTTAACGATTCAAGAGTAGCAAGCTTGTTACTTGGTTACTGATGCCCGTTCGTAGGCATCGGCTACACGAAACATCGTTGCTTCGTCAAAATGTTTCGTCAAAATTTGCAGCCCCACGGGCAAACCGTCGGGCGTCGTGCCGCACGGGACGCTCATGCAGGGGATACCGGCCAGCGATCCGGTGATGGTGTAGATGTCCGAGAGATACATGGATACCGGATCGTCCACCTTTTCGCCCAGCTTGAAGGCAGGGAAGGGCGATACAGGAGCGACGATGGCGTCCACCTGCTCGAAGGCCTGCGCAAAGTCGCGCGTGATCAGGCTGCGGACACGCTGGGCTTTAATGTAATACGCGTCGTAGTAACCGGCGCTCAGCACATAGGTGCCGAGCATGATGCGGCGTTTCACTTCGGGTCCAAAGCCTTCTTCGCGGCTGAGGCGGTACATATCGGAAAGCGTGTTGGCCGCGGCTGAGCGTGTCGAGTAGCGCACGCCGTCGTAGCGGGCCAGATTCGCGCTCGCCTCTGCCGTGCAGATGATGTAGTAGCAAGCGACGGCGTAGGCGGTGTGCGGCAAGGCAATATCGCGCACTTCGCAGCCGAGCTGCTGCAGTTTCTCAATGGCGGCGTGAATACGGTCGCCCGTGTCGCTGGCGAGACCGTCTAAGTACTCGCGCGGAACTCCAATGCGAAGGCCTTTTACGTCGCCGGTTAATCCGGAAACGTAATCGGTCACTGGAGTGAACGCGGAGGTCGCGTCCATTTCGTCGCGGCCTGCAATTGCCTGGAGCAATCGAGCGGAGTCACGCACGTTCCGGCTAAAGGGGCCGATGTGATCGAGGGAACTTGCGAACGCCGTCAGCCCGTAGCGCGAAACGCGGCCGTAGGTGGGCGTGACACCGGTGATGCCGCAGAACGACGCTGGCTGGCGAATGGAACCGCCGGTATCGGAACCAAGCGAAACCACCGCCGTACCTTGCGCGACAACGGCAGCCGAGCCGCCGCTGGACCCGCCGGGAACACGATCGAGCGCGACGGGGTTGCGCACCGGGCCGAACGCCGAGTTCTCGTTCGAAGAGCCCATCGCGAACTCATCGCAATTCGTCTTGCCGATGATAACGCCGCCCGCGGCTTCCAACCTCTCGATGGCCGTGGCATCGTAGGGGGCGACGTAATTGGCGAGAATCTTCGACGCGCACGTGTTTTTCAGGCCGCGCGTCAAAATGACATCTTTGACCGCGACGGGGACGCCTGCCAGCGGGCCGGGGTCTTCCCCCTTGGCGATCTTCGCGTCTACGGCCTGCGCGGACTTGAGGGCGCGCTCTGGCGAAAGGCTCAGATACGCATTGGTTTTTGGGTTTTCCGTCTCGGCAAACGCAAGCGCCTGGCGCGTTAGCTCTTCGGCGGTGTACTCGCGGGCGAGGAGCGATGCGCGGATGGAATCGATGGTGAGAGAAGGGATCGTCATCTGTCGTCCGTTTACCGCTCGATCACTTTCGGAACTTTATAGTAGCCGCCACTGGTGAGCGGGGCGTTGGCCATGGCTTCCGCATTGGTGAACGGCGTCCGTTCGACGTCGTCGCGCAGCGTCGCGGTTTCGCCCGCATCGAACAGCACCTGGGCCATCGGCTCAATACCTGTCGTGTCCAGTTCGTTTAACTTGTCGATGTGGCCGAGGATGCCGTCGAGATCCTTCGCCATGCGCGCGATCTCCGGTTCGCTCAAAGCCAGGTTGGCCAGTTCGGCAACGCGGCGGACTTCGTCTTCAGTGATTCTCATGGGTTCTTTCGTTGGCTAGGCCGTCTTTACGCCCTTCTTGGATTTCGTGTACAAGGCGTCCAGGACTGGATCCTGAATTCCGTTCGTGGTGCGGTTTGTTGTCGCCTGTTGCGGTGCCCGGCGGGGAATGTTCGGCATCGGACGGAAGTCAATTTCCGTGACGATATCTTCGCCGAGCGCGCTCCGTAAATTGCGGATCAGGAAGTGGCGTAGTGTATTCAACTGGCGCTGCCAAACTTGGTCTTCCACTTCCACCACCAGTGTGGTGCGAACCAAGGAGGCAACCCGAGTATGCTCGGCGATTTTTTTGCCCGCAGCGAGGTTCCACGCGGCACGCGCGCGCGATTCAGGGTCGGCAAGGGCTTTGGCCGATTTGAGCTTACCGATGAGGCGTCCGGCGCGTTCCATGTTTGAGATCCAAAGGCGGAATCTGGCGGGGGAATTTCGATTTTAACACGTGGGGGCGTTCTCCCTGACGTGTTATACCTGACGATTGGTATCGACGATGGCAAAACTGATTCTGGCATCCCAATCCCCACGCCGAAAGGAACTGCTGGCCGCGGCGGGTTTTGACTTTACCGTTCGTGCAAGGCCGGTGGCGGAGGTCCGCAAGCCTGGAGAACGCCCGGCGGATTATGTCCAGCGTCTGGCGCGCGAGAAAGCCAACGCGGCGTGGGACAACTTCGGCGAGGTGGTGCTAGGTGCCGATACGGTTGTCGTCCTGGACGAACACGTTTTGGAAAAGCCCATCGACTCGGACGATGCCGTCCGCATGCTCAGGATGCTGGCAGGGAACGAGCATTCGGTGATCACCGGGATTTGCCTCCGCCACGCCGCAGGAGCGATTGTGGACCACGCCGAGACGCGCGTGCGTTTTCATCCGATGTCGGACTGGGAGATTGAAGACTACGTCGGCAGCGGTGAACCGATGGACAAGGCAGGCGCATACGCAATTCAAGGCCTGGCATCGAAATACGTCGAGCGCATTGATGGATGCTACTTCAACGTTGTGGGGCTGCCGGTGTCGTTGGTTTATGGGTATTGGAGGAAGTTGTAGTTCACTTCCCGAATGGCTAAGTTCTCCGGAACACGCCATTCCACTTTCGCATCACAATTTCCGCCACGCCTAGCGCAAGAGCCAGTGCCAGCAGTCCGGGCCAAAGTGGTAATACCGAAGCCAGGGAGCGGCCTCCCGCGTCGAAAACGGCGCTGGCGTTGGGCTGAAAATGTCCACCCGTGAACTCGGCAACGCGTTTGAGCAGCTCCGGATTCGCGCCGTATTCGGTCAACTCCGTCTCGGGACGATACAATCCAATCTCCGGAAAAATCGGCGAGTCTTCGAGTGGCCGCACACGGAACAGGCCTTGGCGTGGGCCGATGCGAAGACGGCCGTGGTAGGCTCCTGCGGCTGTGCGCAAAATCGGAACGGACTTCTGGAAGCCGTCGGAGCCAATGGCATAAATCGCCGGAAGTTTCGCCGGTTCCTCGACCCCGGGGCCGAGGCGGTAATCCACCACGAGGTCGCCGTTTGCGCTATCGAATTCCACGCGCGCTTCGCCCGCCTGTGTATGCGGCAGTAGATCGCGCGAAAGGTTTGTCCAGAATTTGTCGTAGCCTTTCCAGGCCACCCAATCCGCTGCCCATCGGTTCTTTGCGTCTGAGGTGAACACGGCGGAGCGGCCCAATCCATACTGCCAGCGCATCAGCAGAGGCTCACGCGGATCGAAGCGGAGGATGGTTTCCGCCGTTGGTTTGGCTTCAAAACGGACGTAACCCTTCAACGGAGGCGCCTTGGCGATATCCACTCCCTCCAGGATTTCCGTCAATTTCGCGACTTCCGGAGCCAGCGTTTTTTCCACCGCGGTGGAGCCTGTGTGCTCCATGACGTCACGTAGAACGATTTGTTCCAGACCCTGCGGATCTTTGAGGAAATAGGATTTTCCCTCGGCAATTTGTGCGACCTTTTCCAGGTATTCGCGATGCACGTCCGCACCCAGGCCGATGGTGGAGATGCTGATATGCTGGGCCGCGGCGTCTTTCGCGATGGCGTAACTGTTGCCTTCCTCGGAGATGCCGTCCGTCAGCAAAAGGATATGGCGATAGGGCGCGGTAACGGGGAGCACCTTCTGATACGCCTCCGTCAGCGCCGGAGGAATTTGCGTACCGCCATTCGGGAAAATACTGGCGATGCGCGAGGCGATTAGATTGCGGTCATCCGCTTTACGAATAGGAATCGCCCACGCCCAGGAGTTATCGAACATCAGCACGCCAACCTGATCGATGGGGCGCAGATTCATTGCGGCGCCCGTTGCTGCAGCTTTGGCGAGCTCCATCTTGGGGCCGTCCATCGAAGAACTCTTGTCGATGATCAGCACCACGACGGTGCCTTCTTGCGAGCGCGGCGGAAGAAGCTTTGCGGGCAGAACGCGATCCAGCGCGTCTTCGGCTGTCTTTTTTTCGTCGTAGACGTTATGCTCGCCGCCGATGACCAGCAGGCCGCCGCCTTGTTTCACGAACTGTTCTAGCTCGCCTTTTCTTGCGGGGTCGATTTTCTCCAGATCCCAGTTGTTCAACACAACCAACTGAAAATCAGCGAGTTTCATTTGTCCAAAGTCTTGCGAGCGAACCACCTCAAACTCGGCAGCCGCGAGCGCGTTGCCCAAATTGCCGTCGACGAGTGTGGAATCCTGCGAAAGATAAAGCAGGCGTGGCCGGCGCAACATGATGGCTTGATCGAAACGCAATTCTCCCGCGCCTTCCGCGCGAATGGATACGGAAAGATCCAGTGCGCCGGGCGTGTTCACCGAAGCATGCATGCGGATTTGCGTTGTGCCGGCGGACAGGGACACTTGCGATTTGCCCAGCGAGCGGCCTTCGGCGGCCAACTCCACTTCCGCCGCGACCGGCTTGGGTGCGGAGAGCGCCAGTTCTATCGAGAACGGCTCGCCCGTGAATGCATTTGGCGGTAAGCTGACGGACTCCAGCCGTACGGCAGGTTGCGAACGTCCTTGCAGCGGGAACGTGTCGATTGCGATTCCGGCCTGCTGTGCCTGCCATGCCGCGCGGGCAATGCTGCCGCGATTTTCCAGGCCGTCCGATACCAAAGCCAGGCGGGGAAGCATGCCGGCAGGGAGCGACGTGATGGCCTCGCGGACAGCGGCTTCAATATCGGTGGCGCGTCCGGCTTCTCCGGAAGTGGGCCGAATCTTCCACGGCCGTTGATCTTCACTCGCGCCCGCAGGCCTTGTGGCGCGTGCAAACGGAATCACACGCAAGGCACTGCGCCCGCGCGCCGAGTTCAGTTCGGAAGCCAGTTGCGAAGCACGATCCAGGTCGGATTGCGTAACGCTGGCGGAAGTGTCCACCAACATCCCCACCGCGACGCGGCTTGTGGAGATGTCCAAGCGCGGCTCGGCAATGGCCAGGAACACGAGGACAAACGAGGCAACCTTCAGGGCGAGTGCGCGTCTGCGGTTCGACTTCGGCCACTCATAATAACCCCACGCGAGCGGCGCGAGTGCGAGCAACAGGAACCACGGATGCCCGAACGTCACGAAGCTTTCCTCCAGGGGAGCTTGAATGCTGCCCTGGCCGACGAGCGCGGGATGACGCGCATCACGGAATTACGGCCATAGAGGAACCACTCGATCAGGAAGCCCAGGCCGCCAAGCGCCGCTAGCCAGGGCCACAGGGCTGGGGACGATGTTCCGCCCGAACCAAGCCCCGGAACACCGCGCCGAACGCTGGCCGCAGGTTTCCACGTCGCTTCCGCGACATCGGGAACGGTGAGCGAGTATACGCTTTCCCGCGTGCCGGATTGCAGATGGACCGCGCCCGGTGCTCCCGAGAAAAAATGCAGCGTGTTGCCGTCCAGCGTGAACGGCAGCGGACGATTGTTCCCGTCCACCACGTGAACGGCATTGGGGTCGGTGCCTTTTTCCAGAGCCACGCTCATTGTGCCGACGGTGCTTGCTTGCACGTCTGCTTCGCGGAAGGCCTCCGGTTCCATCCAGCGCAGGATGTTTGCCATCAGCAGGGGCGTGGCCAGCTCAAAGCGCATGTTCGACTTCACCGGATTGAATCCGAGTGCGGCCATCTTCACGGCGCCCGCTCTTGCGACCACCACCGGACCCTGCGCGATATCCGCTACGGCCTGATCGCCTTGTGCCAGAGTGAACACCTTGGCCGTCGGCAGTTCCACATCCCTCGTGAATAATCCCTGCGCCAGCGGGTTGTCCGAATGCCAGTTCTGCAATTTCGCATTGGCTTGTTCGGCCTTCACTGTGAACGGGGAACCATTTGGCGGATCCATCCAAATTACGTTGACGTTTGCGGGAGCCGATGGGGGAGCAAAGCGATCGAACAGAATGACGTCCGCCTTCGCCTGCGCATCGTATTTTGCGGGTGGCACGAAGCTCACCGTGACGCGAGGATTGCCTGTCAGCAGGGGACGCAGAGGCTCCGGTTCGTTGGTGTAGACCGTGAGCGTTACCCTGGTGTCCGGCGGCAGATCCAGTACCGCCGAATCGTCTTGGGGAAACGCATCGCTGCGGCCGTTGGCGGAACGAACACGAGCGATCAGCGGTCCATCGCCTTCGCGTTTGAAGAGGAAGTTCGATTCCGATTCCGATCCAGGAGCCAGCGTCAGGTTCTTCGACGCCAACACCTTCTTTTGCATCGAGAGTTCCAGGATGACGTCGCGGGGCCGCGCGCCGTCATTGCGTAAAGCGACGAATGCATCCAGGGAATCCGGTTCGTGCGCCGCGCGGCGCGCACCGAATCTTCGCAGGCCCACGTTTTCGCCCGCGGAAGGAATCAGCAGCAGCCGGAGGTTCGCTGGCGGCGCGATCCCCTCGGCGTCGTCACGAGAGACACGGCCCGCGCCCGCAAAAACAATGTCGCCGACACGCTCGGTTTGTAGTTTCTGCGAGTGTTCCGCGAAATCCAGCGCTTGTTGCAAATTTAACGACGACGCCGAAGGCTGCGATTGTTGAATGGCCGCGATCACAGCTTCGCGGCTCGGCGAAAACGGAGTTACCGGGGTGGCCAGCGCATCGGCACGTACCAGCATCACCCGGTCGTCGGCGGGAAGGCCGGCCAGGAACGAAAGAGCCTGAGCCTTGGCTTGATCCAGCAGAATGCCTTGCCGGGCGCGCGCGCCCATCCAGGCCGAGGTGTCTAAAATTAAGACATGATTGCGCGCACCGTTGGAACTGCCGAGCCTTGGCCCCGCGATCGCCAACAACAGCAGCAGCGTGCTCAAGATTTGCAGTAACAGGCTCCACGGCTGCTGAACTTTTCGGCTGCGCTTGAACTCGGTGGGCGATTGGCTTGCCACCCAGAACCGCAGCGTCCCCACCATATGCCGTCTCTTCGAGCGATCCAGCAGGTAGAGCGCGACGATACCCGCGGAAACAATGCCCGCAAGTGCAAAAAGTTCACCGAGGCTGAGGTTCAGGAAGTTCACGCCTACTGCAGTACTCCCATCCGGACAAACGGTCCGAAAACAGCGTCCTCAATCGGAGTAGCCGTGGAGATGGCGACGTAGCGGCCGCCGTTGCGCAGCGCAATGTTCTTGATGGACGCTGCAAATTTGTCGAATGCTTCGGTGTAGGCTGCGCGCGCGTCCGGCCCGAAGGGGAGCTGTAAGTGCGTACCAGTCTCGGCGTCTTCTAAATCGAGATCGCCGTCCCATGGCGGAACGCGATCCTCTTCGCTCCAAACATGCGCGAGGAACACCTCATGTCCGAAGTCGGCCAGATACTGAATGGGACGCTCGCAATCGGCGTCGTCCAGAAAGTCGGAGATGACGATCACCACGCCGCGCTGTTCATAGGTGGACATGAACTCCCGCGTCACTTCCATGAAGTTGGTCTGGCCGCCGCATTTCAGACCTTCCAAAAAGCGCAGCACGGGCTGAATTCGTTGCCGTCCGCCACCTGCGCGAAGCGATTGGCCCATTTTTCCGCTGAAGGGTTGAATGGTCATCGTGTCCAGGCGGATCAAGCCGACATAACATAGTGCGGCTGCCAATTGCCGCGCGTAATCGAATTTATTGAGGGACGTACCGTCTTCGCCACCCGTGAGCATGGAGCGGCTGGTGTCCACCAGGATGCGCACCGGAACGCGCGGCTCCAGTTGAAACATTTTGAGGAATAGCTTGTCCAGCCGCAGAAACGCGCGCCAGTTCACATCGCGCAGATCGTCGCCGTGATGGAAATGCCGGTGATCGAGGAATTCCTGGCCGGAACCGCGAATACGGGAAAGATTATGTCCGCCCACCAGCCCAGGAAGGGACTTTTGCCAGTGAATGGTCAGGCGCTCGAGCTTTTCGAGCAGATCGGATTCGATGATCGCGTTAGATTCCGGCACAACGGCAAAAGTATCGCGAGAAATGACAACCAGCCAGGCTGGTTTACAATTTTACCCCTTGGACGTCGCGCGTGAAGCGCCTTGGGCCACGCTGGGGATGATTTTGGCGAGAACGGTTTCGGGGGTCTGGCCGTCGGTGTGGGCGTCGAAATTGAGAATGATGCGGTGCCGCATCACGGCGGCGGCCACCGTTTCAATATCTTCCGTGGCCAAGTGCAGGCGTCCGCGCATCAGGGCGAGCACCTGTCCGCATTCTACCAGGGCCTGGGCACCGCGCGGCGAACTGCCGAAGCGGATGTATTTGCGTGTGTACTCGTGCGCGTATTCGGTATCGGGCTGCGTCGCCATCACGAGGTTAATCGCATAGTCCTGAACGTGCGGCGCCACCAAGACGTCACGCACGATGCTGCGCAGTTCTAAAATCTGATCGCGCGTCAGCACCTGGTCCATGTGGATTTCGTCTTTCTGGATGGTGCGGCTCACGATGGTGCTTAAATCGCTGCGGGACGGATACTTCACTAGAATCTTCATGAGGAAGCGGTCCAACTGGGCTTCGGGAAGGGGATAGGTGCCTTCCATTTCGATGGGATTCTGCGTCGCCATCACGAGGAACGGAGCTTCCAGTTCATGCGTCGCTGTGCCGGTGGTGACGGTATGTTCCTGCATGGCTTCAAGCAGCGCCGATTGCGTCTTCGGCGTGGCGCGGTTGATTTCGTCCGCCAGTACAAGGTGTGCGAAGATTGGGCCCGGCTGGAAACGCAGGCTCTTGTGGCCTTCTTCCGTGTCGATGATCACGCTGCCGATGATGTCGGCAGGCATCAGATCCGGAGTGAACTGGATGCGCGAATATTTCAGGTGCAACACGCGCGCAAGCGTGCGCAGCAGTGTGGTTTTGCCAAGGCCCGGTACGCCTTCCAGCAAAACGTGTCCACCCGCCATTAGGCAAATGAGGACACCATCGACCACTTCTTGTTGGCCGACAATTACTTTTCCGATTTCTTCGCGAACCTGTTTCAAACGATCGCTGGCAAGCTGGAGAGCGGCTTCGGGTTTCACAGGACTCTATAATAGCGCGAGTTCTTTGATAAAAATGTTTTCACGCTCGGCGGAGTGGTCAGCGGATTTTCTTGATTCAGCTAAGGCGAATCCCCTGTAGGCACTGGAAAGAGTCCCTGTTACTCTGCGGCTTGGAGGACTATCGTATGCGTCGCATTGCGTCTGTTGTCTTCGCCGCCACGGTCTTTTTCGCGGGAAACGCGTTTGGTCAGGCGATGACCGAATTCGGCGCGGCGGCCGCTGGCGGAAGTCTCGGCGCTGCGGGCGGCAAGAGCCTGAGTAACGGCATCAATGGCATCTTTGGCCGCATGGGCCAGACGATGGAAAAGGCCGCAAAAACGGGGGATCCCGCGATGACGGTGGCTCCCGGCAAGCCGATGGAGACCGGCGGTGTGCCTACGCCTCCCGCCGCAACTGCCGGTATACCTGCCAGTTCCGCTCCCGTGCGCCGGGCCGCCGATCCCGCTCCGATAGCCGCGCAAATACCATTCGCGGCCGGCAATTTGCCGGATACGCTTCCCAGCCAAGCACCTCCGCCGCCTCCAGCGATGACGCGCGACGATCTTCGCAGCGTGACCAACGGTATGAATCGCTCCGATGTGCTGAAGCTGGGCACTCCGTCGTCAAAGATGACCACGTTTGAAAACGGCCACCTGGTGGAATCGTACAGCTACCGCGAAAATGGATCGCGCTTCGGCGGAGTGAAACTCACCGATGGCGTCGTTTCCGACGTCCAAGTGCAGTAGTCCGGCGTACTTCGCCTAAGCGTTAGTGCGTTGCGTGTGGTCGTCGGCCCTCGATTGTCCGCGACTCCTCCGCGCCGCTCCCGGCGCAAATGACATAATACGGATCGTGATTATCGATCCTCGCTTGGTTGACCCCGCGACCTGTTACAAGATCCTGGTGAATGTGATCATCCCCAGGCCAATCGCCTTCGTTTCCACCGTCTCCACGGGCGGAGTCTACAATGTCGCGCCCTTTAGTTTCTTCAATGCGTTCTGCGGCGATCCGCCCATTGTTGGCTTTGCGCCGAATAATAATCCGCCGAAAGACACTCTGGTCAACGCCCGCGATACAGGCGAGTTTGTAGTGAACATCGTCACCGAAGAAATTGCCGAGCAGATGAACCTGACGGCGAAACGCTATCCGCCCGAGGTCAACGAGTTTGAGATCGCGAAGCTCACCGCCGCGCCCAGCCAGATTGTGCGCGCGCCGCGCGTGTTGGAATCGCCCGTCAATCTCGAATGCAAAGTGAAGCAAATCATCGAAATCAGCAATCGTCCGGATGGTAACAGCCTGGTGCTCGGCGAGGTGGTCTGCTTCCATGTCGACGATTCCGTGATCGACTCGCGCTATCGCATCGATTCCGAAAAGCTTCACGTGATTGGCCGCCTGGGCGGCACAGCGTACGCAAAGACGCGCGATCGCCTCCACATGACGCGCCCGGAGTAGCAAGGCTCCGCGCGGGAGCCATAGGCAAAGGGTAGTGCGCTATTTAGCGCACTACCAGGCAAAGCGTGAATGCGGTGGCTTAGGCTACCATGTAACCTTGAGGAAAGCATGGCAGGTTCTTCGGAGACGTTAAAGCGGACTCCACTGAATACGGTTCACCGGCGGGCCGGTGCCAAAATGGTCGATTTTGGCGGCTGGGACATGCCTGTGGAGTATCGCGGCGTACTCGCCGAACACCAGACCGTGCGACGCGGCGTCGGCCTCTTCGACGTCAGCCACATGGGCGAAATCGTCGTCGCCGGCCCGGACGCGCTGAAGCTGGTGCAGTGGGTTACCGTCAACGACGCCTCGAAACTGGTCGAAGGTCAGGCACAGTATTCGGCACTGCTTTATGAGCACGGCGGCTTTGTCGATGACATCCTTGTTCACCGCGTTTCCGATCACGAATACTTCTTGTGCGTGAATGCCTCGAATCAGGATAAAGACTTTGAACATATTCTGCGGCAAGCGCAGGCGAAGAAGTTCGACGCGATGGTGGAAGACGCCGGCTCACGTTACGCGCAGCTGGCGATTCAAGGCCCACGCGCAACCGAAATCCTGCAGCCGCTAACGGCCACGGATCTTTCGACAATTAAGCGTTACCACTTCCGCGACGGCTCCGTCAGCGGTTCGCCGGCGCGCATCGCGCGCACCGGTTATACCGGCGAAGACGGCTGGGAAATCTACATTACGCCGGATGAAAGTGAACGCCTGTGGGGCGAAATCCTTTCGGCCGGCATGGCCGCCGGTATTGAGCCATGCGGCCTGGGCGCGCGCAATACGCTCCGCATGGAATCCGCCATGCCGCTGTATGGACACGAAATCGACGCATCCATCACGCCCTGGGAAGCCGGGCTCGATTGGATCGTCAAGCTGGACAAAGGCGATTTCCTGGGTCGGGACGCTCTTGTCCAACAGAAGGAAAAAGGAATCGCCCGGAAGCTGATTGGTTTTGAAATGAAGGGTCGCGGAATTGGCCGCGACGGTTACGAAGTATGGATCAACGGGGTCGCGGCTGGTTGGGTGACCAGCGGAGGACCGGCGCCCGCACTAGATAAGAACATCGGTATGTGTTACTTGCCTCTTGAACAGGCCGTACCAGGACAAAGCTTGGAAATTATGATCCGTGGACGGGGTGTCGAGGCGGTAACGGTGCCGCTGCCATTTTATAAGCGAGCGAATCCGCAAAAAGCGCAGGCCTAGTGTCATTTGGCAATGCTGGCGCCGCGGATCTTCATGGGAAAATAACAGCCATGTATCCGGAAAACTTCCGTTACACAAAAGAACACGAGTGGGTGAAGGTAGAAGACGGCGTGGGAACCATCGGCATCACGTTCCATGCGCAAAAGGAGCTTGGCGATATCGTTTACGTCGAGCTGCCGAAAATCGGCACGATTGTCGAGCAGGGCAAGAGCTTCGCCGTGGTGGAATCCGTGAAGGCCGCCAGTGAAATTTATGCTCCCGTTTCGGGTGAAGTGATCGCCGCCAATGACGCGCTGGCCAACGCCCCGGAAACGCTGAATTCGGACCCACACGGCGAAGGCTGGATTGCTAAAATCAAACTTTCAGTCCCGGACGAAGTCAATCGGCTCCTCTCCCCCACCGATTATCAAAGTTATCTGGGAGCGGAGTAATGCCCATTGAGATATCTACCGAAGTCTGACTCTGAGCGTCGCGAGATGCTCGATACCATCGGCATTTCGAGCGTTGAAGACCTCACGTCTCACTTGCCCGATGAAGTGCTGCTGCACCGTCCGCTGAATATTGCGGACGGCAAGAGCGAGTACGAGATTCTCGATTACTTCGGTGCGCGTGGAGCAGAGAACTCTCTTGGCTCGACGCCCGCCCGCCCCAGTTTCCTTGGCGCCGGCGTCTATCGCCACTACCGTCCCGTTCTGGTCGATACCATCGTCTCGCGCAGTGAGTTCCTCACTTCCTACACACCCTACCAGGCCGAAATCGCACAGGGCACCCTCACCGCGATCTTTGAATTTCAAACCATGGTGTGCCAGTTGACCGGCATGGACGTCGCCAACGCGTCGATGTACGACGCTTCCACAGCCGTGCCCGAAGCCGCCATGATGGCGATGCGCGTTACAGGCCGATCGCATGTGCTTGCCGCGCGCGGCGTGCATCCCGAATATCGCGAGGTGTTGCACACCTACGCGAAGTACTCCGGCATGCCCGTCGATGAATTCGGTTTCAGTGGGGAAACCGGGCTGATTGACGTTAAAGATCTGGAAAGCAAGATCACGAAAGACACAGCGGCGGTTATTCTTCAATCGCCGAACTTCTTCGGCGTTATCGAAAACGTAAAGCAGGCGGCCGAGATCGCGCACGCAAACGGCGCGCTTCTGGTTGTCGTGTTCTCCGAGGCCGTCTCCCTGGGCATTGTCGAACCGCCGCGCGACGCGGATATCGTTGCGGGTGAGTTGCAGTCTTTTGCCATTCCCCCCAGCTACGGCGGACCTTTCGCGGGCGTCATCGCCTGCAAGGAAAAGTTCATCCGCCAGATTCCGGGACGCCTGGTTGGGGAGACAAAGGACGACAAAGGAAACCGCGCGTTCTGCCTGACGCTCGCCACGCGTGAGCAGCACATCCGGCGCGAAAAGGCGACGTCCAATATTTGCACCAACCAGGCGTTGATCGCCCTGATGGCGACGGTCTACATGTCGGTTTATGGCAAACAGGGTCTGCGCGAACTGGCTGTGCAAAATCTCTCAAAAGCTCAGTATCTTGCGGGAAAGCTGAACCGCCGCTTCACCGGCGCCACCTTTAACGAATTCGTCGTGAGTACCGGCAAGAAATCGGCTGCGCAGGTCAACAGCGAACTCGAGGCGAAGGGCATTGTCGGTGGTCTCGATCTGGAGCGCTTCTATCCGGAGCTGAAAAACACGATGCTCCTCTGTTGTACGGAAATGAGTAAGCGGGACCACATGGATCAAGTCGCCCAGGTGTTCGCGTAATGGCAACGTCAGTGAAGCACCCCTTGGATGTGAACGCTTCCGTGAAGAAAGTTCGCTCGCACATTTCGCAGAATGAGCAGTTGCTGTTTGAGATTAGTTCGCCGGGCAAAATCGGCTATCAATTGCCTCAGCTGGACGTACCCGCCGTGGACCCCGCTGCTGTGCTGGGCGCGGCGAATGCCCGCACCGAAATCGAATCCTTTCCGGAAGTAAGCGAAGTGGACGTCATCCGCCACTTTACGCGTCTTTCGACCTGGAACTATGCGATCGATCTCGGCATGTATCCGCTGGGCTCCTGCACCATGAAGTACAACCCGCGCGTGAACGAAGCGGCGGCGCGCGTGGATGGCCTCGCCTGGGCGCATCCCTACCAGCCGGATCACCTCTCACAAGGTGCGATGGAGGTGATGGCGGAGCTCGAAAAATGTCTTGCCGAAATCACCGGCATGGATGCCGTTACGCTCCAGCCCGCTGCAGGCGCACATGGCGAGCACACGGGCATCCTGCTGGTCCGCGCATATCTGGAAGCCCAAGGCAATCCACGCAAGAAGATTTTGGTGCCCGATTCCGCGCATGGCACGAATCCCGCCACTGCGCACATGGCCGGCTACTCTGTTGAAAATGTCGCGTCGAACGATCGTGGAATGGTCGATACCGAAACGCTGCTTCGCGTCGTCAATGAAGACGTCGCCGCCATGATGGTGACAAATCCCAACACGCTCGGCGTTTTTGAGGAACACATCGCCGACGTTGCGAAGATTCTGCACGACAAAGGCTGCCTGCTGTACATGGACGGCGCGAACATGAACGCGCTAACCGGCATCTCTCGCCCCGGCGATTTCGGCGTGGACGTCATGCACCTGAACTTGCACAAAACGTTCTCGACGCCCCACGGCGGTGGCGGTCCCGGCTCAGGGCCGGTTGCGGTGAAAAAGATTCTGGAACCGTTTCTGCCGTTGCCGCGACTGAAGCGGGAAGGGGATCAGTGGGCCTGGGAGTACAACCGCCCCGATTCCGTCGGCCGCGTCCGCGCCTTCTACGGCAACTTCGGCGTGCTGGTTCGCGCGCTCGCCTACATCATGGCCCACGGCGGCCCCGGCCTGCGCCGCGCCACCTACGATGCGCTGCTCAATGCCAACTACATCCGCAAGCGCATGGAGCCGTATTACGAAATCGCCTACAAAGACCCCAGCATGCACGAATGCGTCTTCAGTGACGCACGCCAGAAGAAACTGGGAGTGGATACCGGCTCCATCGCCAAGCGCCTGATCGATTACGGCTTCCACCCCTACACCGTCAGCTTTCCGCTGATCGTGCACGGCGCGCTGATGATCGAGCCGACAGAGACGGAGAGCAAGCGGGAGATGGATCTCTTCGTGGATGCCATGATCGCCATCGCGAAAGAGATCGAAGAAGACCCGGAGACGGTGAAACACGCACCATACTCGACGCGCACGTCCCGAGTGGATGAAGTTACCGCCGCGCGCAAGCCGATTGTGCGCTGGAAAACAACGTAACCAAGCGCTAGGCGGATTGGGAATCGCGGGGAAGCGGCATCTCCGCGGGTCCGAACAAGCGCCTTACTTCCCGCCGTTCTTCAAGTACGTCTTCACCACCTTGTAGACGTATTCCTGCGTCTCCGCGTACGGAGGCATGCCTTTGTAGCGGTCCACCGCACCCGAACCCGCGTTATAGGCCGAAAGCGCTTTCACTACGTCTCCGTCATATTTCAGAAGCAACTCGCGGAGCAGCCGCGCTCCGGCTTCGATGTTCTGCGCAGTGTCGTGCGGATCCACGGCGAGCGCTCTGGCCGTTTGCGGCATCAGTTGCATGACGCCGATCGCGCCCTTTGGTGAAACCACATCCGAACGGAATCCGGATTCCACTGCCGCCACGCTGTGCACCAGAGATGCGGGGAGTCCAGCGCGCTCGGCCGCTTCGCGAACTAATTGTTTTGGATCGGCAGGCTTCGCGGGAGCCGGTTTCCCGGCCGCATCTGGCGCAGCCTTACCGGCCGCAGGCACCTGCGGAGGGGCTTGATACTCCTCGGCCTCGAATGCAAAGACGGACGAAGCAGGCAGCTCGATCACACCCGTGCTGGTATGAACTCGAATGACGTCGCCTATTGTTTCGTGTGATTTGGCATGAATGCGGAACCCGGTATCCACCACGACGTATTCGCCGGCAAACACGGCGCCAGCGGCCACGCCAAGAAGGGCAGCTACGCGTGCGGCACGGAAAGACAATCTGCGCATACTTCTAGTTATTAGACGCCGCTTCCCGGGGAAACGTGCACTTGGACTACTTCGAGGCAAATAAAGGAGCCACCGAAACCATGGCGATGCCCGCGGCAAACAGCACTGCCGATGCCATCAGCAGATTCCGCACGCGGTGCGGCGCGGACCGGAATTCACCCCAAACCAGTAATCCCAACGCAATGGCCACCAGCGGAGCCGCATGACCGGCGGCATAGCGCCAAACTGGCCCCACAATGTTGGACGCAGGCGATCCCGCGACCACCATGCCTGCCAGCAATCCGCCGCAAAGCAACGCGCCACCGATCCAGCCGAGCAAGTGTTGGCTCCCCTTGCTACGGAAATATTCGCCGATGCGCACGGGCGACCCGGTGATCGGGAAATTGATGATGAAAGGGCTTGCCACAAACGTGCACGCCAGCACGCCCACCCCTGCGAGCATCACGGCGCCGTACGGAGCCACGCCATTATCACCGTCGGTTGCCAGAGTCATCACCGGAGGGAAGAAACCAAACAACAAACCGCTAACAATACTCACCGCAATACCCACCAGAGCGCCGGAATTTTGCGGAGATCTCTTGCCCTGTTTACTCCGCGGGTCCACCTGTAATGCGGCCTTCTTGCCCGCCAGGAACACCGCTTCCCTGTAACCCGAATGCGCGAGAGCCATGGCTGCAATGGCCGCCAAAACCAGCACCGCGCCGCCAAACATCAACAGGGCATTGCCTTCGGGGTATTGAACGAAGTCCCAAATCACGCCAACGGTCAGTGCTGTGCCCAACGACATCACAAATGCCGGCGCCATGCCCGCGGATGCCACCGCCGCCGTCAGCAACAGGTTTGCGATGTTGAACAGCACACCCGCAGCTACCGCGTACGCCATCTTGCGGTATCCGGTAATCAGGAAGTTTTCGCGGAACGTAAGTTCGTTGGAATTCAAGCTGCCCAAGGTGAGCGCGGCCACAACGGCCAGCAGCAGAAAGCCAACGGAAAAATCCAAATAGTACAACTCATAACGCCACTTTCCCGCGCGCTTGAGCGTACTGGGCCACAATCCCCAACACAGCAGCGAAACAATCAGGAGCGCAATCCCAGCCCCAAACGAGTTAGGAATAATCATAGTTATGTGGAAGGGAGAAGCTTCTGCAATTCTTCTCCAATGAAGGCATTATAGCCTTGAGCGCATGACACTTGCGAACGCACGACACCCGGGCGGCCGTTCGATACGCAGGAAAAGACCGGCTAAAATTAGTGGCCGTCGCCGCCCGCCGTGGGAGCAGCCTTCAGCGGGAAGTGCGCGCCTTGAGGCACCGGCACCAGCATCTGTTCCTTGCGGTAGATCAAAGAGGAAACGTTATAACTCGCAATTTCAAATCCGTGGCCGTGCGTGATGGCGTCCGTCGGGCAGGCTTCCACGCAGTAGGCGCAGAAGATGCAGCGGCTGTAGTCGATGTTGTAAACCTTTGCGTACCGTTCGCCGCCGCTGATGCGCAGTTCGTCCGTGTTTTCGGCCGCTTCAATGTAGATACACTGGGCCGGACAGGCCGCGGCGCAGAGGAAACAGCCAACGCATTTTTCCAGGCCGTTCTCGTCGCGCTGCAATTCGTGTACACCGCGGTAACGTTCCTGAAATTTCGCCGGCGCTTCCGGGTAGTCCTCGGTGATGGTGGGATTCAGCATCTCCTTAAAGGTGATGCCCATGCCCTTTGCAATCGCCGCAGCTCCGCTAAAAACGTCCGAGATCTTCGATGCCATGGATATTCGTAGTTTACCTTATCCTGCCCTATTCCGGCATTCTCCCGCTGCGGTTCCGGCAGCGCCGCCGCCCGTCCGCTTGGTACCTGTGTTCCAATAAACTTTCGGGAATGCGTCGATCCACCATCCTCTTTTTTGCGTGCCTCGGCGCGATCTTCCTGGCCACGCGCCTGGCGCACGCGGACATCCTTTGGGCCGACGAGGATTATCACCTGGCCGCCGCCATTCAGACTCTGCATGGCAAAATACCGTACCGCGATTTTTGGTACGACAAACCGCCGCTGAACATAGCCCCCTATCTGCTCTTCGGAGCCCCATCCGGATGGATTCTTCGCGTCGCCTGTGCTCTGTTCGGCCTCGGTTTATGCGCGTTGGCGTATCGATTCGCGTCCGTTCTATGGACGCGGCGTGAAGGCATCTGGGCGGCTCTGCTCATGGCCTTCTTTCTCGTGTTCTATTTTCCCGGCGCAACACTTACGCTTGAACCGGACACGCTGATGATGGCCCCTCACTTCGCTGCAATTTACTTCGCCTGGCGGAAACGCGCCTTCGCTGCGGGAGTGCTGGCCGGAATCGCAACGCTATTCAACGTCAAGGGCCTCTTCGTTGCCGCATCCTGCGCACTATTCGGCCTGACCTCGCTGCCGATGCTAATTGCCGGGTTTATCCTGCCAAACATTTTGATGCTAGGCGGCCTCGCCTTTGCGGGCGCACTCTCGGGCTACTGGCAACAAGTGTGGGAGTGGGGATTCCTCTACGCCAAATCGCCCGATCCAGTCTCCACCGGTCTGATCCGCGCCCTGAATTGGACCGGCTTCCACGCCGCGCTGGTCATCGCTACCTGTGTATTCCTGTTTTGCCGTCAGGTTTCTCAGCGCGAAGACGGCCAGCCGGAAACGCGTTGGCGATTCTCCGCGTGGCTCGTTCTTTCCTTTGCCGGTGCTGCCGTAGGCTGGCGATTTCTGCCGCGCTATCTGGACGGCGTTTTACCGCCGCTGGTGATCCTCGGTGCGCGAGGCATGGCTCTGATTGCGCGCGACCGCCGCCTGTGGCTGGGAGCTGCGGCGGCCTTATCTCTCCTCGTTCCAGCCGCCCGCTTCGGTCCACGCTACGCCATTCTCGCGAGCCAAACTGTTTCCGGCACGCCCAGCAACTGGCAGGACAGCGCGATGGACCGCGATAGCCAATCCGCCGCCGCCATCATTCAATCGACGGCACAGCCCGGCGATACAATCTTCGTCTGGGGCTATCGCCCGAACATCGTCGCCTACACGCGCATGCCTGTAGCGTCGCGCTTATGGGATTCGCAGCCCGTCACCGGAGTCCCCGCAGACCGCCATCTCTCCATCAGTACCCCTGTCGCCCCGGAACTCGCGGCCGCGAATCGCGCTGAA
>JBEBFS010000141.1:0-6468 GCA_040081855.1 Bryobacteraceae bacterium | reverse complement strand
TCTGGATTCCGCGCCGGCGTCGATTCCGGCCTTCGCGCACACCGTGATCGAGCCGCGTTCATCGGCATCGATTGAGGAAATCTGTGCAGGGGATTGAAGGATACCTTCGGTGAAAAGGAACCCCGCCGCCAATTCGCGGTCGTGTCCGGGGGTGCGCATGGTGATGGCCAAATCCCGTTTGCCAAGACGGATTTGGAGAGGCTCTTCGACGGCGACGTAGTCCTGATCGGCGACGCGATTTTCGCCGGATGCGCCGGTTGCCCTTTGGATGGCGACGGTGACAATCAGCGATTTCATAGGGTTCAGAACCTGCGCCCCAGCCGCCAGCGGGCCACGAAATTACGGCTTTTTCTTTTCGTCGTCTTCCTTGAGTAGCTGAGCCCAACTGGAGGGCGGGAACACAAAAATCGCGATTGCCACGATGACGATGAAAAAGACAATGAGGAGAAATGCAAGAGCCACGGATGTTGTTCCTAGCCTTTCAGTCTAACAGGATGCAATCTGCATCAAGAGGTGACGGCGCGCATTTCGACCGGCGTTCTCTTGGATCTCATTGCAGCAAAGTCATTTACGATTCCATTGCACCTCGCCGATGTATCTGCCTTCCTTATCGCTTCCTATGGTGACTTCGCATCCGCGCCTGTCCGCCGCGCCCGCCTTCGCCCCTCGCGCTTTCGTTATCATGGACTTAATGCGGGAAACCGTCTTTTCGCCGTCCGTTCCCCTAGCCAAACTTGCCGAAATTGAAGCGGCGCTCGGCGAAGCCATCCGAGGCAAGGCCGAAGTCATTCGGTTATCGCTCGCCTGTTTGCTCGCGCGCGGACACCTGCTGATCGAAGACGTTCCGGGCGTCGGCAAAACCACTCTGGCGCAGGCGCTGGCGCGGTCGGTCGATTCGAAGTTTCTCCGTCTGCAGTTCACATCGGACATGCTCCCCAGCGACGTGCTCGGCGTGACCATCTATAACGCGCACACGCAGGAGTTCGAATTCAAGAAGGGTCCTGTCTTCACCAACTTCCTTCTCGCCGACGAAATCAACCGCGGTACGCCGAAGACACAATCGGCGCTTCTGGAAGCGATGAATGAGCATCAGGTGACCATCGATGGCCGATCCTGGTCTCTGGAGCAGCCGTTTATGGTGATTGCCACGCAGAATCCGGCCGAGCACCACGGAACGTACCCGCTGCCCGAATCGCAGCTGGATCGCTTTCTGCTCCGCATCCGCATTGGTTATCCCGATAACAACGCGGAGCGTGAAATCCTACGCCGCAGCTCGGAGCCCACCATTGATCACATCCGTCCGGTGATCTCCGGCGAAGATGTGGTGCAGCTACAGGAAGCTGTGGGCCGCATCGCGGTGGATGAAGCGCTGGTGGATTACATGCTCGCCATCGTTCACCGCACGCGTACGCATGAATCGCTGTCGATGGGCGTGAGTCCGCGCGGCGCACAGGCGCTGTTCCGCGCATCGCAGGCGCTCGCCGCCGTTGAAGGACGCGATTACGTGATCCCCGATGACGTCAAGCGCATGGCGGTACCTGTCTTTGCGCATCGCGTGCTATTGAGTTCTAAAGCCCTCGCCGGCAAGCGCTCGGCCGAAGCAGCGGAGAAGGTTATCGAAGAGATCCTCACGCTCGCGGACGTCCCGCTCTAGCGGCTGTCCACGGAACCGCGCGATTTCACAACGAGTAACGAACCAGCGCTGAGCGCCAAACCTACTCCCAAGCAACTCCAAGCGAACCAGTCCCCGTAGCGCGTGTACGGCGTCTGCTCATTCGAATAATCAAATGGCAGCATCCCTGCCGTTTGTTCGAACGGCTTCAATCGCGCCGCAATGCGTCCGGCCGGATCGATGGAAACCGTGATGCCGTCGTTCGTCGCACGAATCAGCCACCGGCGGTTCTCCGCCGCACGCATGCGAGCGATCAACAAGTGCTGCTCGTGCGCGGCGCTGTGTCCGAAGTAGCCGTCGTTCGAAAGATTCAACAACACCTCGGCGCCGGAGTTGGTGAACTCGCGCACCAGATTCGGAACGGCTGATTCGTAGCAGATGAAGCCGCCCGCCTTATGCGCCTCACCCGTTCGCGGATCGTTCACCGGGAACACCACCACTCGATTGCCCGCGCTGAAATCGCCCGATTCCTGCGTGATGCGGTTCACCCAGCTGAACAGCGGCGGAATGAATTCGCCGAATGGGACCAGGTAGATCTTGTCATACCGGCCCACAATGTTTCCGTCCGGCGCCACCATCACCGCGGAATTCAGCGGCATGCGGTCGGGGGTATATCCAACCACGCCCGACAAAAACGGGGCCTGCCCGTCGCGCGCGACTTGCTTCAAATAGTTCTGGTAGCGCGCATCATCAATGTAAAACGGAGCAGGGACTTCCGGCCACACAATCAAGTCCGCGCCCGGCTGCTTCGAGAGCAGAGCCAGCTTATGTTCGGTGAGATCCAGCGTGTCTCGCGTCCAGCGCATCTCCGGATCGACGTTCGGCTGCACCACAAGAGCCTGGCGAGATCCGGTCGCTGGCCTCGGCGCGCGTGGAAGGAAGATTAGAACGGCAAATGTGAGCAGCCACGCCAACTCCCGCCTGGGCCTTCGCAACAGCACCACCGCAACTGCCGCCGAGAGCATCGCCAACGCGAAGGAAATCCCGTAGACGCCCGTGAACGGAGCGATCCGCATCGGCAGCGGCATCGTCGTCGCCGCATTACCTAGCTGCAGCCACGTGAAGCCCGTGTAGACGTGCAAGCGCTCGATGCCGATCCACAGCGCGGCGGTCGCCGGAATGGTCCACCACCGGTTCATGCACAAGCCGGCCAGCGCCGCGAACAACGCCGTCGCCAGGCCTTTGTACAGTCCGAATAACAGGAATCCAAACCAGCTCAAAAACGGACCCATGTCTCCGTGCACTTCGAGAACAAACTGAATCCATGGACACAAGCCGCACCAGAACACGACGCCCGCCAGCCAGCCGAGCAACGCGCGCTTCGTCCAGTTGGGTTCCAGAGCGCACGCCATCAATAGGGGCGTGAGGGCGAGGGGTGCAAACCATGTCGCTCCGAACGGTGGAAAAATGACGATGAGAAGCGCGGAGGAAAGCAGCGCGAGGGCCGGGTTCACCCAGCCATATCTACGATCGAGAAACGGAGCCGGTGTCGGATCGCTCAAAACGTTCTGCGGATAGCGGCGTTGCCAGGAAACCCGGAGGCCTGCAGATCGGCCCGCACTTTGTTCGCGCCGCCTTCGGGAATGGGACCGACCAAAACGCGGAACGTCCCGTGCTTTTCTTCGATCTCCGAAGCCAGCGACTTGAAGCCCTTCGTACGCAGCACGTCCACCATGATGTCGGCCTCATGCTTGGAAGTTGCCGCCAACTGTAGATAGGTCTGGCCGGTGACGGGTTCGCTGCTGGCAGCGGCTTTCCCCTTTGCAGCTTTCTCTTTCTTGGCTTCTGCTTTCGCTTCTGCCTTGGCTTCTGCTTTGGCCTCGGCTTTTGTCGGTCGAGTGGATTCCGCTTTCGCCGGCTTTGCCGTTTCTGGTTTCGTGGCCGGAGGTTCCGGATCTTTCTCTGCAGCTTGTTGCGCTGCTGTTTCTGTTGGCGCCGGCTCGGGGGCCTTCGCGGTTTCCGCTGGCTTGGATGGGGGCTCGGGTACCGCGGCCGTTTCCGTGCGTGTGCTCGCAGTCTCCGCCGGCGTCGAATTTCTCCCCACGATGTAGCCCATCGTGAAGAAAACACCCAGCAGGATCACCACGATAAAGAAGACGCTCAGTAACTGGCGGTTACCCAGGATTAACTCAAACTCGCCTTCCTCGTTTTTCGGCACGCAAACCCTCCCTGTAAGATCGAGTATAGCGAGTCTCAGCCCTCTGTTTTGCGGGTGTTTTGCCTTGGTTTCCTTCTGCGGTGCTTGCCCTAGCGGCTCGCTATCAGGGCGCCGGTTTCCGATTCGCGACAATAGGGGAGTGGGTCCGTCGCTTCTCCTCGAAGACGCGTTTCACCGCTGGACGTCGCGCCGCCAGATTCGCTACGTCCGTGCCGTGGGGTTGCGTGAAGCCGATGGCCTGTTGCGCAGCACATACGACCAGATCCGCCGGGATTTTCTTCTGGCTCCGCCCTGGCTGCTGCATTCGTGTCTTCCCGAATTGCTCGCCGGGTTCTGGTGCGCCTTCCGAGAGTCGCTCATTGCCGCGCCCGCCAACCGCGCTCAGCGCGAGGCCATCGCCGAAGGAGTCGCCGAAACCAACCGTTGCCCTTATTGCGCCGATGTCCACTCCTTCATGTTGGACGGAGCTGTGTTGCGCACCTCGCAATCGCGCACGGATTCCACCATCGCGGCGTGCCGCGAATGGGCTCTGGCCACACGAACTCCGGGGGCCGCCATTCTGCGCCAGCCGCCGTTTTCAAATACCGACGCGCCGCAGATGATCGGTACAGCGTTGGTGTTTCACTACTTGAACCGTATGGTGAGCGTCTATCTGGGCGATTCGCCCCTGCCGTCGCAGCGGCTTGCGCGCGCCGCCGCAACCGCGACACTTGGCGCGCGAATAGCGAATATACAAGCGAACCCCGGAGAGTCGCTCGCCCTGCTGCCCCACGCACCCGTGCCCGAGTGGCTCAATTGGGCGAACTCCAATGCAGCCGTCGCAAAAGCCTTCGCACGCTTTGCGGCCGCAGCTGAGGAAGCGGCAGGCGAATACGTTCCCGGAGATGTTCGCGAATTGTTGGACAAACACGTCGCGGCTTGGAGCGGGGAAGATCCCGGGCTCGATTCGGCATGGCTGAACAACGCGATAACCTCTGTATCCCCCGCATCCCAGCCCGCGGCGAAGCTCGCGCTCCTCACTGCATGCGCAGCGTACCGTGTGGATGAGCAAACCGTCGCTGCGTTTCGCAAGCGGCATCCCTCCGATGCCGAACTGGTTGCGCTCACCGCGTGGGCCAGTTACGCCGCCATGCGCCGCACCGCGAGTTGGCTCGTCGACGTCTGATTTTCCGGCCATTCGTTTTCCAGCGACTGATTTCCAGCCTCTCTCAACCCCGCAAGTTACAATAAGATTTGGCGTCCGCCACGGCTTGGCAACGGCACAGACGCCCTTCGAGGAGAACCCATGGCAGCAATTGTGCGCCGCCGCTCGGTCGTCGTCAAAGTCGGCAATGTGAATGTGGGCGGGGACAACCCCATCGTTGTCCAGTCCATGACGAACACCGATACCGCCGATGCTCCCGGCACTGTCAATCAGGTGATGGCACTGGCGCGAGCCGGCTCGGAGCTGGTTCGCGTCACAGTGAACACCGAAGATGCCGCGCGTGCGGTGCCGAAAATTGTAGAGACGCTGGATAAGTTCGGCGTCCGCGTGCCGATCGTCGGCGATTTCCATTACAACGGGCACATTCTTTTGAAGAAATATCCGGACATGGCGCGTGCTCTGGCGAAGTACCGCATTAATCCCGGAAACGTAAACATCGGTAAAAAGCACGACGACAACTTCCGCGTCATGGTGGAGGCCGCCATCGAATACGGCCGCCCGGTGCGCATTGGCGTGAACTGGGGTTCGCTCGATCAATCTCTGCTCACCCGCATGATGGATGAAAACAGCCGCGCGGCCGAACCGCTCGATGCCAAAGAAGTCATGCGCCGCGCGATTGTTGTCAGCGCTGTTGAATCCGCGAAGGCCGCCGAGAGCTACGGTCTTCCGCACGATGCCATCATTCTCAGCGCGAAAGTCAGCGGCGTGCAGGACCTCATCAGCGTTTACCGCATGCTGGCCGCGCAATGCGAATATCCTTTGCACCTCGGCTTGACCGAAGCGGGTATGGGCACCAAAGGCGTCGTCGCTTCCACGGCAGGCATCGGGGTGCTGTTGCAGGAAGGCATTGGCGATACCATTCGCACGTCGCTCACGCCGATGCCGGGCGGCGACCGCACGGAAGAAGTGATCGTCTCCCAGCAAATCCTGCAGGCTTTGGAACTGCGCAGCTTCACCCCGCAGGTCACCTCATGCCCCGGCTGCGGACGCACCACCAGCACCTTCTTCCAGGAACTGGCCGATCAAATTCAGTCTTACCTCCGCCAGCAAATGCCCGTTTGGAAGACAACGCACGCCGGCGTCGAAGAGATGAAGGTGGCGGTGATGGGCTGCGTGGTCAACGGCCCCGGCGAATCGAAGCACGCAAACCTGGGCATCTCGCTTCCCGGTACGTTTGAAGAACCTGTTGCGCCCGTCTATGTGGATGGCAAGCTCACGTGCACCCTTCGCGGCGATAACATTGCCAAGGAGTTCATGGGCATTCTGAACGATTACGTCCAAAGCCATTACGAACCAAGGCTGATCGAAACGATTGGCGCTTAAGCTCGAATCGTCACGCTCGCTCGGAGGATGACCGCCGGTGTTGCAGAAGACCGATCTGTATAACAACTCCTACGGTAATTACGCCGCTGAGGCATACAGGCAGGTTCGCCT
>JBEBFS010000080.1:0-22961 GCA_040081855.1 Bryobacteraceae bacterium | reverse complement strand
TGGATAAAGCCGGTATCGACACGGCCGTCTGCTCTATCATCGGCCCCGGCATTCACTTCGGAAACCTTGCCGAAACCCGCCGCATGGCGCGCGCTTGCAACGAATATGCGGCCAAGCTTGTCTCCGATTACCCCGGCCGCTTTGGCATTTTCACGGTTTTGCCGCTGCCCGATATCGATGGCAGCCTGAAGGAAATCGAGTACGGCTTTGACACGCTTAAGGCCGATGGCGTTTATCTCTTCACCAACTGGGGCGAGATGCCTCTTTATGGCGACAAATACCTTGGCGATCCCGCGCTCGCGCCCATCTATCAAGAGTTGAATCGTCGCAAGGCAGTCGTCTACACGCATCCCAAAGACAGCGCCTGCTGCCGCGAAATGATTCCCGGTCTCAGCGACACCACCATCGAGTACGGCACCGATACAACGCGCGCCATCGCGAGTCTCTTGTTTAGCGGCACGGCATCGAAGTATCCCGATGTGAAATTCATCATGTCCCATGCAGGCGGAACCATGCCGTTCCTAATTTCCCGATTCATTGGAGGAGCCGCCGCCTACCTGCAAGATGGAGGAAAGCTCAAGCCAGGCGCCCCGCCGGAACGCGCGCGCGCCACGCTTCCCAAGGGTCCGCTTTATGAACTGCAGAAGTTCTATTGGGACACCGCCAACGCCGCGAATCCTATTTCGCTGTCGGCGCTGCGGCGAATGCTGCCGTTTGAGCAGATTCTGTTCGGGGCTGATTTCCCGTTCGCCGATCTGGCCGAGGACCGCAAGCTTCTCGCCGCCAGCGGAACCCTGTCCCCCAAAGAACTGGAGCAAATCGGGTACGATAACGTAATCAGGCTTTTGCCGAGATACAAAGTCTAGGCTGACAGGGGGCCGAGTTTGCCGTCCTGGAACAGAAAAGAGGTTCCATTGCGACGTTATCTTGCTGCTGCTGGTTTTCTAGCGGCCCTTCCACTGCTGGCGCATCACTCGATTCCCGGCGCGTACTTTACGGATCAGAACATCCGAATTGAGGGTACCCTGGTCGAGTTCAATTTCCGCGATCCTCACACCTTCCTCGGCGTGTCTGGCAAAGACCCGAAAACGGGTACGCCGGCGACTATTAACCTCGAGTGGGGCTCCATCCAGCGCCTGGGCCGCGACGGAATTAACAAAGACACACTGAAAGTCGGAGACCATCTCGTCATTGTCGGGAGCCCCTCCCGCAAGCAGGGCGACCCGGTTCTTTTCCTGATGGGTGTCCGGCGGCAGTCCGACGGTTGGAAATGGGGCCGCACGGTCCAGTAGACGGCCTGGACCGGCTTCTTCAAGTCGATAATTCACTGAAAATAGGTGAAATCCAGCGTCAGTTACCGGTCAGTGACCCGAACTGCGCCAGAAACCCTGTTTTTTCAAGCGCCTTGGTGATACTCTTGCTTCGTGAGCGCAACCGCGTAGTGGGCGTCCCACAGGGGTTGATGTCAAATGTAGTTTTAGTGAGGAGGAGTTTCAGCGTGAAGCATAAGGTTTTGGGTTTTGTTTTCGCCGCCGGAACGTTTCTGGCCGGAAGCCAGGCGTACGCGCACCACTCGTTTGGAGCGACCTACGACGTGGCGAAGGAGCAAACGATTAAAGGCAAGATCGTGCAGGTATCGCTGCGCTCGCCCCACTCGTTCTTCTTTATCGAAGCGGAAGATTCCAGCGGCACTTTGCAGCGGTGGTCGGTGGAAGGCGCCGCCGCCGGTCAGTTCGCCCAGCAGGGAGTGACCAAGGACGCTTTCAAGGTGGGTGACCCTGTGGAAGTGATCTGCAACCCCGCCCGCAGCGCCACCAGCTTTCGCGGACGCTTGATCAAGATCACGCGCACCACCGACGGCAAGAGCTGGGGCGGACGCGCCGGCGAAACCGTCGAATAAATCCGTGGGGCGGGTTGGAAACCCGCGCGGGATTGGTAATCCCGCCTGCAATTCAGGATAGAAAAAAGAAACGGCCAACCCGGGGTGTTCCTCGGTTGGCCGTTTGAATTGCTGATCCGAACGAAGTTTTATCTCGCCACCGTGGAAGGCTGCTTATCTCCCGCCTTTTCCGCTTCTGCCTTTTCCTCGTGATATTCCTGTTCGGTGTTCAGCGCCCACAACGCTCCGCGGTCAATCGCACCCGCAGCGATGCCGTCCACCGCGACCATCGCGGTCAGCATCGAGTGATCCTGATTGTTGTACTTGTGCATCCCGTTGCGGCCCACCAGCACAAGGTTCGAGAATCCATTGATCCACTCGATCACCCGCGGGAACCGTTCATAAGTTCCAAAGTAAGCCGGGTACGTCTTCGGCATTCGGATCACCGTGGAATCGAGGACCGCCGACGGGTCGACAATTCCCAGGCGATCCATTTCGTCTTTCGCGAGAGCCCGCAGTTCGTCGTCCGTTCGGCCCCACAGCGCATCGCCTTCATTGCAGAAGTATTCCAGGCCAATCCACGTCTTGTTTGGATCGGCCACCATGTACGGGCTCCAGTTATTGAAAATCTGCAGCCGGCCCACCAGCACATCCGGTTCCTGGATGTAGATCCAGTTATCCTTGATCGCCGTCTTGCCGTTTGCGGTCGCATCCTGCAGCTTTAACTTGTCGCACAGCAGGCCAACCGTGAGGAAATCGCGGTATTGCAAGCCGGCGGCGATTTCACGAACGTCTGCGGGCGCCTGCGGCTCCATGTTGCCGATCAACTCCTGCACCGGCATTGTCGAAAAATAATACTCGCCCGTGTACGTGCGTCGCTCACCCGTTCCTTTGTGACGCGCGTGAACCGCAACGATGCGGCTGCCGTCGCGCTCCATTCCTTCCACCTTCCAGCCGGTCAGAATGATGCCGCCCTTTTCCTGCACTCGCCGAGCCACTTCTTCCCACATCTGTCCCGGGCCGAACTTCGGATAGAGGAACCGTTCGATCAACGACGTCTCCACGCCTTTTTGCGACACGTCTTTCGACTGCCCTTGCATAGCCTTTTTCAGCGCATGCTGCAGCGTCTTTAGGATCGATAGCCCTTTGATGCGCTGCGCGCCCCACTCCGCGCCGATTTCATGGCACGCCACGCCCCATACCTTTTCCGTGTAAGAGCGGAAAAACGTGTTGTACAATTCCCGGCCAAAGCGGTTGATGAAAAACTGCTCTAGCGTCTTTTCCGGTCGGATTGGATGCAGCATGCTCCAGAAGTAGCTGAGCCCAATGCGGATCATCTTTGGAATGCCCAGCTTCTGGACCGTGTCCACGCTCAGGCGGATCGGGTAATCGAAAAATTTCCGCAAATAGAATATGCGGGACCGCCGTTCGCGAACCAGCATGACGCGGTCTTCGGTGCGCGCATCCGGCGCGTTCGCATTGCGCTCAATGGTCCGGTGCTGCTGATGATAGGTGATCTCTTCCGGACCGCCTGCACCCGCTTCCACCGGCAGAATCCGCTTCCACCATTCCACTACCCGGTCGCTTTTCGAAAAGAACCGGTGGCCGCCAATGTCAATCCGGTTGCCCTTGTAGTTCACGGTGCGGGAAATGCCGCCCATGTACTCGCTTTGTTCGAGCACAATAGGCACACAATCGGTCCGCTCCAATAATTCCAGCGCGGCCGTCAATCCTGCGGGTCCCGCGCCCACGATAATGGCGCGTTTTGAGCTGTCGCCCTCCTCGCCAGCGTAAATCACACTTGTAGTATCGCTGGTTCGGTCGGTCGTCCGAAATGTCACCGGCAAGGTTCTCCCTTAGATGATTTCGGCCTAATGGATTCAGAACTTTAGGGAAGATTGCCGGCGTCGGTGCGGGTTCGTTTGAGGGGCTCTTCCAGGAACTCGCGCAGCACCGCAGCCGTTTCGTCCGGTTCTTCGATGTAAGGGAAGTGGCCGCTGTGCTCCAGGAATACGATCCGCGCCCCCGGCGTGAGCTTCCGGTACTCGACGACGTTCTTCGGCATCGAGATCCGGTCATAACGTCCGGCGAGAATCAGGATGGGCATTTGCAGCTTCCGCAACTCGGGCCGGAAGTCGATTTTCGCGATATCGCCGCCGATCTTGAACTCGGCATCTTTACCGGCAATCGAATAATAGACATCCGGATTGCCCGAATCGTGAGGCAACAAGGCAGCTTTTGCGGCGTCGAAGAAATAGAACAGGCCCAGGCCGATGCCGAAGTAGGCGTCCTGGTGCGCGATGTCGTCTGAACGGATGCCGTGCGCGCGGAGATCCATCAGCTTTTCCCAAACATCGGGATACTGATTCCGTATCTCTCGGTTGGCGTTGTCGTCATTCTCCTGCCACATCGCGCCACCGTGAAATGGACCGATCAGCACCAACCGCTTCACCGCCTTGGGATACTTCAGCGCGTACGCCTGTGCCACGATGCTGCCGTAGGAGTGGCCGATCAATGTGATGGAGGGCAACCCTAGTTCGTTGCGCACCGCTTCCAGGTCCTCTACATCACGGGCGAACCGGTAGTCTTTTTTGTCTGTTGCCTTCTCCGATTTGCCCACGCCAAAGGGGTCGTAATAAATCAGGCGATGGTGGTCCGCAAATCGCGAAAAGAAGGGATGATAGATGGCGTGCGAATCCCCTGGGCCTCCGGAGATCAGGACCACGGGATCGCCCGAGCCTTCGGCTTCATACCAAAGCCGGGCCTTCGCTGTTTTGATGTAATCGCCGGGCGCATGCGGCCCACCGGTTTGAGATTGGCCGTACGCGTTGCCGGATGCGGCGATGACCGCAGAATACATCCACGCCAGGCTGGAAACGCGCACCAACAAACGGCCAATCCCCATGCAGATTATTCGCGGGTTACGCGGGCTCCTAGCTTCCGGCGCGCTTCTTTTCCCGAAGAGCGTCCAAACTCCAGGCTCCGGCACCCGCCAGAGCGAAATACACCATCAGGAAAAAGTACGTCACGCTCTCTTCACCGCCATTTCGGAGCGGCCATGGAGACCAATGCGAAAGCGGTCCCGCTCCGTAACCGATGCCAGCTATCAGACAGAGTACAAGGGCTACCGGAGCGGTCAGCAACCCCAGCATCAATAAAGCTCCGCCAATCAGTTCGACGTAGCCTCCAATGGAGCCCATCAGATCCAGCGCCATGGGCGGAGCACCGCGGCGGCCCGCTCTCGCCTCGAGGACGCCGAACGCATTGCGACAGCCGTGCAGCAAGATCAGGAACCCGATAATAATACGCATCACCGAGCGCGCTTGCGATTCCCATCCGGCAAGTTTCGTTTTCATGGTTCTGCCTCCTCTCTATGTATGCGCGGGGTGCGCCATGGGCGCGCTCTCGTGCGATTTCTTTCGGCTCTCCAGCCAAGCGTCCACACTATATGGACCGCCTCCGGCGAACACCAGCCAGAGGAAGATGTAGCAGTTCAGGACGGCCAACTCGCCGCCATTCGTGATCGGAATGAATCCGCGCGGCGCCCACGACATAAAGTACGCCGTCGCCATTTCTCCGCACAAAATGAACGACGCGGTACGCGTGAATAATCCAAGCATCAGGAGCGTTCCTCCGGCAACTTCAATGGGTCCGGCCCACCCGTGTACATGGGAAAAATCAAGGTCGATTCGCCCACCGGCGAATCCAAAGAGTTTTTCGAGTCCGTGCTGGATGAAAAGAAATCCCATCACAAAACGGACCAGGCTGAGCATTTGCGCGGCGCGCGCGCTGGCTAGAGACGGCATGAAGCGACTTGGCCTCCTTTGGCAGAGAATCCGACTTCTGAAACCGACGCCATATTATATCTCCACTTGTTGGACGTTGCCGAAAAAGAAAAGTCCCCACCGGAGAACCGGCGGGGACCATGCTTGACTGGTTCGAAATGATCTAGTGAACCACCCCACCCGCAGGGTCACGGATGCGCTTGTTAAATTGATCCACGTCCTCGATCGGCGCGCAGATGTCTTCCATCAGACCCTGCCAGCCTTCGAGCGTCTTCGGCTTTTCGATCAGGCGGAATTTCTTCAACTGGCTGCTCCACGGTTTCGTGTACACCTTCGGATCGTCGATGGTCATCTGGAGCTCCAGCGTATCGTAGTAAGTCCGCTTGTAGCGCTCCGTCAGGTGCATGTCGGTTGAATGCGGATAACCGAAGTGATCCACCCACGTGCGTTCGTCGAAGCCATAGGTATCGACAACAAACGTGTCGCCTTCCCACTTGCCCGTCGAATAGCCCCACCAGCGCGGGATGTCCGGATCTTTCAGCGGCTCGCGGCCGTCGGTCCAGATGGTGCGGATACCCTGGCCCCATTCAAAGTGCTGAACCACACGATCCTTCAACTGGTAGAACTCCACGGGATCGGGATAAACCAGCGCGCGAGTGACGCCCATCGGATTGCACCACTGATAGGGGTCCGTTCCGTTTACAGGGGGAACCGCGCGCCGTCGTCCGATGTGTTCTTCCGGATGAGCGGCCGCTTCCGGGCTTCCCAGATTGCGCCCATAAGACGGCTTGTTCAGGTCGAACATCTTTTGCCCGAGCGCTGTGAAGGGAGGTGTATCGTTGCCGAAGCCGCGGTCGCCGCAGTCCCGGCACGTTCCGCCGCCGCCGTAGCCGCCCGGCGAACCATTGCGTGACCAGATGCCGTTCAGGTCGTGTTTGTCGAAGGGCTTGGTGTCGTTCTTGGCGTCGTGCGCCGTGATGCCTCGTCCGCCTTGCGCAAAAGCGGCAGAGCTCAGCGCCAGACTACCCGCGAGGATACCGGCCTGAATCCAATGTTTTTTCATAGGCTGTTGGTCTCCATTGTGGTGGTTATTCCTTCTTCTGCCCCGGTGCCGGAGGGGGCGGCGCGCCTGGCGTCGTGCGCGTATCGATGGCCAAAAGTACTTCGTCCTTCTCGTCTGCCAGCCGCATCAAAGCGCCCACCGGACCGCCTGCGCGTGCCGGAGCCACGGTCACATTAATCACTGTGCCCGGTGCCAGCGCGGCTTCCGAACGCTTCTTGCCCCAGCCCAACTGGACCAACTGTGCGGGATTTGGATAGAACTCGCCACTCCAGTGCACCATGGTGCCCTTGTCGTCCTTAACATCGAAGAACAGCTGCGGGTGTGGATTCGCGTAGCGAAACTCAGTCACTACCCCTTTTAACTGAACCGGCTTCGAAGCGTCGTAAGAAACGCCCGTGCCGTGGTGTGCCATCAGCGGCATGCCTGCGATCAGCAATGCCGCCAAGGTCAAAGCGGAAAAGGAAATCTTCATCTTTGTCATGCTCCCTCGGACTCCTCAGAATCCACTGAAATGTATCACTGGCATTTCGATCATGTCAAGGCTGGTTGCGGCCTGCAACCGTAGCCGCTGCCGTAGTGATGGACGCAATTTCTAAGGATTCCGGTACGAACGTATGCACCGCGACGTGGTATTTCGCCTGACGGCATTCACCCTCATTCTTAGGCGCAGCGTCGGCTACAAAAAGGGAAGGCCAGCGTTTCCGCCGGCCCTCGTCTCTGTCGGAATGATTTTAAAAAGTGACTTTTAAACTTAGTCGCACCGAACGGGCGCCGCCGTCCATGAATCCTGCGTTCAAGAAGCGCCCTGCGAGAGTCGACTGCAGGTTGGACCCAAGCGCCGGCGACGCGGGCTGGAATGGGCTAGCCCCTTGGTTGCCATATTGCGGATGGTTAAAGAAGTTGTAAAAGTCGACCCGCAGGTCCGCAAAAACGCCGCCGCCTTCTGAATCCATCAGCTTCGTCCTTTTTAGGAAAGACGCATCCACGTTTGCGAGACCGGGCCCACGAAAAGTGTTGCGGCCCAGATTGCCCGTGGCGCAGCCATTCGGGTTCGCCGTGACATTACAAGCGGGCAGTTGGATGTACATCGCATCGGTCGGGTTGATCTGGCCGCCGGTTTCCGGGTTGATGTATCCGGTCGCGCTGCCGGGGCTGATTTGCGCCCGCACACCCGATTGACCGTTCGGGTTGAAATTCGGGCGGTCTCCAGCGCCGCCGAATCCATCGGCGTCCAGGCCGTTAATGATCGACATCGGCACGCCCGATTCCAGCACCAATACGCCGGCCGCCTGCCAGCCGCCTGCCAAATGCCCGATCACACCCTGTTGCGTCTTATAGAACGGGAGTTCATAAACCCACGTAGCCGTGGTGCGCTGCGTACGGTTGAAGATAGAGAGCGCGCGCTCGCTCTTTTGGCCGCCGAAAATCGCAGGCACTGCCGCCAGATTCGAATTCGGGAAAAGAGTCACATTGAAGGGCTCGCTCGCGTTATCGATCAATTTCGACCAAACGTAGCTGCCGGTAAACGATAACCCTTTTGCCATTTGCTTGCGTCCGGAGATCTGTAACGAATGATAAATCGACGATCCGCCATTGGTACGAACCGTGCGCGCGCCCTGCAGGTTGTCATACCGGTTTTGGACCGCGTAAGGAACGTTGGCCGCAGTCAGGCCCGTTGGAAGGACCCGCAAGTTTGTTGGAACCGTCGGGTTCAGGTCTTCGCTGGCGTAAAGCCGCGTGCCCTTGGACCCGACGTAGGAAACATCGAGTACGGTATTGCGGGCCAGTTGGCGCTGGAATCCGGCCGACCAACGTTGGTAATAAGGGTTCCGCAGGTCCTTCATCATCAAGGTCTGGGTGTCGGTGGGCAGAAGCGCTCGGGGCGAAGTGGGGATTGCCTCCGAAAGATTCGCACGGCCCCGCGGGTTGGCGGTATCCACAGCCGAGGGCGTCGATGTTGCAACAAGGTTGGGTGACGATGCCTGCGCGTTCGAGGCGATGTTATTGAAGAACGAATCGTAGCCCAACTGGTAGCCCATCCGCCAAACAGTCTTGTCGCGTCCGATCAGCCACCCGAGCAAACCATTTTCCGCCTTCGGAGACCACGCAAGGCCAAGGCTGGGAGCGAAATTGTTCTTGTCGGCCTCGACTTTGTTCGGTTCACTAAACGGACCCGTGAATACGGCAGGGTTGCTTGTGTTGACGTTAAACAGTCCGGAGAAGGCCGGTGTACGTATTGAATTCATGGGAAGGCCGAAGTACTCATAGCGGAGGCCTAAGGTGAGGGTCAAATTTTGACTCGCACGCCAGCGATCCTGGAAGAAGTAGGCTTGGCGGAACAGGTTCGGATAATACTTCGGGCTGCCGAAATCCTTGCCGGCCGAGCCGCCGGAGCCGCCGAAATTGTCGATGAAATTAGCCCACTGGTTGAATCCCGTGCTGGCATTGAAGGTCAACGAGCCACGAAGGTTGAAGGGCGCCGCTTGCACCGCCCGTTGTTGGAGAAGGTCAAACCCCAATCGGAACGAATGAGTTCCACGCATGATCGAAAGCGTGTCCTGCAAACCGTAATTGTTGGCGATACGGCCCTGGGGAATCGAGCTCAACACGCCAATCGCCGAAGCGCCTTGAACGGTGATAGTCGGTAGCGTTTGCGCGGCAGAGTTCGAAGCGTTATTCGGAAATTCCGCGGTAACGCGGTTATACGGCAGGCGCAGTTCGTTGGTTATGCGCGCGTTCACGATGCGCGTGTAAGAGATCAGTGCATTTTGGAAACGACCGCGGCTTCCCGTGTCGAAGCCATCGAACGATACCGTACCGCCAAAGGGAACCGCCTGGTTCTCCAGGGCGAATCGCGCCATCAAGTAATTTTGGTCGTTGATCTTGTGATCGATTTTGAAAATCGGTTGGTGTTCGGTAATCGTGGCCGGGTACGTGCGCACAATCGTGCCCACCTCGAGTGGTCCGCGCCCCTGCCCCAGATCAACGGTCGAGAGCTGCGTATTTGCCAAATCGTTGCCGATACCGATCAAATAATTGTCCACGTTCTTGTTGGCCCCGGCGGGAAACAGGGAGCGTAAGGTCGCCCTTCCAGCGGCGGAAACGGTGGTGCGCGCCGCGGTGCTCGTCGAGTTTAACCGGCGCTCCTGGTAGGCGACAAAGAAGAACGTGCGGTCTTTCTGAATCGGTCCGCCGATCGTGCCACTGAACCATTGATCCGAGCCTGGCAGCGGATGGCCGCGTTTCGCAACGTCCACGTTCTGCGCTTCCTGGTTGGTGATGGAATTAAAGCGGGTGCTTTCGCCCATATAGCCGGCGGTTCCGTGTAGGGCGTTGGTGCCCGATTTGATAATCGTGTTGATCACCGCGCCGCCAGCGCGTCCAAACTCCGCGTCATAGTTTGACGTTTGAATCGAAACTTCGCGCACGGCATCTGGGTTCGTCACCTGAAAAGCCTGACCGGTAATGGAGATGTCGTTGTTTTCCGTTCCGTCGAGCAAAAAGTTGTTCGATCGGCCGCGCGCGCCGTTAACGGAAAACGTGTCCTGCCCGGTGGTGCCGCGGCTTGTTGAAGCTCCCGGCAGCGTGAGCGCCATAATTACCGGATTTCGGCCCGCCAAGGGAAGTTGCGTCGCCTGCAGCGCTGTAATGCTGCCCTGCCGAACCGGCGCTTCCGTTTGGAGTTCTACCGTAGTGGCGGACACTTCAATCACTGTATCCGCTGAACCAACTTGAAGCGCAGCATCCACCGAAGCGACCTGTGCGGCCACCAGAGAGAAATCAGCCGCCTCGTAGGAAGCAAAACCTTGGGCGGACATCTTCAACTTATATTGTCCGGGCGGGACAGCCTCAAACTGATAAATGCCTACGCTGTTGGTTGTCGTGTCACGGACCACATTTTGGTCTACGTTCGTCAACTCGATTTTTGCGTTCGGTAGACGGGCTCCGCTTCCGTCGGAAACAGTGCCACTCAGGCTCGCCAAGCTGGTCTGCGCCCAGCTCGATGCGGCCAGCACCGCCAACCAGAGGCATAACACTGACAAACGATTGACTCTCATTCCATTCCTCACTGTGGTTCCCTTACTTCTAGTACTCGACAGGAATAAGCAGTTGGATGCTCATAAAGTTATCGAAGCACTATTTGATGCCGCGGTGTCTCGTGGAAACACCTTAACCAGGATATCGGCGGATTGCTAGGAGATGTTTAGTTAAAAAACCCGATGGATCGCCCAGCAATACCTACGCCAAACCATAGACTTAGCGCAATTATTCCTGCTAGCTTACCACTTCGGGCCGCGGCGGCGTCGGAGCCGGTGACTTTGCGGAAGTACGCAAAATGGAACGTCAGTGCGAGTACTAGAAGACCCATTTTGATCCAGAACCAACTTGCGCCGTAACACTTTAGGGCGACGCCAATGAACATTGGAACGCCGGAACTGAGAGTGATGATGATTCCCCATTTTGTGTACGGACCTAAATCGCTCACTAGTTCCGTCACTGGCTGCTTCGGTAACAGGACGCCCAGCAGCCTTAGGCTCGTGATCAAGATGGTTCCAAGCAGCAGCGTGATCCCGAAAAGGTGGAATGTCTCAATCGCCGGGAAGATGGCTTCCTGGCTCGAGATGATCTTGTTGAGCGGCCCGTTCTCGCACCACTCGAAGAAAGGGTAGATCGCCGTCATTAGGTTTCCCATGGCAAGCTCTCTTCAGAAGGAATAGGCCATAATCCGGCCCATCGTGATCACAGCAACCCACAGGACCAACGACGCCCAACCGGCGAAGCGAGCGCCCGCCGGAGGGACGGGATCGTTATCCCACCGGTCCATTTTTCGATAGATGGTCAAGTGATAATAAGCCGCGTTCACCGCCGCGAGAAAGAGAAGAACCAGCTTCGTGCGGAACGCCATGCTGTTGTAGGCGGAAAGCGCGTGGGACCAGAACAATAGCACACCGGTGATGGTCATCAGGATGAAGCCCGGCGCAAGCCATGGAAGAAACTGGCTCCACACCTCGGATGCCGAACGTTTCTTCAGCACCAGTCCGGCCAGCCGCAAATCCGAGATCACGATCAGTCCCACCGAGATAGAAAGCCCCAGTACGTGCAGACCTTCGATCAACGGGAACCACAGCGAAGACTCGCGTATTTCGGTCCCGATGCCGCTTCCTTCCAGCATCTTGCAGAATTCCGGGATGGTCATTCCGGTCACTCCCTAGAACGGTCCGATTGCCGTCCGTTTGCCGCAAAGCTTCAACCAGGCGCGGTAACAGCGGGGTGGTAATAGCGAGGTGCCGCGCATCGAACCCCTGCGATGCCGTCTGAAAACGCCCAGCAACGCCTGCCGATTGTATCAAATCGAGGGAATCGGAATCTTGTTCAGGGAAGGTATACCTTCGGCCAAACGCCGCTATGCCTTCTCGTTAAGATACCGGCGCCGGCCAAGGCGCTGGTGGTGTGCGCCGGGGTGGTGTCGACGGCTGATTCCCCATCGCCTGTGGGGAATTTCCCCCATTTGGGCCACATTCTAACTACCTCGAGTGCACCTCTGCCGGCCCTCCTTCCGCGAAAGTGACTGGAAATTCAAGATTTTGCAATCTTGGCGTCATAATTGCACGGGTAGATCCTCGTAAGACAAACGATGCGAACAGCGGGGGTAGTTGCAAGCGAGCCTCCGGTGACCGATTTGGTTCCTGTTTGCGTGTTTAGGAGAGAGGATTATGAACCTGACACCCATTATTTTGTTGTGGGCAGTGCTTGGACTGGCGACCCTCGGCTTGGCACTCTATCGAATTTTTGTGACGCACGACGAGCAGGATGTCGTACACCTTGGCGCAGGAGAAGAGAGAGCGATTCCGCAGCAGGTGGCATTGGCAAAACGTCTGACGGCCGTGGACAAGTGGGGCAAGACGCTCACCGTAATTACGGTTCTCTTGGGCCTGATGTTGGCCTGCGGCTATCTGTACAACGGATGGAACGACCCGGGCTCCGCGCCCAATAACTTTTATCGCAGGAATACCCAGTAAGCCGCTCCCCTTCTGAAACGAGCGGCGAAAGAGCCGGCAGGAACTTCCGGAAACGTCCCCGGAACTCCTGCCGGTTTGCTTTTATGACCAGGCTTCGACGCCGATGTTACGCTAGCCTCTGAGAACCGCGCGAGCGCGCAGGTCCGAGGAGACATGGTGGACAAGGAAACGTTTGAGAAGGGGCTCGCCATCCGCAAGGCGGTGTTGGGAGCCGAGTTCGTTGAAAAATCCTTTGCGGCAGCGGATGACTTTAACCGCCCCATGCAGGAACTGACCACCCAATATTGTTGGGGCGAAACCTGGGGCCGTCCGGGCCTGGACCGCAAAACGCGCAGCATGTTGAATCTCGCGATGCTCGCCGCCTTAAATCGTCCCCACGAATTCAAAGCCCACGTGCGCGGGGCCATCACCAACGGCGTCAGCAAAGACGAAATCCGCGAAGTGCTGCTGCAAGCCGCCATCTACTGCGGCGTCCCCGTCGGCATGGATACCTTCCGCATGGCGAAGGAAGTGTTTGCGGAACTGGGGATCTAGGGCTTTCCGGCAATGCGGTCCACGTGACAGCGACCCTCGGCGCTGCTGTATAGTGTCGTTATGAATTCCAACGTTGAGGAACGGGTGCTTGCCATCGTTGCGAGAACGCTCCGGCTTCCCGTGGAATCTGTGACGAAGGAACAATCGTTCGAGGATCTGAAGGCCGACTCCCTCGATGCCACGAATATCGTATTTCAAGTGGAAGATGAATTCGCGATGCGCGTACCTGATCACGATATGATGCGATTGCGCACGGTTCGCAATTTGGTGGATTGTATTGAGCAGCGCATAAGGGCACAGTCCGCCGCTTCGTGATCGGGAATCCGGGGCCCAGAGGGAACAGGATCATGGAACAGGATGACGCAGCAGGATGATCAGCGCCGCCCTCGCCATCGCGATAGCCGCCGTGCCGGCCATCCTGTGCACTTTATACCGACGAGCGCGCTATTCCCGGGTTGTCCTACCGTGGCACCGTCAAACCATGCCGGAGCACGCACTTTTCGCTCAGCGTTTGCGGACACGAGACGGTTCGAAGTTCGTTGTGCGCGACCCGAGCTACTGCGCATTAATTTTTTGGCGGGCGGCCCCCAACGCTACCTGGGATTACCATGCCTCGAATATTGTGACGGGAGGCTCCCGGATCCAGACCGTTTCGATTGATTTTTCCCACACCGATGGCGTAATACCTTGGTACATCATGTCCCTCCGCATGTCGGGACCGCGTTGGGAAATTGATGGCCCGCACTATATGCCCGCCAGTTCTAACGGTCATTCGGCCTGGGCTCCGGTGCGCATCGAACCCTTCGTCAACGTGGATCGGTTACGGGCAGACCTGGAAGCTGCCATCGCTGAACCAAGTATTCTGCACCGCCGGTTGGACCCCATCGGCTATCTTCTCGGGCACGTGCGGCCTGACCGCGTGACCTGTTCCGGGCTCATAGGCACTGCAATCCTCCGCCAGGAACTCTCACCGTTCGCCACGGCACTCCGGAAAGCGCTTCGCGAGCGGATGACTTGGGGCGAAATCACTCCCGCCGACTTGGCTCGCGCGGCGGCTATCCTCGGCCTGGTTCCAGAAGGAGCCACTCGTCCAATTACGGTGGCGCCTTTGCTTTCCTGGCCGCGCTATTCCGTTTCGTCTTCTGAACCGGAAAAGTTTCATGCCTGATGCCGATACTGCTGGTCCGGCCAGCGCGATTGTTTGGTTTCGCCACGAGTTCCACCGTAGGCTCTGTTTTCTGGGTCCACTCCTGCCTTGGCTCTACCGCTTTCTGTTTCAGAAGGCGGAGCAGGCGTACTTGCGGTTTCAAACATTCGAGGGGCCGATCTTTACCTTGGGATTGCGTGAATGTAATCTCCGCGCAGAGTATGCCGAAGAGTCACTGGCAAAAATTCCCCGTCACGGCCCCGTCGTGATTGTGGCCAATCACCCGCACTGCGGTCTGGAGGGGCTGTTACTGGGCGACCTTTTGTGCAGGCGCGTTCGCGGGGATTTCCGCTTTCTGGCGACGTCCGCTGCCGCAGTGCTGCCGCGCGTTTCCAATTACATCATTCCTTTGGTCATGGATCCGGGTCCGGAGCGCTCCCGCCAAAATGCCGCCGCGCTAAGGAAAGCCGTCGAATGGCTTCGTGGCGGCGGATTGCTGGTTGTTTTTCCCGCGGGCGCCGTTGCCCAACCCTCGATTCCCAGCTTTGCGATTGCCGAACAACCGTGGCAGCCTGTCGCGGCACGGCTGGCCCGATTGACCCGTGCCTATGTCCTGCCCGTCTACTTTCACGGAGTACGCCATTGGACTTTTTACGCTGCCCGGCTTCTTCACAGGGACCTGCCCTACCTCGCACTGGCCTGGAAGGAATGGAGGGCAAAGCCGCGCTCGATCCGCATCTCGATTGGAGATCTTGTCCCGCCGGGGCTTGATACCAGGAGCGACGTGGAGTGGACTAAGTTTTTGCGAAGCAGGACCCTGGCGCTCGGAACGACAGACGGCGCAAGGGAACCGCGCCCGCGCTGACGGGGGCTATCCGAGTCCGGTCTGCCGAATCTAGTAAACTACGCCTAACGGAGGGCTTGGCGTATGAATCGTTCCTTATGGAAGCGCGCTGTGTTTGGAGGATTGCCGCTTCTGTCCGCGCTCGGGTGGGTTTTCCTTTCCGCGCAAGGACCGGAGATCGTACCGCCATTTTCCACGACGCCAGCAATCATCGCGTATCAGTCCAGTGGCGCAAACGCCGGCATTACTCTCTATTGGCACCGCTTGAGCGGATTGTATGAAAACGGTCGCATTGGGACCTTCAATCCGTTCAATTGGGTTTCCACTTCGGCGGCCATCGCCAATGTGATCGCCGATGGGCTGGGGAACTTTTTGAATTCTCCGGGCGGCCCGCCGAACGTAGGCCCGGCATCCCAATTGGGCGGCTTCGGCAAGTTTACTTCGAGCGGCACGATGGGCGTTGCCTACATTACCTACAACGGCACAAAAGTCAATGTTGCGCTCGGTTCAGCATCGTTGACCTACACCGGCGTGACGCAGTACGAGACGGGCCAGAATCCGCGGAACGCAATCACGGCCGATTTCAATGGCGACTCCTTGATGGATATCGCGGTGACTTACGCTGGAAATTTTTCGGACATCAACGGTGGCGTTGCGGTTCTCCTAAACAAGGGTGACGGCACGTTTAACAATGCCGTGACCTACGCCTCGGGTAAGATGCCATCCGGCTTCACGGCCTTCGACGTGAATGGCGATAACATTCTCGACCTGGTGGTTGCCGATGGGGGCTCCACAAACGTCTATGTGCTTACCGGTAACGCAAATGGCAGCTTCAACGCCGCGGCTCCCTACGCGACCGTTGGGTCGCCGCTCTCCGTAACTGTTGCAGATTTCAATGGCGATTCAAAGCCGGACATCGCTGCGTCCACTTCCGAACCAAACGGGTACTCGATCCTGCTCAACAACGGTAACGGCACGTTCCGCTCCGGCACCTCAGGTACGACCGGCTATTACAACTCGTATATTGCAACCGGCGATTTTGACGGTGACGCGAAACTGGACTTAGCAGTCGTGGATCACAATACCCAAGTGGTACACGTGCTGCGCGGAAGCGGCACGGGAACGTTTCAGGAAACCGCTGCCTATGCCACTAGTTATAGCCCGGAAGGCTTGGTACTAACCGACTTCAACAACGACGGCAAACTCGACATCCTGGTGGCTCAAGGCGACGCGCGCGGCTTTGGTCCTGATCCAAATAACGGGCACATCGACTATTTGTTGGGTCGCGGCGATTGCACATTCGCCGGACTCCAAATGAGCGCGACGGGTGGCATCTCCGGCAGCCTCAGGTTTACCGTAGCGGGCGACTTTAACGCCGACGGCAAGATCGACGCGATCGCAAACAACTTCTATTCTTCATCCGCGAGGTTAATTTTGTTCCCGGGCGATGGGAAAGGCGGATTTTCGGGGACGGGTACGCCCGTGAATCTCGGCGTGAACGTCGCCGCACCGAACAACGTTGTTGCGGCCGATTTCAACAGCGACGGCCGTACCGATTTGGCGGTCGCATCGGGTAGCACGTCCAGTTCCGCTTCGCCGGGCGAAATCTCCGTGCTCTTGAATACGGGGTCCGGTCTTGGTGCCCCTGCCAAGTTCACTGCAACCGGCAAAGGTTCCTTCGGACTTGCGGCCGCGGACTTCGATGGCGATGGCAAAGTGGACTTAGCTGTAACGAACTCCGCTTCAGGCACCACCGATTATTTTCGCGGCGGCGGCAATGGAACGTTTCAGTTAGTCCAGACCTACAGTACAGGAATGGCTCCAGTGGCTCTGATCGCCACGGATCTCACCGGTGACGGCAAGGCCGATTTAGTTGTTGCGGACAAGGGGGACCAGTACGCTTCCACCCGCATCAACGGACAGATCTACGTTCTGAAAAACAACGGCAGCGGCGGGTTCCAATCGGCGGTCCAGGTGACCGTGGATTCCGTGTTCAATTCCGTCAATCTCGCATCCGGGGACGTCAACGGCGACGGCAAAGCCGATGTCGTGGTCATCGGCGCCGGCCCGGGCTTCAGCGACCGAATGGGCGTCCTCAAAGGCAACGGTGATGGAACCTTCGCCCCACCGCTGCTTCAGCCAGCGGCTTTTGGTCCGCAAAGTTTGGCAGTGCGCGATTTCAACGGCGATGGCAAAGCCGATATTGTCGTCGGTCACTGCTGCGGTGATACCGATCTAACCTACGCCCAAGGCAACGGTGACGGCACGTTCTCCGCCGACGTCCACTTTGCCGGTCCGGCCTCGCCGACGGGTGTCAGCGTTGCCGACTTGAACAAGGATGGCGCGCCGGATCTGGTCGTTGGCGGCAGCGGTGGCCAATTGGCGGGGATGTTAAACACTTCCACAAACTTCCCGTGTTCCTATCAGTTGGATAAGACGTCGCTCTCGCCGCTGCAGCAGGGCGGCACGTATACCATCAACATCGACGCGGGACCCGCGTGCAACTGGTCCGTTTCCGGCTTGCCCGATTGGATCACCGTTTCCGGAGCATCATCGGGAACCGGGCCGGGAAGCGTCACGCTGATTGTTTCCTCCACGTCCGCCGCGCGCAATGCGACGTTCACTATCGCCGGCATCACGGTATCGGTCACGCAGACGCTAGCTCCGGTTTGCAACTACATTGTTGCGCCGGGTGGACAGACGTTCCCGTCATCGGGAGGCACCGGCAATTTCAGTGTCACGGTGAACCCGGGCTGCAATTGGAGTGTATCGGGCATTCCTTCTTGGGTCACCATCAATAGTGGTTCCAGCGGCAGTGCCACGGCCAACGGTTCCTTCACCGTCGCTGCGAATGGCGGCAGCGCTCGAACCGCCACGATGACCATCGCCGGACAGTCATATATTTTTGAACAGGCGGCGTCCTCCGTTCCCGGACTCGCATTCGCGGGCAGTCTCGCACAAGTAGCTTCGCAAGGTGGATGGAAGTTCTTCTTAAACGAAGTGAACCTGGGATCGTCCACCGCCACCGCACGCGTGAATTTTTACGACAACCTCAGCAACCCCTTGCAGTTGCCTGTGATCTTCCCGCAACAGGGAGAGGCACTCACCGCACCCGCCGCGCTCAGTACGGGATCTCCGCTGCTCGCCTCCACGCTGGATCGACCCATCAACCCGAATGCCCAACTGCTGGTGCAGAGTTCGGGAGCCGATTCCACATCTCAATTGATCGGTTGGGGAGAGTTGCTCACCAACGGACAAGTGAGCGGTTTTGGAATCTTCAACCATCCGACGTTGCATTGGGAAGCTGTGGTGCCGCTCGAAACGCGCAACGCGAGCTCGTACGTTCTGGCGTTCGATAATACCGGCCAGGTGGCCACGGGGCTTGCGATTGCGAGCACGGTGATTCAATCCACTGCGGTGCAGGTGATCATCCGCGATGATACTGGCGCGCAGATCGGCACGGGATTTATCCCGCTGGGCGGCAAAGGGCACACCTCGTTCATGCTGAACCAACAGTTCCCGGTGGCCAACGGCAAGCGTGGAACCATTGAATTCCAAACGCCGCAGAACGGCGGGATTACCGTACTTGGCCTGCGCGCGAACGGGCCCGCGTTAACTACGCTGCCTGTGCTCGCAAATGTGACGAACTCCGGCGGCCTGATTGCCCACACCACGTACAACGGCGGATTCACCAGCATCTACTACATCGTGAACACGGGTACTTCCGCCGCCGATTTCACGCTCAGCTTCTTTAATGAAACAGATGGCAGTCCTTTGCCGGTTCCCCTGTCACTGCCGCAAACGGGCACAACTACTACCACCGCGGCATTAACACGTACCGTTGCAGCCAAGGCCATGTTGATTGTCGAAACGCAGGCGCAGGATTCAGCTGCTGCCGTTGCTGCGTCAGCACAACTCACAACAACGGGCAACATCAGCGGATTCGAAGTTTTCCGTTGGACTACGTTCGGTCAGGAAGCATCCGTTGCGCTCGAAACACGCACACCGTCCAGCTTCCTGCTCGCTTTCGATAACACAGGCGGACTGACCACGGGCGTCGCTCTTTCAAACGCCGTCAACGCGACCCAAAATGTCCAGGTCATCCTGCGCGACGATGCGGGCACAACGCTGCAGACCACGTCCATCTCGCTCCCGCCGCGCGGACACACGTCATTCCTTCTGCCGAGCAACTACGCGAACGCTGCCAATAAGCGCGGCTTGGTGGAGTTCGTCGTGCCGAATGGCGGCCGTATCAGCGTCATCGGCCTGCGCGCGAAAGCGGACGGCACACTGACGACGTTGCCGGTCTTGGCTCGCTAAGCCGGCGTACGCCCCGCGCGCTACGCCTTTTGCAATAGTGGACGCAACTCGAGAATGTTTTTCACATTCTCCAGCGCGACGATTTTGTCGATCAGCTTTTTTGTGTTGCCCGCGCCAATCACGGGCGCGCACAAGTCCCGCGCCTTGCCGATGATCTCTTCCCGCGTCATGGGATTTTCCGCCGTGCCGCGAACCGCTTCCACTCGATCGCTCAGTGTTTTGCCGTCGTTGAGGGTCACCTCGACAATCGCCACCCTCTTCGGCATCAGTTTTTCGAGCGCCTCTTCGTGAATCAGTTGGACCTTCGCGCGATGCTTCAGTACCGTCGGATCCTTCATTCGCGCTTCTTCGTGAGCGGATTTGAAAGAAACCGTCTTGTCGATCAACATCAAAGCGATCAAATGCTGGAGGCTGATGTCCGGAATCTCGCGATTGTCCACGATGGTCGCTTCGTTGGCCGCCACCCGGACAACAACTTGCTTCACGTCGTCGGCGCTAAACTTGTTCGCCTTGATCAGATTCTCCAGCGCGTCGAGCGGAGCCTGAATCGGCGCGCCGACTGTCCACTTCTTCACATTTGTGCGCGTGACCTCATAGCGCTCCCCAAGTTTGTCGATCAGCATCGACGGGTCGTTCATCGGAATATACGCCTGAAAGAAGTTGTCCGCGCCCGAAAGAATGTCGTCGACAGCAGAGCCGCCTGCCTGCACCAGCAACGCCGACGTCACACCGTTGCGCGCCGGCATGCCGCCGAAATCAAAAGCCTTCTCGATGTGCTCGGTGTCGCGCTGCCACGAAGCCAGACCGCCTGCCTGTTGCGCCGTATAGGAAAGCAGCCAGCGCATCTGTTTTCCGCTGAGCGACGCCGCACACCCTCCGGCTGCCGCTGAGCCAAACGTACCCGAAATCGCGTGCGTGCTCCGGTGGCTTGCCACCATATACTGCAGCTTCCCGAGCGTTGCCGTCACGCGCGGGCCAACGTCATAGCCCAGCGCGACGGCGCGCAGCATCCGATTGCCGTCGATGCCGAATTTCTCTCCCACCGCGAGCGCCGAGGGAACCACGGAGCACCCAGGATGCGACTGCGATGGTGGATGCGTGTCGTCGGTTTCGTCCGAATGCGCCAGCATGCCATTTGCGAGTGCGGCTTCGATCGGCCCGCACACGACGTTGGATCCAGCGACCGTCGAAACTTTGTCGCCCTTGTATCCGCGCGCGAACTGAATTGCGAATTTGCCTGGAGGAAGTTCGGAGCCCGAGATCATCGCCGCGATCGTATCGAGGATCATGTGCTTGGTCTTCTCGGCCACGGCATCCGGCAGCTTGCGGCTCCCGGCCTCCGCCATGTAATCGCTCAGCGTCGTCATCAAGCCGCTGATCTTCGCAGACGCAGCATCGGCAGCTGCGGCCTTTCCAGTGAAGAGGCCACCTGCGGCCAGCGCCGCGCCGGTTTGCAGCGCAGCGCGCCGCGTCAGGAATGACTTTTGCTCACGTTCGTTCATGATGCCTCCCGGCTAATCGTGAAGTTCAATTCGCTTGGTCGCGTCTATCTTTAGATAGAGTATGGCCGCGATTACACAAAGGACACTGGTAACAAAGAAAGGCGCGCTCCAGCCAAGCTCGCGGACCGTATAGGTGACCACTGCCGCAGATAGCGCTCCGCCGATGTTGCCCAGCGTGTTCATCACCGCGGAGACGGAACCTGCGAAATCGCCGCCGATATCCAAAGGTATCGCCCAACTGATACCAACCGTCCACTCGAGCGCAAAAAACGCAACGCAGTAATAAGCAACGGACACCTGAGGATCAGCCGTCAGCACTGCCGGAATGGTCGCCGCTCCGGAAACAACAAAGCCAGCGATCGCCACCCAGCGGCGCGCCAGATTCACGTTGCTCGTTTTGCGCAGCACGTGATCGGAAAACCATCCGCCCAGCAGATCGCCCAGCGTTCCGGCGAACAACGGCAGGCTTGCGTAAAAACCCATCTTTGCCAGCGTCATGCCGCGCGAATCGTGCAGGTAGGTGGGGAACCAGTCGTTGTAAACGTTCAGGTTGAAGTTGTAACAGAAGTACATCACGGCCAGCACCCATAGGTTGCCGTGACTCAGAATCTTGCGCCAGGGTACGTTGCCGGGCCGTGTGCGGCCGCCGCCGATCAGTTCGCGCTCCGCGTCATTGCAGCGGTGATGTTCCTGCGGAGTGTCGCGATAATACGCAAACCACGCCGCGGCCCACACGACACCGAGAATGCCGAAGGCGACGAACGCCGCGCGCCATCCCCACGCCGCCATAATCCAAACGACAATCGGCGGAGTCAGTGCCGCACCCAGCCGCGATCCGGCATGCGTCACACCTTGCGCAAACCCGCGTTCTGTTGGCCGCATCCAGCGGGAAAGCGAGCGCGTGGCGATTGGAAACGCGCCGGCCTCACCCAATCCAAAAAAAATTTGAATGGTGAGCATGGACGCCGCATTCCATGCGGTAGCGGTGAGGCACGTGAAGGCGCTCCACCACGTGACCACCACCGTCAGCGCCTTGCGCGCGCCAAACCGATCCCCCAGCCATCCGCCCGGAATCTGGAACAGTGCATAGGCCAGACGGAAGCCGAACGTGATCCATCCCATCATCACCAGCGAGATGCCGAGTTCCTCGCGAATCACGGGCCGTGCGACTGCGAGAATCTGCCGGTCCATGTACGTGATCATGTAAGCGGCCACGGTCAGGCCGAGCACGGCGTGGCGGACATGCGTAGGGCGCTGCTTTGTCTGTTTCGCGTCGGATTGAGAAGGCGCAGTGGATGACGGCTGCATTTCGCTCAGTCCATCAAACCACGAATCAGTACCGCCGGGTGGACGGCTGTTGCGTGCGCAAGATCATCCACTTGATGCCGGCACGATGTGCCCACGGCGACCAGCGCCTCGCCGGGATTCATCGCTCTTACGGCAGGTAATAGCTTGCGATTCGCGACGGCGACGGAAACGTCATAGTGATCCGCCGCGTATCCGAACGATCCCGCCATGCCGCAGCAGCCCGCGTCCAGATCCACCACCTTTGCTCCAGGAATTTTTGAAAGCAGTGCCACCGAAGCTTGCAGTAGCCCCATCGACTTCTGATGACAGTGCCCGTGCAGCAGAATTGTCTCCGGCCCACCGCGCAACGGCAACTCGAGCTTTGCAGCGTATTCTTCCCACAAAAGACAAGCCTTGGCGACCACGAGCGCCTTCTCCTGCTGGGAACCGCGCAGCAGCGATGCTGCGTCTTCCTTCACCGCAGACAAACAACTGGGCTCGCAAAAAAGAATGTTTTCGCCGCGCTCGGCAACGGGGAAAAGCCCATCGATCAATTGACCCAGAGACTCGCGCGCCTCAG
>JBEBFS010000079.1:0-23038 GCA_040081855.1 Bryobacteraceae bacterium | reverse complement strand
CTCACAGCCGTAGTGCGTCCAAGCACCCTATCCCCCAAATCAATTTAGTGCGAAAATGTGTTCGTGCTTGGAAGCCGTTGGCCCGGTTGGATCGTTGTGGCCGCCTGCGCCGCCAGCGCACTCGTGTCTGCCGCGACGCTCGAAATCCCCGTCGAGCTGAAAGCCGCGCAAAAAGCCACCCAACTCAAGCAAGCTCCCATCGCGATCAACATCCTCCAGCCGCTTCTGGCTAGGTATCCGAAGATCAGCGACTACACCGCCTGGATGCTCGCTTCCTCGCAATACGATCTCGAACGCTACGACGACGCCACAAAAACACTCGACAAAGTGTTCACACAAACACCGCCATCGCCTCTCGTGTGGCGAGCCGCGCTCCTAGCGGCGAAAGCGTATCAACAATCCGGCAACCCGCACGCAGCAGTCGAAATCCTGCGCCGCCACTACAATAAGCTCCCACAGCCGCAAGGCGATCTCGCGCTTGCCACCGCATTTTCCGCCGATGGCGACCGCGTCAGTGCTGCCATCTACGGCCAGCGCGTCTACTATTCCTATCCCGTAGCGTCGGAAGCCACTCAAGCCGAAACCGATCTCACCCGACTGCGCAACGAACTCGGCGATGACTACCCGCCCGTGCTCGGCACCGTCATGCTGGGCCGCGCCATCAAGCTCCTCGAAGCCAATCAAACCGAACGCGCCAAGAAAGAGTTACTCGACCTTCTCCCGCGTGTCGGTGGTGCCGAACGCGACGTCGTCCGCGTCAAACTCGGAGCCGCCGATTACCAGCGCCAGCAAACAGCCGCTGCCCGCCGCTACTTCCAGGAACTCGAAATCGAGCCCGGTGAAGCCGATGCCGAACGTCTCTATTTCCTGGTGCAATGCGCCCGCCGCTCCGCCGACCGCGCCACGATGCATCAGCTTCTCGATCAACTGGCCAAGCAATATCCAACGTCGCCGCACCGGCTGAATGCGCTCTACTCCGCGGCCAATTCGTACCTTGTCGAGAACGATTCCGAGCGCTACGAGCCTCTCTACACCGCCTGCTATCAGGATTTCCGTGACGATCCGCGCGCCCCCGAGTGCCATTGGAAGGTGACGTGGTCGCACTACCTGCGCCGCAAGTCCGATGGCGCCGACCTCCTGCGCGAGCAATTGAAGCGCTATCCAGCGTCCGATGAAGCGCCCGGAGCGCTCTACTTCCTCGGCCGTCTCTCGGAAGAAAACGAAGATCTTTCTTCGGCCCGCGCCTATTATTCCGAAATCGTTCGCGAGTATCCCATCCACTATTACGTCACGGTAGCCCGCGAGCGCCTCGCGACCATGACCAGCACGGCCTTTGTCGGCCCATCTCAAGGCAACGTTTTCCTCAAGGAAATCGCGTTCCCTTCAAGAGTGCGGACGCGTAACTTCGATCCCAGCGCGACCACGGCCCTTCGCCTCGAACGCGCTCGCATGCTCGCCTCCGCCGATCTCAGCGAATGGGCCGAGATTGAACTCCGCTACGCCGCGCAGTATGAAGACCAGCCGCACGCCATCGCTCTTGAACTTGCCAACATGGCCAGCCGCCGCGACGCGCCTGATCAGGCGATTCGTTTCCTGAAGCGCTACGCATCCGACTATCTCTATCTGCCGGTCGAATCCGCGCCGCAGGAGTTTTGGAAGCTGGCATTCCCTCTGCCGTTTCGGACGGATCTCGAACGCTTCTCGCGCCAACAGAAGATCGACCCCTTCTTCTTCGCCGCGCTCATCCGCCAGGAATCCGAGTTTGACGCCAAGGCGACCAACGCGCGTTCCAGCGCCCGCGGACTCACGCAAATTCTCCCATCCACCGGCAAAGAACTCAGCCGCCGCCTGCAGTTGAAGACCTATTCCACCGCCGCGCTGCATCGCCCCGCGGTGAACATGCAACTGGGTTCGTATTATCTGCGGACCATCGCCGATAAGCTCGACGGCCGCTGGGAAGCTGTGCTCGCTGCCTACAACGCAGGCCCTTCCCGCGCGGCACAATGGTTGAAGTGGGCCGATTTCCGCGAGCCCGCCGAGTTCATGGAAACCATCCCGTTCCGCGAAACGCGCAACTACGTTGCCGTCATCCTCCGCAACGCCGACGCCTACCGTCGCATCTACGCAAAGGACAACATGTTTGCGGCTGCCGATCCCTCAACCCAGTTATCCTATTCAGATGGGAACGATCAGCCAACGAAAAGCTCTCGACCTACCGGCGCCCGCTGACTTCCGGCCCCGGTTCCGCAGCGACAAAGCCGCGGCGATGATCGAAAGCGTGATTCGCGAGATGACTCGCGTCGCCAAGAAGTACAACGCTGTTAACCTTGCTCAAGGTTTTCCGGAGCTCAAGGTTTTCCGGATTTTCCGGCTCCCGAAATCCTGAAACAGGCCGCCTGCGACGCCATCACGCGCGATATCAATCAATACCCCATCACCTGGGGCGCAAAGCCTTTCCGCGATGCCATTGCCGCCAAGTACAAGCGTCATTACGATCTGGAATTCGATCCCGAGCGCGAGATCACCGTCTGCTGCGGCGCCACCGAGTGCATGATCGCGACGCTGATGGCCGTCACCAATCCCGGCGATGAAGTGATTGTTTTCCAGCCGTTTTACGAGAATTACTATCCCGATACCGTCATGTGCGGCGCGACGCGCAAGCTCGTCGGCCTGCGCGCTCCCGATTGGACCTTCGACCGCGAGGAACTGCGCCGCGCATTCACCTCGAAGACCAAGGCGATCATCATCAACTCGCCGAACAACCCCACCGGGCACGTGTTCACGCGCGAAGAGATGGAATTCATCGCGGGACTCTGCCAGGAGTACGACGCCCTCGCCATCACCGACGAAATTTACGAGCACATCATCTTCGATGGCGCGCAGCATATTCCGATGATGCGGATTCCCGGCATGCGCGATCGTAGCGTGCTGATCAATAGCTTGAGCAAAACCTACGGCGTCACGGGCTGGCGCGTGGGCTGGGTGCTGGCGAGTCCCGACCTCACCGATTCCATCCGCAAGATCCACGACTTCCTCACCGTCGGCGCGGCGTCGCCGCTGCAGGCCGCTGGCGTCGTCGCCATGGGGCTGCCCGACGATTTCTACACGGGCGTCGCCGCCGAATATCAGAAAAAGCGCGACACCATGATGGGCTATCTCACCAGCGCCGGCTTCCACTGCTACAAACCGGGCGGCGCTTATTACGTCATGACAGATATTTCGGCCTTCGGTCTGCCCGATGACATGACCTTCGTTGCCCACATGGCAGAGAAGGCCGGCGTGGTGGCCGTACCCGCCTCCTGCTTCTTTTTGGACCCCGCCGATGGTGCCCAAATGGTCCGCTTTTGTTTTCCGAAAAAGTATGAGACGCTCAGGGAGGCAGGAGATCGTTTGCAACGCTTAAAAGGCTGACTGGAGGTTTCATGTCATCCGTAGTTCTGCTCTCCGAACAACTCGTTCGCGAGTGCGGTGAAGGTCTTCCGGTTCTACTTGACGGCATTCACGAAGGCCCCATCCGTCTCACGCTCGATATTACCCGCATCTTACAAGATGAAAACCTGGACGTCGCGATTTTTGGATCGCTGGACGGCGTCCATTGGCAGCGAATCGCCTCTTTTCCGCATAAATCGTACTGTGGCACGTACGCCGTGGTGCTGGATCCAGAGCAACACAGCGGTATTCGGTATCTGAAAACGTGCTGGTCCGTGGATCGCTGGCAGCCCGGCGCCGGTGATCCGATTTTCAGTTTTTCGGTGTTCGCGGAAGATCTAACCTCCCGCGCCGCAACCGTCCACTAATAACGTAGGGCGAATTGGAAATCCGCGCGCGAGTGGCACTCGCGCAAATCAGACAGCAAAGCAAAAGCCCCGCTCGCAAGAGCGGGGCTAGAAATCACCGATTCGCGTTGGCGCGCACTGCGGAAGCGCCCTACAGCCGATTCATCAAGCTAGCCGCGTAGCCCGCACCAAAACCGTTGTCGATGTTGACTACGGTCACGTTGCTCGCGCAGCTGTTCAGCATCCCAAGCAATGCGGCGAGCCCGTTGAAACTCGCGCCGTAGCCCACACTCGTCGGCACCGCGATCACCGGAGCCATCACCAATCCGCCCACCACGCTCGGCAGCGCGCCTTCCATTCCGGCGCACACGATGACGACGCGCGCCGCGGCCAGCTTGTCTCGATTGTTCATCAACCGGTGAATGCCGGCGACGCCCACGTCGTGTAGAGTAATCACTTCGTTGCCCATCACTTCGGCGGTTATTTGCGCTTCTTCGGCAACGGGTAAGTCACTGGTGCCCGCGCACACGACGGCGATCTGGCCCTTGCCCCGCATCGTTCGATCGCGCCAAAAACGCAGCGCCCCGGAGGCAGGGAAGTATTCGCCGCCCTCGATTTCGTTCAACACCTGCGTGGCGGCCTCCGGCGCAATCCGCGTAATCAGCAGATTGCTCGACTTCGCAAGCACCGCTTTCCCGATGGCCAGGATTTGCTCAGCGGTCTTGCCTTTGCCGAAGATCACCTCAGGCATCCCGTGCCGCAGGGAGCGATGGTGATCTACCTTGGCGAAGCCCAAATCTTCAAACGGCATGTGCCGCATGCGTTCCAGCGCGGTATCGACGGCGACGGAGCCGGAGCGCACGTCGTCAAGGAGTGCGCGTAGTTGATCCTGATCCATAGGAGAAACTTCAGGATAGCGTGGAGCGAAGCTGCGCGCCGCGATTCGTGCTCACGATTCGCGATCACTGCTGCGGCGCGGTGGCAAATTGCTTTGGGAACATTTCCTCAATCACCGGGCCACGCAGTTCCGCTTCCGGCCGCCCCATCATTTGCAGCACGGTGGGCAGAAAGCTCAAGCCATCGTACGGCGCCGCAACCTTCAGCCCCTTCGGTATTCCTGTTTCTTTGCCGCCAGCAAAGAGCAGCACGGAATGTGTGGACGCTCGAAACAGCGAGGCGTGATTGCCGCCGGGGTTGAAGCCGCGCACGTTGAAGTTCCAATGATCGTTGGCAAACACCAGCATGTCCGTGCGCAAACGGGCCAGACGGCGCGGCTCCGGCTGACCTGGCTGGTCTAATAACTGCTCCGCCAGCCCGATAATTCCGTTCGAATACTTTGAGCGGTGTACCGCATTTAACCACTCGCGCTCGTCGTGCCATTCGAGCAACCATTCATGCGGCGCCTGTATGGCATCGTCTTCGAAAAGCTGCAACGGCGCGCCTGCGGAGAAGTCGCATTTCTGAATGCGCAACTCGCCGGATGCGGTCTCTTTGAATCCTTCGATGGGAAGGTAACGAATGCTCAACGTTCCGGAAGAAGAATGGCGCGTCAACAACAGCGCCTCTTTCCCGTTGCCGCCGCGCAGCCAGATGCCGTCTTCCATGTCGCTCTCCTCGCGCAGAGCGCGTGCCAGCGCAGCACGATCTACACGTAGCGCGATAAAATCCACCGGCTTGTTCGAGACATTCTTCTGCACGTTATTGCGGACACTGATGTCGCTGAGCGCCTGCAGATAATCGACGGTTCGGAAGCTATGCGCAAAATCGAGCGAGCCATCCGGCGCCAGTTGCATGCATTCCGCCGACGTCCCCACGACGTAATGCTGCAAATCGTAAATGGAATTCAGCCCGCCTAGCGACTTGCGCGGAATCACCTCTTCGATTTTGAATTTGCCGGGATCGAAGTCGGTTTCCGCCAGCGCGAGTAATCGCTCCATCACCGCGACGTACTCCATATCGGCGCGCTCTTCTGCTTTCCAGCGGTCGAGACGCGCATTCCAGCGGACGCTTTCGCCCGAATCGCGGCCCTTTTCAGCCTTGATTTTCTTGGCCCGCTTTGCGACGGGCGGAGCTTCGTTTGCGTGATCTTGAATCGCGCGCCGGAGGTCCGTCAATTGCTCCCGCAGTTCCGCAAGTTGAGCGGCGAATCGCGGCCGTTCGCGTTCCAGAATCTGCAGGAATGCCTGCAGCACGGCGACGCGCATTGGACCGGTGATCTTTTTCTGCGTCAGCTCCTGCACCAGAATCTGCAGTTGGTTGAGCGCGTTGTCGCGCAGGCCGATGTTCGCTCGCTCGTTGCCATCCAGGTCGAGAACCACGGTCGGGTATTCGGCGCTGCGCCCGGGAAGGTAACTGGATTCCTTACTGGCGGTGACCACTTCGGAAACCAACGGATCCAGCCCCTTCAGTTTGAACTCCGTCAGCGGGTGCCGGTTTGTGATCACATGATGCCCGCCGCCGGCGCCGCTATTCAACCAATCGACCAAACTATAACCTTGGCTATACACGGACTCACTCGTATTCATCCCGTGGTCAGACACCAGAATCAGCGCCGTGCGATCGGCCAGAGGGCTTTCCTGAATGCCTTGCCAGATGCGGCCCACCAGAGTGTCGAGTTCTTCCACTACATGCAATTGCGCAACGCGGTCGTTTGTCAGATGCGCGGTGTGGTCGTATTCACCCGTGAAGTAGTCGATGTACTTGATGTTCGGATTCTTCAGGTTGCGCAGCACATCGCGTTCCGTGGATTGATACACCGATTTCGAAAATGAGAAGCCGATCTGCCACTCATCGAACAGCTCTTTGAGGGGTTGAGCCGTGAAGCGTTGACGCAGGCTTCGTTGGAGCGTGCCCCACCAGATGCCGCGCTGCAGGAGTTGAAAGCTTTGATAACGCTGGTCGAACGGAAAGCGGTCGAGCAGAAGCGGTACGCCTACCTGATCCAGCAACTCAACCCCCGGCATGTCCGCGTGTTTCGATGCGGGATACGTGAGGTAAAAAGGGAAAAAGTTCAGGTAATCCCAAGAACGCAGCGTATAGCGGTCATATTCGACGTTGCCGTGAATCACCAGATGCTGGCCGGTTTCCATCAGGCTCCAGGACGGTGCCGAGAGACTGATGCCGCGTGTGTAGAAATTCTCCATCCACACGCCGTTACGCGCGAAGATTTCGTTGATCCAGCCCAAGCGCACGCGACCGCCGGCGTCAGGCTGCGCGTAGCGATCCAGAACACCCTGCGGCAGTCCGTCCACCTTGATGATGACCAGGCGCTCGACGTTGTTGGGTGCTGGTTGCGCGTTCGCTGTCCCAAGGACCAGGAACGCCGCGCAGAAAGCGAACCGGGCCGTACGCTTAGCGAAGAGCATTGCCGTCCGTCTGTCCGGTGGGGATGTAAACTCCTTTGCCCGCCGCTGCTGACAGCCGGGCCGCGCGCCGGTGCTGATCGAGCCGCGCTGACCAGATGGCCGTGTCATCTTCACGGTGCTTGTAGATGCCCAGCGTGAACAATGTCGCGGTCCGCAAACCTATGCGAGCGCCAAGATTATGCTCGTAGCGCCGGACTTCCGCATTGCGGTCATGCAGCATCTTGACTTCGAGTCCATCGGGATCCATCGCGTACTGGAGCAGCGCTGCGTATTGGGCTTTGGCAAAACGTGTCTCGTCGAAAATGTTGTCTTCCAGAGGATTGGTGCCTAGCGCGTCCAATCTATGGAGCAGATCTTCGCGAAAATCAGGTGAGATTTCCGGGTCCATCGCCAGCCACCGCCGCGTCTGTGAGTAAGCTTTCAGGCGCGCCAAACGGTCGTTCGGTGCACCGTGGCGCGCGCGGACGAAATCCCACGCCGATGTTCCCGCCAGGTAGGGCCAGTCCGCCCACTTTGAATAACCGATAACGCCCGCGACCGTGTCCACCGCCGCGCGGCGTAGCATTTCGCGCTTCTTCGGTGCGCGGGTGTTCCGGTAATCCACCAGCAACAGGGGCGCCTTCGGATGATCCAGTGCATACAGGGCCAAAGGAATCAGCTCGCGCGTTGTTCCTTGTTCGTGATGCACCAGCTTCGTGTAGCTTGCGTGCTTTTTCAATCGCGCGTCGCCGTAAGGATTGGAGATGCCGAGCAACTGCGAATCGAAGGGGTGGTTGGAATCCAGATCGTCTTTCGCAATCCATAACAGCGCCTGCGTGAGGGAATCGCTGAGTCCGAACGGCTCAAAATACAAACCGTTGGCTTCGGCCCGCTGGCGGAGCAGTTCCCAATTGTGGGCGCGATCTTCCGTCGTTTTCGTTCGCTGCTTGATGTAGGCCAGAGGCAGATTCGCATCGCTGACGAAGCCGCCGAACGTTCGCGCGGAAAGAGCCAGGCGGGCCTGGATGGAAAGCAGTTCGGGTTCGGTCAATACGTTCTGTATGTTGGGCAGATCTTCCAGTTGAGAAAGCGTTGCCAATCCGGAAAGCAGGTGCAGTTGCCTGTGATCGCGCGCATTGTTGCGATAGCTGCGCGTCGCCGAACGAAGCACAGCGCCGTTGGTGTCAAACGCGACCAGCTGCGCCACGCTCCCGGCCAAGGACTTCCAGACGGTCTCGCCCGGCGCACTCAAGTTGAGCACGGGCGAAGGCCGCCGGCCGCTGTCTTTTGCAGCACCTGCGCGCCAATAGTAAAACGGTGTGGCCGCTGCGGCGCGTTGCAACAACGTCGGCCGGGGAGCCGTAAGAACCCACACATAGCGAAGCTGATCGTTCTCCGGATCCTTATCGCCCAGCGTGTCGCGTAGAACCGAGAGCAGAGGCACATCGGTTTCGGCTGTTTTGGTGTAACGATCCGGCAGGCTGCCGAACACAGTGAGGAGCTCCGCGCCGCCAGGTACCGCCTGGCGCTCCACGCGCACCGTGGGCGCGGTTTGGGCCGATGCGATGGCCGCACCCACCGTGAAAGCTGCGATGGACGAAATCCGCAACTTAAGCCCCATGCCCAAATGGTAGCAAGCATTTCGCACTCTGCAATTCGCAGCCATGGGGGTACCGGCGGGGTACTGGAATACCCGCAAAAGAGCACGCGTAAACCCTCCCCAAAACCCTTGGCCCAGACTACACCCCAGGGCATAATCGGTTTGGTAAGAACACGAACATGCGAGCGACAAATTCAATGGAAACCATCAACGACGGACGTCCTTCGGTATGCGCCGAGGCCGGCCTAGCCTGTGAAACCTGCGTTTCCGCCACCGCCCGCCAGCTCGCCGGGGTCTGTAAAGGGTTGAAGGGAAAGATGATCGGCCAACTGTTCGTGCAGCTTTACACGGAACCCGCCTGTGCCCGCATGCACGGTGCTTTCGCCGAGGCTTATCGGGAAGCCGAGACGGAGCTGGCCGAGATCGGCGAGCCTAAGGTGGCCGCTCCCGTGAACTACGGTTACGAACGCCGGGAAGTAGGGTCCGCCCGGTCGCGCGTGATGGCGGCCTGCGCCTAGCTCCGGGCGCTTAGGAAGCCCTCAGCAGCAGCGGCCGCGCTTGGATTTTGCCTGCCAGCGTTCGTCGCAGAAGCGGCGCCACTCTTTCGCCGAGTGTGGCGTACCATGCGCAGTCAAGTGCCGCTGGTAGGCGTTCTCATCGCCGATTTCGCGCAACGTAGCCAGCACCAGCGAGAAGAACTCACCGATTGCGCCCGTCGCTTGTATCCACAGTTCGCGCATCAGACCTCTTCCGCCAATTGCGATAAAACGAACGGAGTCTCCGTCATCACGGCCTTTTGTTTGCCGCCGAGAATGTTCATCCAAACGCGAATGGAATCCACCAGGATCACGGCCACAAGCACCAGGAACACGCCCGTCACCGCAGCGTCCAGGCGAGCGTTAAAGATCAGCGCGGCGGTGGTGGCGTTTTGCGGACCGCGGGCCAGCGCCTCCGCCTGTGCAAGAAAACCCAGCGCGGGAGAGGCATCGAAGATCTTCTGCCAGCCGGCCACAAAGCAAACCGTCACCAGCCACACCAGCGGCACGCACGTCACCCACATATATTTCGCGCCGTGCATTTTTATCAGAACCGTGGTGGCCACACAAAACGCCACGGCCGCCAGCAATTGATTCGCGATGCCGAAGAGGGGCCACAAAGAGTTGATGCCGCCCAATGGATCGATCACGCCTTGATAAAGGAAGTACCCCCATGCCGCGACAATCGCCGCGCTGGTGCCAAGCAGCCCCGGCATCCAATTCGCCTGGCCGAGTTTCGGCCACACGTTGCCCAGTAGATCCTGCAGCATGAAGCGGCCCACGCGCGTTCCTGCGTCCATGATGGTGAGAATGAACAGCGCCTCAAACATGATGGCGAAGTGATACCAGAAGCCAAGGAATCCGTTGCTGCCATGCACGAAGGAGAAGATCTTTGCCATGCCGAGCGCCAGCGACGGTGCGCCGCCCGTGCGGTAGAACAACGTCTTTTCGCCCACGCTTGCGGCAAGATCCTGCATCTCCGCGGGATTCACGGGGAAGCCCCAGTTTGAGATCATCGTGGTGGCGGCAGCGGGAGTCGCGCCCACCACACCGGCGGGCGAGTTCACCGCGAAGTAAACACCCGGCGTCAGCGAAGCCGCGGCCACCAGCGCCATGATCGCGACAAAGCTTTCGAGCAGCATAGAGCCGTACCCGATGGCCCGCGCGTCGCGTTCTTTCGCCAGCATCTTGGGCGTTGTGCCTGAGGAGATGAGCGAGTGGAAACCCGAAACCGCGCCGCAAGCGATGGTGATAAAGCAGAAGGGGAAGATCTTACCCGCGAAGATGGGTCCAGTGCCATCGGTGAATCGCGTGAACGCGGGAAGCTGCAATTGCGGATGGACGAAGAATACGCCCAAGCCGAGCAGAATGACCACGCCCAACTTTACAAACGTGCTCAAGTAATCGCGCGGAGCCAACAATAGCCACACGGGCAGGGCACTGGCGAAGAAGCCGTAAATAATCAGCGCAAAGGTCAGCGCTACGCCGGTCATGGTGAACACCGGCGCCCACGTTGCCGAATTCGAAACCGCTTGTCCGCCAAAGATGCTCGCCAGCACCAGCAGGAAGCCGATCACGGAAACTTCCAAGACTTTACCGGGGCGCACATAACGCAGGTACAGGCCCATCAACACCGCGATCGGCATGGTGGCGCCAATGGTGAAGGTTCCCCACGGGCTGCCCTTGAGCGCGTTCACAACAACCAGGCCAACCACTGCCAGAATGATGATCATCATCAGGAGTACCGTGAGCAGCGCCACAAATCCGCCGACTTTGCCGATTTCTTCGCGCGCCATCTGCCCCAACGACTTGCCGTTGCGGCGGATGGAACAGAACAACACCACGAAATCCTGAATCGCGCCGCCGAGTACGGCGCCGATCATGATCCACAAGGCTCCCGGCAGGTACCCGAACTGTGCGGCAAGGGTCGGGCCAACCAGCGGGCCGGGTCCGGCGATCGCGGCGAAGTGATGGCCGAAGACGATCCACTTATTTGTGGGCTCAAAGTCGTGCCCGTCACGAAGGCGTTCGGCGGGTGTTGCCCGGCTGTTATCGAGCATCAACACTTTGGCCGCGATGAACGCGGAATAGAAACGATAGCCGATAAGGTAAATGCAGACGGCCGCCACTACCAGCCACATGCTGTTCACCGGCTCGCCGCGGTCGTCAGCGATAATCGCCAGCGCGTAGGCGGCGATCAAGGCGACCACGCCCCAGAGCACTCGCCCAACGGCGGCCGGCAGCTTCGCTTTGGGCGCGCGCGGAGCGCCGGTCTGAACGGGTTGTTCGCTAATACGGCTCATCACAAGGATTCTACTTGAATTGGGCGCGACAGGGAAACGGAACACTGCGCAAATTTCCTCCGGCAGCCGCGGACTATAGTACACAGTTACTTACGAACAGAAAGGATGGCCAACCCGTACTCGATGGAATTTAGGTCCACTCCAAACCCTCAGGGAGCGTAAGAGCAACACCCGAGAAGAGTGTATAAGGGATTGGCCATGTGTAGGAACATTCTGTCCTTAAAACAGGGTCGGCAGCGAATAGTTTTCCCCCCCCTGACCGATTAGCGTAGATGTAGAGAAGAGAGGGCAAAGTCTCACGACAAGATCGTCAGTCTTTGACACCGGATCTAGAAGTATGGTCCGGAAGCTCTAAAGGAGCGTATTGTGTTCCGCAGCGTCATTATTGGTCCGGATCGTGGACTTAACACCCGGCTAAGCGAAGCCCTGGAAGCGACCGGTTATGTGGCCGTGAACCGGTCCATCGAGAGCTACCCGAACGGCGTGGAATTGTTGCGTGCCTTGCGTGCATCGGCGGCCGAAATTCTATTTCTCGATTTCATCAATCTGGAACGTACGCGGGAAATCGTAGAAGCCATCGAAGCCGAAGGCTTGTCGCTTCCCGTTGTCGCGATCCACCGGCAGGTGAGCGCGGAAGCTCTACGCGAAACCATGCGCTTAGGCGTTCGGGAATCGTTGTGGGAACCGTTTGAGGAAGCAGCGATCATGGAATCGCTGTCTCACATCAAAACCTTCCTGGAACGCCGCCCCGCGCAATATGACGTCCAAAGCCAATTATTTTGTTTTCTGCCATCGAAAGCGGGCGTGGGCACGTCCACCATTGCACTGAATGTCAGTGCGGCTCTCGCGCGGCGTCCGGATACCTCCTGTCTGCTGTCCGATTTCGATTTGAACTCCGGCATGATCCGGTTCCTGCTGCAGCTGCAGAACTCGTTCTGCGTAACCGATGCGGTGGAACGCAGCCTGGAGATGGATGAAAATCTCTGGCCGCAGCTGGTAACCCGCATCAACGGCCTGGATGTACTGCATGCCGGAAGCATCAATCCGAATTACCGGATTGATCCGAGCCGGCTGCAGACGCTGCTCGAATTCCTGCGGCGCAACTACAAAGTGCTGTGCGCCGATTTGTCGGGGAATCTGGAGCGGTATTCGCTGGAACTGATGCATGAAGCCAAGATGGTGGTTCTGGTGTGCACGCCCGAGGTTCCGTCCATACATCTGGCGCGCGAGAAGCTGATGTTTCTGAAATCGATCGACCTCACGAACAGGATCGGTGTCGTGCTGAACCGCGTTCACAAAAAGCCGTTGTTCAGTACCAAGCAGGTGGAAGAATTGCTGGGCGTGCCGGTTCTGCAAGTGTTCGCAAACGATTACCATGGCGTGAATCGCGCGGTAAACACGGCCACCACGCTCACGCCGAATTCGGAGATGGGCAAGCAATTCTCTCATTTCGCGGCCAGCCTGATCGACGCCAAGGTGGAGCCGCACGAATCGAAGCACCGGTTCCTGGAGTTCCTGACCGTTCCCTCGCGTCCCGCGGTTTGATGTCAATTCTCGCGGGTACGTTATCGTGAGAGTGGATGGAGGCTGTTTACCAGTGGGTGCTCGCGCACGGCTACGGAGCGTTGTTTGTTCTGTTGACGCTGGGCATTGTCGGCCTTCCCGTTCCCGATGAAACGCTTTTGGTGTTCACCGGGTATCTGGTCTCGCAAGGCAAACTGCGCCTGGATGCCGCGATCCTTTCCGCGGTGCTTGGCAGCTGGTTCGGCATCACTCTCAGCTATGTGATTGGCCGCACGGCTGGGTTGACCGTGGTTCACAAGTACGGCAAGTTGCTGCGCGTGAACGACGCGATGCTGCAACGGGTACACGGGTGGTTCGACCGCATTGGACATTGGGCCCTGTTCGGCGGCTACTACGTGGCGGGCGTCCGGCACTTCACCGCGATCGTCGCCGGCACGTCGGGACTCGACTTCCGTTCCTTCGCCCTTTATGCGTGGTCCGGCGGCTTCTTCTGGGTGTGCAGCTTCGTCACTCTGGGCTACTACATTGGCGAGGACTGGCGCGAGATCGCGGAACTGGTGCACCGGAGCCTGGGTATCGCTGCCGCGGTATTGCTGGCTGGCGCGGCCATCCTCTTCTACGTGCGGCAGAAACGTATCCAGCGGCCGTGAACCCACTGGGACTAAGACGCCCATAGTTCTGAGGCATTCTCTGAGATGGATTCCTAGGGAAACGTAGGGTACGTAGGTGTGCCCGCTAGGGTTTGTCACTGAACGGTATATACACAAGATGCGTGTAAATTGGGAACATGTTCCACTGGATCTGCCCGGAGTGCGGCCGAGAGATCGCTCCTACTGTGCGGGAGTGTCCGGTTTGCGATCCTGCTTCTGGTTCAGCGGAACTGGTGCACGCGGGCGTCGTGGAAGCGCCCGTGCGCACCCAAAATGCCAATCCGGCGAGCGCACCCCACGCAACCGTACCTCCCGCGAACCTGACGGATTCGCCAGCAATGGTGCCTTCGGTGGTGCAGACCGCTTCCGATGTGGTGAAAGCTCCCGAGAAGGCAGTCCGGCCTAACGGGAGAAGCGGGCATTCGCGTTCGTTCTTCCTCCGAAGGCCCGCCACTGTCGCCGAGGTCACTGTCGGCGCGGTCACTGTCGGCGCGCTGGCCGTCGCCGAGGTCGCCGTCGCCGAGGTTCCCGCCGCCGAGGTTCCCGCCGCCGAGGTTCCCGCCGTAGACGCCGAGCCTCCGACAAAAGATGCCGCGGACAAACCCACGGAGGCCGCAACTCCGCAGACGCACGCGTCAGACACAACGCCGGTAGAAACCAAGCAGGTGGGCACACCGGCGCCGGAGTCCACTCCGGTGGACCTGGATGCCACCAAAGCAATGCCGATCGCCGTAGCGCAGGTCCCGGTAGTCGAGTCCAATGTTGCGGCGAGTGTTCCCGTGCCCGCGCCAGTAGAAGTTCCCGTCGCCAAGGCGCCTGAAGCTTCGGAGGAATCGGCGGAGGCTTCGCTGGAAGCCAAAGCTCCCGACACAAAAACTCCCGAGACAAAAATTCCGGAAAGCAAGGAACCCGAAGTGCCGGTGGCTGCGAGTGTAACCACGACACAGCCCGTCGCGAAGGCAATGAGTGAGGCCGTGAAGATTCCGGTGGCCCACTCGGCGCAACCTTCGCCGGCGGCGCCATCGATCGATGAGTTGGAACCGATCCTGCCTGTGCTGGACGGTATCCCGATGCGCTCGGCGCTCGATTCTATGGTGGCGGCGATGGGCCTGTTGCCGGAGGGCGAGTCGTTGGACGATGCGCCCGCGTTGCCCGATCCGCCGATGCAGGGCGCCGTTCCGTTGGCTGGCGTGCGCTCGGTTCCTCCGGCGGTTCACTCCTTGATTCGGGAGTTGAGCCCGCACGTTGCGGATGGGAATATCTCCAGTAGCGTAAAGCCCTCGGTGGTCGCGGCGCCGCAGGAAACGAAACAGCCGTGGTCTCCGGCGATGCAGACGAAGATCGAGATGGTTTTGCGTCCGGCGAGCCCGGTGTTGACCGCGGTGGCTGTCGGCGTGCGTCCTGGCCGGATCGCCCAAGGCCGCATCATTCCGCCGAATACGCCCGTCCGTTATGCCGCTCCTCCCATCGCGCGGATGAAGAAGTATTCGCCGTTTACGAAAAATCCGTTGCGGCCGAGGAACCTGAAACAGAGCAAACTGCAGGCCGATGGCGAGTTCCGCATTACTCTGGCGGGTCCCATGCTGACGCCGAGGCTGGTGAAGTTCTCCGACCGCGAACTGACGGCAGTCTTTCCCGAAGCAAAGCGCTATCAGAAGAGGAGTATTTCTTCGTGGCTGCTGGCTGCCGCGCTTGGAGGCAGCCTGGTTTTCGCGGGGTATAGCGGTGTGTTTTCCGCATTCATTCCGCGCTCCAACGCCGACACACGCGTAGAGACGCCGGTGGAAGCAGCAATGACGCGGACCACGGGATCAAGTCCGGTAGCCCGCGCCGTTGAAGTGACCGGATTCCGCGTCTTGATGGAGCCGTCGAAGAAATCTGAAATTCAGTACCTGGTGGTGAACCACTCCGGCCAGAAATTCGCGGACGCCGTGGTTTATGTCACGCTATTCGCGGCAAATGCAAAGCCCGGGGACACTCCGTTGTGCAAGTTCAATTTCCTGGCCCCGGACCTCGGTCCGTATCAATCGCGCGAGATGAGCAGCTCCATTGAACGCGTGAATCGCCCAGTGACGGTGCCGGATTGGCAAAACCTGCGCGCCGAAGTGGAAGTGCGTCCGTAAAGCAGTTTTGGTGTGAGCGCGGAGTGGTCTCCCTCTTCAGGGAAGAGGCGGCATTCCGTTAGCGCCACGCTTTCCAGATTAGGACGCCAAGTGCCGCAAGGAATCCGAGCGCGGCCTGATATTCTTCATTCTTTTTGTAAACCGCCCAGCGAAAGTGTTTCCTGCCCGGCTGCTGCGGGGGACGGGGCAATAGTTTGGAGACGCGGCGTTCGTAATCGGCGAAGTTGGGAAAGATTTTCCGAAGATGCTGTTCTTCCAGTTCCACCACCGGTAGATAGATCAACAGAAAGACGCCGGCGAAAAGAATTCCCAGCTCCCAACGCCGGGCGGCAACGACGAGGCCTGCGGCGGTGGTGAGCGTCCCGAGGTAAAGCGGATTGCGCACCCACGCATAGGGGCCGCTATCGGTAAGCGTGGTGTTCTTTTCCAGATGTCCCGCGGCCCAGCCGCGCAACAGCAGACCGAGAATCGAAAGGGGAAGGCCGATGCCCATCGATGCGGCCGTGGGCGCGGAGAGCCACAGGAATCCGGCCAGCAATAGAAATCCGCTGGGCACGCGGAGTTTCGCGACGGCGTCGGCGTAGGGCTTCGGAAAACTCACGCGGGTTGTTTTACCTTTCCGGGTGCGGCAAGAATTTCGTGGATCGCATCGGCCACCATTTGCGGTTGAATCGCGCGCATGCTGGCGGTGGGCTCGGCGGAACGGCTGTAATCGGTGGTTGCAAGCGGAGCGCGCAGCACTCGCAGCGAACCACCGTAAGGGCCGTTGCGCGTGGGATCGGTGGGTCCGAAGATCGCGACTCCAGGTTTGTCTAAAGCGGCGGCAAGGTGCATGGGGCCGCTATCCAGACCGATCACGGCGCGGGCGCGGCGCGTGGCGTCGATCAAGCCAGGAATGCTGGAGAAATGGGTGAGCGTGCCAGCGATGCCGGTGAGTTCCTCGGCTGCCGACGGCGGGCCATTCAGAACAAGCGGCAGAGGAAGCTGTGCTGCAAGCTGCGCCCAATATTCCCGGGGCCATTGCTTCGAACCCCAACCGGCCTGCGGACTCGCAAGGATGAAATCGCCATCGGGAAGGGAAGTGTGCGGACCTGCGGATTCGGGTGCGCCCTTGGGAAGTGGGAACTCCCGGAGAATGACTTTGGCACCTGCGGCGGCGGCGAGTTTCAAATTGCGCTCGACCACGTGTCCTTCGGTGGCCTCGGTGGTTTCGGAATAGAGCAGAGCCGCGGGCTTCTCGCGAATCGTGTTTTTGCCGAAGCCGAATAATTTCCTTGGCCGCACGGCGGCGGCCACAAGCGCCGATTGAATCAGTCCCTGAAAATCGATAACCAGATCGAAGTTCCGCGGGCGAAGTTCGGAGGCCAGCTGCATTGCCGCAGGGACGGAACGCTGCAGAGGGATGACCTGATCGAGATACGGATTGTCTTCGAGAAGAGTGGCCCAGTGCGGCCGCACCAACCAACTGACTTCGGCGTCCGCAAAACTCATTTTGAGGCTGCACGCGGCGGGAAGCGTGTGGATAACATCGCCCATGGAGCTGAGCTTCACGATCAGAATTCGCATTGCGGCCACGTGCTTACGATGCAGCTTTCCGGCGTGCGGCAGTGTTCGAGGAAACGCGCATCGGGAACGCCATCGGATGTGGGCAAAGGAAATCCAAATGACTATTTCAGCACGTATTCGGCGGGAAACCAACGTCGTTTCGGCAGTGTTCGTGCGAACGAAGAAAAGAATGTTAGCGGAGAAGCTGTAGCGCTTCGTCCGCTGCGCGCTGTGCGGAAACGCGCGTCATGCACCGGTGGTCGATGGGGCATTCGCGTTTCATGCACGGCGAGCATTCGACGGATTCGCGAACCACGCGGGCAAGGGGGCCAGTGGGTCCGGTGGTGATGGGATTGGTGGCGCCGAAGATGGCGACGGTGGGTACGCCGAGCGCGGAGGCGATGTGCATGCCGCCGGAATCGTTCGTCAGATAGACCTGGCACGCGGCGGCGAGGTCGATAAATTCGGCGAGTGTGGTTTCGCCCGCAAAATTGTGCACGGGTACGTGGATAGCGGCGCCGATTGTATTGCCGAGTTCGCGTTCGTCCTTGGAGCCGAAAATGGCGACAGAGGCCCCAGTTTGCGCGGCGACCAGGTTGGCGGCCTCCGCAAAGTGTTCGGGAATCCATTGCTTCGCCGTGCCATACGCCGCGCCGGGGCTCATGCCGATGACCGCGGGGCCGAAGCGTAGTTCGCGATATCGTTCGATACCTCGCTCTCGAGAGGAAGCGGCGCCGTCCAGGCGGATTGCGTCGCTCTCGGGCAGTTTGTTGATGATTCCGGCACGGCGCAGGAGTTCGAGATAGTAAAAGCGCTCGTGGGGAGGGATGGAGCCTCGCTCGGGGACGGAAATCGCCTTGGTGAGCAGGAAACTGCGGCCATCACGCGCGTACCCGATACGTTCGGGAATGCCTGCGGCGAAAGCCACCATCGCGGCTTCAAAGGCATTCTGCAATAGGATGGCGCAATCGAAGTTTTCTTTGGCGAGTGCGCGGCCCGCGGCCCACTTTTCGCCGAGCGTTTTGGGCGAATACGGAATCATACGGTCGCAAAAGGGTTCGCGGCCATAGAGATCGGCCACCCAGGGCTTGGCAAGGATGCAGATTTCGGAAGTTGGGAACTGCTCGCGAAGGGCGCGCAAGGCGGGCAGCGACATGACGGCATCGCCCACCCAATTGGTGGCTCGGACGAGGATCTTGCGATAGGGGCCCAAGTTTCTAGAGTAGCGGTTGAACGTTCGATAATGAAGTGGTGAAGGACGCCATTCTGCTTGCGATCTCGCAACCTGCCATCGCGGCGGGCGTGTTTATTGCCGGCTGGATTGGTATTGTCCTGGAGTTTCTTTTTCCCGCGAAGGTGATTCCGGGCGCGTTGGGGGGCGTGTTGCTGCTTCTCTCGCTGTGGTCGCTTTTGCCGGAGCACGCGGCGTTGAGCGTGTTGCTGGCCGCCGGCATGACGCTGCTGACGGTTCCTCTGTTGTGGATTGCTTGGCGCGCGCGCCGGAACAAAGTGGCCCGGTGAATTAGACCAGGTTCATCTTTGCGAGCAGTGTTTGGTAGCGCGGATCGCCTCGCAAGGGATTGTAAACCGGGCTGGTCTTGAAGCTGAGGATCTGGTTGTCGCGCTCCTCGATGGCTCGCGCGGCCCACGCGAAGGCTTCGTCTTTGTCGCCAAGCGCGGCGTACACAATCGAAAGAATCGCCGAGCACGGAGTCGACTTTGCGCGGTTCTTCAACTCCTCGATCACTTCCAGCGCTTTCGGCCGGTTGCCAAGAACGGCGTGCACCGTGCCCAACACAAGTAGAGACATCGACCAGCGCCCGTGTTCGGCGACCATGCGGTCTGCGAGTTTGATGGCATCCTGCGCGCGGCCCTGCAGCGCGCGTATATACGAGAGAACGAAGATGCCGAGGAAATACGAAGGGTCCAGATCGAAGGTCCATTGCGCGAGCTCCGCAGCGCGTTCCAGGTTGCCGACAAACAACGTCACGTAGGATTTGCCGAACCGGTAATACGCCGAGAGGGGATCGAGTTCGAGTGCGCGATCGATCTCCGCGAGGCACTCTTCCAGCCGCCCTGTGGGACGCAAACACCAGTACGCGCGAGCGAAGTGCGCGCTTGCGGAGGCGGGGTTCAATTCGAGGGCACGTAAGTAATGGCGGTCGGATGCGGCCCAATCGTAGCGAAGTTCCGCATTCACCAGACCAAGTACGGAGTGCGCCTCGGCGGAATGCGGGTCCAGTTCCAGCGCGTGAAGTGCCGCTGTTTCGGCGCGTTCTAGCGATTCTTTGTGAGAGTGCGTGCCTACGGTAGCGCGGTGTACGAAATACTCAGCAAGCATCGCGTGCGCATACGCGTAATTCGGGTCCAGCGAGATGGCGTGTTGCAGATGCTGGTAGGCACGGTCCAGGTGCGTCGGCGTGAACTTGCCGATTGCGTGGCGCGCGGCAAGGACGGATTCATAGGCGTCTATGTTTGTTGTCTGACGGGCCGCAGGTGCGGGGGATTCCGTGAGTGTTAGTTTCAATTGCGCGGCGATGGCCTGCGAAAGTTCATCCTGAATTTCAAAGACGTCCGTCATCTCACGATCAAAACGTTGTGACCAGAGCTGCGTGCCGTCATCCGCCCGGATCAACTGGGCATGGATGCGGACGCGGTTGCCGGAGCGCCGCACGCTGCCTTCGAGAACATTCGTCACGCCCAACGCGTCGGCGATCTGGCGCACGTCCTCATTCTTGCCTTTGAATGCGAAAGCCGAAGTGCGGGCGATCACCTTGAGGCCCTGGATCTGCGCGAGGGCGCTGATGAGTTCTTCGGCAAGCCCGTCGGAGAAATATTCGTTTTCCGAATCGCCGCTCATGTTCGCGAAGGGGAGCACGGCTATGGACGGAGCGTTCGACACCGCGCTGCTGGAGCGGACTGCCGACTGTTCGTGCATCGTCCGGATGGTGGATCGTGTGCCCGAAAAAGACGCAGTGATGGCCGCTGCCATGGAGTTCCACGAAGACCCGGCGAGTTCCAATGCCGCGCGCAGTTCTCCTGCGCTTTGGAATCGATCCTCGGGCCGCTTCTGCAAGCATCGCGCAACAATCGATTGGAGTTCCGGCGGAGCGTGCAATGGTTCGGGATCGCGGTACAGAATCGCGCCCATCGTAGCCGCGGCAGAGCCACCAGAGAACGCGCGGCGGCCGGCGAGCATCTCGTACAGTACAGCTCCGAAAGAAAAAATATCTGACCGCGCATCCACCGCCTTGCCATCGGCCTGTTCCGGCGCCATATAGGCAGCGGTGCCGACGATGGTTCCGCTCACCGTGTGCCCCAGCGTGATGGTTTCGTTGTCTGTATTTGCGGTGGCATCGAGCTTCGCGAGGCCGAAGTCGAGCAGTTTTATGCCGGCGCCCGTGACCATGATATTGGCGGGTTTCAGGTCCCGGTGGGTGATTCCTTTGGCGTGCGCGGCTTCGAGGGCCGAGGCGATTTGTACGGCGTAACGAAGGGCGGTATCCGGCGGTATGGACTCGCGATGGGTGTCGTGAAGCAGCGGCGTGCCGTCGATAAATTCCATCACCAGATAGGCGTCGCCGATATCGTAGAGCTGACAGATGTTCGGGTGATTGAGCGCCGCGATGGCGCGGGCTTCGCGCTCGAAACGTTCCAGGTGATCCGCGTTCAGCGTCTTAATCGCCACGCTGCGGCCGAGGCGGGTATCCACCGCGCGATAGACCTCTCCCATGCCGCCAGCGCCAAGCTGGGATGTGATTTCGTAAGGTCCGAAGCGGGTGCCAGGAGCGAGGGGCATGGACATCAAAATTGTAGCAATTGAGGTATGCGGAATAGTTCCGGATACGGGCTCACGGAGGCAGGTGAGCAGTTGGGTGCGCCGCCGAGGGGAGTGTGTTACATTACGGCGCATGACTACGCGTGGGATGTTTCAATCATTGTGTGTGGCGGCGGGCTTTGCGGCGTTTTCTTGCGTGGCGTTCGCGCAAGGAGGCGGCGGTCAAGCTCCCCCGGCGCCGCCAAAGTTGACTAAGGTCACCGACGACATTTACATCATCGAGAACCAGGATGTGACGCCTGAAGCGCTTCGCTACTGGGGCGGCAATATTACGCTGCAGATCACGAGCGAAGGCGTCGTCATGGTGGATGCGAAGTACTCACGCGCGCACGATGAGGTTGTGGCGAAGATCAAGTCGCTGACGGATAAGCCCGTGAAGTATGTGGTGCTAACGCACAACCACGGCGACCATGCCGAAGGCGCTGCCGCGATGGAGGCGATGGGCGCAAAGGTGATCATCTCCGATGGAGACCGCTTCAACCTGCTGCAGCCCGCGGTTCCCGGCGGCAAGATGCCGTGGACGCCGGAGATGACGTACATCGGCCAGGCGCGGCTGTATTTAGGCGGCAAAGAAGCGCAGCTTCGGGAATGGCGCGGCCACACACGCGGCGATACGACGGTGTACTTCCCGGCGGCAAAGGTGATCGTGCTGGGCGATCTGCTGACCACGCATGAACTGATGCCGCCCATCGTCAACTATGGCGACGCCGGGAGCTGGTCGGAGTGGTTGCGCTCCATCGATCAGATTTTGACGCTGGATTGGGACCGCGCAATTCCGGGCCACGGGCCGATGGTGACGAAGGCCAAAGTGTTGGAGATTCGCAACCGTTTCGCCAGCATCCTGCAACGTGTGCGCGAGTTGAACCGCGCGAAGAAGACCCAGGAAGAAATTTCCGCCGCATTGATGGCCGAGTTTAAATGGGCTCCTGCGAATAATATTCCGGGGATGGTGCAGGAGTTGCGGTAGGGGGCGGCTGTATCCCCCAGCTGACGCCGGGGGTCCGATGGGAAAGGGCCCGGCTGGAACGGAGAGTAGTTCGCAAAAAACGAACCCCGCCCGTGAGGGCGGGGATTCATCCAATCGAATCTGTTAACTGAAACGGCCCGAACTACAGCAATTCGCTACTCGCGAAGAAGAAGGGAATTTCCACTGCAGCGGTTTCCGGGGCGTCCGAACCGTGCACGCAGTTGCGTTCAATCGACGTCGCGAAGCGTTTGCGGATGGTGCCTTCGGCGGCGTTTGCCGGATTCGTTGCGCCCATCGTGTCGCGCCACTTCTTGATGGCGTCTTCGGCTTCGAGAGCCAGCACAACGACCGGGCCTTCGGTCATGAACTTCACCAGCGATCCGAAGAACGGGCGTTCGCGGTGCACGCCGTAGAAGTTTTCCGCTTCCACTTGGCTGATGCGGCGCTGCTTCATGCCGACGATGCGGAAGCCGGCTTTCTGAATGATGGCGAGAATCTCGCCGGACTGCCCCGCCGCAACGGCGTCGGGCTTGATGATGGCAAAGGTACGTTCCATGTGAGTCTCTTTTTCTAAGGTTGAAAATCTATGGGCAGTGAATTGTGGGGCGGGCCTTTTGGCCGGCAGCCGTGCTTCGCGCGGCTTGTTGGTGGTTATCGCTTCTTCCGGCAGCCGGGCAAAAGCCCGGCTGCCGCGCTGAAGCGCCGCCCCACGTTTTTACTAGCCCTTCAACGCCTTCTGGATGCGCGCGCCGATTTCGGCGGGCGTTGCGCAGACGCTGATGCCGGCGGCTTCCATGGCGGCCATCTTATCGGAGGCCTTACCGCTGCCGCC
>JBEBFS010000009.1:0-82821 GCA_040081855.1 Bryobacteraceae bacterium | reverse complement strand
ACCTCTACCTCGCAAACTGGGACACACCCAAATGGCCCCACGTTGTATACTACCGCGTATGCGAACAACGTTTTTCCTGGCCGCGCTGTGCGCAGCGGCAGTGGCATTCGCCCAGGCCCCCAAAGGCTCCATTGCGGGCGCCGTCACTAACCCGAATGGGTCGCAGGCCATTGGTGTTACCGTGAACGCAAAACTCGCCGGTTCCACGGCGACGGCAAAGGCAACAACGGCTGCCGGCGGCAAGTACACACTTGCGGATCTGGCTCCGGGTTCCTGGGATATCAGCGTGAATGTTGCTGCGCTGCGCGGATTTGAACAAAAGAACGTCACGGTGGAGGCGGGCAAGGCAACGGCCCTGAATATTCACCTCGAAGAAGGCACGCAGATGAGCACGCTGGGCGAAGATACGCTCGCGGCCATGGCGCACGCAAAACGCCACAATGCGCCGACCGGCCCCACGCCGCGGACTGCGGAGGGAAAACCGGACTTCTCCGGCGTGTGGTGGCAGCCCGTGGTAACCGATCCGGGCAAGCCCGAGTGGCTCCCCAAGGCCATCGAAATCGCCCGTGAGCGCACGGAGAACAATCGCAAAGACAGCCCGCAGGCACATTGTCTTCCGTCCGCCATTGTTCGCGCCCGTCCTCTGCACCAATTCGTTCAATCGAAAGACTTTTTGGTGGAAATGTTTGACGATGACAGCCCCGGCTTCCATCAGATCTACCTGGACGGCCGGAAGCATCCGAAGGAACCCGATTACCTCTGGTACGGCGATTCTCTGGGCCACTGGGAAGGCGACACCCTGGTGATCGACCGTGTCAATTTCGAAGAAGCCGTATGGTTGGACCAGGACTCGCATCCGCATTCCGATAAGTTGCACATTATTGAACGATATCGCCGCCCCGACATGGGCCACTTGGAGCAGGAAGTCACGGTGGAAGACCCCGGCGTGCTGGCAAAGCCATGGACGTTCAAACGCGTCGCCGAACTGGGACCCGCGGAGACGATCCGCGAGTTCATGTGCACCGAAAACAACCGTGATTTGGTTCACATGGTTGGCAAGTGATCCGATGAAATACTCGGCCCGGAAATGCAGCCGCACCGGGGCAGATTTCAAAGAAAATGTAGTATAAGATGATTTCTTAGAGGTGAATCCACGATGAGCATCCGTCAGCACTATTTCGCTCTGGCCGTTGTCGCACTTGGTTTGAGCATCGCCGCGCCGGTTTCGGCACACCATTCCTTCGCGGCGGAGTACGACTCCAAAAAGCCCGTCACGTTGTCCGGCACGGTCACCAAGATGGAGTGGACCAATCCGCACGCGCGTTTTTATGTGGACGTGAAGGATGCAAACGGCGCCGTCACGAACTGGGAACTGGAACTCGGCAGCCCTAACGGTCTCATGCGGTTGGGATGGACCCGCAATTCGTTGAAGGCCGGCGATAGCATCACGGTGGAAGGCTACCTGGCGAAGGACGGCTCGAAGCTGGCCAACGCGCGCTCGGTTGTGATGGGGGACGGCAAGAAGGTGTTCGCCGGTTCGTCGTCCGAAGAAGGTTCGAAGTAGGCTTCCCTCCCGCAGAAAAGAAGTCAAAGGCACGCGGTTCACGTCCATGGGCATGAACGGCGTGCTTTTTTATTTGTACGATTCGATCACACGCAACGCCGCCAAACGGACTTGCTCTACCGATGGCCGCTCCAACACCGTTACCTGCGGGCCGCGCGGCGCCCACACCTGCGGATCGGTTGAGAGGAATATCGCAATCGCCGGCGTGCCCACCGCAGCGGCAAGGTGGCTGATACCGGAATCGTTACCAATGTAGATGCGCGCGGTCGAAATCCAGCAACCGAGTTCGTACAGGTCTTCGAGAAACACGGAGCTTTCCCGCAGATCGTCGGGCAGCGCCTCTTCGGGTCCCGCCGTCCACTTCACGACCATTCCCTGCTCTCTTAACGTTTGAGCCACCGCCCGAAAGTTCTCGATGTGCCACGTTTTCCTGGCACTACTCGAAAACGGCTGAATCACGGCGAAGTTTTGTTTGGGCGCCGCTGGCACCGGAATTTTGCATACTCCATCCGAGAGCGGCGGCAAGGCCGGAAAGAAGGCGAACGGCAGATGGCGGACCGCTTCCCGAAAATTATCGTTGGCGCTGCCGTACCAGGAATAGATGGAGTCGAATGTTTCCAACGCCTCCACACGTGCGCCGGGAAAGACGCCGAGGCGGTCGATGCCGGTATCGATGATCGCGCGAGTCCGATCCGCAAAACGAATTAGCGGCAGAATCGGCCGCGGGACCCACACTTCGGTGTAATCAGCCTTGGCGGCTTCGAGCGTTGGGAAAGAGAGAATGCAATCCCCAATGGCTCCTGGGCGGATCAGCAGACGGCGATGCATTTTCGCGGACACTCGGAAGCCAACAGTTTAGCGTGGCCTGCTGCGCGGTCAACAGAAGAGCCGTGGGATATAATCAATCCCGTAAGGCCACGCGGGTTTGTGTTTCCGCCGCCCGCGCCCAGGAGGAACCGGATGGGCAAGATCTCACGCCGGCGCTTTGTGGAGGGGACAGGGGCAGGCGTTATCGCTGTCACTGCCGTCCCGCTCGAAGCCCAACAAAAGAAATCCGCTGCAACGGCATCAGGTGCCGCATCGGCATCCGCCGCTCCACGCACGAAGATCGCGGTCACGATCAACGGCAGCAAGCACTCGGTGGAAGTGGAAGACCGCTGGACGCTTAATGAACTCCTGCGCGAGCATTTGGAGTTGACCGGCACCAAGCTCGGTTGCGACCGCAGCGAATGCGGCGCTTGCACGGTGTTGATCGACGGTAAGGCGATGTACTCTTGCACGCAGCTCGCCGTATGGATGGACGGCCGCTCGGTGCAAACGGTGGAAGGCCTCGCAAAGAACGGCAAGCTCGATCCGCTGCAGCAAGCGTTCATCGAGCACGACGCCCCGCAGTGTGGCTATTGTACGTCCGGCCAGTTGATGAGCGCGAAGGCCCTGCTCAACAGGAATCCACGCCCCACGCGTGACGAAGTACAGCATGCGATGGCAGGGAACATCTGCCGGTGCTCGAATTACAACCATTACGTGGAAGCCGTGATAGCCGCAAGCGACACGCCGTCAGCGAAAGGGGGCAAAGCATGAATCCCTTAAAGACTGCCGGACATCCCACCCAGCGCATCGACGCCTTGAAGCGCGTCACCGGCACGGCGACGTACACAAGCGACAAACACTTTCCGGGCATGCTCTACGCGCGCGTTTTGCGCAGCCCGCATCCTCATGCGCGCGTGAAGAGCGTGGACGTGTCGAAGGCTCAAGCGATGCCCGGCGTGAAGGCGATCATCACGCGCGATAACTGCGACGTCGTTTGGTCCAGCGGCGATACTCGCAACAAACGATACCTCTTTAATAATCCGGTGCGTTACGCGGGCGATGCGGTTGCTTGCGTGGCCGCAATCGACCGCCACACGGCGGAAGAAGCCACGCGGCTGATCGCAGTGGAGTATGAAACTCTGCCGTTCGTGCTGGACGCGGAAGAAGCATTGAAGCCGGAAGCCCCTGAAATTCAACCCGGCGGCAATCTTTCGGCCGATGACAAAGGCAAACGCGAAGCGGAAGTGTACAAGCGCGGCAGCCTCGACCGGGGCTTTGCCGAAGCGGACATCGTTCTTGAAGACCGCTTCCAATCCGCGCACCACAACAACGCCCAGTTGGAGCCGCGCGTTTCCATCGCATTGTGGGAAGGCGACAAGCTTACCGTTCATGCCGCGACGCAGGGCATCGCCAATTGCCGCACCGATATTGCCCGCGACCTGAAAATGCCCGTCGAAAACGTCCGAGTGGTCTGCGAATACATGGGCGGCGGATTCGGGAACAAGAATCAGTGCCAGGACTCCGACCTGATGGCCGCTGTACTCGCCAAGAAAACGGGCACACCTGTGAAGGTGGAGTTCTCGCGCAAAGAGGATTTCATCAGCGTTCACGGGCGCTGGCCGGTCACACAGTATTACAAAGTGGGCGCGAAGAAAGACGGCACGCTGACCGCGCTGCAGGTGCGCGGCTATAGCGGCATGGGTCCGTACCGTAAGGGTCGTGGCGATCAGGGCGGCCCGGAAGTTTATCAATGCGCAAACGTCGAACAAAGCGTCACCACCGTTTACACGAACATGGCGGTTTCGGCGAACTATCGCGCACCCGCATATCCTCATAGCGTGTTTGGGCTGGAGTCCGTGATGGATGACATCGCGACCCGGCTCAAGATGGATCCGCTCGAATTCCGATTGAAAAACATGACACGGAAGTACCGCGATTCCGTCGAGTATTCGAGCATCGGCCTGGAGCAGTGTCTGCGCGAAGGTGCCGCAAAATTTGAATGGAAGAAGCGCTGGCATGAACCGGGCCTCGACACCGGCAACATCCGGCGCGGTGCCGGCATGGGAATGGGCGGCTTCGGTTCGTCCGTCGGCAAAAGCGAAGCGATTCTCAAAGTGGACTCGAAAGGTCAGTACCATCTTTACGTCGGCGTGACCGACGTTGGTACGGCGGCCAAAACGACGATGGGCCTGATCGCCGCGGAGGAACTCGCCGTGCCACTCGAAAAAGTGACGGTGCATTGGGGCGACACCGCGGATTGCCCGTACTCTGTTGGCGAATCCGGCGGACGCACGACGTCGTTCACAGGCGTCTCGGTGGTGGAAGCGGCGAAACAACTCAAGAAGCAGATCGCCGAAAAGGGAATGCCGAAGGGTTCGGACATGCTGACGGCGAGCGTCGTCACTGATCCCGATACCAAAGGCCTCGCGCGCTACAGCTTCCTTGCCGATTTCTGCGAGCTCGAAGTGGACATGAGCACGGGCCACATCAAGATCCTGAAGTTCCTGGCCGTGCACGATAGCGGACGCGTGATCAATCCGTTGACGGCGCAGAGTCAGGTGCAGGGCGGCGTCATCCAGGGCCTCAGCATGGCGCTGCACGAAGAACTGCTCTATGACAAGCGCCGCGGCATTCCGATCAACGCGGGCTATTATGGCGCGCGCATCATGACGCATTTGGACGTGCCGCTTGTCGAGACGATGTTCATCGAAACCGACGATCCGTTCGGACCGTTTGGTGCGAAGACGCTGGGCGAGCCGCCGATTGTGGGCGTGGTGGCTGCCGTAGCGAATGCATTCTTTAACGCAACCGGCCGGCGCATCAAGAGCTTGCCCTTTTCGCGCGACAAAGTCTTGGATGCTTTGGGCAAAAAGGAGGTGCTGGCATGAGAGCCTTCGCAAACGCAACTCCGAAGAATCTGACGGACGCCGTTGAGCAAGTGAAACAGGCAAAGCAGGGCCAGAAATCCGTTGCCATCGCAGGCGGCGGCAGCGATCTGCTCGGCATGGTGAAGGATCATCTTGTCTCGCCCGACGTCATCGTTCACTTGGCCGCGATCAAGGGCAACGACACGGTGACGGAATTGGCAGGCGTGGTGAAGATCGGCGGGAATATCACCCTTGATGCGTTGAGCCGCCATCCACTCATTCGGGAAAAGTACACGGCGCTGGCGGATGCGGCGGGTGTCGTCGGAACGCCGCAGATCCGCAACGCGGGTACGCTGGCGGGCAACGTTTGCCAGCGCCCGTGGTGCTGGTACTTCCGCAATGGATTCCCTTGCTTTAAAGCAGGCGGCAATCAGTGCTTTAGCGCGGCGGGTGAAAATCAATTGCACGCCATCTTCGGCGGGGGGCCAAGTTTCATAGTGCATCCGTCGGACACGGCACCGGCGCTGGTGGCGCTGGACGCAAAATTCCACATCACCGGTCCCGCCGGGGAACGAACCGTCGCCGCCGCTGATTTCTTCACGCTCCCGAAGGTGAACGCCGCGAAGGAAAACTCACTCGCCGAGGGCGAAATTCTCGCTTGGGTGGAGATCCCCACGGCGAAGCCCGGCACGCGCAGCATGTATCACAAGGAACTGGATCGCGAGGCCTGGACGCACGCGATTGTCAGCACGGCCGTTGTTCTCGAGTTGGACGGCGCCACATGCCGCTCCGCGCGTATCGTGATGGGTGGCGTGGCTCCGATCCCGTGGCGTGTGCCTGAAGCTGAGAAGTTGCTCGTGGGACAACGCGTCACGCCGGAACTCGCGGTGAAGATCGGCGAGACGGCGCTGATCGGTGCGACGCCTCTAGCGAAGAACCGATACAAGGTGCCGCTGGCGAAAGAGATCGTGCGGCGAACCGTCGCAGCGGTCGCGGCGAAAGCGTAAGCGCAGTTTACAAATAGATGATCGCCGGTTCACGCCGGCGCGGCCGGCGCGGCGCCCGCGCCAGGGCTACCAGGGGCGCAGCGAGGATTTCTCCATGACGAAGAAGATTCTGTTGCCCGCCGCGTGTATTTTATTTGCCGCCGCGGCATTTGAATGGCAACCCGCTCAAGCAGCCGACCCCGCGAGTTCGACACCCAACGGCGCCCCGGTTGCCCTGACGGGAAAGATCACGTCGGCTGAAGAAGGCGCCATGGAAGGCGTGCTGGTGAGCGCAAAAAAAGCGGGCTCCGTCATCAGCTACACGATTGCCACCGATGCTTCAGGCCGCTACTCGTTCCCTCGCGCGAAACTGAGCGCTGGATCGTACACGCTCAAGATTCGCGCTGCGGGCTATGATCTCGAAGATCCCGGCGCCATCAGCGTCCCTGCGACGAAATCCGCTAACGCCGATTTAAAGCTGGTCAAAACGAAGGATCTCGCCGCGCAGCTTACCAACTCCGAATGGTTGATGAGCATGCCGGGCACCTACACGCAAAAGGACCAACTCCTCAACTGCGTGCAGTGCCATACGCTGGAGCGCATTGTGCGGTCCAAACACACGCCCGAAGAATGGCTGAAGGTAATGGACCGCATGGGCAAGTGGGCGAATCAGAGCACGCCGCTCAAACCTCAAGCCCGGAAAGCAGAACGCCTGTTCGAAGAGCGCGGAGAGGCCCGCGCAGCCGCGCGCACGAAACGCGCCGAATACATGGCGTCCATCAATCAGGTCAGCGGCAAATGGACCTACGACCTCAAAACGCTGCCGCGCCTGAAGGGCACATCCACGCGCATGATGATCACCGAATACGATCTACCGCGCAAAACGATTCAGCCGCATGACGTGATTCTCGACGCCGATGGCAATATCTGGTATTCGAGCTTCGGTGAACAAACTCCGGCGAAAGTGGACCCGATTACCGGCAAGGTCACCGAGATTAATCTGCCCGTGCAAAAAGAAGGCTGGCCGCTGGGCCAGTTGGGCCTCCAGACCGATCCCGAGGGCAATCTGTGGCTCGGAATGACGTATCAGGCCGGACTCGCGAAGGTGGATCGCAAAACGATGGCGTTCAAAATCTTCCCGATTCCCGAAGAGTTCAACAAGCCGATGACGCAGATCAACATGGCTGCGCCGCAATCGAGCAACGTGGACGGCAAGATCTGGATGCAGAATAACGGCTTCGCGGCAATCCATCGTATGGATGTGAAGACCGGCAAGTTCGAATATTTCACGCCCTTCAAGGATTCCAAGGAAGGCGAGAACCACAACATTTACGACGTGATTCCGGACAAGGACAACAACGCGTGGTTCACCGATTTCTACCAGATGCACATTGGCCGTCTGGATGCAATGACGGGCGAGGTGAAACTGTGGCCCACGCCAACTCCAAACTCCGCGCCGCGCCGCGGACAGATGGACGATCAAGGCCGCCTGTGGTTCGGCGAGTATCATGGAAACCGCCTGGGCATGTTCGACACGAAGACGGAAAAATTCCAGGAATGGGAATCGCCGACGCCGTTTGCCGCGCCGTACGACGCCGTGCTCGATAAGGCAGGCTACGTATGGACTGGCTCCATGAGCAGCGACCGAGTGTTGCGGCTCAACACGAAGACGAATGAGTTGATCGAGTTCCAGCTGCCGCGCTCCACCAACATTCGCCGCGTGTTCGTGGACAACCGCCAAAACCCGCCGGCATTGTGGATTGGCAACAACCACGGGGCGTCGATCATCAAGTTGGAAGCGCTGGAGTAGCCCCGCGGCCGGCGTTTACGAACTCGCGTCCACCAAAATAAAGCAGACCTTGCATGGCTGGTCGCCACGATTGGCCCAGGCGTGGTTTGTGCCTTGCTGCACCAGCACGTCTCCGGCTTTGAGGTGAATTTCCGAATCGTCGAGAAGCATATCGATCTCGCCCTCAATCACGATGGCGTAATCGACGGTGTTCGTCTTGTGCATCGCCGGATGTCGAGGATGATCGCGCTGCGGACCCTCCGGCGTAAGCCCCATCTTTTCCAAAAACGCACGATGCGTTTCGAAATCCGCCGGAATGTCTTTTTCGGGGGCGAACTCGACCACGCGGAAGATGGTGCCGTTCGCCGGCGGAGGCACTCCTGTCATCACGGTGGCCGCGTCGAAATCGTAGCGCTGGTTGGCGGGCATCGCATCCGTCATCCACAGCTGCGACATCGCGATGCCGGTTTCTTTGCGATCATGCACGATCGGGGCCAGCCCGTCGATCATCACAATCGCTTTCCCATTGGCGTCTTTGCCGGTCACGATCCGGCGGATAGGCGTAGGCATCGTTCCTCCTCGAAAAAGAAAAAGGGACAGGCAGCCGTTGTGGCTTCTGTCCCTATCGTTACGCTTTGAATCTATTGTGCGAGCAACGCGCTTTCGACGGCCTTGCCGATGTCGGTAGTTGTGGCATTGCCGCCCATATCAGGCGTGCGAGGTCCGTGCTCGGTCACGGTTTCGATCGCCTTCACGATCGCGTCGTGTGCCTGTGGATAGCCCAGGTGATCCAGCATCATGGCGCCGCTCCAGATCTGGCCGATGGGGTTCGCGATACTCTTGCCGAAAATATCCGGCGCCGAACCGTGCACGGGCTCAAACAGCGACGGGAATTTGCCTTCCGGGTTAATGTTGCCCGACGGCGCAATGGCCACGGTGCCAGTGCAGGCGGGGCCAAGGTCGGACAAAATATCGCCAAAGAGGTTCGACGCCACGACCACATCAAACCAGTGCGGATTGCGAACGAAGTGCGCCGTCAGAATATCGATGTGGAATTTGTCGGCCTTGACCTCGGGATAGTTTTTCGCCATCTCGGCGACGCGTTCATCCCAGTACGGCATGGAGATGAAGATGCCGTTCGATTTCGTCGCGGACGTAAGATGCTTTTTCGGCCGGCGGTTCGCCAGTTCAAACGCATACTTCACCACGCGATCCACACCCAGGCGGGAGAAGACGGTTTCCTGCAGCACCACTTCGCGGTCTGTGCCGGGGAAAATTTTTCCGCCCACCGAAGAGTATTCGCCCTCCGTGTTTTCGCGCACCACATAAAAATCAATGTCGCCGGGCTTGCGGCCCGCCAGAGGACTGGGGATACCGGGCATCAGGCGCACCGGGCGCAGGTTCACATATTGATCGAACTCCCGGCGGAACAACAGCAGCGAGCCCCACAGCGAAATGTGATCGGGCACCTTCGCGGGCCAACCCACGGCACCAAAGAAGATTGCGTCATGGCCGCCGATCAATTCCTTCCAGTTGTCCGGCATCATTTTGCCATGCTTTAGAAAGTAATCGCAGCTCGAAAAATCAAAGTGGTCGTAGTGCAGGTCGATCCCAAATTTCCGCGAGGCGGTATCCAGAACACGAAGACCCTCGGGTACGACTTCATTGCCGATGCCGTCCCCGGGGATGACGGCGATTCTATGTTGTGCCATTCTCTAAGCAGGGTAACATCCCTATTGTGATAAGATCCACGTTTTAAAAATTCGGTTTTAGAGGGAGTGACTCCGGTGAAAGTGTTCGAAACAAAAGATATCCGGAACGTTGCACTGGTCGGCCACGGCCATTCCGGGAAGACCTCAATCGCGGCGGCGGCGCTGTTTACCGCAGGCGCCACCAGCCGCCTGACGCGCGTTGACGAAGGTAACACGCTGACGGATTTTGATGACGAGGAGATCGCTCGAAAGCTGACGATTTCCACCGGCGTCGCCGCCCTGGAGTGGGCAAAATCAAAGATCAACCTGTTGGACACGCCTGGGTTCAACCTATTTATTAATGACGCCAAGACGGCGCTGGCCGCCGCCGACGCTGCGTTCGTCGTAGTGGACGGCATCGCGGGCATCGAGGTAATGACGGAGAAGGTCTGGGGATTCTGCGAAGAGTTCGAACTTCCGCGCGCCATCATCGTCAACAAACTGGATCGCGAACGTTCGAACTTCCAGCGCACGCTCGACGCTATTCACGGTGTGTTCGGACGCCTCGCAGTGCCGATTCATCTGCCCATCGGATCGGAAAAGGATTTCAAAGGCATCGTCGATGTCATCCGGATGAAGGCCTTGACCTACACACCCGATGGCGACGGCAAAGGAAAAGAAGGCGACATCCCGGCCGAGCTCTCGGAAGCAGCCAAAGCGGCTCATGAGGAATTGATCGAGGTGGTCGCCGAGGGCAAAGACGAGTTGATGCAGGAGTTTTTCGATACGGGCACGTTGCCTGTCGAACACATCATTGAAGGACTGGACGAGGCCGTTCGCGAGCATCGCATCTTCCCGGTACTGTGCGCCGCTGGCCTGCATAACATTGGCACTGATCAGTTACTAGACTTCGCAGTGGACGCGTTCCCCTCCCCGGCGCAACATGTTTCGGTGATGGGTACAGCAAACGGCAAAGAAGTAGAGCGTCCGATCAAGGACTCTGAACCCGTCTCGGCCTTTATCTTTAAGACCAGTGCCGATCCCTTCGCCGGCCGCGTGACCTACTTCAAAGTGATCTCGGGCGTGGTGAAAAACGACGCGCACCTCATCAACGCGCGCAACAATGCCGACGAGCGTCTTGCGCACATCGGCGTGATGGTGGGCAAAACGATTCAGCCGGTGACCGAGTTGCACGCGGGCGATATCGGGGGCGTCGCGAAGTTGAAAGATACACTGACCGGCGACACGTTGGCCGATAGATCCGCGATCATCGCCTATCCGCCCGTTAGTTTGCCGGAGCCCTCCATCGCCTACGCGATCTCCGCCAAGACGCGTAATGACGAAGACCGCATGGGCAATGCAGTGCACAAGATCCTCGAAGAAGACGCATCACTGCGGTTTTATCGCGATCCGCAGACGAAGGAATTCTTGCTGGCAGGCAATGGCCAACAGCACGTCGAGATCATCGTCAGCCGCTTGAAGAAGCGCTACAACGTTGATGTCGAACTGCACGCCCCGAAGATTCCCTATCGCGAAACCGTTCGCGGCAAAGCGGAAGTGCAGGGCCGCCACAAGAAGCAGACCGGCGGCCACGGCCAGTTCGGCGATTGCTGGATTCGCATGGAGCCCCTACCGCGCGGCGGCAAGTTCGAATTCGCGAATGAAGTCTTTGGCGGAGCGATTCCCAGGAACTTCATCCCCGCGATTGAAAAAGGCATCGTCGAAACCGCCGAGAAAGGGTACCTTGCGGGGTTTCCCGTGGTCGATTTCAAAGTGGTTGTCTATGACGGCAGCTACCATGACGTCGATTCCTCGGAAATGTCATTCAAGCTTGCCGCTCGGAAGGCGTTCAAGGCCGCAATGGAACATGCGAAGCCGGCTCTGCTGGAGCCGGTGATGAACGTGGAAGTGCAGGCTCCCGTGGAGTTCGCGGGCGACCTGATGGGGGACATGAACGGCCGCCGTGGGCGCATCGCCGGCATGGACGTGAAGGGCGGAACGCAGATTATCCGCGCGAGCGTGCCGATGTCGGAAATGCTCACCTATCAGAACGACTTAATCTCCATGACGCAGGGCCGCGCGTCCTTCACCATGGAGTTCGATCACTACGATTTCGTGCCTGGACCACAAGCCGAAAAGATCATCGCGGCGGCGAAAGCGGCACGCAGCGGTGAAGAGGAAGAGGAAGAGTAGCCCTCTAAGCAGCGCCAACGTTCTTGAGAGCCTCACGCCTGCTCAGGGCGCTGAGGCTCTCGCCGTTTTCGCGTACGTAGCGTTGCACTTCCGCCGGATCGGTCCACGCATACTGCCGCAAGGCCCAGCCGATCGCCTTTTGCAGAAAGAACTCTTTCGACGAAAGCGAGGGCTCGATGCAGGCGTAGAGTAGTGCGAGGTCGGTCTTCTTCTTAAATCCCAGCTGGCAAAGGATCGCCGAGCGGCGCTTCCATAGATTCGTCGACCGGCTCCAGACCAGCATCTTCTTCCGCATGGGCGTGGGATAGCGTTCCAGTAGCAGGCCGAGCCGCTCTTTGGCGATCACGTCCACGAAATCCCACCACGCGCCGGTGACGATCATCTCCTCATACATTGGCAGCGTCTGCAGCGTTTGGAATGGGCGATACGCGCGGTAGCCAGTTAGTTCCATCGCCGCGTAACGTTCTTCGCGAAAACGGGCCTCGCGCCACATTCGCAGCGCCGTCGATTGCCATTCGTCGACTGAGCCAAGCGGAAACTCAACGAAGGCGCGCTTACAGATCATACGGCGTTCCGGTGCCTGGATGCCGTAGAACGGCATAACCGATTTCATATACGCCTGCATCGCCGGAGCGTTCTTCGGATTCGCTGCATACTCGAACTCGTACCGGAGGTACTGGGCGAGGCGCTCACCGGGGTCCGGCGCTGTCCGATTGGAAGGCACGGTGCTACTCCGCAAGGGCTTCCAAAGCGGCTCCGGTCAAGCGGCAAGTGGTCCACTCGTCCATCAATTGAGCGCCCAGCTTCTGGTAAAACCCGATGGCCGGCTGGTTCCAATCGAGCACGCTCCACTCCATGCGACCGTACTTGCGTTCACGGGCGATGCGTGCCAAATGCTGCAGGATGGCTTTGCCAATACCCCTCCCGCGGTACTCGGGCTCGACGAAAAGATCTTCCAAATACAGGCCCGAACGCCCCAAAAACGTGGAAAAAGAGGGAAAGAACAGCGCGAAACCTACCGGGATATCTTCCCACCACGCCAGTACTGCTTCGACGCTCGCGTGCGGTCCGAACAAAGCTTGCCGGAAGTCCTCCTCCGTAGCCACCATCATATGGGCGAGATGTTCGTACTCGGCAAGCTTCCGTACCAGACCTAACACTACGGGGAGGTCGCCAGGGGCAACGGGCGCGATCCGGAGTGTAGACAACAACTTAGCGGAAGAGGGCGATTGTTTCATGGTATGGACTAATGGTAACGTAGGGCAATCGGAGCCCAAATGAAGCCCTCCAACGTCCGAATTACCTTTTTGATTTTCCTGCTGATCGCGAACCTGACAGGGATTCCCTCCTTCGCTCAAGAACCCGCCACGCCGATGATGCTCAACATCGTCATCGTCGAAGGCGACGGCGCGATCAACAACATCAAGCAGCGCGTCAACCGTGAGCAGATCATTCAAGTGGAAGACGAAAACCACAAGCCGATCGCCGGCGCTGCGGTCGTTTTCTTCCTGCCGAACCAAGGCCCCGGCGGAACTTATCCCAACGGGAGTTCCTCTCTCACCACTACGACCGATCAGAGCGGCAGGGCTTTTTCCCGCGGCATCCGGTATAACACGCTGCCTGGCATGATGCAGATCCGTGTGACGGCATCCTTTAAGGGTGTGACCTCCACCACTCTCATTACGCAGACGAATGTGTTGGGCGCGGCGGCAATTGGTCTGGGCCTGACGGCGAAGATTCTCATCGGCTTGGCGGTCGCAGGTGGTGCGGCTGCAGCGGGAACGGTGATTGCCAATAGAGGCAGCTCATCGTCGACACCGACCCAGTCTACGACAACGATTTCGGCGGGCAATCCGAGTGTAGGAGCACCGTAAATCCATGACCAAGCACAACATACGGCAAACAATGGGGATGAACATCATGACGAAGAACTTTTTCCTCGGTTTCGTGGGTTTGGTGGCGCCGGCATCGCTGTGCGTGGCGCAGGTGCAGACGCCCCTGATGGGTGTCGCGCCGGATGGCGGCGCGTTACGTCCCATGTACGGCATGCCGTCATCGGGTTCGCTCGGCCGGCCGATGCCGGCTCCCGGGAATTTGAACCACTCGGCGGTTGCTCCCGGCGGGTCGGTGGCTATTGGTGTCACTCCCGAAGAGGGTAGGCCCGTGGTCGTCAAAATGGGCCCGGACGGTGCAAAGTTCGCGGAAATTCCCGGGGCGGCGCAAGGTGCCGATCACGTTTGCTTGAGCCCAAAGGGCTCCGCGGCTTTGTTGCTGAACTCCGCAACGGGCGTGGCGCAAGTGGTATCGGGCTTGGCAGCTGAGGCGGCCGTTGGCCGCTCTCTCGATTTTTCCGGTGCGACGACGCTCCACGCGACTGCGGTCAGCGATGATGGCGCGTGGGTGGTCGCCTCCACGGACGCGGGTGTGATCGCCTATGGGCCGCAGGGCCAGACTGTGACTCTACCGGTGGCAGGCGCGGTTACGGCGTTGACATTCCTAAACAGCAGTCTTGACGTTGTCGCAACCACGGCGACTGAAGTCACTTTGATCTCTGAAATCAACGGCCTCGCGAATGCACAGGCTCTCTATGCGGGTGCGGCAGATGCGCCTCCGCCGCCGGAATCGCCAATTGCAATCGCCGTTTCCGAGGATAACAACCATGTGGTCCTGATCGAGCCGTCCGGTGGCATCGGACACATCAACCGCGCGACAGGCGCCGTGACGGTAGCGGATTGCCAGTGCGCACCTGCCGGACTGTTCAGCCTCGGCGGCACCGTATTCCGCGTCACCGCCGTCGATGGCGGCAGTGCAAAAGTGTACGATGCAGTGACGGATAGCGTTTGGTTCGTTCCGCAGGCGCTCGACCTCACCGACGGGGGCGCACAATAATGCGAGGAACTTCTAGCATCTGGAAAGGCGCGCTCTCGGCCGCCGCGTTTTTATTGATGGGTGCCGCTACGGCCGCGGCCGCAAATGTCGATATTCCCAACCGGCAATTTACCCTGGCGGCCACGGCCGACGCCGGCTTTTCCTTTACCTACAACGGCACGTTGACCGGCTCCGACACCATCGCTCTCGGCCAAACAGGCGAAATTTGCCTGGCCAGCGGACAGTATTGCGTCAACGGCGCAGGCATTGTTGTGGAGTTTCCGACGTTTGCACCCGTCGGCCAGTTCGGCACGTTCAGCGGCTCGGTCGGCGGGTTTTACGTCGCGAACCAACCTTACGGCGCTCTCATGATCACCATCTCTGGCGTCGGGACGTTCCCGGTGTTCCAACCTAACGCTGCAAGCGGCTTGGGCAGTTCCAATCCACCGAAATTTCTAAGACTACCCAAGACTTCTTTCGCCGCCCTTGGGTTCGGGTCGTTCAGTGTCAACAACCCAACGATCACGTTCACCGTTGGAGACACGGACTGGACCAACAACTCGGGCGACTTCGTCATCACGGATCAAAGCACCGGAAGCATATTTGGCGTGACCGGGGCCTCCAGTTCGAGTTCTTTTCTCCACACGATCGACAAGGTGGCTGGCTACAGCAACTACATCGGAGCCACAGGCTACAACGGAATGGATTCCGTCGATTTAGCGCCGGACGGCACAAGTTTGTATGGCATCGGCGATGACCCGTCAATTGTTTCCGGCCCGCCGCAGGTTCTTATTCGTATCAATAAGTCCACCGGCGTTGGCACGACCGTTGGTTCTACCGGACTAAACGTAGCCATATACGATATCGCGGTCCGCTCGGACGGAACCATTTTTGGACTTGGTGCGGACGGAGTCATCTACACCTTCAGTTCAACGACTGGCGCCGCAACGCCGCTCGGCAGCACCGGCGTGACGGGCGCACTCGTGAACGGGGCGCTGTCCTTCTGGAACGGGACCCTCTATGCGGAGTTAACAACACAAGCAGGCAACATTGCGTTGATTACCACGCACGCTCTCTACACGGTGAATCAGTCCACCGGCGCGGCGACGCTATCGGCAACACTATCGCTGCCACCGTCCGTGTATTACATCTCCGGCATGCGGTTTGAGCCGGGTACCGGCACTCTGTATGCCCTCGGTGTCGTGGGAATTGATTTTCCCATCACTATCCTCATGTCCGCGACGGTGGGTGGACCCAGTGTTACATTCACGGAACTCGGCAATACGGAATTCGCATTCACGTCCATGACATTCGGAGTGCTGCCGCTACCGACCACCATCGTTCCGGACGAACTACCCGTTGCCACCATCAATACGCCCTACTTAACCTACCTGCAGTGCCCCATTTGTGACTACGTGCGGGATTGGAATGTCGCGGGCGGCAGTTTACCAAACGGTATGACTCTGACAACGCAAAGCGATGATTTCTATGCGGTAACGTACGGCATGGGCGTTCTGGGCGGAACACCCACCGCCGCCGGAGTTTTCCCGTTTACGGCTTCCGTAACCCAGACTTCCGGCCCTTCACAGGACTTCAAGCTTTTCGTAACTCTGGGCCCCCTTGGTATTGTGCAAAACACGCTGCCGAATGGAAACGTTGGAGTGCCCTATTCCTTCCAGTTGACGCAGACCGGAGGCGTACCGCCATCGTATACGTGGGCGATCGTGTCGGGCCCTGGATGGCTGACCATCAACCCTTCAACGGGAGCTTTGTCTGGCACCCCGGACAGCGGCGGAAGTTTCAACGTTACGGTCGCGGTTAGCGACCTATCGGGAGCGCTAGCGACCAAGGGCTTTTCCCTGGGCGTCGGCAGCACGCTGGCCATCACAACAACTTCTATCCCAACCGGTGTTGCTGGGTCGCCGTACAATGCGACGATCACGGCTTCCGGCGGAACGGGTCCGTATCAGTGGACACTGCAAAACCAGCCGGTGAACGGTTTGAGCATTAACAATTCGACAGGGGTGATCTCCGGAACTCCGGCTGCCGGCGGAAACTTCACGCTGGATGTGTCCGTTCTGGATGCAAACTCAGGCTCGGCGATTGCCTCGTTCAATTTAAGCGTCAGCGCTAATCAGACTCTAACCATTACGACGACGTCAATCCCCCGAGCCATCGCGGGCAGCGCGTACTCGGCGGCAATTACGGCGGGTGGCGGTTCGTTGCCGTACACCTGGAGTATGCCGAATCCAACGCTAAACGGCGTGAGCATTAACGCGAGCACGGGCCAACTGTCTGGAACCCCCATCGGTGGCGGCACCTTGCCCTTGACGGTAACCGTCACGGATTCGCAGAGCAACACATCGGTCAAGACGTTCACCCTCAGTTCATTGGCAATTGGAAGCTTGGTTCTGCCTGGGGGCACGGTGGGGTTGTCGTACAGTTCATCGCTACTAGCGTTCGGTGCATCGCCATCGGCGGTGTGGTCGCTGGCGGGGGGGAGTTCACTGCCTCCGGGATTGACGCTGACGGGCGCGGGGGCCATCAGTGGATCGCCGAGTGCGGCTGGTTCCTTCCCGTTCACCGTGGTTTTGACCGATACACAAGGTTCCACATCAAAGGCTCTTGCCATTACCGTGGCACCGGGCTTGTCAATTACGACGACGCCGCTGCCCGATGGCACTGTTGGCACGGCGTACGCCGCGAACATTCAGGCAGTCAATGGAACCGGGACCCTGACATTCAGCGTCACCAACGGTTCCTTGCCGAGCGGATTGACGTTTGCTTCAAACGGCGCGATCACGGGCACGCCGAACGCGGCAGGCAGCTCCTCTTTCACGGTTTCCGTGAAGGACGCAAACAACGTCATCGCGACGGCGAAATTTGGCATTGACGTCGCTGCGGCACCGGTCGTGGTCAACATCACGACAAGCGCGCTGCCCGGCGGTTTCGTTAACACCGCCTACACAACAACGCTTGCGGCGACGCCGAGTTCCACCTGGTCGATCGTCAGCGGCACGCTGCCCGCAGGTTTTAATCTCAATACTTCGACAGGCGCGATCACAGGCACACCGTCTTCCGCTGGCTCTTCTACCTTCACGGTGAAGGCGACGAGCGGGAACGGTTCGGCGCAGAAGCAGTTCGCGATCGCGATCGCAACGCCGCCCTCGGTGAACGTAACCGGCCTGCCGTCTTCGATCGGTCCCGGCCAGCAGCCTGCGGCACAGGTGGCCTTGAGCAGCACCTACCCCGTGACCGTAAACGGCACGCTGACGCTGACATTCGCGGCGAGTGGCGGCGGAGATAATCCGGAAGTGCGTTTCGGCAACGGCACGCGCACGGCGAACTTCACGGTGGCTCCGGGTTCAACCGGCGGGCTGTTTGGCGCCTCTTCGAACGTCGCGGTGATCACGGGCACGGTGGCGGGCACAATCACGATTACAACAACGGCCACCGATGCAAACGGTCTAAGCGTTCCGCCTCCGGCTCCGATTCAGATCACGGTGACGCCGACGGTTCCGCTGATCACTTCGGTGAAGCTGGTGCCGGTGACGGGAGGCTTCAACGTTGTCGTGACCGGTTTTTCGAATACGAAGAATATGGTGAGCGGCCAGTTCAACTTCACGCCCACGGCGGGCAACACGTTGAATCCGTCGTCGGTGACCGTTCAGTTGAGCACGCTGTTCAGCGCCTGGTACAGCAACCCGGCATCGGCGGCTACGGGCAGTCAGTTCGCGCTGACGATGCCGTTTACAACAGGAGGCAACTCGGCGTTCCCGGTTGCTTCGGTCTCCGTCACGCTGACCAACTCCCAAGGTACTTCCAACCCCGTCGCCAGCAATTAGCGGCGGGTGGATCGTAGTGTGCCGTTTCAGTTTCGTCGGGGGATGAGGCGCGGGAGGTTCTATCTAGATGATGCCGAGCACGAAACGGCTTTCTCACATCGGTCTGGCGGTTGCCGCAGCATTTCTTTCAATCCTGCCCGCCTATGGATCGGTTGCAACCTTCGATTCCTTTGCCGATGGCGCCAGCCTGACCAACCAACTCGCGTCCGCCGGTATTGTGGCAAACGGCATTTTAGTGAGCAGCAACACGTTTGGCGGAGCGATCAGTCCGTCGTCCTCTCCCAACTACCTTCGCATTGTTGACCAGCAAACGATCACGTTTGTCCGTCCCCTTAACGCGGCCGTCAATCTCTCCGCGACGAACGTGTCCATCGTGGCTCTGGGCGTTTCGGCTATAGGCCAAATTGATGGCGCGACGATTCAGGCATTTGACATCAACGGGAACCTCATCGATACCAAGACGGTGAATCCGGCTGGACCGAACGTGACGATTCCGAATCAAACCCTCACTTTCAGCGGCTCGGTGCATCAGCTGAAGTTCACCCGTATTGTGAACCCGAATGGGTCGGGAACAATGCCGTTCGACGATTTGCGCTACAGTCTGCAGGAAAGCTCCGGCTCCGTAACAGTACCCGGAACCGCCAACCCCTATCTTGCCGGCATGCCGAATGGCTCCGGTTGCTGCGGCGATGCGGCTCCCGCGCAGTCTCCGGTGCTGGTTCCGCTCGCGGTCAAACCGGGCGCGACATTGCGTTTCACGGTAGCGGGCAGCGTACTCAATTTTGACGGCACACCGGTCGATCCGCCGGATGGAAGCAGTCCGCAATGCAGTTCGGGGCCGGTCAACGGAATGTCGCAGATTTGCGCGCCGCTGAATTCGCTGGTGGGCGTATTTCTTGACGCCAACCAGCCGGACGGAACAGCCGCGCCGGCCGGTCTCGACTTTGGAACGTTAGGAATCGATTTCCCGTCATTCTCTCCGCAGTTGAAGCAAGTGTTCTTCATCGGCGACGGCGGATCCGTATCGGGCACCCAGGATTTCATCGTTCCGGCGGGAGCGACACGCCTGTACCTTGCCGCAAACGACGGATACGGCTGGTTCAATAACACTGGGGCTTTTAGCGTTAATGTCACGCAGACGTACGTAGCATACGGCATAGACGCGCTCAACAGTACCCGCTTTACGGTGAATAAGGACACGGGCTCCGTCTCCTATGGGCCAAGCACGTTGTACGCCGGGATCCAATCGCTTGACTTCATGCCGGACCGCAAGACATTGTATGGCGTCGGCTTGAATAACTATGCCCCGAATTCACCCCAGTCGCTGCTGCTGATTGACCGATCCTCCGCTGTGACGCTCCCCGTAGGTCCGACGGGACTGACGAATGACATCCTCGACATCGCCATTCGCGGAGACGGCACGATTTTCGGAGTCGATACGGGCGGCTCGTTGTATACCTTTAGCCGTTCGACCGGTACGGCCACGCTGGTCGGCGATTTGGGCATTGGCGCATTTCCGGCGGGTGGGTTGGCATTCGCGCAAGGCACTTTGTACTTGACTGCTTTCGTGGGCAATCTGAGGGCTGGCTCGACGAATTTCTACACTGTGAACCAAACCACGGGGGCGGCCACCCTGGTAGGGCCGGTGGACTTTTCGGCGATGCCACAGGGTTCAGAGGCCATCGTCAGCATGAAGTTCGAGCCATTCACCGACGAACTCTATCTCAACGTCGTGTCGCCCAACGTTCAAATACCGACAACGCACCTGGCGAAAGGGACGATCACGCCAACCGGCCTGACGCTGGAAGATATCGGGGATAACACGCTGGTGTTAGACTCGCTGGCATTTGGCCAAGCGCCGGAGCAAGCACTTTACTTGCCCGCTACGTTGCCGGTTGGAACCGTAAACGTTCCCTACACTACGAACGTGATCAACGCTTGTTCGATTTGCGACTTCCCGCCTGCTTGGGCCATCTCGAGCGGTTCCCTCCCGAGCGGCGTAACGGTGGCGACGCAATTCAACGACGCAGCTCCATACTTCGGTTCTGCTATCTTCACCGGCACGCCCACACAGGCCGGCGCTTTCCCGTTCTCTCTGCAGCACTCCGCAACGGCGCCCATTCAGGACTATACAATGTACATTTCGTCGGGCCCGCTGTCGATCGTACAGACTTCACTTCCAGGTGGAGGGGTGGGCCAGCCTTATTCGTTCGCGCTGACACCAACGGGCGGCGTACCGGGGGGCTATACGTGGTCGCTGCTCTCGGGCCCGCCATGGTTGACGATCAATCCCGCCACCGGTCAGCTCGGCGGAACGCCAACCGCGATCGGCAATCTTACGGTGGTCGCACAGGTGATGGACATCGCGGGACAGACGGCGTTCCGTAGCTACTCGCTTGGAGTAATTAACCCGGTTGTGATCACAACGGTTTCCGTCCCAAGCGGCGTGGTGGGCGCGGCCTACAGCACGACAATTTCGGCGTCCGGCGGAACACTGCCGCTGACATGGAGCATGCAGCCGCCGGTGGTGAACGGGCTCAGCATCAACAGTTCGACGGGAACAATCACCGGCACTCCGCTAGCGGCCGGCGGTTTCACGTTGAACGTGACCGTGGTGGATTCGGCACAAAGCATCGCAACGGTTCCGTTCCCGATCTCGGTGATTAACACGCTTGGCATCACAACGACGTCGATTCCCGGCTCGATTGTGGGCGTTCCGTATTCAACGGTGATCGCGGCAGGCGGTGGTATTCCGCCGTATACATGGAGTTTGCCGAATTCCACCGTGAACGGCTTGAGCATCAACCCGAGTACCGGTCAGCTTTCCGGCACTCCCATCGGCGGTGGGGTTCTACCCTTGTCCGTCACCGTAACCGATTCCACCAGCGTGACTTCGACGAAGGTTCTGAGCCTTAATTCATTAGCGGTAGGAACGTCGGTTCTGCCGGGGGGCACGGTGGGGTTATCGTACAGCGCATCGCTCAACGCGTTTGGCGCATCGCCGTCGGCGACGTGGTCGCTGGCAGCGGGGAACTCGCTGCCTCCGGGACTGACGTTGAGCAGTGCGGGGGCGATCAATGGATCGCCGAGTTCGGCTGGTTCCTTCCCGTTCACTGTGGTTGTGACCGACACGCAAGGTTCCGCGTCGAAGGCGCTCGCGATCACGGTGGCACCGGGCTTGTCGATTACGACGAAGTCGCTGCCCGACGGTACTGTTGGAACGGCGTACGCGGCGAACATTCAAGCGGCCAATGGAAACGGCGCGTTGACGTTTAGCCTCTCGAACGGCTCGCTGCCAAGCGGCCTGACGCTTGCGTCGAATGGCGCGATCTCGGGCACGCCCACCACTTCGGGCGCCTCGTCGTTCACGGTTTCGGTGAAGGATGCCAACAACGTCACCGCCTCGGCATCGCTCAGCATCAACGTCAGTCCGGCACCGGTGGTGGTCACCATCACGACGACCGCTCTGCCCGGAGGCTTCGTCAACACCGCGTATGCAACGACGCTTGGAGCGACGCCCAGCTCGACTTGGTCGATCGTCACCGGCACGCTGCCCGCAGGCTTGAATCTCAACACCTCGACGGGCGCGATCACAGGCACACCCTCTGCCGCTGGCTCCGCCACCTTCACGGTGAAGGCAACAAGCGGGAATGGATCCGCGCAGAAGCAGTTCGCGATCGCGATCGCAACGCCGCCCTCGGTGAACGTAACCGGGCTGCCGTCTTCGATCGGACCCGGCCAGCAGCCTGCGGCGCAGGTGGCCTTGAGCAGCACCTACCCCGTGACCGTAAACGGCACGCTGACGCTGACCTTCGCGGCGAGTGGCGGCGGAGATAATCCAGAGGTGCGTTTCGGTAATGGCACGCGCACGGCAAACTTCACGGTGGCTCCGGGTTCGACCGGAGGACTGTTTGGCGCCGCTTCGAACGTCGCGGTGATCACAGGCACGGTGGCGGGCACAATCACAATTACAACAACGGCCAACGATGCGAACGGTCTAACCGTTCCGCCTCCGGCGCCGATCCAAATCACCGTGACAGCAACGGTTCCGCTGATCACTTCGGTGAAGCTGGTGCCCGTGACGGGCGGCTTCAACGTCGTCGTAACCGGTTTTTCGAATACGAAGAATATGGTGAGCGGCCAGTTTAACTTCACGCCCACGGCGGGAAACACATTGAATCCCTCGTCGGTAACCATTCAGCTGAGCACGCTGTTCAGCGCCTGGTACAGCAGCCCGGCTTCGGCGGCTACGGGCAGTCAGTTCTCGCTGACGATGCCGTTTACAACAGGGGGCAACTCGGCGTTCCCGGTGGCTTCGGTCTCCGTCACGCTGACCAACTCCCAAGGTACTTCTAACCCCGTCTCCAGCAATTAAGGCGGAGCGGAAAACCCAAGCCCCTCGCGCAAGCGGGGGGCTTTTTCTTTTTCCTCAATCAGACATTCGTGGTTCGTAGAAGCTGAGCATGTTGTCCCCCTGCTTCAATTCGCGCACGCGGTGCAACCCGCCGTAGGTTTCTTCGAGTTTGAGCCTCGGAGAATGTTGGACGATCACCAACTCGGGCGCATTCGCACCAAGGAGATCGAGACACGTTCTGTACTCGGCTTCCAGTTTGTAAGGCGGATCCAGGAAAACGACATCCGCACGTAGGCGAGCGATCATCTGCGACGCCCTCGCCTGGCGGACTTCCGCGCGACCCTCAATTCCCAGCGACTTCAGGTTATCGCGGATCGCATGCAACGCCGAACGGTCGCTCTCGACAAAAATCGCTTTCGCCGCTGCCCGGCTAATCGCTTCAATGCCGACCGCGCCGGTGCCCGCATAGAGATCGGCAAACGTCACACCCTCGATGCGTGGCGCAAGGATACTGAACAAAGACTCACGCAGACGGTCGGGCGTGGGGCGAGTGTCCATGCCGGGAACACTCTTCAGCACGCGGCTACGAAACTCTCCGCCAATCACGCGCATTTCTAGCCAACCTCCACGAGTCCATAACGGCGCTGCCAGTGGCTGCGGATGTGGGCAATGGCCTGCCGAAGCGCCTCGTCGCTCGGCGGATGCGAGACAAACGCAACCGCTTCGTTGCGCGCGGCTTCGAGGATCTCGGCATCGCGCAGGATATTGGCAACATGTAGCGTCGGCATTCCGGATTGCCGGGTGCCAAAAAACTCACCTGGGCCGCGCAGCTTCATATCCATCTCGGCGATATGGAAACCGTCGTTCGACTTGAGCATTGTCCTGATGCGTTCCTTCGCTACATCGTTCAATTTTTCGGTGACCAGAATGCAATAGCTCTGCTCGCCGCCGCGGCCCACGCGTCCACGAAGCTGATGCAACTGCGCAAGACCGAAACGCTCGGCCTGCTCAATCACCATCACCGTTGCGTTCGGCACATCCACGCCTACTTCGATCACCGTCGTGGACACCAGGATCTTCGTCTCGCCGCGCTGAAACTTCTCCATAGCGGCTTCTTTTTCGGCCGGCTTCATCTTTCCATGCAAAAGTCCGACCGACAGCGTCGGGAACACCACTTGCGACAACAGCTCATACATCTTCTGCGCGGCTTTCATTGCCTGCGTTTCGGATTCTTCAATCACCGGATATACGACGTACGCTTGCCGGCCTGTTTCCACTTGCTGCTTGAGAAAGCTGTATACCTGCTCCACCTGATCTTCGGTGTACTGCTTGGTCTCAATCGGCCGGCGCCCTGGAGGGAGTTCATCGATGACGCTGATATCGAGATCGCCATACATGGTCAGCGCAAGGGTGCGAGGAATGGGAGTAGCCGTCATGACGACGATATCGGGATGATCGCCTTTCTCCATCAGCTTCTGCCGCTGCTCCACGCCGAAACGGTGCTGCTCGTCCACAATCGCTAAACCCAGGCGGTGGAATTCGACACCTGCTTCGAGGATCGCGTGCGTGCCCACAACAACGTGCGCAAGGCCTGCTTTCACGATCTTCCGGTACTGCGCCTTATCGTGAGCCGTTGCTGAGCCCGTCAGCAGGACCGGCACGTAGCTCAGTTTGTGAAACAGACGCTTGAAATAGAAGAAATGCTGCGTCGCGAGGATTTCCGTGGGCGCGAGCACGGCCACCTGATAGCCGTTTTCAATAGCGATGATGGCGGCCTCGGCGGCCACCAGCGTCTTTCCGCTGCCGACATCGCCTTGGAGCAGCCGGTACATCGGATGCGGCTCGGCCATATCCTTCGCGATTTCGCCCAACACCCGCTTTTGAGCGCCTGTTGGTTTGAACGGCAGCATTTCCTTGATGCGCTCGCGGACGCGATCCGTCAACGCGAATGCAATGCCCGGCTTGAGACGCGCTTTGGCGCGCTTCAACTCGAGGCCGCATTCGAGCCAGAAAAATTCGTCGAAAATGAGCCGGAATTGCGCCGGCGAACGGAACGAATTCAGCAGCCGGAGATCGGAATCGGGCGAGGGAAAATGCAGTTGCCGGATGGCGGTCCAAGTGTCGGGCAGCTTCAGCCGCGCGCGGATGTGCTGGGGTAGAGGATCGTCTTCCACGGGCTGAATCGATTCCAGAATGCGGTGAATTAGAGTGCGCAGCGCGCGTGTGGCTACCTTCCCCGCGGCTTCATAGATCGGCACGATGCGGCCGGTGTGCAGCGAAGCGTCGGGGTCGTCGTCCTCGGCCGAAAGAATTTCGTACTCGGGGTGCATCATCATCAGGCTGCCGGAGTAGTTATCGAACTCCACTTTGCCGAAGAGCGCCACCTTTAAACCCGGCTTGAGGATATCGGCCAGATACGCGCCATGAAACCACTTGCCGCCGAGCACCGCGCCCGACGCATCGACGAACGTCGCCTGAAAAAGCCCGAGCGAGCGGCGGCGAAGATTCGAAACCGCGGCCATGCGCACCTCGGCCAGCACGGTCGCCATCTCACCGGGCGCGAGGTTTTTGATCGTCTTAACGTTGCTGCGATCTTCGTAGCGGAACGGCGCGTAGGTGAGCAAATCCTCCACCACGCGTAGGCCCTTGGCTTCAAGCATGGCGGCGCGCGCGGGCCCGACGCCTTTCAAATACATCAGGGGTGTGGAGAGGTCCAGTGACGGCATGAACGCGGCAAAAACCGGCGTCGAAACACACTGCCGGGTCCGGAGTCTCTAGTGTACAATGCGGGTTCATGCCTCAATTACTCGAAGGAAAAACAGCACTCATCCTGGGCATCGCCAACCGCTGGAGCCTGGCCTACGCCATCGCGCAGGCATTCCACCGCGAAGGGGCGCGCCTGATTTTGACGTACCAGGGCGAACGGCTGAAAGAGACCGTGGAAGAATTAGGAGCTTCGCTGGGCGCGGCCCGTGTGTTCGACTGCGACGTGTCAAAGGATGAAGACATCACGAAGCTTGCCGCGGCGGTGAATGAAGAAGAGCGTTTGGACATTGTAGTCCACAGCATCGCGTTCGCATCCGCCGAAGACCTGAGCCGTCCGTTCACCGAAACGTCGCGCGACGGTTATCTGCTCGCGCAGAACATCAGCGCATATTCAATGGTGGCTGTCGCTCGCGCGACGGCGCCGAAGATGACCAACGGGGGCGCGATGTTGACGCTGACCTACCTGGGTTCTTCACGCGTGGTGACCAATTACAACGTGATGGGCGTGGCAAAAGCATCGCTCGAAGCGGCCGTCCGCTACCTGGCGGCCGACCTTGGTCCGCAGCAGATCCGCGTAAATGCCATCTCCGCTGGTCCAGTGAAAACGGCAGCCGCGCGCGGTGTGAAGAATTTTTCGACCGTGCTCGAAACGGTGGAGAAACATGCTCCCATGCGGCGCAACGTGAAGCCCGCCGAAGTGGGCGATGTCGCCGTACTTCTTGCAAGTGACCTCGGTCGCGGGATCACAGGCGACGTCGTGTTCGTCGACGCCGGATTCCACATCATGGGCCTGTAGCAGCGCTACTTGGTCTTCGCCGTCACAATGGCGGTTAGCAAGTCCGGCTTTGAGCCGTCGCGCTCCAGTTGCGGATAACGCTCGCCGCCCCGGTAAGCCATGCGGTGCGTCGTATAGTATTCGCCGTTTTTTACGACGATCTCGATGGGCTCGCCGGATTCCACGGCGTCGCGAATCGCGTCTCTGAACAGGAATGACGAGAACTGGCGCGTGTTCACCTGAGTAATCACACCGCCTGGCGCCAGCCCGTTTTTTTGCGCGAGACCATTGAACTCCACATCCTTGATGGTGCCGTCATTCTTCAGAACCAACCCCAATGAGTACGTAAGATCCGATACCTTCTTGTCATCTTCATCGGCAGCCCAAAGATCCGAGCGCCGATTGCGGAAAATCAGCTTCCAGCCGCCGTTTTGGATGCCCGCCATCGGCGCGTGCTCGGCTGGCTTATCCACGCGATCTTCGAGAAACTTGGCCCAATCGTAACGCTGAACGCTATTCAAGGCCGCGACCACATCGGTAAGTGCGTACGGCTTCACCGCAGGCGTTCCGCCAGGACCGCCATGAAACACTCGGCAAAAATCATCCAGTGATTTCGACCCTTGGCTAAGTTCGCGGATTAGCGTATCCGCCTCCAGCCACAACAGCGCCCCTTCCGAGTAGAAATCGACACCGCGCCGCAGCCCTGCGTAATCCTCTCGAGCTCCGTACAAGAGCTGCGCCGAAACCGACGTATCACGCAGCGAACGCCAGGAGCGCCCCGCCGGACGATCCATCTCCGCCGCAATTTTCGCGAGCCAATCCCGAAAGCGCTCTTCCGATCCGAGGCCCGAGCGTGTCGCGAGAACTTCTCCGTAGTATTCGGTCAACCCTTCGTAGATCCAGAGCAAGTCGCTGTCAATGGTTTCGTTGTAGTTCTTCGTGATCAGTCCCGCGGGCCGCCGGAACTTGCCATTCCAGGAATGAACAAATTCATGAGCCAGCAGATCGGCGTCCAGCATGCGCAGATTTTCTTCGATCAACGTCCGCTCAGCGACGCGGTCGTCACTTGACTCGTGATGCTCCAAACCGAAGCTCGCGACGTGATCGCTCAGCGTCAGAAGGAAGTGATAGTCGCGGTAGTGCCTGGAGCCGAAGAGCGCACCGGCTTCGGCGATCAGCTTGCGGTACCGCTCGGTTATTTCATCGGTGACCGCAATCGCATGTTCGCTATCCGCTGCGATGTGCAGGTAATGATGTGCGCCGTCCGCCGCGCCCAGATCGACCGTGCGAAAGTGCGCACCGGTCGAAACAGGCGAGTCAATCAGCTCCGTCAATGCCACGGGCTTAAACTCAATGCGTCCGTCGTTTTCTTTGGCGGGGGAGAGGGCCGTTCCATACTGCCAGCCTTTGGGAATTCGCAAATTTGCTTGCACGCGAATCTGATCCGCGGCCGGCCCTTGCGGATACAGCACAAACTGATTCCAACTAAGGACGGCGAGTTCCGTCGTCATCGAAGACCCGGAAGAAAAGCCGCCGGAATCGGCAGCGGAGATGAAATCGAACTCGACGTCCACCGACGAAGCGCCCGGCGGCACGTTCATTGTGAACGCGTAGAGATTCTTCGCTTCCCGGCGCCAAGGGATGCTTTCACCATGGGCGCTCGCGCGAAGGCGGACGACGTCGGCGATGGGCCCGCTGGGCTCGTGCTCGCCCGGAATCCATTGGGGATAAAGCAACGTCACCGTGCGCGAGCCAGACGGCATGGTCACGGGCGCCGTGGCACTCAGGGGAACGTTCAGCTTCACATGGATCAAGCGGCGGGGGGCGTCGGTCGCGTCCACATCCAGGCGCAACATGCCCGGTTGCGCCCAAGCCAGAGGCGCGGTAAGGCACGCGAGCGCAAGCCAGGTCTTCCCGCGAAACATGCTTCAACTGTAACGTAGCCAGCGGGATCAAAAGAATACGTCGGTCAACAGGGGATCGAAATCTAACAGGATGAGAAGGCGCGGGAAACTTGGACGGTTCTGGTGGCGGAGGTGGGACTTGAACCCACACGCACAGTGAAGTACGGCAGATTTTGAGTCTGCTGCGTCTGCCAATTCCGCCACTCCGCCACGAGTGGGTTGTGCACCTACTACTGTAGCAGAGCGCGCCGAATTTCTCGAACGCGAAACCGCATGATAATTGGAAAAGAAGAGGGAGCGAACATGACCGCTACAGAGATGACACCCGGCGCGGCAACCCGGGCACATACAGGAATCGGCCGGGCACTCGCGGCCTGGGAACAGGTCCGCAATCGCACCCTGGAGGTGGCGGCCGCACTCACTCCGGAACAAGCGGATTTCCGTCCCGACTCCAAATCCTGGTCCGTTGGGCAGAACCTCGATCATTTGGTGAAGATTGACGGCATCTACCGGCAGCACATCCGGCAACTGATCGATACGGCCCGAAATTCCGGCCCTCTCACCATCGTAATGGGATGGGGCGAAGGCGATCCCCGCCCTCCATTTGTTCCCGCCGCTGCCATGCCGATGATGACGCTTCCCCTGACGCTGATGAACATGTTCGTCCCGAACACGGTGCGGGAAATATTCCTTCGCTACCCGCTCATGCCGGCGGTGAGCCCCAAACGTGCGGAGCCGGAGAACGGCCGATCCCCAAACGACCTGGTCAGTTCGCTTCGGGCGTCATTCGAGGAAACCAAGGTACTGATCGCGGGTCCACTTCCGGCCAAGACGGAGAGGGTCGCTCTGGTGCACCCGATTTTTGGACGGAATACCATCGCGGACATTCTAGCCCTAATGACCGCCCACGAATTGCGGCACAGCGTTCAGATGGAGCGGATCGCGCGCAGCGGAGGATTCTCCTTAAGCAACCCATAACCAACTTATTTTCTTGAAGATAACTCTCGGCGGCGATTTTCCGGCTACTCCCACCCACGGGGTTAGTGACGTCCAGTTCATTCGCAATTCTTTACACTCCCCCGGCCAATTGTCCTCAAGAAAGTACTGCCTTCCGCCGATATACAGCTGGAACCGTATGAAGGCAACTGAACTTCTCAGTTTTCGGAAGTGGCATGCCCAGCCGGGCCACACGATTCTATCCGCCGTCCTGGCGTTATTTGCCTGTTTGTCGCTCAGCAGTTGCTATAACTCGGTGTTTGACGAGAGTACCGTGTATCAGTCCGGTGCTCGTGAGCCCATCGAAATCCAGAGCGAACAGGTGAGTATTTCGGGCGAGGTCTTGAATTGCGCCGTGGAAAATGGCCTTTTCGAAGCGCCCGTAGACAACGGGTCCCGGACCATCGCGCGCCTGACGGAAATGGGACGTGCCCTGGGCTTCAGCGACGACGTTTCCATCGGCGATTCCGGGTACCTGCTCCCCTACACCCAGATCCGCGGTAAGTTTGAAATCGAGTTCCGGCAGGTCACAAAGATTGCCGACGTCCAAAAGGGAATCAAGCGTGTGGAAGGCCGGGCCGGCGTGAAAATCAACCACCCCTGCTTCCAGCAACCCCTTGCGCTGATGGGAATTCGGAACGGGACACTGACCGAGAATTTCCCCGCCGCCTTTGAGTTCGATCAGTACGGCAACGATTGGCGTATCGCCAATGTAATGCACTAAATCCACCCCAGGCCCACTTTCGGCGGAAACACAACCAGCCATATAAAGTCGTCCGCAACGCCTGCCGATCAACGCCATAGGAGGTTTCCTTTGGATCTCATTGGTTCGTTATTCCAGGAATTGATTACTTTGGCCGGGTACATTCTTGTGTTCGCCGGAGTACACAAGCTCTACCAGATCGCGACGGACATTCGGGAGATCAAGGAAGCCGTGAATCGCGCCCGCTCGCAAAGTAGTTTTGCGGTTCCGGCAACGCCTGGCAAATCGGCACCAACGGTCACGGCGCGCCCGGATGCGGACGGCTCCTTTGACGCGGCTAACTCCTATGCGGAGAGCCTTTTACGGGCCGTGCAAGCCCACGGTGAAAGCGTCCATCCGTCAACGGAATCAGCCGATTCCCGCTCCTAGGTTGGCGTCCGCTTTCAAGCAAAAACCGTCCGCGTCAGGCACGGATCTGTTACACTAAAGTTTCCTCCCATGCGCTTCGGTGTCGTCGTGTTTCCGGGCAGCAACTGTGACCATGACGCGTGGCACGCAGTGACTCGCAATGTGGGCCAACCGGCCGAATTCATCTGGCACGATTCCTCTTCCTTGAACGGTGTGGATGCCGTCATTCTGCCCGGCGGTTTTTCCTACGGCGATTACCTCCGCTGTGGCGCCATCGCGAAATTTTCTCCAGTGATGCAGGCCGTGAAAGACTTTGCGGCAAAGGGCGGCTTGGTTTTGGGAATCTGCAACGGCTTCCAGGTGCTGGTGGAAAGCGGACTGCTTCCCGGCGCGCTTCTCCGCAATCGCGACCTCAAATTCATCTGCAAGCCGGTCGACCTGCGAGTGGAAACGACGAATACGCCGTTCACTTCGCTCGCCAAGAAGGGGCAGGTACTGAGCGTTCCCATCGCCCACGGCGAAGGCTGCTATTTTGCGGACGACGCGACGCTTGCCAAGCTGAAGAGCGAAGATCGCGTGGTCTTCCGCTACGTGAACAATCCTAACGGCTCGCTCGACGACATCGCCGGCATTTGTAATGAGCGCCGCAATGTGATGGGCATGATGCCGCATCCGGAGCGCGCCGCCGATGAACTACTGGGCTGTACCGATGGCCTCGTGGTTCTGCAGTCCATGCTGCATGCGCTGGTTCTCTCCGGCGCCAATCCCGAAAAAGTAGCCGTTACTTCGAACCAAAATTCTACAAACGCATGAGCGATCTAACCGCCGCCGAGCTGGATAAAGTACGCTCGATTCTCAAACGCGAACCGAACGAGACGGAAGCCGGAATCTTTACCGTGATGTGGAGCGAACACTGCTCCTACAAAAGCTCCCGGATCCACCTGAAAAAGCTGCCGACCAAAAGCGAGCGCGTGCTCGTCGGCCCCGGTGAAAACGCGGGCATTATCGACATCGGCTCGTCGCCTTCCGGCGAGCGCTTCGCCATCGCGTTCAAGATTGAATCGCACAACCATCCCAGCTTCATTGAACCCTTCCAGGGCGCGGCAACGGGTGTAGGCGGCATTCTGCGCGACATCTTCACCATGGGCGCGCGTCCCATCGCGGTCATGGACGCCCTGCGCTTCGGCCCCATCGATGATCCCGAGTGCGGCGAACGCAATAAGCGCATTCTCGAGGGCGTGGTCAGCGGCATCTCTCACTACGGTAACTGCTTCGGCGTGCCGACGGTGGGCGGTGAGACGGTTTTTGAATCCTGCTACAACGGCAACCCGCTGGTGAATGTCTTCGCGCTCGGCATTTTCAAGCACGAAGAGATGTTCTTCGGCCGGGCGACCGGTATCGGCAATCCGGTGATTTACGTTGGCTCAAAAACGGGCCGCGACGGCATCAAGGGTGCCTCCATGGCATCGGCCGAATTCGACGAAGATTCCAAGGACAAACGCCCGAACGTGCAGGTGGGCGATCCGTTCATGGAAAAGCTTCTGCTCGAAGCGTGCCTCGAAGCCATGCGCACGGGCGCAATCGTCGGCATTCAGGACATGGGTGCCGCCGGACTCACTTGCTCGACTTGCGAAATGGGCAGCCGCGCCGAAACGGGCATCGAAATCGATTTGGCCTTAGTGCCCCAGCGCGAAACCGGCATGACGCCTTACGAAATCATGCTGTCGGAATCGCAGGAGCGCATGCTGCTGGTCGCCGAAAAGGGCCGCGAAGACGAAGTCTTCTCCGTTTTCAAAAAATGGGGCCTCGACGCGGTAACCATCGGCGAGGTGACCGGCGACGGCATTCTGCGCGTGAAGAACCACGGCGCGGTCGTCGCCGAAATTCCAAATCGCGAACTCGCCGACGAAGCGCCGATCTACGATCGTCCGCACGGCGTCGCGCCGTTCCGTCCGGCACCGCTCGAAGCGCAAGAGTTCCAGAGCACAGACCTGAACGCCGATCTGCTGGCGCTGGTTGCTTCCGGCGATTTGTGTTCCAAGCGCTGGATCTGGGATCAGTACGATTACATGGTCCGCACCAACACCGTCGCGGGCCCGGGCGGCGATGCCGCCATTATCCGCATCAAGGAACTGGACCTAAGCATCGCGATGTCCCTCGACGGCAACGGCCGCTATTGCGCTTTGTCGCCGCGTGAGGGCGCGAAACTTCTGGTGGCCGAGTGCTGCCGCAATCTTTCCACCGTCGGCGCCACTCCGGTCGCTGCGACCAACAACTTGAACTTTGGCAACCCGGAGCGTCCGGAAATTATGGCGCAGATCGTGGAAGCCATCGAAGGCTTGGGCGAAGCGTGTACGCATTTCGATACACCGATCACCGGCGGCAACGTCAGCCTTTATAACGAAACTTTGGGTGAAGCGATCTGGCCGAGCCCTGTCCTCGGCATCGTCGGCCTTCTCAAAACCGGCGCGCCCACCACCATCCCCTTCAAGCAGGAAGGCCGCACGGTGATGCTGCTCGGCGGCTTGGGCACCTGCGATCCGGTCCGCTTCGGCGGCACACAGTACGTAAAAGTTGTCCTGAAATCGATATGGGGATTGCCTCCGGCGCTCGATATGGATTACGAGAAGCGGGTGCATACGGCAATTCGCGAAGTGGTGAATGGGGGACATGCCGAATCCGCGCACGACTTGGGCGAAGGCGGCTTGGCTGTCGCGTTGGCGGAATGCTGCGCAGGCGGCGTGGGAGCGGATGTCCAGTTCCACACGGCCCTGCGGCCGGAGTTGGCGCTGTTCCACGAAGGCCCTTCACGCGTACTGGTTTCGACGGCCGATCCGGAAGCGGTGGAGCGGATCGCCGCGAAAAACAATATCGAGGTTGTACGTTTAGGCGTTACAATGAAAGGCAGGTTACGGATCGGAGACGGATCCGTGACTTGGATCGACTCCCCCGTGGACCGTCTCAAGCAGGTTTGGGATAACGCGTTGGCCAGTCAGATGACCGTCGTTCACGCATAGCGTGATTCCGGCGGTCGGCACGGCGGGCTCAGCAGGATTGAGCGCCAATCATGTTTGATAAATTCCACGATGAATGTGGCGTGTTTGCCATTTACGGGCATCGCGAAGCCGCAAACCTCACCTACCTGGGCCTCTACGCGCTGCAACACCGTGGCCAGGAAAGCGCCGGCATCGCGTCGAGCGACGGCCGAAACATCCACTGTCAAAAAAGCATGGGCCACGTGGCGGATATCTTCACGCCGGAACGGCTTGGCAGTCTCCCGGGTGAGTTAGCCATCGGCCACACGCGGTATTCCACCGCCGGGGACACCGTCCTTCTCAACGCCCAGCCGTTTTCCGTAGCCTGCAATAAGGGCCGCATCGCTGTCGCCCATAACGGAAATATCACGAACGCCGCCGAACTGCGCGCGGAACTCGAACGCGAAGGCTCCATCTTCCAGGCGTCCAGTGATACAGAGGTTATTCTGCACCTGGTGGCCCGCTCGCGCGAAAAGACGCTTGCCGGTGCCCTGCGTGAAGCTCTACTGCAACTGGAAGGCGCGTTCTCCCTCGTATTTCTCGCCGAAGACCGCATCATCGTCGCGCGCGATCCGCATGGATTCCGTCCGCTCGCCTTCGGGCAGATGGAACTCTCCGGCGGCCGCCTTTCGTATGTGTTCGCCTCGGAAACCTGCGCTTTCGACCTGATCAACGCCGTCTACCTGAGCGATGTCGAACCGGGCGAAATGGTGATTGCGAGCAAAGACGGCATCACGCGTGAGCGTTACGCCCCGGTGCGCGAGAAATCGCACTGCGTGTTTGAGCACGTCTATTTCTCTAGGCCCGATTCCATCGTGTTCGGCCGAGCCGTGCAGGAGTCGCGCGAAAAGCTGGGCCGTTTGCTTGCCCGCGAGCATCCGATCGACGGCGATATCGTTGTGCCGATTCCAGACTCCGGAACCGCAGCCGCGCTCGGCTACGCTTCCGAATCCGGCATCCCTTTCCGCTTGGGGCTTATCCGCAACCACTATGTGGGAAGAACGTTTATCGAGCCATCACAGGCCATTCGTGACTTCGGCGTCAAGCTGAAACTGAACCCCGTCCGGCATCTTCTTGAAGGAAAACGCGTCATCTTGGTGGACGATTCGCTGGTCCGCGGCACCACCAGCCGCAAAATCGTCCGCATGGTTCGCGGGGCGGGAGCGCGCGAAGTCCACATGCTGATCTCCTGCCCGCCGACAATTTCCCCGTGCTTCTATGGTGTGGACACGCCGAGCGTAGGGGAATTGATCGCGGCTAACAATACGGTGGAAGAAATCCGGCGCTTCGTCGAGGCTGATTCGCTCGGTTACTTGTCGCTTCCCGCGCTGCGTCAGGCCGTCGGGGACACCGATCACACGTATTGCTATTCCTGCTACACCGGCAACTATCCGACTGAACTCGTCAATATTGAAGAGTTGATGGCATCCAAAGAACGCCGCGGTTAGTTCACAACTTTCCATCCAAATAAAAGAGGGGCAGCCAAAGCCGCCCCTCTTCGTTTTTACTACGGAACTGCAGTCAGGCTTAGTTAGATCGCCGTCTCCCCGCGCTCGTCGTTACGGATGCGGATGGCCTCGACAACGTCAAACACAAAGATTTTTCCGTCGCCGATCTTGCCGGTGCGCGCGGCGTCGCCGAGAGTCCTCAGCACTTCTTCGAGCTGTGCCGACGACACCACCAGTTCCAGCTTGACCTTGGGGAGCAAGTCCACCTGGTATTCCATCCCCCGGTAGACTTCCTTGTGGCCCTTCTGCCGGCCGTGGCCGCGAACTTCGGTGATCGTCATGCCGTCGATCCCGATCTTTTTCAGAGCTTCCTTCACTTCTTCCAGCTTGTGCGGTTGGATGATCGCTTCAATCTTTTTCATAGTGTGATTCCTTTGAGTAATTGGGCAACGCGGCTCAAATTACGCCTCGAAGCTGTATCCTTCCTCGCCGTGCATGCTCAGATCCAGGCCTTCGATCTCTTCCTGTGCTTCCGGACGCAAGCCAGTCACAGCATCCACAATCTTCAGGATAATGAATGTGCCCACCAGCGCGAGCACCCAAGCGATTCCGGCGCCGATAGCATTGTTCACCAGTTGCCCGGAGTTGCCTTCCAGCAGGCCCATCGGCTTGCCCATAAACAGGTCGTTGATGTCCTTGGTCGCAAAGACGCCCGTCAGCAGAGCGCCCAACGTCCCGCCCATGCCGTGTACACCGAAAGCGTCCAGTGCATCGTCATAGCCGAACTTGTTCTTCACAATGCTCACCATCAGGTAGCAAACCACGCCGGCCAGCAAGCCGATGATCAGCGCAGAGCCCGGAGTTACGAAACCGGCCGCTGGAGTAATGCCGACCAGACCCGCAACGCAACCGGAGATCGCGCCCAGCACGCTGGGCTTCCCGGTCTTAATCCATTCGGCCACCATCCAGCTTAACGTCGCGGCGGCCGCAGCGAAGTGCGTCGCAACGAAAGCACTGGTCGCAAGCCCCGACGCGGCCAACGCGCTTCCCGCGTTAAATCCGAACCAACCCACCCACAGCAACCCCGCGCCGATGGTGCTCAGCACCAGACTGTGCGGACGCATCGGCTCCACGCCGTAACCCTTGCGCTTACCCAAGTAGAGAGCAGTCACCAGAGCCGAAACACCGGAGGTGATGTGCACCACCGTGCCGCCCGCGAAATCGAGCGTCGGCACTTGGCCCCACGCCGCGCCAAGCAAACCGCCCTTACCCCACACCATGTGCGCCATGGGGAAGTATACAATCACGGTCCACAGAACGCTGAACAGCAGCATGCCGGAGAACTTGATGCGTTCGGCGAAGGCGCCCGAAATCAGCGCGGGTGTAATGATCGCGAACATCAACTGATAGATCATGAATGTGCCCTGCGGAATGGTCGCAGCGTAATCGCTATTTGGATCAACGCCCACTCCGGTGAGCATCACATATTTCATTCCGCCAATAAACGAGTTGCCTTCCGCGAAAGCTAAACTGTACCCGACGATCGCCCACAAAACCGAAACCACGGCCATCAGGATGAAGCTGTGCATCATGGTTCCAAGCACGTTCTTCCTGCGGACCAGGCCGCCGTAAAAAAGTGCCAGCCCAGGAGCCGTCATCATCAGCACAAGCGCGGCGCTCATCAGCATCCACGCGTTGTCGCCCGCGGATTGCGCGTTCTTCGCGGCTTTTTCTATATCAGCTATTTTTTTGTCGAGGTCCGCAGCGGGTTGTGCCGCGGCAAAGGACACAAATGAGAGAAACAGTAAGGACAACTTTGTCATAGACGCTCCAGGGCGTGAAGTTTAGATGAACCAAGTATACGGACGATCTCCACGTTTGAAAATTCGATTGTTTTGATGGGCACCATTGAAGATTTCTATACGCCGCAGGGTATTGAATCGATCAGACTTAGTACAATCGACGGTAGTGAAAACCGGGCACGACAAGTTATTGTTCCGTGCGCTTTTGCCACTTCTTGCGGTAAACGGCATGGCGCGCGAGCCTTTTCGCGCCCCGCACGCCATGGTGGTCACCGAAGAGCGCCAGGCGGCCGATGTAGGCATCGCCGTACTCAAGAAAGGCGGCAACGCGGTGGATGCGGCGGTGGCCATCGGCTTCACGCTTGCCGTGACGCATCCCTTCGCGGGCAACCTGGGCGGAGGCGGTTTCATGCTGATCCGCTTCGCTGACGGCCGCTCCACGTTTGTCGATTTCCGCGAACGCGCCCCCGGCAAGGCGGCGCGCGATATGTATCTGGACTCAAGCGGCAACCCGACGCGCGAATCGGTAGAAGGTTGGCGCTCGGCAGGAGTCCCCGGCACCTTGCGCGGATTCGAACTCGCGCAATCCAAATACGGGCGCAAGAAATGGGCGGATCTCCTTTCGCCCGCCATTCGCCTTGCCTCCAAGGGATTCGTCATCAACGGACCCGTCGCCGATTCGCTGCGCACAACAAAGAACCTCAGTTCTGACCCGGAGTCGAAACGTATCTTCCTGAAAGGGGGGGCGTTTTACCGAGCGGGCGAGACGCTCGTTCAGCCGGAGTTGGCCGCGACTTTGCGGCGCATCGCAAAATCCGGAGCCGTCGATTTCTACGAAGGGGAAACCGCACGGCGTCTGGCCACCGAAATGGCGTCTCACGGGGGCCTCATTTCACTCGATGACCTGAAAAACTACAAGGCCGTCGAACGCACGCCTCTGGCGGGACAGTACCGGAACTACACCATCCTGACCGCGCCACCTCCCAGCGCCGGAGGTGCCGGGCTGCTGCAAATGCTCGGAATGCTCGATGGCAGCGGTTTTCAAAAGAGCGGCGCAGGCTCCGTGACTGCATACCATTACCTGGCTGAGGCCATGCGCCGGTTCTATGCGGATCGAAGTCAGTATATGGGAGATCCAGATTCAGCAGATGTGCCACTGGCCCTACTGCTTGACCCCGCATACCTTCGCTTACGCGCCGGGAGCATCGACCCGAAACGCGCTACGCAAAGCTCCACCCTACATCCGGGCACGCTTACGCGCAAAGAAGGTACACAAACCGTCCATTACAACGTGGTCGACGCCGAAGGAAACGCAGTTGCGGTGACGTACACGCTCAATGACGGCTTTGGGAGCGGCATCACCGTTCCGGGGCTCGGCTTCATTCTCAATGACGAAATGGATGACTTCACCGCGCGCCCCGGACGCCCGAATCTGTTCGGCGTGGTGCAGGGCGAAGCCAATGCGATCGCTCCGGGAAAGCGTCCGGTTTCGTCGATGACTCCCACCATCGTGCTCCGCGACGGAAAGTTGTTCCTGTTGCTCGGAACGCCGGGCGGGTCGCGCATCACCACGGCGGTTCTGCAAGTATTTTTGAACATCGTCGATTTCGGAATGAACGTGCAGGATGCCGTTGATTTTCCGCGCATCCATCATCAGTGGCAGCCCGACAAACTTTACGTCGAGCAAGCGATGAATCCTGGAACCATCTCCGGCCTGCGCACGCTGGGGCATGACACGGATTTCGCCCCCGGTGTGGTTCCGCCTCGAGTTGGTGCGATCCTTATAGAAAATGGCCGCCTGGAGGGAGCTGTAGATCCGCGCAATACACGGAACATCAGCAAGGCGTCAGGGTACTGACCTCCGGCGGCACATCCAAAACTCAACCATGAAACGTGCTCTTTCGACTTATTTATTGGTCAATCATCGACTGACCACCGTGTGGCTCGATCGCATCTGGGACGCCGGTATCCCTCTGGTCGAGTTCTTTTGCGCACGCCAACACTTCGACTATCACAATCGCGCGCAGATCACCGAGCTCGGCTACTGGTTCCGCGACTCCCCTTTGAAAATTCATTCGCTCCACGCGCCGCTTTACAACGACGATTGCTGGGGCCGCACCGGTCCTGATGCCGTGGTCGATATCACGGAACCCGTGAAGGCGAAGCGCATCAAGGTTGTGGATGAAATCAAGCGCGCCCTTGAAGTTGCCGAGACGATTCCTTTCCAGTACCTGGTCCAGCACATGGGCAACAGCGGCGCGGAGTTTAGCGAGCGCTCGGCGGACGCAGCGTTTGCTTCGCTCGAAGAACTGAATGTTTTCGCCCGCCAGCGCGGCGTCGAGGTGCTGCTGGAGAATATTCCTAACTCGCTTTCGAGTGCAGAGCGCCTGCTGATGTTCCTGGAATACACACATCTCGATTTGAATTTCTGTTTCGACACCGGGCACGCTCATTTGCACGAAGGCATCGAGAATGCCTATCGCAGGATGAAGCCACGAATCCGCTCCACGCACGTTCACGACAATAACGGCGTCGACGACAACCATATCTTCCCCATCGTCGGAGAAGGCGGCAAGATCGACTGGCAGCGCGCGATGGAAACGTTGCGCTCCGAACCGGATCAATATCCTTTATTGCTCGAATTGCGAGAGATCGAAGGCCTCGAAAATCCGCTCGATCAGGTCCGCCGCGCTTTCGAGAGTCTGGAATCGCAGCGCCTTCCGGAACCGGAAGCCTGACAGGTTTTGAAAATAAGGCCGCGTTTTCAGACACAATAAGAAAATGAGCACCGAACAAGGCGTACCCCGCATCATGATTGCGGACGCGGCACGGCACGAAGGCGAAGCGGTCGAAATCGCCGGCTGGTTGTACAACCTTCGTCGCAGCGGGAAAATCTGCTTCCCGCAGGTCCGCGACGGCTCCGGTATCATCCAGTGCGTTGCCGTTAAGAGCGCTCTGCCGGAAGAGCTTTTCGAAGCGCTCAAGAATCTGACGCAGGAATCGTCACTTATGGTGCGTGGGAAGCTGCGCGCCGAACCGCGCGCTCACGGCGGCTTTGAGCTCGATGTCGAATCCGCCGAAATCGTCCAGCGCGTCTCTGAAGAAACGCCCTATCCGATCACGCCTAAAGATCATGGCATCGATTTCCTGATGGACCATCGCCATCTGTGGCTGCGCAGCCGCCGGCAGAACGCCGCCATCCGGGTCCGCCATGAAGTGATCAAAAGCATCCGCGATTACTTCGATTCAAACGGCTTTGTTCTGGTCGATACGCCCATCTTCACGCCCGCCGCCTGCGAAGGCACATCGACTCTTTTCGAAGTGGATTATTTCGACGGTCAGAAAGTTTATCTGACGCAATCAGGCCAGTTGTACGGTGAAGCCACGGCTGCCGCGTTCGGGAAAACCTACAATTTCGGCCCCACGTTTCGCGCTGAAAAATCGAAGACGCGCCGCCATCTCACCGAGTTTTGGATGGTGGAGCCCGAAATGGCCTTCGCGGACCTCGACGACGTAAAGCGCGTCGGCGAAGAGCTGGTGCTCTTCGTCATCGCCCGCGTTCTGGAAAATCGGAAGGAAGAGCTGAAAGTCCTGGAACGCGATACATCCAAACTCGAAGCCATCAAAGCCCCGTTCCACCGCATGAGCTATGATGAAGCCGTCACGAAGCTGCAAGGCAAAGGTAGCGAGATTCAATGGGGAGCCGACTTCGGCAACACCGATGAAACTCTGCTGACCGACGACCTCGATCGACCCATCCTGGTAGACCGCTACCCATCGAGCGTGAAAGCGTTCTATTTCCAGCCGGCGGCCGACCGTCCTGAGGTTGCGCTCGGCGTCGATTTCATCGCGCCCGAAGGCTACGGCGAAATCATCGGCGGTGGCCAGCGCATTCACGATCTGAACCTCTTGCTGCAACGCTTGCGGGAGCACAATCTCCCGCAGGAAGCCTTCGACTGGTATCTCGATCTCCGCAAATATGGCTCCGTCCCGCACGCCGGTTTCGGCATGGGCGTGGAGCGGTTCGTCGCCTGGATGTGCGGTCTGGAGCACATTCGCGAAACCATCGCCTTCCCGCGCATGATCTACCGGACGCGCCCGTAACGTTTCCCGCAAGACGCGATAATGAAAGGGCGCGATTTTTCGCGCGCCATCATGCGACAATCGCACATCTCCGTCATTGGCGCGCCCATGGATTTGGGTGCAGGACGCCGCGGCGTGGACATGGGTCCTTCGGCGATTCGCTTGGCGGGCCTGAATGAAAAGATTGCCGCGCTCGGCTACGAAGTGGACGATCTCGGCAACGTCGTGGTGGAACAACCCGAAAATGTTCCCATCGGCAAGCCGGAGGCCCGCTACCTGCCGCAGATCGCGCACACGTGCGCACGCCTCGCGGACATGGTTCAACGCACCGCCGCGAGTCATCGGGTTCCCGTTGTACTTGGCGGCGACCATTCCGTTGCCGTGGGCACGGCCTCCGGAATGGCGCAGCACTTCCGCGCGAGTGGGCAGAAGATGGGCCTGCTGTGGATAGACGCCCATGCCGATATGAACACGCCCGAAACCAGCCCCAGCGGCAACGTGCACGGCATGCCGCTCGCGTGCCTGATCGGCCAGGGCCCGCGCGAGTTGACGCACATCGGTGGCTACGCGCCGAAAGTGGAAGCTGGCTTGGTAGCGCTGGTCGGCTTACGCAGCGTGGATGACATCGAACGGTTTAATGTACGCGGCGCGGGCGTTCACCCCTTCACGATGCGCGACATAGACGAACGCGGCCTGCCCGCCGTCATCCGCGAAGCGATTCACATTGTCACCGCTGGAACCGCCGGGTTTCATCTGTCCTTCGATATGGATGCGCTGGACCCAAGCGAAGCGCCCGGCGTTGGCACGCCAGTCCGCGGCGGCATTACCTATCGGGAAGCGCACACGGCCATGGAACTCATCTGCGATAGCGGCCAGATGACGTCGCTGGAAGTAGTGGAAGTGAATCCCGTGTTGGATGAAGCAAACCGCACCGCTCTCCTGGCGGTCGAGCTGATTACCAGCGCGTTAGGCAAACGAATCTTATGAAGACACGAGTAGCCGTCCTGTGCGGCGGCCGCAGCGGTGAGCACGACATTTCCCTTCGATCCGCCGCATCCATCATTGCGGCGATGGACCCCGCGAAGTACGAAGTGGAGCGCATCCTGATTACTCCCGAGGGCCGCTGGGAGCCTCGCGCGATTTCTCCGGACCCCGCTGCAAACGCGGGTATCGACGTCGTTTTCCCCGTGCTGCACGGAACCTTTGGCGAGGACGGCACCGTGCAAGGCTTGTTGGAGTTGGCAAACCTGCCTTACGTCGGCGCCGGCGTTCTGGCTTCGGCAGTTTCCATGGACAAGGAAGTGATGAAGCGGGTGTGTATCGAACGCGGCTTGCCCGTGGCCGATTACATCGTGGTTCATCGCGGCGTCTATAACGTTGACGAAATCTGCTCAAGCCTTCCTTTCCCGATGTTTGTCAAGCCTGCGAATCTCGGCTCGTCCGTGGGAATTTCAAAGGCGAAGACTCGCGAGGAGCTCGCCACGGCACTGGAATTCGCGGCCAAGTTCGATCGCAAAGTCATCGTCGAGCGCGGCATTGCCGGCCGCGAGTTTGAATGCTCCGTCCTTGGCAACCGCGATCCGAAAGCGGCCATCCCCTGCGAAATTCTGCCTTCGAAAGAGTTTTATGACTACGAAGACAAATATCTTCTGGGTACATCGAAAGCCGTGCTCCCCGCGGATCTCACCGCCGCGCAGACCGCCGACATCCGCCGCTTAGCTCTCGCCTGTTATCAGGCCGTTGAGTGCGAAGGCATGGCGCGCGTCGATTTTCTGATGGAAGCCGCCACCGGAAAGTTCGTCATTAATGAGATCAATACCATACCCGGCTTCACCTCCATCAGCATGTATCCGAAAATGTGGGAGGCCGCTGGTCTTCCCTACGCGCAGTTGATCGACCAGTTAATCGAGCTCGCACTCGAACGCCACCGAGAGCGTCAAGCCACCACCTTCGCGCGAGTCTGAAGCATGTATGCGAATCGCCGCTGCATTGCTGTTGTTGGTCCCCTGGGCGCTCGAAGCCCAAGAGGACCCGGCCGCGGCCCTCTCCCCTGAGTTAAAGAAACTCATCGATGTCTTTGCCGCCGTCGAATCGGAAGCCGCAGATCCCGTTGACCCGGCGCAAGCCATTTATCAAGGCGCAATCCCAGGCATGCTGCGGACGCTGGATCCGCACTCGATCTTCTTCGATCCAGACCAGTTCCAGCAACTGCAGCAAATGCAGCGGAGCGAAGCGAAAGGCTTCGGCACCATCGTCAGCATCGTTCCGGGGCGCGTGATTATTCTGCAAACGATGGAGGGGTCGCCGTCAGCTAAATCCGGACTCAGCCCCGGCGACGAAATTTTAGGGATTAACAATATTCCCTTGGCGCGGCTTGATCCGGATCAACTGGTGCAACTGTTGACAGAAGCGCGCCAGCGCGCGGCAGTTCTGGACGTCCGCCGGCCTGGCAACGCGCGCATCTTTCGGATGACTTTAACGCCGGAGTTGATCGACACGCCGAGCATTGATCGGGTCTTCCTCACCGCTCCGGGCATCGGCTACATTCGCATCAAGGCGTTTGAAGAGGCAACGGGCCGGTTGACGAAAGAGTCCATTGAAAAACTGGGCGGCGCTAAATTGGAAGGATTGATCCTGGATCTGCGCGAGAATCCCGGAGGCTCGGTGCAGGCGGCCGCCGAGACCGCGTCGTTGTTTCTCAAGCCTGATCAACTGATCTTCAACATCAAAGGACGGAAGGAAAGCGACACGCAAGTGGTAAAGGTTCCCCCGGCGGCAGAGCCCTATGCGTTCCCCCTCGCCGTATTGGTGGATTCCAAAACCGCGAGCGCTTCCGAAATCCTTACGGGCGCGTTACAGGACCACGACCGCGCCACCGTGCTCGGCGAACCAACCTACGGCAAGGCTCTGGTGCAAAATGTGTTTCCGACCATGGCAAACACTGGCTTGGCGCTCACCATCGCTTTCTACTACACGCCAAGTGGCCGCTCCATCCAGAAGCCTTTGGCAAGCGGATCACTGAACATTCAGGCGAAAGCCCCAGCGGGCGATTTCCACACGGACTCGGGACGTCCTGTTGCAGGCGGTGGCGGCATCCTCCCGGATATCGCCACGGGACCCGCGGCGCAGAGTCAGTTGATGGTCGTGCTCGACGCCACTGGAGCGCTGACCTCTTTCGCCGGCGAATATGTGCGAAAGAACGAAATCACGGAAGCCTTCGCCGTCACTCCTACGATCCTCGATCAACTGCAGGTGTTCCTATCCGAGCGCAACATCCGGCCTGGCGTTGGCGACTGGCTACGTGACCGTGACCTGATTCAGAGCAAGCTGAAGCAGGACGTGTTCAATCTGAAGTTCAGCGTCGCCAAGGGAGATGAGGTGGAAGTAGCGCGCGATCCGGTTGTCCTGCGTGCGCTGCGGGAAATCGCAAAGTAGCGGTTATCTGGCCTTCGCGCGTTTCGACTGCACGTAGTGAATCAAAAGCGGCAGCACGCTGAGTACGACGATTCCAATCACGGCTTTTTCGAAGTTCCGGCGAATCAATGGAACGCCGCCCAGGAAATAACCAGCGAGCGTCATCGACACCACCCAGCCCAATCCGCCAACTACGTTGAAGGACAGAAACCGGGCGTAGGGCATTCGGCCCACACCAGCCATGAATGGCGCAAACGTTCGCACCACCGGCACGAACTTCGCGTAGATCAGCGTCTTGCCGCCGTGCCTGGCATAGAATTCTTGGGTGCGGAGAACGTATTCTTGCTTGAAGAAACGCGAGTCTTTACGGGCGAAAACTGTCGGCCCCGTGCGGTGCCCCAGAAAGTATCCGCTCTGATCGCCGATGATGGACGCCGCCGCCAGTACCGCGCAAATCTGGACGATGTCCAGGTGTCCCGCGCCGGCGACAACGCCGATCGTGAACAAAAGCGAATCGCCGGGAAGGAACAGGCCTACCAGCAAACCTGTCTCCGCAAAAACAATGGAGGCGAGCAGCGCGTATCCCCACCAACCTGTGATCACCTCCGAAAGGAGATGAATCAAGCCTTCCGGATTGGTGAGGCTTTTCCAGACTACAAGGAGCGTTTCCACTAACGCCTTAGCGGTTCGGACGGTACGAAGCGGCCATGCGCTTTACCGTGTCCTCGTGGATCTTCAGCTTGCCGTCTTCGCGAAGCTTGTTGACCACGCTATCCGTCAAGAGGTCGATCGCGACACGGGCTTTCTGCTGCTTCAGATCCGTAATTGTGCCGTCGCGCTCACCGGCGAACTGCTTGATATCCGGTGTCTGGCGATCCGTGATCTTGTAGACGATGTTGCGGCCTTGCACGGGGATCGGTCCCACCACGGTGCCGACAGGCTTCACAAAAACATCGCTCAGGTACGCTGCCGGGCCAAGGCCTTCAATGGAATCGGCGCGGCTGAATTCACCAGGCTTCGTCAGATCCACTTTCAAGGAACGCGCCACTTGATCCAAAGCTTCGCCGCCGTTGATCCGAGTGAAGGCCGTCTTGGCCGCGGCTTCGGCAAGTTGATCGGCCTTGGAGGTGATCAACTGATCCTGCACCCTCGTCTGCACTTCGGCGAATTCGGCCGGCCGGGACGCAACCCGCGAACCGAACACCACCACCGCAATGCGATTGTTCGCCATGAAGATGGGTGCGGACACTTCGTTCGCCTTCATCGCGCCCAGGGAGCCATCGATCTCGGCAGACACACCCAATCCGGGAATCGCCTCGCCCGCCGCAACATCCTTCGCCGCGAACAGTTCCAATCCGAACTGCTTGGCAACTTCGGCGGCCGAACCCGGGGCTTTCAACAACGCCGCGTGCGCCTGATCGGCCATCTGCTGAATTTTGTCGTTAACGTTCTGCTTCTTCAGTTCCGTCGTGAGCTGTTCCTTCACTTCGTCGAAGGGCTTCACCCGTGCGGCTTCTTTGCTCATCACCTGAATGATGTGATAGCCGTACTCCGTCGTCACGATGTCGCTAATGTCTTTCGGCTTGGCCGAGAAAACGAACTTTTCAAACTCCGGAACCGTCTGGCCACGAACGATGAAGCCAAGATCGCCACCTTTGACGGCCGAGCCCGGATCCTGCGAATTGGCTTTTGCCAGCGCGGCAAAATCGCCGCCCGCCTTCACCTGCTTCAACAGGTCCTGCGCCTTGGTGAGCGCGGCTTTCTTTTCCGCTTCGGGCTTGCCCTGGGTCATCAGGAGAATGTGGCGCGCTTCCACTCGCTCCGGCATCCGGAAGTTATCCATGGAGCCGGAATAGGTCTGGCGCAGCTGCGCGTCGGAGACCGTGATCGATTGCTCCACCTTTGCCTGATCGGCCAGCAACACCTGGAAGCTCCGTTTTTCCGGCAAAACGTAGGATGCCTTTGTTTTGTCGTAGGCAGCTTTCACTTCCTCCGGTGTCACCTTCACCTGATCGCGGAACTTGGCGGGAGGGAATGCGATGTATTCCACTTTGGCCTTTTCGTGCTTTTGCAGCAGCGCACGATCGACATCCCCCGAACTGATCACAACGCTGCTCAGCGCCAGGTTCTGCAATTTGCGCAGCATCAACTGTTCGCGCATGGTATCGGCCGCGTCCTGCAGAGTCAGATTTTGCTGCGCCAGCGCCGCTTCAAATTGATCCTTGTTCGAGAGCTTTCCATCCTGGAAAAACTGCGGAAACGCCGCCGCCAACGCGATCAGCACTTCTTCGTCCGACGCCTTCAATCCCAGCCGTTCCGCTTCGTGGAGCAACGCTTTCTGATCCACCAACTGCTGCACGATCTGCGGGAAATAGGCCTCCATCGCCTCTGGCGGCAGTTGGCCGCCGCGAGTCAAACGGTCCACGCTGGACTGCGCTTGCTGCGTGGTGATGGTGGTGCCGGCGACATCCGCCAGCGTCATATCGCCATCGGTGGTCGTGGTCAAGCCCGTGTTCGTGAGGTACGTCAGCATGGAAGCCGCAAGCACCAACATCAGTCCCCCCAGCAGGTACCGGGTCATCTTCTGTTGATTGCGGAAAAAGCTAAACATGTCGGTTGAGACTCCTGAATGGGACCGCGAATCGGGGCTGTCTAGCCGCACGTTCGCGTCCTTGTGCTGGGCACAATTCCCTAGTCTTGTATTGTACCCCGCAGGCGGCAGCAATGGGGGCGATTCTGGTACGATTTACACGGTGACCGCCTCGGAACCCAATACGGTGATGGACGCCCGGCCGACCGGGTCCGGGTCCCTGTGGGAACGCTGGATGCGCCGTCCGCAATCCGTCTGGATTCGTAAAGCAATGTTCCAATTGCACTTATGGATCGGCATCGCCGTCGGTATCTACATCGTCGTGGTCTGCGTCAGCGGAAGCCTATTGGTTTTCCGCAATGATATCTACGACTTGTTTGACGGCTGGACGAAAGCCGGTCCCACGCCTAACCAACAGTCGATCATGAAGACAGGGTACGTAGCCGTACGCTGGATGACGGAATTGCATGGCAAGTTGCTGCTCAAGTATGACGGCATGTGGTACAACGCCGTCGGCGGATTCGTCACGTCCTTTCTATGCGTGACTGGCCTCGTCATCTGGTGGCCGGGCCGCGAGAAGTGGAAGCGGGCCCTCGGTTTCCGAATGGATGTGGGCTGGAAGCGCCTGAACTTCGACATGCACAGCTCCATTGGGTTCTGGACCTTCCTGATTCTATTCGTGTGGGGCATGACGGGCGGCTACTTCGTTTTCCCCGAACCGTTCCGAGCCGTCGTGAACACGTTCGCACCCATCAACCCACCGGCGCAGCCCAGACCGCAGCAGCCGCAGGCATCCTCATCAACGTCACCATCATCCGCGGCGGCAGCGAACGGAGCCGTTACGGCAGCGCCGCCAAACGGCCCCGTCGTACTTCGCCGTCAACGCCGTCCTTTAACGACGGGCGGCAAAATCCTGCGCGGCTTCTCCTCGGCCCACTACGGAAACTTCGGCGGATGGCCGGTTAAGGTGCTGTACATGATTCTCGGCTTCGCACCCGTGTTGCTCTTTGGCACGGCGCTCGTCATGTGGTGGAATCGCGTGCTCGCCCCGGTGAGCAAACGCTGGAAGCGGGGCATGGGTACCGCCCCGCAAACCGCAGGACTCACGAGCGGAGAGCTGGGCGACTGAGTAGGACACAGCTTAAAAGCAAAAAGGGCGAATCTTTCGATCCGCCCCCTTCCTTCCGAAGATTTGCTGATGACCTACATCCTGCAGATCAGCAATTCCCTCTCGTAAACCATCTCCGAGGGCAAGTGATCGTGCAACTCGATGAACAGTTCTTCGTGGCCCAGCACTTCCTGTTTCCATGCCGCGTGGTCGAATTTCTGTAGTTCCTCGAAGTCGTCCTTCGGATAGTCGAGACCTTCCCAGTGGATGTCCTCGTAATGCGGCATCCACCCGATAGGCGTTTCGCGGGCAAGCGACCGGCCGTGTGCGCGATCGACAATCCACTTCAGCACACGCATATTTTCCGAGTAACCCGGCCACATGAACTTGCCGTCCTTATCCCGCCGGAACCAGTTGACGTGGAAGATGCGCGGCGTTTCCGCCAGGCTCTTCTGCATCTTGATCCAGTGGCGGAAGTAATCACCCATGTGATAACCAGCGAAAGGCAGCATGGCCATCGGATCGCGCCGCACCTTGCCGACAGCGCCGGTTGCCGCGGCGGTTGTTTCCGAGCCCATGGTCGCGCCCGTGTAGACACCGGCGCTCCAGTTGAAGGCTTGATACACCAGAGGCATCGTCGTCGCGCGGCGTCCGCCGAAGATAATCGCGCTGATCGGCACGCCTTCCGGATTCTCCCAATCGGGATCGATCGTCGGGCACTGCGATGCAGGCGCGGTGAAGCGCGCGTTCGGATGCGCGGCTTTCGCGCCGGTCTGCTTTGCGATCTCCGGCGTCCACTTGTTGCCCTGCCAATCCAGACATTCCGCAGGAGCCGAGTCCGTCATACCTTCCCACCACACTCCACCTTCCGGTGTCAGCGCTACGTTGGTGAAGATGCTGTTGCGGGCCAGCGTCGTCATGGCATTCGGATTCGTTTTTTCCGAAGTGCCGGGAGCCACGCCGAAGAAGCCCGCTTCCGGATTGATCGCTCGCAGGCGGCCCGAGGCGTCCGGCTTGATCCAGGCGATGTCATCGCCAACGGTCCACACCTTCCAGCCGTCGAAGCCCTTCGGCGGAATCAGCATAGCGAAGTTCGTCTTGCCGCAAGCGCTGGGGAACGCCGCGGCAACGTACGTCTTTTCGCCCTTCGGATTTTCCACGCCGAGGATCAGCATGTGTTCCGCCATCCAGCCTTCGTCACGGGCAATGTTAGAGGCAATGCGCAGCGCAAAGCACTTCTTGCCCAGCAGCGCGTTGCCGCCGTAGCCCGAGCCAAACGACCAGATTTCGCGCGTTTCCGGGAAATGCACAATGTACTTTTCCTTGTTGCACGGCCACGGAACATCCTTCTGTCCAGGCGCAAGCGGAGCGCCCACGCTGTGCACACAGGGCACAACGCGTTTCGTGTCTTTATCGATTTCGCGGAACACCTCAATGCCGATGCGCGCCATGATGCGCATGTTGACCACCACGTAGGGCGAATCGGTCAACTGCACGCCAATCTGCGACATCGGGGAACCGATGGGACCCATGCTGAACGGCAGCACATACATGGTGCGGCCCTTCATGCATCCGCTGAAAAGCTCCTTCAGCTTCTTCCGCATCTCGAACGGATTGATCCAATTGTTGGTGGGACCCGCGGCGTCTTTAGAAAGAGAACAAATAAAAGTGCGGTCTTCGACGCGGGCAACATCGTTGGCATCCGAACGAGCATAGAAGCATCCGGGCCACAGCTCTTCATTCAGCTTGAGCAAAGTTCCGGACGCCACCATCTGATCGCAGAGGTGATCGTATTCTTCCTTGGATCCGTCTACCCAATAAATTTCATCGGGCGTTGTGAGAGCAGCCATCTTGTTGACCCAATTCACGAGATGGGTGTTTTTGCTCAATGGTTGAGCCGACTTTCGGGCAGGAGTAGCCATAATTTTTCATTCTCCCACGTTTGGGAATTCGACTGATATGGCATTCCAGACCATTTCGCTCCTAATTCGCGCGCGGTCCCGCGGCCGTGAGGACCGGGCGTAATCGGCTGGAAACTGTGAAGGAACGATCTAACGAGCAGCGTCTATCGCCGCTTCGTTTTGATCTCGATCGGTGAGCCAAGAAAATCGAAGCGCTCGCGCAGACGATTTGCCAGGTATCGCTCCGCCGAAAAGTGTAGCTTGTCGCCTTTATCGGTGAAGACGATAAACGTGGGCGGACGGACACTTGCCTGCGTCAGGTAGTAAATCTTCATGTCTTGTTCCCACGAAAGTGCTTCTTTAAAGCGATTCAATTCACCCGTCGTCACGCGGCGCGAGGCGGCTTCGTAGACACGCTGGATCAATGGAAACAACGCGCCCGTGCCCGCCTTCTTTTGCGCGGAAACAAACACGATTGGAGCCCAATCGAGGAACTTCAAACTATCTTTGATGTCTTCGATGAACTTTTTCTTGTTCTTGTCTTCAACGGAATCCCACTTGTTGACGCACAGGATCACAGCGCGGCCTTCTTCATGCGCGTAACCCGCGATGGTGGCGTCCAGCGCCACAACGCCATCCGTCGCATCCAGCACAATGATCGCGACGTGCGACATGCGCAGATGCCGCCGGGCCATCACGACGCTGAGCTTTTCCGCCATCTCCGTCGTCTTGCCCTTACGGCGAATACCAGCGGTATCGACGAACGTGTAGGATTTCCCAGCGTGCTCCATGGTTTCGTCCACAGCATCGCGCGTGGTCCCGGCGATGGGAGATACGATGGCACGCTCCATGCCGGTGAGCGCATTCAGCAATGTCGACTTGCCCACATTCGGCCGGCCGATAATGGCTACCTTGATCGAAGGATGGACGAACACTTCCTTCGGACCGGCGTCTTCGGCAGCCTTTGCATCGCGTTCTTTTTTATCCGGTGTCCGCTTCTTTTCCTCTGGCTGCTCCGTTCTCGGAAACTCGCTGGTTATGTGATCCAGCAGGTCTTCCATGCCCAGGCGATGCTCCGCCGAAACGGGGTAGATAGCCTCGAAGCCTAAGGAGTGAAACTCGTGCACCAGATCGTCGCGGCGAGGGCTGTCGATCTTGTTGACCACCAGCGTCACAGGCTTTGCGATCTTGCGCAGCATCTGAGCCAGATCGCGATCGATGCCAGTGATTTCGGTGCGCCCGTCGATCAGGAAAATGATCTGCGCGGCGTCGTCGAGCGCCATGCGCGCCTGTTTCAAAATTTGCGACGGGATCATCTCCTCGTCGTTGGGAATGATTCCGCCGGTATCGACCAGCTCAAATTTGCGCCCACGATGGTTCGCCTCGCCGTAGATGCGGTCGCGCGTAATCCCAGGCTCGTCGCCCACAATGGAGCGCCGCTGGCCGGTAATGGCATTAAACAGCGTGGACTTGCCGACGTTCGGCCGTCCGACAATGACAACGCTGGGGAGATGGGTCGAAGACTGGGACACTAACTTCTATCATCGCGTATTGCAGACGTTTGCGCCTAGTTTTCGCGCAAAGCATTGATTTTACTTGATGATCTCGTGCAGCGCGCGGCCCACGCTCCCACTCGGCGGCTCGATTTCGAGAATCGTCGATAGCGTCGGCGCGATGTCGATCACGGCGATGTTGAAGTGATAGCGGCCTGCCTTAATCTGCGGTCCGTAGAAAATCACAGGCACGTGAGCGTCGTAGGTAAACGGCGTCCCATGCGTGGTGCCCCCGGCTTGCCCCGCCACCCAGTAGGGGTCGGGAATCACCGTCAAATCGGGCGAACGGGCTGCGTTGAATCCATTGCGCACACGGAGATCGAGCTGATCCGCGGAAACCGAGCCGCTCAGCAACTGCGTCCGTGTGTAAACGCGAAACACGTGCGGCTGCTCACGTAGCGTTTCCGCAGCCACGTGCTCCACTTGGGCGCGATCCAGTTTCTTCGCGTTGATGGTGTCCTGATTCAGAACCATCGCCAGGTCCGGTGTGTCCGTTACCCAGGAACCGTTACCGTAGCGGGCACTTAGCGCCTTCTCCACTTCCGCGCGCCAAGCGGCTCCGTTCGGCCGTCCTGCCGGCATCTTGAGGGGGATCATCTCCTCGACCACCGGAGCGACGCCATGATCGGCTGTCAGCGCCACCAGCACCCGCCCGGCTCCCGCCTGCGCTTCCGCAGCGGTGAGCAGTTCGCCAATCAACTTATCCACGCGCAGCGCCATATCGTGCGCTTCGGGCCTATCGGGACCGTACCGGTGGCCAACGTAATCGTTCGAAGAATAGCTAACGGCCAGCAGATCGACTTTCGTTCCGGTGCCCAGCTTTTCATTTTTGAGCGCCGCCAGCGCCGCCTGTTGGATCAGCTCATTTCCCCAGGGCGTAAACGATAGTTCGTTATACAGAGCCTTCCCCTTTTGTTCCGGAGCTCTGTGTCCCAACCATTCCCGGCCCGCGTATTTATCGCCTGGCCGCGCGCGATTCAAATCGCCGACCCACGCCGGAAGCTGACCATTGGGAAAGTAGTACGTTGCCGAAACGAAGTTTCCGGAATTGTCGTCAAACCAATACGCCGCGTCCGCCATGTGGCCCACCGGCAGAATCGCGCTGCGGTCTTTGATCGATACGCCGATCACCTTGCCGCCTTTACGCGCCATCTTTAGCTCGTCGCCCACCGTCGATTGCAGCAAGCGCTCCGGCGTCGAGCCGTTTCCCTCGGCCCCCACCATCTTCGATCCCTTCGATCCCGGAACCGGCGTCACGCTGCTCACGCGCTTCTTTTCGGATCGCTCCCACCAATCATTCGCAATGATGCCGCTCATCGCTGGAGTCGCACCCGAGAGAAACGCCGAATGGCCTACTGCCGTCACGGTCGGCACGTGCTCGAAGTAGGCATTAGTGAATACCGCCCCGCGATCCATCAGGCGTTTCAGACCGCCCGTGTACTCCGATTTGTAGCGAGTCAGGTAGTCATAGCGGAACTGATCGATGACGATGGCGAGCACCAGTTTCGGGCTCTGCACTTGCGCCGAAGCCGCCGCGACCGGTGCGGCAACACGCCCCGCTGATGGCGGGGGCGCTTGGGCCACCAATGTCGAGCAGAAGAGAATTGCAGCGAGAAAACGTCGCATGGGTTCAGTCTAACAAGGGAGTTTTTCGATGATATGACTTTTGCGGGTAGGACGCTACTATTGGCCCGCGCCCTGCCCTTTTGCCCGCGGCGCACCCAACTCCGCGGAATTGATTTTCTGGCCGTTGCGGGGGGTTTCCAAATTTTACCGCCCAATGCATGCGATGGAAAACGAAAAGGGAGCAGATCTCTCTGCCCCCTTCGTGGATCGAGTGCGGCGGGTAGTCGCGTTTACGCGCGCAGGTACTTATTGAAGTGATCGAGCGTCCGTTGCCAGGCGAGTTTCGCTGCGGCCTCGTCGTAACGAGGCGTCGTGTCGTTGTGGAAACCGTGGTTGACGTTCGGATAGACGAAACCCTGGTAGGTGACATTGTTCGACTTCAGCGCCGCTTCCCAAGCCGGCCATCCGGCGTTGATACGTTCGTCGAGTCCGGCGTAGTGCAAAAGCATCGCGGCCTTCACCTTCGCAGCCTCTTCCGCCTTCGGCTGCCCGCCGTAGAACGGAGCGGAGGCGGCAAGATCTCCGCCCATGCGAACCGCAAGGTTGTTGCAAACGCCGCCGCCGAAGCAGAAGCCGACCACGCCGATCTTGCCCGTGACGTCGAAACGCGTCTTCAGCCACATAGCCGAAGCAAAGAAATCCTGCGCCATCTTGCCGCCGTCTACGGTGCGGAAGATCTCCGCGGCCTTTTCTTCATTTCCCGGATAGCCGCCCACGCTGGTGAGCCCGTCTGGAGCGAACGCGACAAAGTTCTGCGCCGCAAGACGCCGCGCCACGTCTTCGATGTACGGGTTCAATCCGCGGTTTTCGTGAACCACCAGCACACCCGGCTGCTTGCCCGACGAATTCGCCGGAGTGGCCAGGTAGCCTTTGATACTGCCGTTGCCGGCAGGCGAAGGCACGGTGACATATTCCGTCTTGATGCGCTTGTCGTCCTTGGCAACCTGCTGCGCCCAGGCATAGTTGGGGCGAAGCGCTTCCCAAATCATGGTCGCGGTCATACCGCCAACAGCGAACTTCTGCGCGCCATCGAGGAACGCGCGACGGTCGATTTCGCCGTGCACATACTTATCAAAAAGATTCAGCAACTCCTGCGGAAAATCACTCGCTTTCATGCGGTCCATAGAGTTCTCCTTATTGGTGTCCTTCGGCTCGTTCTTTGGGAAAGATAACACATGCGAAAGCTAACGACACGCCCCCCAGAAACCTCCGGCCGGGCTGGACGGGCCATTCCTCTTCTTTACTTTCTTAATCGATCTGAATCGAGGCCACAAGGGCCCCAAGCCATTCTCGAAACGAGCGGGGCGGCCAATTCGTCTTATGATGGCAGCAGGCGCACAGTGAGGCGCCAGAATAGGAAAACAATACATCATGCGAAAAATCCATCGGAGTACCATTTCAAGCATTTCGAGCTGTACAGGATTGGCGCTAACGGCAGCCGCCATGCTTCTGATGACAGCGCCCATGCAGGCGCAGCAAGGGCAGCAATTCCGGGCGTCCATCACAGGCAACCCAAACGACACGCGCGGCAAATGCACAATTGAAGCGGTGATCGATACCGTCGTCGAAATCGAAATCCGCGGAGATACGGCCATGATGTACAACGTCGGCGGCGGCCAACCGCCCCGCTGGGTACGCTTCCAGTGCAGTGCCCCGATGCCGCTTGTGCCTGCGAACTTCCGTTTCCGCGGTGTTGACGGCCGCGGCCAGCAATCGCTGGTGCGCCCCCCCGTCAACGGCGACACCGCAGTGATCCGGATCGAAGACCCGCGAGGCGGTACCGAGGGATACACGTTCGATATGGAGTGGGACGGCGCGGGACCCGTTCCGAACGGAGGAAATCGCGGCGGCTTTGGCGGTAATCGCGGCGGTTTTGGAAACAACCAGGGCGGCGCTGGAAATAACCCGGGCGGGTTCGGAAACAACCAGGGCGGCTTTGGCAAAGGCCGCGGCGTCAATCGCCGCATGACGGCGGAAGAGGCGGTCCAGATCTGTGAGGACGCCGTGATCGACCAGGCCCTGGATCGCTTGCGCGTCCCCGCCATCGTCCTCCGCCGCACCGCCATCGATGACGGCCCCGGCCGCCGCGATTGGGTGATCGGCAACTTCGAAACCCGCCGCGGCCGCGACCGCGATATCTACCGCTTCCAGTGCTCCGTAGATTTCGACAGCGGCCGGGTGCGGAGCGCGGATTTCCAGCCGGGACGCTAAAACTTCAGCTAGAAGTCGTGAGCAGTTGGGCACTTCCAGAACTCACACGCCTCTCCGTGCGACAATAGAAGTTCCCTCCTGAAATGTCCAATACTTCTATCCGAAACATCGCCATCGTTGCGCACGTCGACCATGGCAAGACGACTCTGGTCGACGCCATGCTCCGGCAGTCCGGCATTTTCCGTGACAACGAAGCCGTTGCCGACCGCGTGATGGACTCGAATGACCTGGAACGTGAGCGTGGCATCACCATTCTCGCCAAAGCCACCGGCATTCACCTGGGTGACGTCAAGATCAACATCATTGACACGCCCGGCCACAGCGACTTCGGCGGCGAAGTGGAGCGCGCGTTAAAAGTAGTCGACGGCGTCATGCTGTTGGTGGACGCGAGCGAAGGCCCTCTGCCGCAGACGCGCTATGTGCTTTCGAAGGCGCTCGAGGCCCGGCTGCCGCAAATCGTGGTGGTCAATAAGATCGACCGCCCTGATGCCCGCATTCAGGAAGTGTTGAACGAGGTCTACGACCTCTTCATCGATCTGGACGCCACCGAGGATCAGCTCAATTTCCCGGTTATTTATACCAACGGCAAACTCGGTATCGCCAAGAAAAATCTCGAAGACGAGAGCACAAACCTGAAGCCGCTGTTTGAAGCGATTCTGGAACACACGCCGCCTCCCGCCGGCGATCCGGACGCGGAATTGCAGCTGCTGGTGGCGAACCTCGATTACAACGATTACCTGGGCCGCCTGGCCATCGGCCGCGTCTTCAACGGCACGCTGAGGAACGGCGACGAAGTGGCCATCGCAAAGCTGGACGGCAGTTTCCAGAAGACGAAAATCACCAAGCTCTATTCCTTCGAAGGTCTGAAGCGTGTGGACGAGCCCGTCGGCCGCACCGGCGATATTCTGGCCATCGCGGGCGTGGAAGGCATCACCATTGGCGAAACGATAACCAGCATCGAGAATCCGAAGCCGTTGCCCAAGATTCAGATCGACGAGCCCACCATCGCGATGACGTTCACCATCAACACGTCTCCGTTTTCGGGCCGCGAAGGCAGCTATGTAACGTCGCGCAACCTCCGCGACCGTTTGGATAAAGAACTTCTCACCAACGTTTCCATTCGTGTGGAAGAGGCCGGTGGCCCCGACTCTTTCAAGGTGATGGGCCGGGGCGAGCTGCAGCTGGCGATTCTCATCGAAATGATGCGGCGCGAAGGCTACGAACTCGGCGTGGGCAAACCGGAAATTCTCACCAGGCACATCGACGGCAAGCTAAGCGAACCCCTGGAACTCCTCGTCATCGATTGTCCCGAACAGTTCGTCGGCGTGGTGATCGAAAAGCTGGGCTCACGCAAAGGCAAGATGTCGAAGATGGTGAACCACGGCTCTGGCCGCGTCCGCCTGGAATTTCTCATCCCCTCGCGCGGCTTGATCGGCCTGCGCAGTGAAATGATGACGGACACCAAAGGCACCGCGATCATGAACTCGTTGTTCCACGGTTACATCGAATGGCAGGGCGACATCCCGATGCGGCCCACGGGCTCTCTGATTGCCGATCGTTCCGGCAAGACCACCAGCTACGCACTATTCAATCTGCAGGAGCGCGGCGATATGTTCGTCGGCCCGGGCATCGAAGTGTACGAAGGTATGGTCGTGGGCGAAAATGCGCGCGATGCCGATCTGGACGTGAACATCGTCAAGGAAAAGAAGCTAACGAACATGCGCGCGTCCAGCGCCGATGAAGCCATCCGCCTGGTGCCTGCCCGCCTATTGAACCTGGAGCAGGCTCTCGAATTCATCCGCGAAGATGAATTGGTGGAAGTCACACCGCAGTCGATTCGCTTGCGCAAGAAGATCCTTAAATCGAACCAGCGGTAAACCATGCGTCGGAGTGGGCAGGCTGATCGGGGAGCCCCCCACCGCGTTCAAAATCAGCTAAAATACGCCGCGACACCCGGCACGGCAGATAACTACCTGCAAATTTTCAGGTAGTTATCTGCCTTTTTATCAAATAGATACGGTGTTTTCGGCCTACCATATTACTTTCCAACACTTGATCCCGTGTGCAATACTAGCCTTCAGTATCCATGACCCAGGTGGCCGAGGCGATTGCCCGTTACCATAAACTGATCGAAAGCGAGCCATACATTGACCTCGCTTGGGCTGCGGCGCTGCAAGAGCGCTTGAAGGCCGAGCGTCTCGTCAATATGCCGATATCGCCCGTACTCCGCCCGCATTTCTTGGGCGGCCGCGATTACGCGGCTTTGGAACGCACCGCTGCCACACTGTACTCCGCGATCGACCGCGTGGAAAAACTGGTACTGACGCATCCCGCACTGATGGCTCGGATGCATCTGTTGCCCGCCGAGCGTATGCTCGCTGCGGTTGAGCCTGGTTATTGTTCCGCAACCGTAAGCGGCACCCTCGACGCATCCATTCACAACGGGCCCGCGCACTTCACCGGTTATCGCGCGCTGTCCCCTTCGGCAGTCATTCATGCCGAAGCGCTCTCCGATATTTACTACGAAGCGCCGCCGGTCAAGGAATTCCGCAAGAAGTTCAAGCTGACCAAGCTGGGCGGATCGAAATCGTTGCTGCAAGCCATCCTGAAGGCGTACAAGGAATTTGGCGGCAAGAACAAGAAGCCGGTGATTGCCGTCGTCGAATTGCGCGCGCCGTTTCAACCGGCCGAAGCAAGCGAGAACGCGGTGCTGGTCGATTTCCTTCGCCGCTCGGGTTTTGACGCCGAACAGGTATCACCGGATCAACTTGAATACAAGAACAACGCGCTCCGCATTGGCGATCGCGCTATCGATATCGTCTATCGCGCACTGCGGTTGCATGAGTTCCTGGTGCGCTTCGATCTGAACCATGCGCTTGTCCGTGCATACAAAGATCGCGTCGTGTGCATGGTCAATAACTTCCGCGCCGAAGTGACTTCAAAGCGCGCGCTGCTCGATCTGCTCACCGACGAGGCTGTTACCGCGAAATTTCCGGCTGCCGAACGAAAAGCGATCAAGGACTGTATCCCCTGGACCCGCATTGTGCAAGCCGGGAAGACCACACACGGCAACCGGTCGGTGGATTTCATTGAGTACGTGATGAAGCACCGCACAAAGCTTGTGCTCCGGCCGAATGATCAAGGTTCCGATCAGAGCATCTTCCGTGGCGCCGAACTCGACGAACCCGGCTGGGAAAAGGCGCTGCGCCAAGCCATGCGCACTCCTTATGTCGTACAGGAAGTGGCCGAAACATCCCGCGCCGTGTTCCCACTCATGCAATACGGAAGTCTGGTGATGAAGGAAATGAACGTCAGCCTGCATCCGCTTGCGCTGCAAGGCAAGGTACCTGGAGCATCCAGTTGGCTGACGGTTGCCGGATCAAACGGCTTCTCGACGCTCTCCGGCCTCGCACCCGCTTTTATCCTCGAAGGAAAGTAAAGCTTACTTCGCGCAATCCGCCGTCTCAGGCATCCGCGGGACGTCAATCTCCACCAACTGCGTTCGCACGGTGTCTGTCCATAGATTGCCGTAGTTCTTCCACTTCTTGGCAAGGCGCGTTAATAGGCGGGGCGACCACCGCGAACTTAGCAACTCCATCTGCAGATAGATTTTCTTCCCGCGAAGATCGCGTTCGGAGCGGATGGAGGGCGTGTACACCCGCACGAAAATGCTTTCGAGCGGATTGTTGAAGTTCAGAGATTCTCCAGCGGCGATGGCTGGAAACAGCGTTTTGTTTGGCGCATCTTCGTCCCCATCGGGCAAACGGTCCGCCGCGGATGAGCCTGCGCCCAGGAACGGTTGCGGCACCTCCGCCAGCATATCTGGCGCGACCCCGGCGGACACCACGGCCTGATTCGCCACGGGCAGAATCCAAGGCATGGACCCGCCGTTGCGATACGCCACCTTCAACTGCAACCGCAACGTGATGGCGTCCAGCGGATACAACTCAATCGGCTCCAATTTTCCGTTGCGGCGGATCATGGGCAGATTCGCGCTGGGGGTTCCCAGGCAGTAACGCGAACTGACGATCGCCGCCGTTGCCGTAGGACCGCCGTCACTTTGTTGAAACGCGAACGCGGCGGGACACACCGACAGCGCGAGAAATGTGGAAATTAGTTTTGGCCTCACGGTTTTTCCGGAACAACTTCTATCGTAATTTTAGCGCGCAAATTCGCCACGCCTTGTGTGTGACGGTCGTCGATGACGGTGAAGGCCACGGCATCGTCCAGCCAATCGTGCGCAACTCCGTCGGAATCTTCGGAATAAAGCGTGAGTGTATAGGCTCTCGGGCTGATGTCGGCGAGGAACTGAAATACAACGGCCACCGTGTGTCCAGCTTTGCGCGGGCCGATTTCGACATTCTCCGAATCCGTGCTGGCGCCATACACTTCAAAGCCAATCTGCGTGCGGATCAGCATTCCGATCACAGGGCGGTTCACTGCTTCGTGGAACCGCACGGCTGCGCGAACCGTCACGTACTCGCCGCTTTTCCAAACAATGGTCGGTTTGCCGTCGGAGCCCAGCAGTTCGATGGAGAGCACTTCCGCGCGGCCGTCGCCACGCCGGCTCGATGGTGCCATTCGCGGCGGAATCGTTTCACCCCACGCGCGTATTTGTTCGGCCACCCAACGCCTGTAGCGCGCCATCGTCTCGCGCGGATCTCCCTTGCCTGCGAGTGAGCCGCCATCTAACCACCAGATTTCATCGCACAAGGTTTCGAGCAGCCGGTCTTCGTGAGAAGAAAGGAAAATTGTGGTTCCCGCGCGCCGCAATCGATCGAGCCCAGGCAGCGTACGAGCCCGCACCAGCGCATCTTGCGTCGCCAACGCCTGATCGAGCGCGAGCACATCGGAAGGCGCCAGATTCAGCGCATCGCCTAAAGCGACAAAACGCCGCTGCGGCCCGGCCGCGACATCTCCACTTTCGGGTACGAGCGCTCCGCCGGCGACTTTGAGCAACTCCGCAACGCCGGAATTTTTGCCCCCGATGACACCAATGATCGCCCCCGACGGTGCCGACGCGGTGAAGCTTTTCAACGGACCCGACGAGACACTCCGAAACTCAATTGCCATTAAAGATCAGCATACGTTAGGCGGCGCCTACTTCGTGTACTCGCCGATCCAATCCAAAAACGTCTTATACCAAAGCATGCTGTTCTGTGGCTTCAGAACCCAGTGGCCTTCGTCTGGATATAACAACAGTTTCGAAGGCACCTTCTGCAGTTGCAGCGAAGTAAATAACTGCAAGCCTTGCCCCACGGGCACTCGGTAATCCTGTTCTCCGTGAATCACAAGGGTCGGCGTTTTGAAGTCTCTCACGTAACTGCTCGGCGACCACTTGGCGTACACTTCTGGCGAATCCAGCGGCATGCCGCGGAACTCCCACATAGGGAACCACAGCTCCTCGGTTTCGCGCGCTTCACTGGCTAAATCGAAAACGCCCGCATGAGATACGAGTGCCTTGAATCGCGTCGTGTGCCCCAGCAGCCAGTTCGCCATGTAGCCGCCATACGACCCGCCACCCGCCGCCATCCGATTGGCGTCCACATAGGGGAGCTTCGCGACCGCATCCGCCACGGCCATCACATCTTCGTAGGCGCGGCCGCCCCAATCTCCATTGATTTCGTCGATAAACTTCTGCCCATAGCCCGTCGAACCGCGCGGATTCGGCATCACCACCACATATCCGGCTCCCGCGAACACCTGCGGATTCCAGCGATACGACCACGCCTCTCCCCAGGCTCCCTGCGGCCCGCCGTGCAGAAGAAACAGAACGGGATACTTTTTCCCTGCTGCAAAATTGGCCGGCTTCACTACGAACGAATGCACACGGGACTTGTCCGGGCTATCCACCCACAACTCTTCGAGAGGCGTAAGCGTCACGCCATTCAGTAAGTTGTCATTTAGCCGAGTCAGAGCTACCGGCGCACCCCCGCCGCTCGCCGCGCGGAAAATTTCCGTGGGACGCGAACCGCTGGCCTCGGTATAAATCATCGTGCGGCCATCCGCGGTGAACTGCACTTCATCCACCGAGGACGCGCCGTTAATGATGTTGCGAATACCTCCACCCGTCACTGCGATCATCTGCAATCCGGTCCGGCCGCGATCCTCCGCGGTGAAGAAGAGCCGCGTGGAATCCGGCGACCACGTGAAGCTCCCCACCCACCGATCCAGCGTCTCCGTCAAGTTCGCGGTCTTGCCGGACGCGCGCTCCAGCACCTGCAAACGGTAGCGGTCTGCTTCATAGCCCGCGCGAAATTGCGTCCGGAACGCAAGATACTTCCCATCCGGCGAATACTGCGGGCCGTCATCGGCGCCCGGACTAATGGTGATCTTCTTCGCCTCGCCGCCGGCAAGCGGCACGGTGTAGATATCCACATTGGTGCTCGTCGCGGGCTGCGGATCGGCGTTCATGGTGAATGCGAGCTCATTGGAGTCCGGCGAGATCGCATAGCCTTCGGGACCGCCGAGCGAGAATGGCGGCACGTCGCGATTGCCCGGAGTTAGATCCCGAATTTCCGTGCCATCGGCATTCGCCGCGAGCAAATGATTCCGCCGCTGGTTTTGCCACTGAGTCCAGTGACGAAAAAGAAGCGACGTGTACACGCGCGCCTTCACCAGGCTTTTCGCATCCGCGTCCAGGTGATTCTTGTTGCAGCCCTCATCGAAAATGCCCGTGACGCTGTCGCATTCGGGATAAACGCTCGACTGAAATACGATCTTCTGGCCGTCGGGCGAAACCAGCACGCCGCTCGCTTCCGTCGGGAGCTTCGTGATCTGGCGCGCGTTCGCGCCGTTTGCGTCCATCCTCCATATTTGGGGGGTGCCATTCGGAGCGGCGCCTGGGCGATCGGAGACAAAATAAATATGCTTCGAATCCGGCGACCAGCGGGGGCGCTCATTGTTGCCGCCGTCGCGCGTCAACTGGCGAGGGGCGCCACCCTCGATCGGCACTACATAAACGTGCTTCGGACGCGTATTTTTCTCCACCTCTGGCGTCTGCACCGTGAAAGCGACCAATTTGCCGTCGGGCGAAAGAGCCGGTTCGCCGATCCGTTGGATCTTGAGCATCGTTTCGACATCGAACGGCTTTTTCTGGGCCATCAGGCCGCTTGCGGATGCAAGCGTTATCGCAAAAACGAGAGAAACCCGCATTTGAACACCATTGTAGCCGGGGAAGGCGGCCTGCTCCGCGCGCCAATTCGCCGAACGGGCCTATAGCCGGGCGCGCATCACGTCGATGGTTAGAGCAGGGCGGAGTGCGTCCGCCCGCAAAGATATTCCATGGCCAGCGGGACAAACGTTTTTGCCGAAACAGCGGAGCCGAAGGCAGCCGAGTCTTCCTCTGCCCGTACCAATTCTTCCCGTCGGCCGCTTAGCCTGCTGGGGCTCTCCACGCTGCTGTTTGTTTTGGGCGCAGTATCGACAGCGGGCTATTTCGCGATGGCCCCGGACGCGGGCATGGGCCCAGGGCCGGAGTCCCTGAATGTCGCGCGCACGCTGGCCGCACAGGGAATTTTCGGCAATCCCTATCACTCATTTCCTACCGGACTCACCGCGCACGTCGCGCCCCTGTATCCGTTCCTCATGGCAACGATGATCCGGCTCAGCGGAAGCATGTTTGCGTTTTCCATCTGGCTGGTGATCTGGAACGTGATCGTGCAGGGCCTGATGATCGCGTGCTTGCCGGCCATATCCGAGCACGTCTTCGGCGAGCGAAAACCGGGCATCGTTGCCGCCGTACTCTTCATCGCATTGCCTCTGAATCTTATGTGGGCGCAGTGGGACGCCCTCACCGTCAGCTGCGGCTTCGCGCTTCTTTGCGTAGCAACACGAAAGCTCCCGGCGGCATCCGTCACGGCGGATCTCCTTACCGGCGCGGCTGCGGGCGTATTGATGTTGTTCAACCCGACTATCATCGTACCCATCGCCGTTTGGTGCGCCTTTATTTTGCGCCGGGCGCCGCTCGCCCGCGTAACACGGCTTGCCATTGCCGGTGGTGGCATTCTCGTACTCACGCTGACGCCGTGGACGATCCGCAATTATCTCGTGCTGCATAAACTGGTCCCGCTGCGCGACAACTTCGGCCTGGAGTTGTACGTCTCAAACCGCGACGGCGCGGGCCCCACGTACATGGAGAACTTCACGCTGAATCCGAACATGCCGCACCCGAACAGCAACGTGGAGGAAGCGCGTTTGGTTCGCCAGCTTGGTGAAGCCGAATATAACCGCAACCGGCAATCCATCGCACAAGCGTGGATCACCACACATCGCGCCGAATTCCTGCGCCTGACCGCGTTGCGGGTGCAACGCTTCTGGTTCCCGATTCGAGAGCCCTTACCGCTTTCGTCCCGCTCGGTGTGGACCGTTACCGTGCTGTCGTGGATCGGCCTTGCGTTGCTCGCGATCCGCGGGAATCCTTCCTTGTGGGTATTCTTTGCGGCGCCCGCGTTGTATGCGCTTCCCTACTATCTGACGAACAATGACGCCCGTTACCGGTATCCGGTTCTGTGGATCACTGTGTTGTGCGCAGGCTATGCCATCTCGCGAGTACTCCCGCGGCGACTTGCCTTCGACAAATAATAGCGCTTACTGAATCGCCCTGCGCGCGTCGATGAAGTAATCCGCCAGCCAGAGGAGCGCTTCTTCTTCCGTGGAAAATGCCCCATCCACCTGTGCTTCATACGCAGCCCTGGTGACCTCGCCGATGTGTCTTCCAGGGCGGTTGTCGAAAAAGGGCAGCACGTGGCGCCCCAGGATCAGCGGAGGCATTGGCTCCTTCGCCACCGCCTCGGCGCGCGCGGCTTCGAGTATGCGCCCCGCTTCGGAAGGCAGTTCCGTGGGCCGCGGAGGACGCCCCGACGCGTCTGCTTCAATCAACAAAATCAACTGCTCGATGCTCGCTGGAGCCAGCCGCATCGCGAGCCTACGCACCGCGCGACGCGATACTTCCGCGCCCGTGTTGTGATGCGTCAGGTGATTCTCCACCATCGGCACCACCTGTTCGACAATCGTGCTTTTGATCCCGATGCGCGTGAGGAACTGACGGGCGATCGGCCCGCCCAGAGGCTCATGTCCCCAGGACGTCCAGCGCATCTTGCCGTCCCGATCGCGCAGTTCCGTGGTCGCGGGTTTGCCGAAATCGTGAGCGAGCGAGGCGAACATCAGCACGGCGCGCGCATCGGCACCCAGTTGCTCACGCAGGGCGATTCTGGCCGCGGCGTCCACCACGTGCATGGTGTGCGTGCCCACGTCGCCCTCGGGATGCCACGTGGGATCTTGTGGAACTCCCGCCAGTTTGCGGATTTCGGGAAAATGTGCAATCCAGCCCGTCTGCGTGAGGTATTCCAAAATGCGGCCGGGGCGGACGCTCTTCACCGCCCACTTCATGAACTCTTCGGCCACGCGCTCTTTGGGAAGCGTGTCGTACTCGCCAGCGATGGCCCGCGACATCTCCGCCGTCTTTTCATCCAGCTTCAAATCAAAGCGGCAGGCGAACTGCATGCCGCGCAGGACGCGCAGCGGGTCCTCGGAAAACGCATCGCTCGTCGCGCGTAGAACCCGATTCTGCAAATCCTGCTGGCCGCCGAAGAAATCGAGCACTTCGCCCCGCTCGGGATCAAATGACAGCGCATTGATCGTGAAATCTCTTCTCAATGCCGCTTCCTTGGGCGTAATCGATTCGTCGAACTCGGCGAGGAAATCCCGGTGCCCACGCCCCGTTTTGCTATCGCGGCGCGGCAGGCTGAAGTCGCACGTTTCCGCATCGGCCGCCGTAAACTTCACCACGCCGAAGCTCTTCCCCACCAGATCCACGCGCCCGTACTGTTGCAGGAAATGCGCCAAGCGATCGTACGAGATCCCGTAGACCTCAACATCGATATCCTTGGGCGGCGTCCCCAGCAGCACATCGCGCACGGCTCCACCGGCAACAAACGCGCGGAAGCCAGCCTCGCGGAGGCCCGTGACGACGCGGGTGATGACGGGTGGGAGTTCGAGCAGCACTTTTTCTATTGTCTACTGAGTGCGAGCCGCCCTATCGAGCAGCCGCAGGCGCCGCGCATTCCGGAGCATGGTTGGCGATGTATTCCTTCACCACCGAGGCGTCCGGGTTCACCACCTCAAACCGCTGCGGCAGCGATTCGATATGTTCAAAGCCCGCCGGGCGATCCGGATCGCGCCCCAGCGCCTCGCGAATCGTCTCGGCGAACTTGGTGGGCAGAGCCGTTTCCAGGCACACTAGCGGCACGCCGGATTCACGGTGTTCGAGCCCGACTTTGATCCCATCGGCGGTGTGCGTATCGACCATCAGGTTGTACTTCTCGTACACGCGGCGAATTGTCGTTAATCGGTCTGCGTGCGTACTGCAGCCCGAGACGAATCCGAACTTCGGCAGTTCCGCAAACAGCGGTGTTTTTGAAATATCGAACGAACCCGTCCGTTCGAGCGTCGTCCACAGCTCGCGCAACTTCGCGGCATCTCGACCCACCAGATCAAAGACAAAGCGCTCAAAGTTGGACGCTTTCGAAATATCCATCGAAGGGCTGGACGTCTGGCGGGTCTCCGCAGTTCCGCGCGGCCGGTAGACGCCCGTGCGGAAGAATTCATCCAGTACATCGTTTTCGTTCGTCGCCAAGATGAGTTTGTGAATCGGCAGCCCCATCATGCGCGCAATGTGACCCGCACAGATGTTGCCGAAGTTGCCGGAAGGAACCGACATACTCACGGGCTCTCCCACTTCCTTCGCCACCGCGAAGTACGCCTTGAAGTAATAGACCACCTGCGCCGTCACGCGAGCCCAGTTGATGGAATTCACCGTGCCGATGCGGTACTGCGCCTTAAACGCGTGATCGTTCGAGACCGCTTTGACGATATCCTGACAATCGTCGAACACGCCGCGCACCGCCAGATTGTAGATGTTCGGATCCTGCAAGCTGAACATCTGCGCCGTTTGGAATGCGCTCATCTTGCCGTGCGGCGACAACATGAACACGCGGATGCCACGTTTGCCGCGCATCGCATATTCTGCTGACGATCCCGTATCTCCGCTGGTCGCGCCCAGAATATTCAGCGACTGCCCCGTCTTCGCGAGCGCATACTCAAACAGCCCGCCGAGCAACTGCATCGCAATATCTTTAAAAGCAAGCGTCGGCCCGTTCGAAAGCGCCAGAAGATGCAGTCCGGTCTCCAGCGTGCGCACCGGAGTGATCTGAGACGCATCCTCATCGGCGCGAACATTGCGGTACACCTGCGCCGTGTAGGTGCGGTCGATGATGGCCTTCAAATCGCCGGAGGGAATGTCGCTGGCAAAACGCGAGAGCAGCGCGAATGCGAGATCCGCGTAGCTCATCGGACGCATCGCCAACAATTCCGCATGGCTCAATTGAGGATAGGAAGACGGCATCGCCAGTCCGCCATCGGTCATCAATCCACCGAGCAGAATATCCGTAAACTTGCTGCCGCGATCTTCACCGCGTGTGCTGATGTAGTGCATCGAAATCCAATCTATCCACCGGTCAACCGTGCTTCGTTTCGCGGCTATTCGCTATCGTCCTCGAGATGCGGTCGGCAAACGTGCAGAATGTCCAGACCCGCAGTGGTTGGAATCGGGAGGAACGTGTTCGCGTGTCGCCAAACTTGGCCGGGCTTCACATCATGACCGCCCAGCTTACCTTCTCCGCCCAGCATGACCAGCGTCTGATACGGCGCCGTCACCAACTGCAACGAGTAGCCTTCTGTTGTCAGCCGGTTCGCCGCGAAATACGGACAAGCTACCGGCATGTTCGCGCGCGGCTGGCAGCGGTCCAGCTTCGAAACATGCAACGCGTGGTCCAGATGCAGTTCCCGGCCGCGTCCATAATCGAAAATACGATACGTTACGTCCGATTTTTGCTGTATTTCGCATATCGTCAAGCCAGCGCCAATCGCATGTACGGTGCCCGCGGGAATGAAGAACGTATCTCCGGCCGAAGCGTCAAACCATTCCAGCAAATTCATGATCTCACCCGAAAGCGCCGCTTCCTTCAGTTGGGCTCGAGTCACGGGCTCGCGAAATCCGGCGGCGACTTTCGCTCCGGGCTCGGCCCCCAAAACGTGCCACATCTCGGTCTTTCCTGGCGAATCGTGGTGCTCGCGCGCATAGCCGTCATCGGGATGCACCTGCACCGAAAGATTTTCCGTGGTGAACAAAAACTTGATGAGAATGGGAGAATCGGGCTCTTGAAACCACACCTCCCCCATCTTCTTCGACGAGTTCGGAAACCACGGCTGTAGCTTCGTCGCTCCCCACACGCGCTCTTGAAAAACCGGCCCTATATTCCAAAGTCTCATGTGGATAGAAAAAGGGGACAGAAGGCTCTGTCCCCACTCCATTCGTTTTCATTATCGACGGACCCGAATGCGGTCGGCAGCGGCCATCACGCACGAGCTGCGATGAAGCGCTGGATGCGGTCCAGGCCGCGCTCCAGTTCCTTCATCGAAGTCGCATACGAGATGCGGACATGGTCCGTGGTGCCGAAGGCTTCGCCGGGAACCACTGCCACGAACTCTTCCGCCAGCAGCTTTTCGGCAAACTGCAGTGAACTGCCGATGCCGTTCTTGAACGCGCAGCTTACGTTCGGATAAGCATAGAACGCGCCCTGCGGAACCTGTACCTTGACACCCGGCATGGCTTTCAACCGGCCGATCACGTAATCGCGGCGGTTCTTGAACTCGGCCAGCATTTCGCCGACGCACGCCTGCGGCCCACGCAACGCTTCGACAGCGGCCTTTTGCGCGATCGACGTCGGGTTCGAGGTCGAGTGGCTCTGTAGCTTACCGATGCCACCGACAACCGCCGCCGGACCCAGCACGAAACCGATACGCCAGCCGGTCATCGAGTACGTCTTCGAAAGCGAACCGGCAACAATGACCGTATCCTTCAACGCAGGCGTCGCCAGTGAATACGGCTCGGCGTCATACAGGAAGCGGTCATAGCACTCGTCGGTGATCACCCAGATGTTTCTGTCCTTCGCGATGGCGATCACTTTGTTCAGCTCTTCGCGATCGGCCACTGCGCCGCTCGGATTCGAGGGCGAATTGAGAATAATCATCTTCGTCTTCGAAGTGATAGCCTTCTCAATCATCGACGCCTGCAAATCGAAGCCCTTGTCTTCGTCGGTTTCAACGAACACGCACTTGCCGCCGGCGAAGTTCACGACGTCCTTGTAGGTCACCCAATACGGAACCGGGATGATGCACTCATCGCCCGGATCCAGCAGCGCCTGCGTCAAGCCAAAGATCCCGTGCTTGCCGCCAACTGTGACGATGCACTCTTTCGTGTTGTAAGAAGTGCCGTAGTTGCGCGAGTGCGCGTCGCACACCGCTTGTTTCAGTTCTTCGGTTCCCGCCGTGTTCGTGTACTTGGTAAAGTTCGCGTTGATCGCGTCAATCGCGGCCTGCTTGATGTGCTGCGGCGTCGGGAAATCCGGCTCGCCGGCTCCGAAATCGACAACGTCTTTGCCTTCGCGCCGGAGCTTGTCGGCATCGGCGGCCACCTTCATCGTGGAAGACACGCTGATCAGCGAGATCCTCTCGGCTAGTGCTTGCATCGTTTGCATTTTGCTCCCTTTTGTCTGCGGCCTGTGCCGCGAAATCTTACTTGGGCGCGGCCATCAGCCGCTTCAGGCGTTCCTCAACCAGCGGAGGCACCATGCCTTCCACCTTGCCGCCTAGCGAAACCACTTCCTTCACCAGATTCGAACTGATGAACGAATATGCCTCGCCCGCCATCAAAAAAACCGTTTCGACGCCCGGACTCAAGCGCCGGTTCATGTGCGCGATCTGCAGCTCATACTCGTAGTCGGAAATCGCGCGGATACCGCGGAGGATGAAATTCGCTCCGCGCTCCTTGACGTAATCCACCAGCAGGCCGTGAAAGTAGCCGACCTCAACGTTCGGGTACGGCTTCACCACTTCCGTCAACATCTCGACGCGCTCAGCGACGGAAAAAAGAGTCTGCTTCCGGCGGTTCTCAAGCACGGCAACAATCAGCCGGTCCGCCAGTTGGCTGCCGCGCTGAATCAAATCAAGGTGACCGTTTGTAATGGGATCAAACGAACCAGGGTAAATCGCAACGATTCTAGACGGCGGCGCGGCCAAGCATGCTCCTCTGCGGGGTGAAGTTTAATTTTACCAAACGGGGGCCTCGGACAGACGGACTCAGGCCTTTTGCATCATGCCCGGAAGGATCGAGCTCACGCGAATCTCGGCGGAGCTTACTTTGTAATAGATCAGGAACCGGTCCGCGACGAAATAACGGTATCCTCGCATGATGCCTCGCCTTCGAATCGGGTAAAGACTTGGGTGGCGGAGAAGCAGATCGATCGAAATCGCAGCCTTCCGTTTCGCCGATTCCGGCAGTTGGTGAAAGGCCTCAGCGGCCTCAGGAGCGAATAGAATCCTCACAAGCCGTTGCGAGATTTAACGTCTTCCCACGCGATTCCGCGGCCTGCGCGAAAATCGTTCTCGGCGGTATTGCGCATCATCCGGAGTCGTTCCGCCAGTGCGGCTTCACTTCCTTCTGCGAATGATTCGACCCCGGCGCGGCCGTAGACAAGATCCGCTAGGGCCTGTCCAAGGTTCCCGTGGTATTCCGACGCCAATTCCGTCAGGACTTGGTCAGTCGCTTCGTCGATCTCAATTTCGCGGCGAACCATGAATTTCAGTATATCGCTGCCTCTCGCCGGACGCTTCTAGAACGATACCCGCAAATTAAACCGGAATGTCCGCCCATCATTCAGCGTGTTCGTGATCTGCCCGAACGCAGGAGAAGCAAGCGAGTTGTTCGGCTCTGCAAACTGCGGCGTATTGGTGAAGTTGATCGATTCCGCGCGGAACAGGATTTGGTAATCGTTCCAGATCGTCCAGGTGCGGCTGATCGAAGCGTTCAGGTTCGCGATACGCCCCTTGCGGAAGGCATTGCGCGGAAGATCGCCGGCGAACTCCTGCGGAGCATTGATAAACCGGAACGCCGATTTCGGCAGCAGGTCCTGTGCATTTCCTGGGTTCCCGATGGTGCGCCCGATCACGCTGCGATCCAACACCATCGGCCGGTCACCGTTGGTTCCGTCAACGTTGCCTAATCCCGGGCCATCCGCGCCGGTAGTGATATTGAACGGCGTTCCCGACTTCAGCAAATACACGCCGGAAATCGTCCAATTTCGCACAAACGATGAAAACATCCCGGCGTTGCGGCGTCCCGTGTCGTAGCTCGCCTGCAGCATGTAAGCGTGCGGCTGATCGAAGCTGCTGTTGCCCTTCATGTCTTCGTGCACATTTTCTCCCGTTTGGCCGGCGTTGCCGAAGCGCTCATTGCCCGCGCCCGTGGTCACATAGTCCGCGCCCAAGTCCGTCGCGTGGCTGCGCCAATACGACGTGCTCAGCGTAATTCCGTGCCAGCGCGGAACTGTCAGCCCGATACGAGCCGCATTGTAATAGGCTCGCGAAAAATTGCCCGTGTAGAAGTGATCGTTCACGGTCGGGTCCGGCCGCCGCTGATTTACCGTTGACGTCGTATACGGAATACCTTCGACGTATCGCGCCCGATTGCGGATAAACGTCTGGAATAGCTTCACCGAACGGCTTCCCACATAGCCCACCTGCACGCGCCACCCTGGATGCACTTCCGCTTCCCAACTCACGTTGTACTGGAAGGAGTACGGCGTCGCCAGCGCGGGCGATACATCGAACAACATGCCGCGCGCCTTTTGCGCCGGGTCCAAATCCGCCGGCGTCAATCCAGCGAATGGGTCCGTCATATTCGGAGCGTTCAAATTAATGCGCGAATAATACGGCGGATTCAGCCGGTCCTGCCCATACGTGGATGGAAAAATCTGCCCAAACATCACGCCATACGCGCCGCGCAGGACACCCATACTCTGTCCGCCGCGAGCCAATCGATATGCAGCACCGAAATTGCCGCCGATGTTATTCCAATCGGAATCCATATCGATTCCAAACCGGTTGTTCTGCTCGGTCGGTTTCGTTACCGGCTCCCACCGAGTTCCGTAGGAAAGCGTCAGGCGGTCGTTCACCTGAAAATGGTCGCCCGCGAATCCAAGGAACTCAAAGTTCCGATAGGCGCGATAGCTGTCACCGAATCCTTTGCTCAACTGATACGGCCGGCCCAAGCGCATATTCGTAATCGAGGGATTGCCGAAGTCCTCGCGAATCGTCCAAACCGGCCGAGCTCCATCGGGCTCATCGCCGTTGTAGTAGACGCGCGTCCCGCCACCGCCGAACGTCCAAGTATGCCGCCCGCGGCGAGCCTGCACCGAAGCATTCGCACGGAAATTGTTGATCGCGCGATTCACCGGAATATTGTTCTGCGGTCCAATCGTCGTCAATCCATTGATGTACACCGGCCCAACGGCGTCCGCCGTCGGAACCAGCAGCACGCCCGTGCGGTCCAGGCCGATCGAAAAATCACCCGTCGTCGACGGATCCCATACGCGATCCCAAGTCAGCCGCGCCGTGTGAGATTTGTTGTGGGTGTTGGGATTCTGCCCCTTCAGGAACTGGAACGCATCCACATCCTGACCCGTGAATCCGTAGCGAGCCACCAATGTATCCCGCCCGCCGATCTTCTGATTCAACTGTCCGTTCGAAAAGATCGTATTCGTCAGCTGCGGGCTATTGGCATTCAATGCTCGCGCGGCAATGTCGGGCCGGTTCGGCGCGACATTCGGATACGCGTCCATCCAGCTCTGCACAATCTTGCGCACCGCCGGATCCGTCGCTAGCACCACGCGCTCCTCTGGAAGCGGGATCAGAATATTGCCGTTCACATTGCCGCGGTTGAGGTCACCCGTGCCATTGAACGAAAAGAACGCGCCCTTCCACAGGCCCGCATTTAATCCCGCCCCAAACTGATTCTGACGCGCGGGCTGTACAGGACCCGCCTGAAAAAAGGAGCGCGCTGTAAAGACACTATTACCGTGATTCCAGGAGACGTTGCCGTGGATACCGGTGCCGCGCTGCGTCTGCGCATGAATCAATCCCCGTCCCGCGTTGCCATATTCGGCCGAGTAGTAGCTGCGCTCCACGCGGAACTCATCCACGATGGTCGCCGTGGGACCAACACGCTGCGCACTATCGCGCGCCGCATTGTTATCTACAAGGTTGATCTGAACGTTTTCGTTTCGCCTGCCTTCGCCGCGCGCCGTGTCCACTTGCCCCAGCAGATTCTCGCCCGCCGCGCGGCCGGTTGTCTGCGGCTCGGCTGTTTCCGTAGCTTCTTCGCGGAGATGCGTATGCTCCTCGCCTTCATCGGCGGAGCCATCTTCAGATATGTCGGCAGTGTCCGTTTTTTCGGATCTGGTCTCTGGGGCCGCGGTGGCGGGTTCCTGAGCCACTGCCAGCCCGGTATAGGACAACCACATCGCCAACAGGCACAGCAGTCTCAGCATGCCGTTCCATTGTCGCGTACCGTCATAAGCGCGATCAACCGGACGGACGGCTTGCCGTTTGGCGTATCGGCTTGGAATTTAAAACGACAGCCGCAGCAGGAACCGGAACGTGCGGCCGTCGTTCAAAGTGTTCGTTATCTGCCCGAAGTTTGGCGAGGCAAGCGTCGAGCCTGGGTCCGCGAACTGCGCCGTGTTCGTCAGGTTGATCGACTCGGCTCGGAATGTCACTTGAAAGTCGTTCGGCATCGTCCAAGTGCGCGCCAAAGACGCATTCAAGTTCGCAATTCTTCCTTTACGAAACGTGTTACGGCCCAGGTTGCCGGACATCTCCGCAGGAGCGCTAAAAAACCGGAACGCCGATTTCGGCAGCAATTGCCTGGAGGTTCCTGGGTCACCGATCGTCCGCCCCAGAACGCTTGGATCCACCACCACCGGGCGATCAATGTTCACGCCATCGGAATTGCCGAATCCCGGCGCGTCCGATCCGCTGGTCACCGTGAACGGCGTGCCCGATTTCAGCAGATACACGCCGGAGACATTCCAATTGCGCGTGGCCCACGAAAGAATGCCCCGGTGGCTCCGCCCCGTGTCCCAACTCGCCTGCAGCATGAACGCGTGCGGCTGATCGAAGCCGCTCAGTCCCTTCATGTCGTTTTGGACGTTCGTCTCGTTCTGCCCGCCGATGTTAAAGCGCTCCGTTCCGGCGCCGGTCGTCACATAGTCGCCGCCCAGATCAATGGCCTTGCTCCACCAGTACGAGGTATTCAGCGTCAAACCTTTCCACCGCGGAATGATCAGGCTCATCCGTCCCGCATCGTAATAGGCGCGCGAGAAATTGCCCGTGTAAAAATGTTCCGCCGTCGTTTGATCCGGACGCCGCAGACCGATCGTCGCGCTGGTGAAAGCGATCCCTTCGACAAATTGAGCGCGATTCAACACCCACGTCTGGAACAACTTGTGCGATCGGCTCCCCACATACCCCACCTGCACCTTCCATCCCGCGTGCAGTTCCTTTTCCCAACTCGCGTTGTATTGATACGAATACGGCGTCGCCAACGCGGGGCTGGTATCCAGCCACATTCCGTGCGCGTCTCTGGCCGGATCCAACTGCGCCGGCGTTAACCCGGCAAAGGGATTCGTCAGATCCGGCGCATCCAGCGTCAGCCTTTGATAATACGGCTTGTTCCAACGGTCCTGCCCATACGTGGCTGGAAAAATCTGCCCAAACATCACGCCGTACGCCGCCCGGAACACACCGGTGTTGTGTCCAAGCCGGTACGCAAAGCCGCCGTTGCCCGCCACGTTGTTCCAATCCGAGGCATAGGCCAAACTACTACGGTTGCGAATCTCCGAAGGCTTGGTCACCGGCTCCCACCGGATGCCGTAGTTCAGCGTGAGGCGGTCGTTCACCGTCCAGTGATCGCCCGCAAATCCAAGCAGTTCCCAATTGCGATAGCCCCGATACGAATCGCCGAACGCAACACCCAACTGGTACGGCTTGCCCAGCCGCAAGTTGTCGATGGCACTGTTGCCGAAATCATCACGGATCGTCCACACCGGACGCGCGCCGTCTTGCTCATCGCCGTTATATTGCACCCGGTTGATCGACCCGCCCAGCGTCCACGTATGCCTGCCTCGCAACGCCTGCAACGATCCGCTGCCGCGGAATTGGTTGATTCTGCGGTCAATGGGAATGTTATTCGCCGGACCCAAGTTGGTCAGACCATTGATGTACAACGGCCCCACCGCTCCCGGCCCCGGCACCAGCAGCACCGCCTGGCGATCGAAGCCAATGGAAAAATCGCCCGATGTTTTCTCGCTCCAAATGCGGTCCCAGGTCAGACGCGCCGTGTGCGATTTGTTCCTTGTGTCCGGATTCTGACCCGTCACGAATTGAAACGCGTCCACTCTTTGCGCCGTGTACCCGTAACGCGCCACCAGCGTATTGCGGTCGTCGATCTTCTGATTCAACTGGCCGTTCGTAAACGTTGTATCCACCGACTGCGGACTATTCGTATTCAGCGCATGAGATGTGATATCCGGCCGGTTCGGAGCCACATTCGGATACGCATCAATCCACCCCTGCACGATCTTCCTCGCCGCCGGGTCTGTCACCAGCGCCGTCCGTTCGTTCGGTAGCAGAATGAGCGCATTCCCGTTCACCACGCCGCGGTTGATGTCTTCGGTGCCATTGAAGGAGAAGAACGCTCCCTTCCAGAGTCCGGTGTTCAAACCCGCGCCGAACTGATTCTGCCTGGCCGGCTGCACCGATCCCACTTGAAAGAACGAGCGCGCACTAAAAATGCTGTTGTTGTGGTTCCAGAAAACGTTGCCGTGGATTCCTGCACCCCTCTGCGGTTGCGCATGAATGGGCCCGCGCGTAGCGTTGCCGTACTCCGCTGAAAAATAGCCGCGCTCCACCCGGAATTCGTCGATGATCGTCGCCGTCGGACCAAGACGCTGGCTGCTTTCGCGAGCCGCGTTGTTATCCACCAGCGTGATCTGGACGTTCTCGTTCCGCCGACCCTCGCCGCGCGCCGTGTCCGTCTGCCCCAGCAGATTCTGCCCTGCCCCCCGCGTCTGCTCCGCAGCGGGCGTCCCGGTGGCCTCCGGTTCCTCGGCCGATCCATCGCCCGTCGTATCCGCGGCCTCCTGCTTCGGGGCTGGGCTGCTGGCGGGCGCCTCCGCAGGAGTCTGCGCCATCGCGACCGATCCAAACACGAGCCACGCTGCGAACAAGAACTTACACATCAACGTTATTGTCCCGCAGCCGAATTTGAGGAATCAATAATTTTAAAGATTGGGCGGCGCTTAACTGACGCGGTCATTCTCCAGAAATTCCTGAATGTGCGGATGGTCGGAATCTTTCAGACCGTGCACGGGCCCAAAGTATACAGCCTTCCCTGCCTGCAATACCACGACGTTATCCGCCACCTTCCGCATCAGATCCAGATCATGCGTCACCACAATACTCGTCAGATGCAATTGCCGCTTCAGGCGGAGCATCAGGTCACCCAGTTCTTCGCTCATGATCGGGTCCACCATCGTCGTGGGTTCGTCGTAAAGAATGCACTCGGGTTGGAACGCAAGCGCGCGCGCGATAGCCACGGCACGCCGCTGGCCGGTGGATAAATCGTTCGGGTACAACTCCATGCAATCGAGCAACCCGACCATGCCGAGCAGCCCTTCCACCACGTCTTCTTTGTTCTGCGCGTTGTAATCGTCGCGCAACTCCAGTGAAAACAGAATGTTTTCACCCACCGTCAGCGAGTCGAACAACGCGCCGGACTGGAACACCATCGTCACCTTTTTGCGGACCTTGCGCCAATCCGCTTCGCTAAAGCCTGACGTGTCTTCATAGGAAACGAATACGTTGCCCGAATCGGGCTTAATGAAACCCATGATGTGCCCCAGGCTCACCGACTTACCGACGCCGCTTCGCCCGATGATCGCCAGTGTCTGCCCCGCATCCACATGAAAATTGACATCGGCTAAAACGGGGTAGTCAAACGTCTTATATACATTGCGGAACTCGATGTAGTGTTCGCTCATCGGGCCATCCATTCGGCGGGAGTATTGATGTTTTGAAGCAACCGTTCGTCAGACGCCGGCCAGGATTGAGCACCGATAGTTTTTAGGAAGTCACGCATTTTGAGAAGTTTATGATCAATTGCCTGTTCCAGGGCCGGAAGCACCCGGCGATGATACACCGCGCACAAAGGATGCCGTCCGCCCTTTGTCTCGGGGACCACACACCCGGCGCCGCTCGCCTCGGCGGCATCCAGCAATTCCCGCAGGAATTCCGCGGTGACAGTCGGCATGTCGCAAGCAACCACCAAGTTCCATTCTGCCCCGGAATGCCGCAGCACCGTGAGCAACCCACCCATGGGGCCAATGTTTTCAATCACATCAGGCAGAACCGCGTAGCCCAAACTCTCGTACCGTCCGGCGCCCCCCACCAGTGTGACGTTTCCGGCAGCGCCGCAAACGCGCTCGGCGATTTGCCCCACCAAAGTGCTTCCGCCCACATCGAGCAACGCTTTATCGCGCCCCATCCGTGCGCTATGCCCACCGGTGAGGACGAATCCTGCGCGCGAGTTCCAGCGGCTTGTGGACAAAATTGGCTGGCCTCCGTTCAAGCTCGCTTGGCCTCCGTCCATGAGAAGATGGTAACAAGCATCGCCAAGATGGTAGTAACCTGCAGACAGGACAACGGATACCGGCTGGTAAGGGAAAACAAAACGGTGTATATTTGTTCTTTAGTATTGTTGGTTATGCTGGCCGCCTCCCCCATGCGCGCTGCAGACACGGCTGCCGTTTCGCCGCTTTTGTCGGCTCCGGCTTCACAGGGAAAAGTGTCTGTGGTCCGCGTTGACCGCCGCACGGGCAAGCTTACGCGAACCGTGCTCGACCGCGCCACCAATCTGCCTGCGTCGGCGGCCAATGCCCCGGCGCCGCAGGCCCCATCCAAGATTAAGGACCTCGTCGAAAAGAGCGCGAGCGCCAACGGCGTCGATCCTCTCCTGGTTCATTCGGTTATTCAAGAGGAAAGCGCTTATAACCGTTACGCCATGTCGCCCAAAGGCGCGGAAGGCCTGATGCAGTTGATGCCTTCCACCGCGCGCATGCTGGGCGTGGGCAATAGCTTCGACGAAGCGCAAAACATTGAAGCCGGCGTGAAATACCTGAAGTATCTGCAGAGCGTGTACAAAGACGATCGCCTGGCGCTTGCGGCCTATAACGCCGGCCCTGGATCCGTCGATCGCTTTAAGCAGATTCCGCCGTATCCTGAGACACAAGCTTATGTGGAACGCGTCGCGGCCCGCTATCGCGCCGCCCATCGCGCCCAGGACGCGGAGAAAGAAGCGAACGTAGCGAAGCAACAGGCCCGTCCATCGCAAGAAAAGGCCGCCCAAGAGCCGGCAGCGCCTGTAGAGAAGCATCCGAAGCTGGAGCAATTCATCGATGAGAGCGGGAGACTTTCTCTTCGAACCGCGACCGAGTAAGTTCCGCGCGGCGATGCTTGTCGCCGTAGCGGCTCTGCTCTGTGCGCACACGGGTTTCGCCGCCGATACCGCGCGTGTCACCGAAGTGCGCTTCTGGTCGCTCGGTGATGTGACGCGCATCTCCATCGAAGTCTCGTCTGATTTCACGTACAAATCCGACCGCCTCACGAACCCCGAACGCGTCTTCTTCGACATCCACGGCGCCACCCCCTCCATGGTTCGCAAAGGGATGCAAACTATAGCGGTGGGCGACGCGCTGGTGCAGCAGATCCGCGTGGCCGAAGTCACCTCCGGCGTCACCCGCGTCGTGATGGACCTGGCCCAGCCCGTCTCCTCCACGGCGTCGCATCTTTCCACTCCGGACCGCCTGGTCGTCGAGTTACGCTCCAAAGACAAACCCGCGCCGCCGCAATCGCCTAGCGTTACTGGTGGCACGAAACTCGTGCAGCCCACGCCCTCCGTCGAAGAACAGCCCGTAGCAAGAGCGCCGCAGCCCGAAGCCATCGCGGAGAAAACGGAAAAGCTGGCGAAGGCAGATAAGCCAGAGAAGGCCGCGAAGACGGACAAATCGGAAATAATAGCCGCTTCCGAATCGCGATCGAAAAAGGGAAAGCGCGCAGCGAAAGCCGAGCCCGCTCCTGCAAGCCCCGTTTTACCGTTAGGCCCGGCCGCACCTCCCACGCCAGAACCCGTGCGCGCCGAAGTGGCCACAGCGGGCAAGGCACAGCCTCGCGAAATCGCTCCCGTACGCGCCCTCGCAGAGCCTCCCATCAGCGCACCCATAGCCGTCCCCGCGCCGCTTGCAAGAACCGAAATCGCCGAAAGTGCAACTGCGCCGAAACCAGCCGAGCCAACCGTTGCGGAACCCGTGCGCCCCGAATCCGCGCCGCGCGACGTCGTCGCCAAGCTGAGTGCGCCAAAGACAGTTCCGGAACCCCAGAAAGAAACCGGTCCCACGCGTGAAGCCGTTCCCGCCAAGCGCGGCGACCGCGGCCTTACCCGCGCGCTTGGCCTGAAGATGGGGCGCGTCGTCCTCGACGCCGGCCACGGCGGCCACGACGTGGGTACGCACGGTCCTTCCGGTTTCCTCGAAAAAGATTTGACGCTTGACGTCACGCGGCGCCTCGGCGCACTGCTCGAAGAGCGACTGGGCAGCGAAGTTGTCTACACGCGCCACGACGATACCTACATCGGCCTTGAAGACCGCACACGCATGGCCAATGAGCGCAAGGCCGATCTCTTTCTTTCGATTCACGCGAACTCGTCGCCCTACCGTTCGGCGGCAGGCGTCGAAACCTACGTGCTTAACTTCACCACGTCGAAGAGCGCCATGGAACTCGCTTCGCGTGAAAACGCGACGGCGGAATCTTCCGTTTACAACCTGCAGGATCTGGTCAACAAAATCGCGCTGAAGGAAAAGATCGACGAGTCGCGCGAATTCGCCGCACGCCTGCAATCCTCCCTTTCGGTCTTATCGACCAACTCCAACGACAGCGCGAAAAACCGTGGCGTGAAGAAAGCCCCGTTCATCGTACTGATCGGCGCAACCATGCCCAGCGTGCTCGCCGAAATCGGCTTCCTCACCAACACTAACGAAGAGGCACTTCTGCGCAAGCCCGAGCATCGCCAGAAGATCGCCGAAGCGCTTTACAAAGGCATTGCCGCCTACGCGTCTTCGCTCAGCCGCTTCCAGGTCGCGAAGAATTAACTCCTGGCTTCCGAAAGCTTGTTTTTTGTTCGCCCATTGGCTTAGACTCGTGCCATGAATCTCGGGAGAATGCTGCGCGATGCAGCCGCGAAAAATCCGCAGAAGCCCGCAGTGGTCTGCCTCGATCAGGTAATCAGTTACGAAGCGCTGAACCAATCCACCGACACCCTTGCACGCTGGCTGTTGCGCGAAGGCCTGGAGCCTGGCGACCGCGTCGCTCTGCATTGGTGCAACTCGATTGAAACTGTCCAGCTTTACTTCGCCTGCTTCAAGGCAGGCTTGATCGCCGTGCCGGTGAACAACCGGTTGAAAGCTCCCGAGATCGAATACATCCTGAATCATTCGCGCGCAAAGCTCTGCTTCAGCCAACCACAGCTGGCGCCGCTCTCGCGGGAGGTCGCGCACAACTGCGAAGATCTACGCCGCATCCACACCGAACTGCCCGAAGTGCAGGAAAGTATGGTCGCCCATATTCCGCTGCCCGAAATCAGCCCGGAAAAAGTCACGGCGATTCTCTACACCTCCGGCACCACCGCGCGCCCCAAGGGCGTCATGCACACGCACGTTTCGTTGACCGGCTCCACCGAACTGATGTACTCCATCGGCGTCGATGAATCGCACACGCTGATGGCGGTCACGCAAATGGTGCATATCGCTGGACTCGCCTGTGTCCTGTTGCCCGGAATCCGCAACGCGGCCACGGTTGTTGTGCTCCCCGTCTTCGAACCCGCGCTGTCGCTCGAAATGATCGAAAAATGGGGCGTTTCCTACACGCTCACGCTGCCCGCCACCCTCCGGTTCATGGTGGAGGAACAATCGCTGCATCCGCGCAAAGTCGACTCCATGCGCCTCTGTTTTTGCGGCGGCGATTCTGTTCCCGTAGAAATGCAGGAGCGCTATCATGCGCTCTTCGGCCATCAGGTGCGCGAACTCTTCGGCATGACGGAAACCGTGCCGGTCACCTGCATCCGTGAAGGCGCGCAGCGGCCCGGCTCCATGGGCCCGGCGCTCGATTTGATCGACGCCCGTGTCGCCGATGTTGCGGGCAACGTTTTGCCCGATGAGGTCAAAGGCGAATTCCAAGTGCAAAGCCCGGCCAACTGCGTCGGTTATTGGGACGATTCGCAAGCCACCTGGAACGCGTTCGATCACGGCTGGCTCCGCACCGGCGATCGCGTGCGCCGCGATAAAGACGGTTTCTATTGGTTCGAAGGCCGCGTCAAGCAGATCATCGTGCGCGGGGGCTCCAACATTTCGCCACAGGAAGTGGAAGAACCGCTCTATCATCACCCCGCCGTGCTCGAAGTGGGCGTTATCGGCCTTCCCGATCCTGCCTTTGGAGAAAAGGTGGTGGCGTTCGTGGCCTTGCGTGAAGGCATGAGTGCGACTGAAGAAGAATTGCGCGCCTTCGTCAAAGCCCGCGTCGCCGATTACAAAATACCCGAGCGAATTATCTTTTTACCGGCGCTTCCCAAAGGACTCACCGGAAAAGTGCAGCGCCGCGACTTGAAAGATCTGGTGATGAAATCGCCTGAGTGGGGCCTGGCCGCAACGGTCTAATTCACTTTTGTGGCGCGGATTGAAAATCCGCGGCGGAGTGGCACTCCGCCATGCCGTTCGCTTCGCCGTTGTTTGGCGGAATTCCATTCCGCCCCGAGAATCCCTCTAGCTCTCCGTCCGGCGGAACTCACACTGGCAGCAATCGCTGCATCGCCCGCACTTCTCGCAGCGGTGATTAGGGCAGCAGTCTTTCGTGCAGTAATTACAGATGTCCGTTGCCGGTTCGTTGCAGATGCTACAGGGGAAGGTCGCCGTTTCGCTCATGATGATCGCCTCTTACTTTACTGGGGCCGGTTTCGGTGCGGCGGCACCTGGAGCAACCGCAGCCGCCGCGGGCTTCACCGCCGCAGGCCGCCGAGCCGGTTGCCGCGTCAGAATTCCGCGGCAGCGCTGCGCTTCCTGATCCACTACGCGGAACTCGTCTTCTTTGGTCTGCGCCAGATCCGCGATGTACTGCCGCAACTGATCGCGGTTTTCCGCATTCGCGGCCATCACGCTCACCAGCAGATCTCCTACCGCCGGATTCTGATAGCGGCGCACGCCCTCCACCAGCGTGCTCACCTGCAGCTCCACCGATTGCAAACGGAAGTAGGTATCCAGCGCCAGAGGCAACCGCTCCGGCTGCTGCTTGAACTTCGCCGCAACATCCGTCAGGTATCCCACTTCATCTTTCGCGCTTTTCAACTGCGCAACGTACGCCGCCGGCGCGCCCTTCGATTGCCACTGGTCAGGGGTGAGCTGATCCAGAATAGGCCTCAGGCGCTCCGCTTGCGATGCAAGCGACGTCGCCAGTTGCGCGACATCCCAAGGAGCCGAAACCCCTTGCGCCACAGCCGTGCTCTGCAGAGAAGAGAGAAGAAGGATCGATGCGAGATACCTCATAAGCGCCCTGTCCTAGTGTGCCACGAACGGACAAATTTCGAGCGCGCAATTCGGAACAGGAAAAATATGTAGGGAAAAGCCCCGCAATTACGGCGCGGGAGCGGGAGGAGGCGGCGGCGGAGGCGCCGGAGTCTTCGCCGTGTCACCCACGGCTCCACCGGTTCCCACCGTTCCACCAATTGTGCCAATGCCACCGCCGCCTGTCGAGCGCGGCATGCGTGTGGCCACCGTGATGACCGCATCGGCCATCGAGCGGATCACCTGACGTGCCAGGCTACCCTTGTCGAGCCTGCGTGCTTCGAGCGGCGCATTGCGGTACACGCGAAGATTTTCACCCGTCGTCAGCGTGCGTCCATTGCCCCGCGGCAAAAGTGCATGCTGCACATCCACGGTGCCTTCTTCCACTTCCACCAGCGTGGTTTCGTCATCGTCATCCACGGAGATATCGAACGTCGTGCCGCGCACGGAAATCACCGCCGTCGGCGTCAGTACGCGATTGGGATTCGGCAGGTTGCCGAAGTGTTCGATATGCACGCGGACCTTGCCCAGCAGCACATCGATCAAATCGCGCCAGTTGGGCACGTTCTTGCGAAACACCACACGGGAGTTCGGAAACACTTCAAACGTGCTTCCATCGGAAACTTGAAACAGCGCGTGCCCGTCATTGCCTGTGATGATTAAATCACGCACATCGACGGTGTCACCCACCGAAAGCGCCCACGGCTGCACATCTTTAATGACGGAGACTTGCCCGGATTCGGAGATGACTTTCGCGGCGTAATTGCCGGCGTCGGAAGGAGGCATTTGAGCCAGGCACACAACGGCTGCAGCTACGGTGAGTAGCGAAAGCTTCGCCGCAAGTGCCAGAGGGCCTCTCATAAATGCTTTTTTACCAAATACTTTCGACAATTCGACCACTATGAACTTC
>JBEBFS010000140.1:0-6621 GCA_040081855.1 Bryobacteraceae bacterium | reverse complement strand
GGAAATCCGCGGCGGAGTGGCACTCCGCCTGGTATGACGCAGATGGATGCTCACGGTCGGGCGGCCTGGAATGGTGTTTGAGTGTACTGTCCCGCGTTTGTCGTTCACCGTCGGCGCCCTCGCGATTCTCGGGACCATGCCGGATGCAAAGGCTCAAAATCTGGTCATCTCCAACGCCAGAATCATCGTCGGTAACGGCCAGGTGATCGAGCGCGGAGCCATCCTCGTCCGCGATGGCCGCATCGCCACCGTGGTTTCCGGGGACGCGCCCGCCGCGCCCGCAGGAACGCAGACCATCGACGCCGGCGGCTTTACCGTGATGCCGGGCATCATTGACGCGCATCGCCATCTTGTCGGCCGCCCCGAAAACTTCTTCACCGAGCGCGCCAACAAAGCGATGATGGAGTTGCTCGAATCCGGCGTCACCACCGTGCAAGGTGGAGGCGATGCCTTCCCGGCCATCGTGCAACTGAAGCAGAAGACGGAGAGTGGGGAGATCAAAGGCCCCCGCATCATCGCGCCCGGCCCGCTGAATTTTAATCGCTACCAGACCGTCGACGAACTCCGCGCCGCCATTGCCGAGGAAATCAAGCAAGGCGCCGACTCGCTCGGCGAAATTCACTATCCTGCGGCCACCTTCCCCGCCGAGGCCACCGAAAAGGAAACGGCGTTCCTCAAGGCCGCCCTGGAAGAAGGCAAGAAACATGGTGTCCCCGTGCAGATCCACGCCGTGAGCCCCGCCGCCATGACCGCCGTCGTGCGCCTGGGCGCGACGGAGCTGATCCACACGCCGCACTTCGGCTGGGTGACGGACGCGGAGGCCCAGATGGTGAAGAATGCTGGCGTTGTCGTCTCCTCCTGCACCGGCTTCGGCGCGCCCGTGTTCAACGTGTTCAATAAAGAAAACAAGCCAACCTTCCGCGACGGCAAGCCGTGGCCCGCCGGCATCATCGATGGCGAAGGCCGCGGCCGCGAAGCGGGCTACAAGCCAGTCAATGCACGGACGCTATTCGATAACGGTGTCACGTTCGGCTATTGCACGGACACCACCTACCAGCCGAGAGAAGCGCTGGCGCACGAACTGAAGGTGCTCAACCTGATGTTCTCGCCCATCGACCTGATTAAGATCCTGGGCCCGAACTCGGCGGCCGTGATCGGCAAGAGCAAAGACTTGGGGACTCTCGAGCCCGGCAAACTGGCCGACATCATCGTGCTGACCGGCAACCCCCTGGACGGCTACTGGAACATGCTGACCAACGTGATGACCATCAAAGGCGGACAGGTCCTCGTAGACAAGCGCCCGCAATTGCGCACGGTGAAGGCGTTATAGAAAGAACGTAGGATTTAGCAGGTAAAAAACAAAAGGGACCGGGGCGATCCGGTCCTTTTTTAATTTCTGGAGCCTCACGTGGGGCGGATCGGAAATCCGCGGCGGAGTGGCACTCCACTTGGTGTGGCGCAGATGGATGCTCACGGTCGGGCGGGCTGGAAAGGGGGTTGAGTGTACTGTCCCGCGTTTAGTATTTGGGGAGCCCCACGTGGGGCGGATTGGAAATCCGCGGCGGAGTGGCACTCCGCCTGGTATGACGCAGATGGATGCTCACGGTCGGGCGGCCTGGAATGGTGTTTGAGTGTACTGTCCCGCGTTTCCGATGACATGTACCGTGCCCCGAAGTAATCCAACCCGGTTTCTGCATCTCGTTCTTTGGAGGTGAACTGGCAGGCACAACTGCCGACCGTCGTCATAACCTCATATTCTCCGGTTGAAGATCGTCATAACCACAAATACAACGGCTGCGATTGCGGCGGCGTACTTGGTTGCGGTGCCTAACGGTGCGGGACTAACGGCATGAAGAGCGATTGCTGCAACAGTCAGTAGGGCGATCAAGCGCCACTGCACTAGAGCCGCTCGCTTACTAATTATGTCGAACACCGCCGTAAGAGCCGCAAGGAATAGCCAGACTTCAACACCCAATGCGACTATCACGGAGACGACGATTAGGGCGTAAGCGTATCCGTATTCAATGGCAACAACAACGGAAAGAACAGCTAGGAGAACTAGCGTGACCAACCATTCCCGGCGGAGAGTTTGAGGGTTTACCGAAGGCACGGCAATGTGGCTCCCTCGACTTGGCCGTTCGGACATCATTGGCCTTCTTCTTCCTTCTTCTTGCGTTGACGTTCAGCAGTTTTCTTGGCCGCTTCGGAGGCGGCCTGTGAGGCTGCGGTGGATGCGGCCGTGGCCCGACCATACACAATGGACGACGCTTGTGAGTTCAGTGCGCCCGCTTGAGCACTTCTCCGAGCGGCCGATGACGCATTCCCGGCAGCTTCGGCAGCGGCCCCAATACGTGTCTTACGATCCGCTTCTTTGAGTATTTGCTTCACGGCAGGGCTGTTCTTCACCGCAGATTCAACTGCACCGCTGACTACGCCGCCGACAACCCGGCCTGCAACTACGTCGATCGCTGTTTCCGTACCGCTGACCGTACCGTTCTTGTGAAGTTGTTGTGCTGCACTTCCGGCTGCGTCAACGCCGCCCTCAATTGCGAGTTTCAATCCCCACGCAAGTTCCGCCGTCTTAGCAGCAATACCGCCACCAACCGCTCCAGCGCCTGCCGAAATTCCAACAGAAACCCAATCAATTTCACTGAAGGACTTGCCCTCAATCATCTGGATGCCGACATCCATGCCGCCACCTACAAGAGCACCAATGCACCACGGGCAATGTCCATCTGGATCGGTGTAGCGTAATGGATTATTCACCACGTACGCATACTTGTTGAGGGACTGCGGGTTCGTGATATCCGCATACGGCAGTGGACCTGGCTGACCGATTTGCTGGCCTGTGAACGGGTCTACCGCCCCGCCCGTGAACTCATCCGGGCTGGTGAACCGCCCCTGCGCCGACGACATGTACCTCGCCCCAAAATAATCTAGTCCCGTTTCTGCATCTCTTTCTTTGGAGGTGAACTTATCACTAATCTTGTCCGCCGCGCTCGGGTAGGTGGCGCTGCCGAAGCAGGTGTTGGTTCGTCCGGCGGTGCCGTTGCCGAGTTCTTCGCCGAAGGGGAGATAGTCGTAGCATTTCGACACCGCGCCCGCCGAGTCCGTCACCAGCCGCGTCGAGCCCAGGTGATCCGCCGTGATGTACTTCGTGCCGCTGTCGGTGGACGGCCCGTATTCCTGCGCCAGGTTGCCGAAGGGATCGTAGACGAACACCGTGGTGCCCGAGGGCGCCGCCTTCGTCACTCGCCGCCCGTCGCCGTCGTAGGTGTATGTGGTGGTTTGGCTGTTGATCACAGCCGTCTTCTGCCGGTTCTCGGCATCGTATGTGAACGAGCGCTGCATCCCGCCAATCGCCATCACGTTCCCTGCTCCATCATACGTCCAAGCTGAGGGGGCGGTGACGCGGTTGTCGGTGGAGGTGAACCAGGTGGAACCCTGCGGCGTCTCATTCGTCACACCGGGGAGTCCGGTGGAGGCAGCCACCCAACGATTGCCACGCACATCAAAACCGTTTGTCTGCGACCACGAGCCGGCACCCGTTTCTGAGGCCGTGGTTAAGCGGTTCACGGCGTCATACCCGTAGGACTGGGTCCAAGAGAGCGCGCTGCCGCCTAAATATCGTGAGGTTGTTTGGGTGAGAACGTTGCCGTTATTTTGGGTTGCGCTATAGGTGAAGCTGAGCCGCAGTGGATCGTTCACGCCAGCGGCACAATTGGTCGTGGCCGAGGAACCCAGCCTTCTAGCTGTCACCTGGAGGCGCTCGTTGTAACAGGTTGCTTCGATGAGCGTATTGCCGAGCGTGAGCGATTGCATGGCACCATGCGGCGCGTAGCTGGCGGCGGACGCGTACGTGTACGGCGCGGCTGTTCCAACTTGGCCGGAGAGCGACAAGGGACGCCCCGCTGAGTCGTAGACTGTGGTGACCTTGCGGCCAGTGTTAGGGTATTGAATCCAGTCGATACCCACGAAAGGCTTCAAAGCCGCCAGAAATGAATAATCTTGGCCTCCCGTGGTCTGGGTACCGCCATTCACGCGCCCAATCTGATCGTGCGTGGCTAAGCGATGGGGACCACGCCTGGTGCGTACTGATGTTTTTCGTCCTCAGCCCTATCGGCCCAGTGGTTCGGTGCCTTGATTGAGAATGTCCAGATACGCCTGATATACGAAGACTTTGTGGCGCTGCTTCCCAGTGATTTCCCTTATGATGCCGAGCGTCTCTAGCACGGAAAGAGCACGAAGCACCGTTGGCAGAGAGATATCGCAGCGCTTTCGGATGCGAGTTGTGTTCGACGCCGGATTGCGCTGAAAGGAGTTGTGTAGCATCAATACCGTTGGAGTGGCCTTTCCTGACCGCTCTATCTTCGCCCGGTCGGAATTGAAGAGAGACAAAATAGACTGCGCTGTGTCGGTTGCCTGGCTCGCGACTTCAACAACTCCCGTCAAGAAGAACGCGATCCAGCTTTCCCAGTCTCCCGTCGTCCGCACGGCCTGCAAATGGTCGTAATATGCCTGACGGTGCATCTTGAGATACAAGCTGAGGTAAAGCAGCGGTTCGCGGAGAACTCCCTCATGACATAAGATGAACGTGATCAGAAGGCGCCCGAGCCGGCCATTGCCGTCGAGAAACGGGTGGATCGTCTCAAACTGGACATGTGCCAACGCGGCTTTGACCAGCACCGGCAGTTTGATTTTATCGTCATGCAGGAACTTTTCAAGAGCGTCGAGCGTCTCCATCAACGAATCCGGAGGCGGCGGTACAAAGTACGCGTTGCCGGGACGTGAACCTCCGATCCAGTTCTGCGATGTGCGAAACTCTCCCGGCATCTTATGTCCGCCGCGAGAATTATTCATGAGCCGAGCATGGATCTCCCGAAGCAATCGCAACGAGAGCGGCAGTTCTTTCAATCGCGCCAGTCCGAAGTCCATCGCAGCCACGTAGCACGAAACCTCAGTGACGTCGTCCATGGGCACGCCAGGGGTCTCATCCGATTCAAACAACAGGAGATCGGAAAGCGAAGACTGGGTGCCCTCGATTTGGGACGAGAGGACGGCCTCCTTGCGCACGTACATGTAAATGAACATTGCGGGATCAGGGAGCAATATGCTCATTCCATCCAGCCGTCCTAGTGCTGTCGTGGCCTGATCCAGGAGAGTGTAAAGGTTTTGCAGATCAATCGGCGGCGATGGGGGAAGAGGCGGCGGAATGTACGCCTCGAAAGTCTCTCCCGCGATGGTAGACTTCACCCGTCGGCCTAGGCGTCCGTTCGTAGGTTTCATTTTTAACTAACGAAACTATTAAACATCGTTACTTAGCAAAGAATAACTCACATCGGCGTTACTTGCAAGACCCAACTAACGAAACACTAGAACTTCGTTACTTACCAAAGCCCCGCCCCTCCGTCTAGTTCCCTCTGCCGCGTAGCGCTCCTATGTTGGACTGTTTGAAAAACGCGCCTCACGGGCATGGGTCACAAGACTTGATGCTCATCGATATCTTCCACGACGGAGCGGACATCGTTAGTGGAATTGACGAGCGGAAGAAACGACTCAGGCCCTGAGCTCCCGAGTTGATGTTTTAGCCCCTCGGAGGTAATGTCCACATGACGTAGCTACCGATAATGCCCAATAACGTGCAGGAGGATCTAGGATGAACGATTTGGTTGTGGTGGAGCGGCCTGCTGAGTGGGATCGATTGAAAGCCCTCGTGCTCGATTCGGTGAGTTCCCCAATCACCAAGCGTGTTTATGGCATGGCGCTCGACGAGTTCCTCAGATGGTACAAGCTGGCACCGCGTCCGGGATTTAGCAAGGCGACTGTAAGCGCCTGGCGAGTGTCGCTTGAAGAGCGGAAGCTTGGCTCGTCCTCGATCATCATCCGCATGTCGGCGATCCGGAAGTTGGCTGGGGAGGCAGCTGACAACGGGCTGCTCGCGCCAGAACTCGCCGCGGGCATCGCCCGCGTCAAAAGCGCGAAGTCCGTGGGCGTTCGGACGGGGAATTGGCTATCGGTACGGCAGGCACAACTGCTATTGAATGCCCCTGACACAACGACGCTGCGAGGGCTGCGCGGCCGAGCCATTATCGCCGTGCTCTTGGGCTGCGGCTTACGGCGATCCGAAGTCGCTTCCCTCACGTTCAGCCACATCCAACAGCGCGATGGCCGGTGGGGCAAAATGGGGACAGACACCATTTTTGCGGGGGATGTTGGGGTTGAGCGGCGTTGCTTGGCGAAAAAGGTGGCCGGCCCCATTTTTCCGGTCGGCATTTATCCAGTCCCCATTTTTCGCGTCTCCATTGTTCTGGTCGGCATTTTTGCGGTCGGCACCATTTTTCCAGTTGGTAGTGTTCCTTTTTTTACTTGCGGGACCGGATGGTCCCGCGCCGCCCTGAAGGGCCGCCCCACGGTAACCCACGGTAACGACGGTAACGCGGGGTAACGCGGGGGTAACGCGGGACAGTACACTCAAACACCATTACGGCAAGCAGTTTGCGGTCTTGGAAAAATGGTGAAAAATGGGAAAAATGGGGTGCACTGCACCCCTCCCCTGAGACAGAAAAACCAGTGACAGTCTAGTCATCGGACATCCTAGCATTGGCCTCGTATGAGTCGTGT
>JBEBFS010000078.1:0-23377 GCA_040081855.1 Bryobacteraceae bacterium | reverse complement strand
TATGTCTGCTGGAACCAGTTTCCCGGCGGTCTAGTTTCTTCCCGCCGTAACGCCGCTCACGCGGCGTTTACTGGTCTATTTTGACTCCGGCGCTTATACTTATCCGCTGCTTACTACCTGTTCATGGATTCCACCGGAGCAGAGTACCGCTTGGATCAGAACTCCGGCAACGTGTGGAGTTCGAAAGAGTCGATTTACGTCTGGTTTGACGCCAACTCAAACACTCTCTATTTTCGGGACGGCACCTCGTGGTATTTCGGCTGTGTGTCTGGGCCAGGTGAAGCCGACTCGGGTGTCATGTATCCCACGAAGTTCAAAGACATCAACCTTCAGAACGAAATCACGATTTCGTATCAGCAAGGTTCGGGTGCAAGTTGGGCGAACTCGAGCGGAAGGATCGAAAAGATCAAAGACGCTCGTGCGCCAGCGGCCCCGAACGATTGGACGTATCAGATCATCTACTCCAACGGCCATTACTATTATGTAAACAACAACATTGGCAGCGGGGAGCAATTCCAAATCTGGTTTTCGCAGAACCAGCCTCTCAGCGATCCGTTTTCTGGAGGGGCCTACAACCCGACGTGGTTTGTCTCCCAGATCTCAGTGATCAGTGGCAATTACTCATTCATCACCAATGGCTCAGGTGAAATTACGCGCATCACGATGCCCAAGGGCGGCTACCTTGGCTACGACTACACAACGACCACATACTCAACAGGCCGCAAGTATCGTGAAGTCAGCCAGCGGTATCTTTCGAAAAACGGCTCGACGCAAACCGCTTACGCGTTTTCGCATGAACCGAGTCCTGGAGCCGATGTCCATGACTACACGGTGCTAAACGATCCGGGCGGCGTTGGCCAGAAAAAGTGGACTTTCTCAACGAGCGGATTCTCGATGGGTCTGGTCACTCAATATCAAGGCAATCAACTTCCAGGTCCCGTTACCAAGACGCAAAGTGATTTCACTTGGGCGCAAAACGGATCGAATAACAGCTATATTGCTTCCACCATCACGACGATGGACCCGGGCGCGAACCAGGTTCAGAGCAAAACAGCGCAGACCGTGGATACCTACGGCAACGTCACCCAAGTGCAATCGTTCGCCTTCGGAAACCTGACGACAGCGGCCCGGCGAAATGACTATACCTATTCGACAAATTCCGGATTGATCAATGCGTACATTCGCAATCGGATGACGTCGGCTTCCATCATAGACGTGCCGAACAGCGTCACGATTAATCTGGTGACCAATACCTGGGGGACGGATACGAGTTATCCCGGCCAATGGGGGCGATTGTTGACGTCGGTCAGCGCGGCGGGAACGCGTAACATCGGCTACGATAGCTACGGCAATCCGACGACGTCAAACGTGAACGGCGTTTCCTCGTCGGTTACGTTTGATGCCTCAAGGAATTTTGTGCCAACGGCGCTCACAGTAGGTTCGGTAACCGAGAATCTTGCGTACAACAGTTTCTTCGGCATTTTCTCCACGACGGGTGCGAATGGCGACCAAACCCAGGTCAACTACTACAACGCCCAACAGGTCTCTTCCGTAAACACCAGCCTTGGCGCGACCCCATTGTTCACCTACGGAACCACTACTACCACAGCGACCGTCAACAGCCGTTGGACCCGCACCACTACCGATGGGTTGGGCCGAACTATCCTCACCGAAGTCGGCACCGGTGCAACCACCACCACCCCGGTTTCGATAACGGAGACGGAGTACGATTCCTGCGGTTGCTCGCCGCTGGGCAAGTTGAAGCGGACATCGCTGCCGCATGCCTCCGGCGCCTCGGCGTTGTGGACAACTTATACGTATGACGGCATTGGCCGAACACTGAGCGTGCAGGCTCCCGATGGTGCCAGCAGCACTACGTATTCCTATCTGGGCAATACCGTCACGGTGACCGACGCCGCTGGCAAGTGGAAGAAGTACAGCTCGGATGCCTTCGGCCATCTTGTGCAAGTGAATGAGCCGAATCCGGCAGGTGGCGCGGATTACGTAACTAGCTACACCTACGATATTCTGGATCACCTGATCGGCGTCTCCATGCCGCGTGCGAGCGGAACGCAGACACGCACGTTCAACTACGGGACCCCGCCGACGCCGCTGTTGCAAAGCGCGACGAATCCGGAAAGCGGCACGGTCAGTTACACGTACGACTCCAACAAGCGCCTGTCCACCGTCACCGATGCCAAGGGGCAAAAGAAGGTGATGACCTACGACAGCGTGGGCCGCGTGACGCAGATTGCGCGCTATTACAACTCGACCACCGAAGACACGCAGCAGCGTACCACTTTCTATTACGACACCAATCCCATCGACGCCGCCTATTCCACCAACATTACGGGTCGATTGGCGGCTGTGGAGTACTACGGCGGCAAGTGTACGTCGCTCGGTCCGCCGCGGACTGGCTGCGATCTGATCCAGGAGTCCTACAAGTACAACTCGTCCGGCAAAATGCTGGGCAAGCGAGTGAAGCTGACCCGGGGTTCGGCCTCCGGTACGCTCACTGCCTCCTTCACCTACGACAACGAAGGCCGACCCACTCAGGTGCAGTATCCTTCGTGGACGTGCTCGGGCTGCTCGCAGGTGGTCGGGTCGAAGTACAACTTCGGCTATGACACGATGGGCCGCCTGAACACGATGACCGATGGCTATACCAGCGCCAGCCTGATCTCCGGCGTCACCTATGGCGTTGCCAATGAGATCCTGAGCATGTCCGGCATTTTGAATGAAACGCGGCAGTACAGCTCCACGTTTCAGTTGACGCGGATTACGGTGCCGTCGGTGTTGGATATTCAGTACGCCTATCCCTCGGCCGGAAGCAACAACGGCAAGCTGGCCTCGCAAACCGATGTGCTTTCGGGCGAACAGGTTGTCTACACCTACGATTCGCTCAACCGCCTGGCCACGGCGCAGACCGTCGATAACCCGAGTGTCACGCAGTGGGGGCAGAGCTATAATTACGACGGGTTCGGGAACTTGACCGATCAGAACGTGATCAAGGGGTCAGCGCCAACGATGCACGTGGTTTATAACGCCTCCACCAACCGCCAGACGGGCGATACGGCGGACGCCAATGGGAACATTGGCTCGGGTTATCTCTACGACATCGAAAACCGCCTGCTGCGGCCGGGGGCGAGTTCCACGGTGCAGTACGGCTACGACGCGGGGAACAAGCGTGTATGGCGCGGGGATACCGGGGTGGATGAGTTCGCCTTCTTCGCGGGCAGTCAGAAGCTGGCGACCTACACGCTCGCGGTCAGCGGCACCAGCGTGCGGCATCAGCTCACCAGCACCAACGTTTACTTCGGCGGGCGGATGATTGGCAAGGGCACATACAACTCGGGCGGCACGAACGATAAGGTGACCGTGGCCTCCGTCGCGCAGGACCGCCTCGGTTCGATGAACGGCAAGTTCTACCCCTACGGCCAAGAGCGGCCGTCGGCAACGTCGAACGATAAGGAGAAGTTTACTGGGTATTACCGCGACGCGAGCACGGGGCTTGATTACGCGGACCAGCGATATCATCAGGCGGGCGTGGGCAGGTTTATGACGCCGGACCCGTTTGGGGGGAGCGCGAAGCCCAGTGACCCCGGATCATGGAATCGCTATGGCTACGTGATCGGGGACCCCGTCAATCACAGTGACCCAAGTGGTCTCTGCGATGTCGTCGTTGGCGGCATCAAGGAACAACCAGGTAGTGACACTGGGACGGCCGAGTTTGCACAAAGTATTGGCGCGATGCTGGCTTATCCGTTCGACGACACCAATAGTGTCTTCACCGGCGTCGCAGAAGTTATCGGGTCGGCAATCGGACAAAACTCTGCTGCTATCGCAGCCGCAGCAGCAATCCATCAGGCAGCTCTCGATTCCGATGGCCCTATCAATATCTATGCCTTCAGTGGTGGTGCGCAGGCATTTAAGGACGCTTTGTCTATATTGCCTGCCGCAGACAAAGAGCGAATCCAAAGCATCACGTACGCCTCTCCCGGAGTCGTGGGGAGTGTAGCAACCGTAAATGGAATCACCCCTGCGGTTGTAACAGGCAGCGGTGCCGTGGATGCTGCCGCGATGATCGGCACACAGTTCTCGCAAGACGTATTTCACGGACACTACGACCCAATAACAACCGAGTGTGAGCATCAGGCTGGATGTGAATTTGCAGCGGCCACATTACCTGAGGGGAGTGCCTGCCGAAATCCCAACACCTACACAACGCAGAATGGATATTTTGGGCTCCATGGCGAGTCTCCCGTCATCGAAGGCGCAGGATTCTTCTTTTCAACTGATTGGTCGTTTCTGTCGTTCTATTACCCCGATCCGTCCTACGCCGATTATTACTATCGATATCCAAATTCCTCCGCGAACGTCTTTTCCTGTTGGACGGATGGGCAAGGCGGCACTCACTGTTTCTGACGACACTGAATATGTTGCTTATTGCATATAGGATCTGCAGGGGCAAGAGAGGCCAGCATAAAGAATGTTCAAGTTATTCCCCGAGAAAAACGACTTCTCCGCCCCCTGGTGGTTGGGACAGCTTGTCCTCTGTTTGCCTGCAATTCTAGGCCTGAGTACGCTAATCCTTTCGTTCATTGAGAGTCGCCACGCTACGAGCCGACAGGCCGAAATGGTGGAGTATATGGTTGTGGCGGCCTCCGGGACAATAGTCGCCCTGGTTGTCGGGACACTAATGCCACGAACAATTGCGTCAGGAGGCAAAGTTGTTTGGATCGCTCCAGTCTTACTGTTCTTTGCTATTGTACTTGCCGACGGAAGACTAACACCTTCAAGGTTACAGTCTATCTTTTTCACTCGACCGAACGAGTCACCTCTTTTCGTGGGATTATTTACAATGCCAACCTGGGGGGCTTGCTTTTATTCGCTTGGAATGAAACTGGCGGAAGGGAAACAGGGACGTGTGGTCCGCAAAAATTCCGTCCGTCGCTAAGCAGCCTCCTTTTCCAAGCTGTATTCGTGGTGTAGGCCGCCGAGAACCGGTATAGATGTAACGCGAAGACCGATCGGCAGCTTGTGGCGGGGCCAATGGTGACAGACGGAACATTCCCCATTTTTAAGGAGAGCTTTTGTTCGAGTCGCGCAATAGTTTAGTGCATGGCGCGCATGGCTCGGATCGTTCTTCGTGAACTGGCTCATCACGTTACCCAGCGCGGCAATGCTCGGCGTAGCGTCTTTCTCACTCCACAGGACCGGCAGGTCTACCTCGGATTGCTTCAGGAATACTCCACGCACTATCGGTTACGGATTCTCGGCTATTGTCTGATGACGAATCACGTCCACTTGGTGGTCGTTCCCGAAACCGAGGCGTCTCTGCCCAAGGCGATGCGCGAGTTGCACGGGCGGTACGCGCGGTATCGCAATGCGATCGAACGCGGCTCCGGCCATCTCTGGCAAAGCCGGTATTACGCCTGCGCCTTCGAAGGGGTACGCATGGCGGGCGTGATGAGGTATGTTGAATTGAATCCAGTGCGCGCGGGCCTGGTTCGCGCGGCGGAGGATTACGCTTGGAGCAGCGCTCTCATACACTTAGGTGGAACCGACGCGATGGGCTTAATCGACGTGGAATCTTGGTGGCGCGACTGGACGCCGCAGCGGTGGGCCGACTGGTTGAGTCTGGGAGAGCAGGAAGCGGAGGCGATTCGCGAGGCAACCTACTCCGGACGGGTGCTCGGCAGCAAGGAATTCGTGGCGCGCTTGGAAGCCGCTACCAATCGCAAACTAGCCGTCGCTCGCCCGGGCCGGCCCAAAAAGGAGACAACAAGTGCCGCATCCGCCTGATCAACAATGGGGAATGTTCCGTCTGTCACCTTTTGCCGCAACTGATCTATACGGATGTCCGGAGGACTGGGCTACCGACTCGTGGGACGAGGAGTGGTTTTGTTCAAACAATCCCTATCTATCCTGGGATATGCAAATTCGATGTGATGCGCGAAACTCCACAACAATGGCCCAACGACAATTCGGCAGCATAGCGGCACCCTTGGCTGAACCGACTCCCGCTCAGACATTCATGCCCGGCGCATGGAAAGCCGCTGTGGACGCGCTGCGAAACACAAACAGGCCAGAGTGTGCAAAACTATTCAACTTAGATGGCGTGCAATTGCCAGGCGGTGGAGGTCGGAGTCTGGACGTAGCCGATATGCTAACCGGCGCGATCTGGGGACAGGGCGCGTCCCCCGGATTTGGCATAGGCTACGGCGATATCGCTGGCGCAACAGTCACTAGCAGTGGTACGTTTGTCGTGGGCGCACTAACCGAAACGAGAAGAAACAGTTACGACATCCTCGGAACCACTATGACGATCACTACGGTGAGCGTAACGATCAATACTAACGATAGTTCCCCGTGGATGTCAGCGAGCGCAACAGATCAGGACCGTGCAGTTATCCTGTTGCATGAATTGGGACATGCCTTTAACTCTCTTCGGTCGTCCCTCGGGGGTAGCAGTATACATTCCGACACGACGATACTCGATCCTACGCAGGTACGGACGAATATGTCGAATGACGCATTAATCAAGCAAGCATGTTTTTGATTCACATGAGGCTACCTAGACCCCTTCGAATGGCACAGATGGCGGCATCTTTAATGGCGCTAATTTCTTTATTCGGTTTGCGTGCCGAGCCGCAAGTGCGACTTGTCGACGTTTGCGACGTATTCAAGAATCGGTCGGAATGGAACGGCCAGATGATTTTACTGCGCGGCATTGTAGGCATTGGTCCTCATGGCACAGCACTCTTCGCCAATAAACAATGTCCGGCCCGAATTTATCTGGACGGTATCGAATTTCCAGCGGCCGTTTGGATAAAGCCATCGCCAAGCCGATTGGAGCCTGGGGATACTGAAACCTACCTCGGTGAGTTTCAGACTAGAATACATTTCGAACACGAACACGACGGATTCGGAGAAGAGGGCGCTTTCCCGGGGCAATTGCTGTTTAAGCGGACGATTGTTGGATTAGGCGCTGATAAGCACTGAGGGCGGGGTCCCGCAGCCGGGCGGTACGTTCGGCGGGAGCGCTGGTCCCAACTGTTACCAATGGGTTCAATGTGATCACATATATGTTGTACAGTCTTGTTTGTGACATTAGGGTCTGGACTGACCTTCCCCCCGAATCCGTTCAACTGATGATACAAGCCTCGCCGGTTAGAGCGGGGCGTGGGCTTCATGGAAACCCGTGGAAACGCGGGGAAACGCGGGACAGATAGGATGAGACGGCTGGACGGATGGGCCCCCACCTCATTGCTATCCGTAGCCTCGCCTGAGGCTGGGGACGTCTACCCCAAAACCCCTGAACTCGCCTGGGTGACCATTCGCCATCACGGTCTCAGGGCATTCCGAGAGGCAATTCTCTACAAATTCTCGACAAGAGGCAGGACGCGGAGGCATCCCAAAGGTCAAACTTCCAGCTAACTTGTTGATTTTATTGGTGCGGATGAGAGGACTTGAACCTCCACTCCCTTGCGAGAACTAGAACCTGAATCAGAAAAACCTAGTTTGCACCTGTTTGCCTTGGGTCGATTTCGTTGCGTAAAGTGTTGATAGGTAGGCATTTAGTTCGGTATCGGGTTTCCTCCTGTTTGCTCCAGTTCTGGCCTGTGCCGCGTATTCGGCACACAGTCCGCACACAAAACCAACCGTTCGGGGGCGTGGAAGCTGTTGATCGGAGCCTAGGGTGATTTTCGTCATCGGCAAAGCGACTTTCTACTGTCACGACACACATAATTGAGCGACGAGGAATACCACGTAACCCTGCAAGCAGGCACGGAGCGAGCCTACAGCACGGAAATGTGCAGCCTCTTTGAGCCGGGAATCTATTCCTGCCTTTGCTGTGAAATTTTCCTTTCCGGCGCGTCGGAGAAATTCGAGTCGGATCCTGGCTGGTCGTCGTTCACCCGACCTATCAAAGATAATGTCATCGCCTACCGATTCGACGGGCCCCCAGCGGCCTGCGTTATTCCATGAACGCAGTGGCGCTGCGGAAGGTCGCGAAGGTCTGAGGCATAGACCTCGTACCAAGCCCGCCACTACTCAACCGTTTTTGCATCCGCCGGCCCTTGCCAGAAGGAGCCTTTTTTCAGCCTCACCGTCCGGTTCATACTGACCATGCCGACATTCGACATGTCGCCCTCAATCTCGTCTGAGCTTGCAGGTCGGCCGACGGACGCTTTTGCCATGACTTCTTCCAATGCCTGAATGAGCTGCGGAGGTAGCAGCTCACGTTCCTTCCGCCAATCACGCCCCTGCATGTCCCACAGCTTTGCTATCAGACCATCCTCATCGTCTCGAGGGGGCGTCGAAGCAAAGCTGACCAGCCCTCTTTTCTGCTCATCCTCAGGAAGCTCCTTATATCGTGCCGCCAGCCTCGTGAGGTTCTCTTTCAGGTCCGGCCCCCACACAAACCGCTGATCGCCCCGGAGGAAATGCGGGACACATCGTTCATGCAGGCGGTCTGAAGATACGAATATATTGCAGAACGGCAGATAGAACAGGTACGCCATATCCGTGCGGTTCGATTTGCGATTCGCACCTATTTGGTCGGCAGCTAGGGCAATCTGAAAGAAAACCTCCACGGTCACTAGATAGGCCGCGTAGGGGGCCGTTTCTGGAAATGATTTCTGACCAGACTCCCTCCACCGTGCCAAAGCTAATTCCTCAAGCGTCCGGTCGCCTCCCAGCGTTATCGCGGCGAGCTTTATGAGGGCAGGAACGTCTGTATTCGCCACCAGGCCGGCCGCCATTGCTTTGGCCTCTTCCAGAGACCTGCAATTCTTTGGCGTAACCCCGAAGGCCCGCATCGCTCCAGCCAAGGCGAGCAAATCAATTTCGTTCAGGGCTTCTCGCCACGACCTCGCAAAACGGCGCTCAACCTCGAGGAACTCCCCGTCCCGCCACCGCTCGTAGGCCTCGGCCTCCTTCGGAGCGTCCTGCAGCACCGAAAGCAATTTTCCGGACCGGATCGTCCGACCGGCCATCAGCATCTTTCCGTTCATCGGAACGTTACCCCCGAGCAGGCTCATGATGCCCAACGAGCGATGGTAAACCGTGGGTGCCGAGTTTACTTCTGGCGTCTTGTCTGCGAGAGAGCAGACCTCTTGCTCGGCAGTTCGTCCTGGCCGGGGAGACTTCGCCAGATCCGCCAGAGTCTCCACGTAGAAAATCGGCGCGATGACCGAATAGAAGAAGTTATCGAAAAGAGCGGACTCGTCTATGTTGATCGCTTGCAAGAACGACTTGTCGAAAAGTGCTCGAGGTGCCATGAGATGGGGTGGATACAGCCTAACCTCTATTTTGCGCGGCCGAGATTGTCGATGCTGGCCTTTTTTTGAATTTGCGCCGTGCCTCCATGCTTGCCCTCGTCTTTCGCGCTTAACCGAGCCAGTCTTGCGCCCTTGCTACGACTGCACTCCTCGCTAGTCGCTCGGAATTCAGCTCCGCTTTTCCGCCGCCAAAAATTCGTCACCGCCTCTAGTGGCTGCGGCCGGAAATGCTCGGCTTTGAAGTTAGTCTCCGAGCGGCATCACGACAGCCCGACCGCTCCAATTGTCAGGAACGCCGACCTCTAATCTAACCGCCTGCTCCCGCTACCTGATCCTCATCTAGCACTTCGCTCAGCTCAGATTCGCCCCAGTGGAGGCGATAACGACGCTCCCGCTCCAGAAATGCGCGTTGCCCGCCTTCAAGCAATCGACAGACGGCGGCGCGAATTTTCGGATTTTCCAGTGAACCACTCTCGTAACTGATGACCGGCAGCCCCCCTCCGGCTCTGCGCTCGGAACTCGCAATCACCACTTGATCCGCATCCGTATTGACGACGAGGTTCGCATTGTGCGTGACCACGATTACCTGCCTCCGTTGCCGCGCTGCGCGAAAGTGGGGGACCAGTTCCTCGAATACAGATTGAGGATCGAGGTTCTCCTCCGGCTGATCGATAAAAAGCGGTCGCCGGTCATGGATGTCTACAGCTAAATAAAGTAGCAATAGCACGATGCCGCGCGTGCCGGGAGAGAGACGCTCCACTGGGGTGCCGTCGTAAACGATGCTGTACTGGACCTGAATGTGACTGATGTCGTACAACCAAGTTGCAACCTGCTGCGGCCACTCGCGACGCTCTTGAGCGGTCGTGTTCTCAGGTTGAGCTTTATTTAGTTGCTCTTGGAGATCGGTTCGGAACTTGTCCATCGCCCGATCCACGTCCTCGGGAGTGCCGTTGGCCCAGGCACCAAGCAGGTATTCTCGCGCTTTCTGTTCGAGGGAGCCTTTGCCTTGAAACGCCGAAGCGCGACGCAAATCCAGGAGGTCTTCTCCTGCTTTCACCCAACCATCAATGTCAACTTGGCGCTCAACCACGAAGGCGAGCTTAGAGAGTGTGCCGGCGGCTGCGTTTAGCGTGTTCCGCAACGGCAGATAGAGATCGTTTAGGACGCTTTCCTCTTCAACAACAGTCCGGATTACCTCACGATATTCCTGCCGTCGCCTTTCTACGAGCGCTCTTCGCCGGTCTGCCGCTCCTTTTCCGTTAGTCGTATCCGTTTCTAATCTGCGCAGCGTCGCTTCCAGTCTGACAAGCGTCCGCTGAAGTTCGTCATATTTTTTCTGACGAGTTGCATCTATGCCGACCAGCTGCTTCTTTGCCTCCCGCGCAGCGCGCAAATTGTTAAGCGGCCATTCGCCCGTCGGAGGCGCGGTGGGATTCACTGGCTTGCTTGGATTCCCCTCTATTGCAAATAGAATCGCCTGGTCAACGCTACGTACCGCTTGAACAAGAACGTCATCAACCTTCCCCACGAACGCCATCCGAAAGGCTTCCCATTCCTGCGGTGTCAGTCCCGCTCCCGTGAACCTTCGTTGGAGTTCGTCAAACCGCGCAGGTTCTCGCGACGACCTCGTCTGCCGAGTATCAGCGCCCAGGTCCTCCAACAGTTTTCTGCGCCGCCGGAGTCCTTCAACCCTTGTTTCTGCCTGTCCACATGCGGCCTCTAGTTCTGCGAGAGCCTTGGCGTGTACGACGCTCTCTTTCGGCAGGATGTCCACCAATTCTTTCCGCAACAAGACTATCTGGGCGTTGGTGGCAGTTATTTCCTTTAGCTGTTCCGGCAGCCGGTCGCGGATGACTTCTTCCTCGACGACCTTTATGCCTATCGCCCGGATTGAGTCCTTTAGTTCAGCGCGCTTTTCGCGAACCGGTTCTAATAGCGTGTCGGCGAGATTCTCGAAAGAATCAGCCTCGAATCGGTTCTCTTGTTCCGTCGATTCGAAAACTACCCTCTCCATCTCTTGCCGGAGTTCCACGGCCAATCCCGCAGAAGAGCAAAGCCGCTCGACAAATTGTTGAGAAAGATAGCGGACCCGTTCTCCATCACCCCAACTGTCACCGCCATCGAGCGCGTCCCGGAGGGACGTATTCGAGGTTTGACCAGCGCCCCATGTCAAATCGACGCTTGCATTGCCGATCAGGTTGTCCGGGATTGACGCCCGGTGCAGAAACGAAGAATCGCTCGGGGTCGTGCTCAACGCGCCAGCGGCTGCTGCGAGCAAATCCATGAGGGCAGTCTTGCCCGAGCCGCGCGCACCGATTATTGTGACCAGCCCACTATTGAAGTGCTGGGAGGGCGTCGCTATCCACGGCGCATCGTGGGTCGTCAAAGTCCGGATGATCTCCGAAGCGATGGGCTCTGGCGGAGGACTACTGCCTATGCAGACGCGGTGGTCAGGCTCAATTACTGCCTGCCGCAGCGTCTCAAACGCTAAATCACCATACAGCCAGCAAAATCTCTCTAGGTCGGGAACCGCCACGGTTTCTTGCCGATGCGCATCCGAGCCGTGCAGGCAGGGCTTGAGCGCGCCGTACGTTTTTTCAATAGCTTCTCTATCAAGCGCGCCTTTCCCAAGCCAGAACTCTCTCTGCTTCGGTGTACTGGCAAAAATGATATTCGAGAAGGCCTCTATTTCCAGCCGGGTGGCCCGATATGAGTTATCTTCCTGAAGGCCTGACGTACCGTCATTCGATCCGCCTGCGACCGCAACAAGGCAGTTGTAGCGTAACCACTTCTCTTTCCTAAACAGTTTTTTAAGGTCCAAAAAAGTGGTTTTGAACTGGTTTGTGCCGACGCACAAGGCCGCTTTGTCAGTCGTCGCATTAGGATCGACGGCCCGCCCCAATTCCATCAGATGCGCAGTGGTGCAGAAATAGCCGCGCTCGTCGAATTCGAACTCCAGTTGAGCTAGAACCCGCTCGATTTCCCGTTCGTGATTCGGATCATCCGGCGAGAAAAGCAGATGAAGATTGATCGCTTTACTCTTGCTGGTCTTGATGTCGAGGCGCATTTCGACATTCGGGAAGAGCAGTTTGACTCCAGGCATCCGTCCCGCTGCCTTGTGCTCTTTTGCTTTGCGATATGTCTGAATCGAAAAGTAATCAGTAACGCCAAGCGCTTCCACCGGCGGCGACGCGGTCTCTATGGAGGTAAGATACGACTCCCAGTCGCCGTTGAACTGATCGGACAATAGTGTGCCCGGAGCATGCAGATGCGGGTCCCACCTGTGCCATTCCGAACCTCGTGAATTCCACATCAACAATGATTGTACTTTCTCTCGCTAGGTCGTGCTCCTGTCGGGTCGCAACCGTAGTATTCGCTTCATCCCCGGCGACAGCTTATCGGTATGGATTGCTGAGTTACGGACTGGAACTCCGTGGAAGCAGTTGGCTGGGGAGGCCCGTCAGGCTCACAAAGAGATGTTCACGCGGGCGTGTCAACGCGACGTACAGTAGATTTCGTTCTTGCTCGGAGAAGGCTGACCGGTCCGCCGGATCTGGCATTCCTTCGAGCACCGATTTCAGGGGTAGGATGTCCTTGTCGCAGCCGATTACTGCAACTGCTTTGTATTCGAGGCCCTTTGCGCGGTGCATGGTGCCAAGCGCAACGCCTCCGTCCCCTTCCGATTCGTCGCTCAACAGAAATGACTTGAGCCCGGCAGCTTCCACGGCCGTAGCTCCGCGGTGCTCCAGCACTGATTCCGTCCTGGCGAAAATCGCGATCTCGTTGGCCTTCAATCCGTCCTTGGTTAGAGTTTGCAGCCACTCTGCCAGTGCAGCAGTTTCTTCCTCGATGATCGAACACGCTATGAAGCGCGGAACCGGGCCGTTAAGAACTGACAAAGCATCGCGAGCAATGCTATCCCCGTCAGCGTCGGTCTCTCCTACGGCAAAGAGCGCATCGGCGTACTGGCGGATTTGTTGCGTAGTCCGGTAGTTGATTTTGAGCGAGCTTGAACGGCCGCGAATGTCGATACCGCAACTCAGCAAGGACGCACGTGCCTTGTAGATGCGCTGGCCGGCATCACCGCAAAGAAGCAGGTCATTCTTCGCTGTTGGAGCCAAGGCGCGGAGTAGGCGTAGTTCTGCCGGACCGAAGTCCTGCGCTTCATCTGCGATAACGTGGGCATAAGGCGGTACGCTGAGTGCCTGTGCCGCTTCCCGGCAAAGGGAATTCCACGTACCCAGTCCCTCCCGCTGTAAAGATCGATGGAAAGTCTCGAAGACCTTCCAGATCATCAGGCGCTGGCGTGCACCCAACGGTGTTCCACGATTTGCCCGAGGCGCATTCTTGTATTCATCCCACGAGGAGAGGCCAAGGGCATCAACCATGGCCTCCCACTCGCTTCGCAGGAATGAGACCGAAAGCGGCCCTGCACCGTCTACCTGGTCCCGCGCGCTTTCCATCAAGGCCGTCACTCGCTTTGCACTAAGGGCTTGGAACTGTCGGCCGTACTTCTTCACCCAGATGTCGCGCGCAATTTTGTGAAGATGCTCAATCTCGATCCTTTTGCGCACAGGTGACTTCCCAAGCAAAATATCGGCGTTCTTGGAAAGTCTAGCGGCCAAGGTCCGCGAGAAGGTTGTCAGGAGTACGCGAGCTTCTGGATTCTTCTGGGCAAGCCATGCGGCACGGTGTAGTGCCACTACGGATTTTCCGGTCCCCGCCGATCCAGTTACCCTCGCTGGCCCGCTAAACGTCTTCTCAACAACTGACCGCTGTCCTGGATGAAGGAAAACGATCCAACGCTCCCAAGGAAACTCAAGCGCCTGGCGCAGTTCTTCCTGATTGTCGACAACGCGAAATCGGCGTTGCGCGTCCGGGTGCATGTATGCAGCATCAGCGGACACTGAGGTAGCTTTCGCAGGTCTAGGAACCGGCTTACCTGCAGCAAGCTCCAGAAGACGCTCGACCGCTTCATCTGGCAGGTGCCCGATTAACTCGGGGAGACTATCTTCCGATACGTGCTTGACGGCATCAAGCCACTCTGTTGGGACACCGAGCGCGTGGAGGTAATCGGAATCAAACTGAGCGAAGAGTGGAGCCTGGACGTGCCGCTCGACAATACGGGTGACCTCTTTCACTGTCTCGCGCAATTCGACAATCTGCATTGCACCCGTGTGTGAATGGACCTCGAAGCGCCGCCGTTCCGCCCACTGATATGCGGGATCGTGGCGATCCACATAGCAAAGCGTAAAGGTGTCGCCTGTTCGATGCATGATCACGCGATTGTTGTCACTAGCTCGAATAGACCAGAAATCGGGATCCTTGCATTTGTTGAGTCGCTCCAGCGAGAACCCTGGCTGTTTCGGGTTCTGTAAGAATTCGGTGAGCGAGCGCCTCACTTGGTCCGCTTCGCTCTTGTCCTTCGCGGCAAGCCGATCAAGTGCTTTAGCGAACGGGTCGCTCCAGACGAGTTTCATGAGGCCACCTCGAGATAGGGTCGAAGTAGTGCGGCCACTGCGGCCGGAACCGTAGAAGGTTGCGCGGTGACAACTCGCTCGCTGAGCTGGATGCCGGAAGCCGAGTCCACCACAACGACAATCCCGGCTAGTCCGTTCCACATCATGACGGCGCGTTTTCCGCTGACCCGCCCGTCCTCCATCCAATCCCAGTCCACCTCGTCAGGCGGGCGGACTCCGGCAAGCCGGAGGCCTTGGGCAAGTGGATGCCATTGGGAGTCCAGAAGTCCTAGAATCTCAGGCCACGCGTCGCTACTCGGTGATGCTCCTGGCGACTCTGATGGAGTCCCAAACCAAGCCCGATCGCTCTTCAATCGTTGTGCCGCATCCCGGCCTAAAAGGAATCGCCCGATCTTGAAGAAATGTTGCTGCATTGCCTCAGGATCGGTAAGCTGTCCGAACTGAATCTCGACGACTTCATAGGCCTGGTTGCGTAGTTCCTCGCGGATCTCACGATCTCGTTCACGAGTTTCTGGGCGGCCATGAAGGTGCTTGCCCATCCCGTCCAGGTATATGCACAGCCCCGCATAGATGTCTGTGTTGCGAGATTCATAAAAGAAGTCCGGAACAGTGGCCCCAAGTGGACGGCCCAAATCAATTGGATGTTGAGGTTGATAGCCCTGCAATCCAGCCCGTTCCAACATCGCGCGCAAGGTTAACTCCGGATCATTGACGGGAACCTCTTCGGCGGCCGTTGTCGGGAGCCGGGAGGGGATGTCGTGGGTAAACACCAGCGCGCCTTGCCACGCTGAGAGCCGATCCCAAGCCGTCTGGCGATTCAAGTGTCGATGGTAATAGGAATTGCGGAAGTGCAACAAGCAATCCACACACGCTGATCGGCATTGTGCCGGACAGTCCTCTACCAGCCGCCGTGCCGCCAAAATAACTTCAGGCCACCGAGCAATCATCTGATCCAGCAAGCCCGAACCACCGGGCATGGGATCGTAAAGGAGCAGACTGAGGCCCCTGCCGCCTGCTTGTGCAACCGCAAGCAGTTGAAGATCCTCGATCTCCATATCAAGGACTTCTGATGCTCCCATGCGCAAAGCCTCCATTACGCTATAGGCTTCTTCCCGGTCCACGGCGCTCTCAAGTGAGATTGCGTCGGCCACAATATCCGCATAAAAGCCAATAGGTTCAACCGGCCGCCCACAACGAAGGCGATGGTCATTCTCGAATGTTTGCAAGTCCGCCTGCGAGGCCAGTGGCGACCGGCTCTGTCCACAAACCAGACAAACTGGATATCCCAACCTTCCTGCGTTCCGGGCGAGCGAACTGGCACCCACATTCACCAAGCGAAGCCTCACGCCGGTCCGATGGCTAATGACGCGATCTCCCCACCGATACTGCTTGCCGCCACCATGCTGGGGCTGCTCGTAACCATACACCGCGACGGAAAGCTGGAATCGGTAGTCCTCGTCGTCTGAGATCTGCGAATTGTGTGGCAGATTGACATCGCAAATCGGCACCGCCGGAATCGTCTGGGCCCCCAGCCCGGCGGTCGTGCTCCCGACAACTTCCGCCACCGCTTCGTTCGAGACGTCCACCAGAAAGCGCACCGGCTCACCAGGTTCCAGCCGATAGTATCGCGGTATGAATCGGTGTCCGTTCGCGTAGATCAGGTTGCCGGGAATGTACTCGCGAAGCGCAAGCGCCGGATTTCGTCGCAGCTCCCAATCCCGGAAACTCATATTGTGCTTTGGAGCCTCGTAGGTACCGACTACCCATCCAGAATCCAGCCCGTATCCAGGTAAGAAGCTCTCGGCCGCTAGGACACCGTAGGTGTTCGTGTCGTCAAACCCCTCTGCCTCGCGCCGCTTGCGCGTATCGTTGCCCTTGAGCCTTTTCACATACCGGTCACAACGATTGCGTAACGCGTCCTGTTCAGGATCAAGCGTACCTTGCCGCCGCCGGACATCGTCGAGCCGGTCCATCTGCTCGATGGCCCACTCCAGCCGACGTTTTAATCGCTCCAGCACATCGCGGAGCTGCTGAGGCATTTCGGTGATGTAGCGCCGGAGGGAACCCGGCTCGATCACTCGGCTGTCTTCCTGAGGCCAACCTTGCCGGAAGGAATCGATCGCCGCTTGCTCGATCAAACCTAGGTGTTTGGACAAGACGTTCGTGAGAGGGGTGACATCCATCAGCCGGGCACGAACTTGGCCCGCGTTGTCAAAGAGGTATTCCCGAACGCGAGGGGGAAACACCCTCCGCATGACTTCGGTGAGTTCCAACTGATCGGCTGCACCCACAGACGATTCCGCGCGTGCGAGTCGGTGCATTGCGGTCAGGACCACGGCGTGGACATGTTTCCGAACCATCACGTCGTTACGGAGATTAAAGCTTGGTGGCGCGATCTCGCCGCCCAACAGCTTCAATGGATCGTTGAAGTAAGGACGATCATGCGAATGGGCGCGGGCATAGGTCAGGATCACAGCCATCCGGTGACGGCGACCTGCTCGGCCGGCGCGTTGCCAATAGTTGGAAGGGAGAGGCGGAACGTTACGCATCAACACGGAATCGAGGGCTCCGATATCGACTCCCAATTCCAGGGTCGGTGTGCAGACTAACGTATTTACCCGTTCACTTTCGCCTTTGAAAAGCCGTTCTAGCTCTTCGCGATCCGCAGCCGGAATCTGTGCTGAATGCTCCTTGGGTCGCACCATGTCGAAGCGGCCGTCAAGAACCATCAGGTCATAGTTGTCTGAATCTTCGATCTCCTGCATTAGAGTCCCGGCGCATCGCCACGCTAGACAAGTCAAACGTGGGGTCGGGCGGAGATGCGCACGGCGGCATGACTGGCAACGCCACAGACCACGGCTCGCCCGCAACAAAAGTCGGTCCGCGTCAATTTGCCGCGCTCCTGTAGCGCCGGGCAGCGCTCTTGCTCGGAAGCCGGTCAAAGTCGCCGGAACAATCAGCCGCAACTGATCAGCAACAAGCTCCCACAGCTCGTGTAAGAAGACCGGAACGTCGTTGGGATGAACGCCCCATTTCTGCGCGACTTGCATCATTGATGTCGGACGTGTGCCTATCCATTGCGAGATTCGCCCGGCCACGTCACCGGGATCACGCTGCAACTTCAAACCCTTTGGACCGCCTCGAAAGAGCGGCAAGTAGCCATTGGCTATTTCCCGGTCGCCCTCCTGCCAGATACGAGAAAAGATCTGGCCGTCACGATCCAGTAGGATTCGGCTTCGTCGAGTGAAATCAAGCACGGCTGCCACGCCATCAAGCAATTCTTCCGCACTCAAACCCAGACGGTTTCCCCACTGGCTGAAAAAGGGTTGGTCGGGCGTCAGTCCGTCATAGTCCACCAAAAGCCGTCCCCAAGGTTCCAGGCCGATACGTTGCCGGGCACCCGTCGCGACCTCGCGCAGCACGAGAATCCGCAGGAACTTCCGTCGCTCAGCGGCATGGCCCTGCAAGTCGGCAGCCTTCCGAGCAACATTCCACACTTCCGGCAGCAGCGCTTGAGAAAGATCGTTGTCTTGATCGAGCTCGTCATCAAGTCGAGAGACCAGTGTCTGCACCTGCAAGGGTTGCCCGCTGAGGTGGGCGTACATCAATGCACGAAGACGATACCGCCGCGCGTGATCCTGCATCCATCCCGCTTGGAACGCTGCGTCCTGGCGATTGTCGGAAAACACCAGCAGGCGCTTTCGTTCCGCGCGATGGATCATGCTCTGCGCCAGGACGTGTACGTCGGAAACAGGGCTTGCCTTTACGGGACGAGCTGGCTCTCGATAGCGTCCGTTCTGAAGCCGGCCAATCGCGCTACATCCCACACAAGAAACCAAACGCCCTGGATAGTCCTGCGATTGGCGAACCACGAACAAGTCCACGAGAGGGCCGGGCTTGCCGCATCCATCGCATTGCGCCACAGGGGGGGCGTGCAAGGTTCCGCAGATGCGGCAGAGATGGAGTGGGACCGAATTCCTGGGCAGCGAACGCAACTGCGGGCCGCGTGGCTGCTGTAGGTCATCGTCGTCATCGTCATCGACGGCATCCACTACTAGGCGGTCGAGCAGCACCACCCGATCACCGCCAAGCTGCTCCTCCAAAGGCCTCCAAATGACGCGATTCTCAACGGCCTCGCCGCCGCCGGGAGCTCGGTCCGTGAATGAGAAGTCGCGAACGTGATGGGTGAAGTAGTGCTGGCCGCACGTTGTGCAGGTCATCAGTGGGAGCCTGAAAAGCCCCTCTTCGCTGGGCCCCACTTCATCTGCCGCGAGGGCCAATCGCGGATTAGCCGCCGTGGGCGGAAACGTGACCACTCCGCCAGCCACGCCGCGCACAAACGCATGGACCACGGGGCGCAAGAGGGACCGCGAGTCTCTCTGCGACGCCGCGCCTAACGCAAGCCAAATGAGAACTTCTTCTTCCGGAACCGCGCGACCCAAGCGCTTGGCCAAGTCTTCCATCAGGTCGGCCATCGCACGCGGCTTCGTTAACGCGTCCGCGATCTGGTACGCGACTTCGTTGCTGGCCAATCGCTCATAGAGGCTATCTTGCCAACGATTGATGTCCAGAGCCTGACCAGTCAAAGACTGAAAGGTTGCCTTTAGTAGCCGCAAGGAGGCCGGAGGATCGCTATCGACGTTACCGATCGCCTCCAAGACATTGCGTAACTGGAGCACTTGGTTGCCCGGAAGCGCCGGGCTCGCCGTCCGCTTCGCCGCCCATTGGTCCGGTTCGTAGTCTTCGTTGACTACTTCGACGCTGTTCTCGGCAACACCAAAGAATCGGGACGCGAAATGCAGTGCCGGCAAGGGGTTTGAACGGTCTGCAATCGTCGCCGATGTCGCGATGCAAACCGTCTCTTCAGGGGATTTCCCGCAGAAGCTACGCAGTCGGCGCAACAGGCAAGCCGTTTCAGCCCCGTTGGCTCCGGAGAACGTGTGCGCTTCGTCGACTACTAGGAAGTCCAGGCGCGCGCCGGAGAACATCTCGATATCCTGTTGGCGTGTCAGCAACAACTCCAATTGCTTGACGTTGGTCAAGAGAATCCGCGGAGCCTTGCCCGCCGCCCGCATCTCTTCGCGGGAAACGCGCTCCTCGGGAGGATGAACCGCTCCGGGTTGGCCCTGCGCTCGAAGCTCGTTGACCTTCGCCGTGTAGTCCGCGCGCGAAGCGCCCGCAGGAAGCCGTGGCCCGGTTACATCGGAAGCGTGTTCGGGAGTCTTGCCGACGTAGAGGCCGAAGGTGACACCGACGCCGCACAATAATTCGCGAAGGCGACCCAACTGGTCTTCCGCCAACGCGTTCATCGGATAGATGATCACCGCACAAATGGATTCCGGTTCTCCGGCGTCGCGAAGCGCCAAGGCTTTGCTGATGATGGGATACAGGAAGCATTCGGTTTTGCCCGACCCCGTGCCCGTCGAGACAAGCGTCGTGCGTCCCGCCGCAATCGCGCGAATCGCCTTCTCCTGGTGGCCATACAGAAACTCATGCCCCGCGACATTGGCTATCAGCGGATGAAGAACGCCCTCCTGGCCAAGTTGACGCAAACTGGGACCTTTTCGGAAGCTACGCGAAAGGCTGATGAACGGCCCCGCGAGCAACGGAGTTCGACGAGTCTGATCCAAACTCAGAAGCTGGCGCATCTGGCGGTGCAGGCTTGGATCGGCGAACGTGTACGTCGTCAGCTGATAGCGAAGGAAGTCCTCGACGACGTTCTCCGTGTAAGTGATGGGGTTGAGGGACTTCGCTGTGGACATAGGTTGTGGGTTAAGCCTCAGCGCTTTCGCGACTTTGAATATAGCGGATTGCCAAAGAGATCCGTTTCAATCGGATTGCCGAAGAGATCGACGGGAACGGCGTCGCCGTCTTCGGCCGGCGTTTTTTTTTCAGGGTCCGGCGCCGGGAGGAGTCTACCCAGAATCTGGGCGTGCCGTTCGCACTCTTCCCAGGACTCTTCAACCGACTGCTCCAACTGCCATGGATAGAAGCGCGGCCCGAGGGCGGCGGCCACTGGTTGATGCTCCTGAGCGCGATCATCGTGACCGAGGCCATAGTCGGCAAGACGCACGGTTTCGGGAAGCATCCAACCTTGATCGTCGTTTAAGGCGAGAAAGCGATCAAAGCCTATGGCTTGGGAATCCCGCATGGCGATTTGCGTCAGGACGGGTAACCTGAGTTCAGGTTGAAGTTCCTTTTCCACGCGCCAAAATCCTTTTGGGTCTAGTGCCCTGGCGAATTCCTTGCCCGACACCGTTTCACATGGGTGGTCGCAGTCAGCCAGCAAGTGCGACATTTCTACCGAATCAAGACCGAATAGGTGAGCAACGATAACCTCAAGGACGATCCTTTGCCGAAGTCTCTCCTGTGGCGTAACCGCCCACCCCAAGCGCCAGGGAATCGTGCGAGTTGCCGCCCGCCATGCGGGAGCAAAGCGTGGGTGGCAGAGGGAGAGACTGGCGGCTGTAGGGCGTAGTGCAGATAACTTTTCCAAACGCGGTGAAACGAGATCCTGAAGGACGAATAAGCTAAGGTTGGTTCCGGCAAGTCGCTGACGAAGCGCCCAGTCGGTAGTGAAGGAGTCGAGAATCGCACCAAGCGACAAGCTATCGATTGAGCTCATTGCCGCAAGTGAGTGACCGCTTGGTAGGTCATTTACGAGCGCGCCAATAAATGTGCGCGTGTCAGTTGTACGAGCAATATTTCGGCAAAGGAGCTTTGGTCCACGCAATGCTCCCTCTGATGTCATGTAGTCGGTGCGGCTCATCAGGTATTGCGGCTCGACCTGCTTGCTATCCCAGCCAATTGCTTGCCACTTAAAGCCGCGTTTTCCATCCATGCTTCTGTATCCAGATGCGCAGAAATCGAACTGGTTGATCATGCCGCCCTGGTACAACGGCAACGCGACGTCTTCGATCTCATCGATCACGATCCCGGCTACACCGTCAGCGGAAAGGATAAGTCCGTTCGGACGCTTAAGGATGCTCTGCTCACCCAAATGCTGCTGCCAATTCCCCTTCAGCCAATGCCCATACTCATCCGGCCGGTAACCTTGGTCCTCCCACTTCCAGCGCGGCGGGAAGAGTTTGGAGTCATTGGTCATGTCAAACTCGCGGGTGTACTTGATGTTCCATCCGTCGGGCGATTTGTCGCCTAGCAGGACACCATTCGCGTAAAGCTTCTTGACGATCTCCAGATCTCGGGGCGAACGGATTTCGAGAATCGCGCCGGAATGCGGACTGAACTCCTCGATCTCCTTGACGGACACCGGCAAGTAGCGGCTCTCATCCGGGATGTCAGTTTCGAGTTCATGTGGTTCGGGCGAGTCGCCGGGGCCGAGCCGGAAGCGCGTCAGTAATTCCCCGGATTGGCCACCCTTCTCGACCTGTACCGCAGCGACTTTGAACGAATGGTGGACGGCGCCAAAGAGAAAGCGTTCGTTTTGGAAAGAATAGAGATGGCTCCACCTCGATTTCTTCAAGAACAGCCGCCGCAACGAGCCCGCACCCTTGTCGGAATAGAGACCGGACGGAACCAGGAGTCCGAGCCGTCCGCCCTGGCGAAGCAGCGTGTGGCCGGCCTCCAGGAACATCTTGTAGGTGTTCAGATCGGCGGAGCCTTGATGCTGGAAGGGATGGTTCGGATCGGCATACCCGGTGCGCCCTTGGCGCATGGCCTTCCAAGCGGAATGGTCAGCGGCAGACTTCGAGAATTTGGAATCCAGCTTAAACCGATGCTTCGGAGTGCCGTCTGATTCTTCGTAAATTTGGTCACCAAATGGCTCGGCGGCGTACTTCACCCAGTTGGATCGAGCCTTCAGCCGCGCGCAGTAGTGAAGCCAATTCATCTCCACCGTCGCATCGAGCTTGCAGTATTCCATCTGGCGATCCAATGCTTCTTGCTTGCCGTAGCCGCGATAGAGAGGGTCAATGTTGGAGAAGAACTCCTTCGAGTTCGGCTTCTGCACTTCCCACGGCGGGTTGCCGATCACGGCGTCGAAGCCGCCGCGACTACTGGTGAATACGTCGGGGAATTCCAACTCCCAATGAAAGAACCGGTGCTGATCGCGTAGCTCGTGGATGATGCCGAGCGCTTTGGGCGACGGCTTCAGAAAATCCACGGGCATGGGCGCGTGTTCCAGCAGGTCACCGGGCCAGAACCAGATCGCGCACCAATTATCGAAAGCACCCCGCAGATGCCGATACGCGGTGCCCGGTCCGAAGTGCTTCTCGTACTCTCGCCGACGCTCTTCATAGTCGTAAATAGGAAGCGAGTGGAGCTTCTCGAACACATTGACTAGATGGTCATGCGCACCAGCCGGGGTCAGCTTCTCTTCAAAGAATGGGAAGGCGTTTTCGCGACGCGCGCGAATGAGCTGGACTAGCTCGGCCCGAACCTTTTCCTTTTGTTCCTTGATGGCGTGGGTCCACTTGTCGCCCTTTGCGCTGGTACCTGTGCCCCGAAAATGGTGGACAAACTTCTTCCGGTCTTTGTCGCCTCCATCGCGGTCCCACGCCATGGCGGGGTAGTCCTGGAAGCGGTCGAACCAGCAGCCGACGAGGGCATTGCCGCACTTGAGTTTGTGATCGAGGAAGCCAAAGGGAAGGC
>JBEBFS010000139.1:0-6674 GCA_040081855.1 Bryobacteraceae bacterium | reverse complement strand
CACATTGGATGCCGATCTTGTGCTGCTCGCCATGGGCTTTACGGGCCCGGTACGCAGCGGATTGCTCGATCAACTGGGCGCAAAGCTCGATGCGCGCGGCAACGTGTCGGCAAGCGAACAGGATTATCACACGTCGATTCCGGGCGTGTTCGCCGCCGGTGACGTGCGCCGCGGGCAATCTCTGGTAGTGTGGGCGATTGCCGAAGGCCGCAAAGCCGCCGAGTCCGTCGACAGCTGGCTCCGCAAGTAACCGCAACCAACTCCCCCGCCCGGGCGTCCCTCTCCACAGAGGCACCCGGCGGGGAGCGCATGGATCACCCCGTTTGATAAACTGATACTAATGAGCGCACTCAAGCGATTCATTCTGTGGGAATACCCAAGAGCCAGCTGGCAGTACGATATCATCGTCGCCGTCATCCTGCTCTTCATCTTTGCCACGCCTCGCGACTTTTTCCGCGATCAACCGCGTCCCGCCAGCATCGCCATGGTGCACGGCGGCTATTGGATCGAACCGGCGCAACTTGCGGGTGTTGCGGATGTGGACCTCGCATCCAAAGCCACGCAGGTGATCAATCAGCGCTACAAGGTCCACGCCGAAATTCAGAGCGTCGAGCCCATTTACGACGAAGCCCAGGCTGAGCTGAAGGGCTATCTCGCGTTTCCGAAGTAAGTATCCACGACAAGGAGAGCCATGAACCGGCCTCTGCTTTTTCTCGCCATCTTCCTGCCTGCTTTGGCATCCGCCGAATCTCTGAGCGATGTCCTTGCGCGCATGGACAAGGCCGCCGGCGACTTCAAATCGCTCACCGCGAAAATGAAGCGCCTCCAGTACACCGCCGTGCTCAGTGAGTCCACCCAAATGGACGGCTCGCTGCGTTTACGCAAGGACAAGTCCGGCACAACGGGTCTGGTCGATTTCCAACACCCCGATCCGCGCGTTGTCTACATTAAAGGCAAGTCCGTCCAAATCCTTTACCCCAAGGCGAACACTTTGGAGATTTACGACACCAGCAAGTACGTCTCGAACATCGATCAATTCCTGCTGATGGGTTTTGGGACAACGGCAGGCGAATTGCGCAAGTTTTACGACATCAAACCTGGCTCTGTGGACAACATAGGCGGCGCTCCGGCGACACGCATTGAACTGATTCCGCGCACCGAAGAGATGAAGAAGCTGGTTTCGAAGATCGAGTTGTGGTTCCCCGAGGGCCAAGCCAATCCGATTCAGGAAAAGCTATCGCAGCCCTCGCGCAACTACGAACTGGTGAACTATAGCGAGATTAAGGTGAACCCGGAACTCCCGGACAGCGCCTTTCAGTTGACGCTGCCCCCCGGAGTGAAGAAGATTTACCCGCAAAAATAATTTGCCCGGCGCCCAGGCTACTGGAACGCGCCGAGCGATGTGAACGACAGGCTCGGAGTAAATCGCAATCCCAACAAGACGACGTCAGCTGACGATGCCGTCACATTCATGGACCCGCGCGCATTCGCTGTAGCCGGGAACGACGTGGGCATAACAAATGTCGTGTGCCCGTGCGGTGGCAGAACCACGGTGGAAATAGATTGCGAGCCATTATCCGTTTGAAAGCTGAGCGTGATGCTGGCGCTATTGGCCGCGTTGGTGTTGGCAATCGCGATGCCCGTCACGTTGCCTTGCGTGTTGTCGAAGGGCATATACACGCTGCTGCTGGAGAAAATAGCGTTCGCGGTGCCTTGCATATCCAAGCCGCCCGCGGTGTAGCGGAAGATAGCGGTCACACCGATGCGTCCGCTGCTGGATACCTCCGCCCATCCCTGCATCTCGGGTTGCGAGGTTCCGGGTGTTTCGGCAAAGACAGTGGCGCCTTGAGCCAAAGTGCCGGTCAGCGTGCCAGCCGGGCGGTTCACCAGGGGCAACGCCAGCGGGCTGCCGTCATTCCCCCAGAAACGGAACGTGTAATCCACCGGCTGCGCGTCGATGTTCACAATGGCGAACATCGTGCGCCATCCGTTGCCTTCCACTAGATGAGGAATTCGAAGCGCGGTGCCGAAGTTATTCAACTGCGTGGTAATGGCAAGCGTAAACGTCTGCGCCCCGGATAGGAACGAATCCATATCCACAGCCCGCGCGGAGAATGACGAACTCCCCGTGACGGTGGGCGTGCCGGAAATGATGCCCGAAGCAGAGAGCGTGAGCCCCGGAGGTAACGCTCCGGACAACAGCTGCCAGGTGTAGTTGAGGCCGCCCGTCGCCTTGAGTGCCAGTGCATACGGAATCCCGATAGATCCCGAAGGCAGCGTCGGCGCCGTGGTAACGGTGATAGGCGTCGAGGGAGTCGACACGGTGATCATCAAGGTGTACGAAAAGGCGCCGGCCTGAAGGCGGTTCGTGTTGTAAGGCGATGACAGATAGATCGGGATGGTTCCATTGCTGGGCGAAGTGAAATCCGCCGGGGAGTTGAAAGTATACGTTGTGTTGCCCGCGCCCAGACACTTCCCATCGAAGACGCTGGGTATGCCGAGGACACCGGACGGCGATGCGCCATTCGAGTTAATCGAACAGGCACCACCACCTACGCCGCCAAAATCGTAGTTGGCGATGGAAAGCTGAATTTTCGTAATTTTCAGGCCGGTGGGCAGCGTGACGCTGAAGGAATCGTCAAAGTCACCGACGTACGTGATTCCTTGCGGTTGTCCGGAGACGGCCCCGCTGATCACGTTTACGCCGGAACCAAGGGTGCCGACATTGTTATAAACCCCCGTCGTGAAATGCGACGCAAAATCCCCGCTTTCGGTCACGGCGATTGGGTTCGATTGGGCAAACGATACGGAAGACAACACAGGCAGGAACAACAGAACAGCAAAGTATTTCAATTCAACTCTCCAGGGTTCAGGTTAACATCTGGATGCTTCCCACGCCATTCGCGTTTCTACCTAAGTTTTTCCGCTCCGGAGAAGCGGAGGTAGGGCCCTTTCGATCCATTGGGAAGAATCGTGCCGGCGTCTGTAAGTGCTTGCATCAACTGCTCTTGTGTCAAATCTCTAGCACCGCGCAGGTTGGCGCCGCGAAAATCTGCCGCCATGAGTTGCGCTCCCGAAAAACGAGCACCGTCCAGGACCGCACGGTTGAATTCCCCGCCCTGGATGCGCGCTTCCCGCAAGTCCGCCCGGCGAAGGTTGGCGTCCCGGAAGCTGCACTGGGTGATTTGGGCGCGCGGAAACTTGACGTCGTCCAGTTCCCCCTTCGAAAAGTCGCAGTGATCCAGCCGCGCCCCAGCGAAGCTTGCGCCACTGGCCGTGATGCCGGTGAACTTGGAATGCTGCAACCGGCAGCGGTAAAACTGCGCCGCTCCGATGTCGCTGGCGCTCCAATCGACGTCGTAAAAGCGGGCCTGGTGAAAGCTGGCCGCCTGCGCCATGGCTTCGCGGAACGTTGTGGAATTCACCGCCGCGTCCTGCATTTGCAACCGCTGCATTTGCGCCTTGCGGAACCACGCATCCCGCACCGTGCAATCGGAGAGGCATGCGTTGGTAAGCCACGCTCCCGAGAAATCCGCCGCAGTCAGGTCCGCACCGGTCAGGTCCGCGCCCGCCATGTTGGCGCGCTTCAGATCCGCCCGTTCCAGGTCGGATCCGCTGAGATCGGCGTTCGCCAGATTCGCGTCCAAAAACGTCACGCCCTCCAGCACCGCACGCCCCAGTTTCACGCCGGAAAAGTCGTCGTCATTCAGCGTAAGGCCGCTCAAGTCCGCCCGCCGGCCCGTCCGCGGATTCACCAGCCAGGCTTCGTGTGCCCGAAGAGTCTCCCACATATCGTTTGCCGTGATTGCCATAATGCTCCGAGGTGCTTATCGGAACGTCTGGCGCAAGCTTGAGCTGGGCTATTAAGGCTCTATTTGAGGATGCGCGGTTTTATCGAGGAATCGCCGGTGGACGCGCAAATCGGCGGTTAATTCGGGGTGAAACGTGGTGATCATGTGGAGACCTTCCTCCACCCACACCGGGTCGCCGTTGTATTTGCCGAGCACCCTCGGCGCACTGCCCACGCGGCTCACCTTGGGCGCACGAATGAAGACCGCTTCCAGATCGCCGCCTTCCACGTTGATGGTCACAATGCGGCTGTCGATCTGCCTGCCGTAAGCGTTGCGGACAACATCGATGTCCATCAGACCCAGGCTTGCTTGTTCCGGGTGCGAGACATGTTTCGCAAGGAGAATGGCGCCCGCGCAGCTTCCGTAAATCGGTTTCTTCGCGCCGAAATCACGAATGGCGTCAATGAGGTTTTCAATCTCCAGCAGCTTCCACATCGTGGTGCTCTCGCCGCCCGGAATAATGAGGCCGTCGCAAGCCGCTATTTGCTCAGCGGTGCGAACTTCCACAGCGTTGCCGCCCGCACGCAACAAAGCGTTGCGGTGGGCTTCAAAATCGCCCTGGAGTGCAAGTACACCAACCGTTTTCATCTGGAGAAAGAGGTCCCGAGGAAGGAGAACGCCGATGCGCCGAGGATCACTCGACGCACCGCCGTAAAGAATCTACCAGCCGCGAGTCTGCAGCAATTCGCTCTCGGGAAGCTTCGAAATATCGAGCCCTCTCATGGCCTCGCCCAGCTCTTCACTCGCTTCGAGAAGCTTCACAGGATCTTTGTAGTAGGTGGCCGCCTTCACGATCGCCTTCGCGCGGCGTTCCGGATCCTCCGATTTGAAGATGCCGCTGCCCACGAACACAGCTTCCGCGCCCAACTGCATCACCAGCGCGGCGTCCGCCGGAGTGGCGATGCCGCCCGCGGAGAAGTTTGGAACAGGGAGCTTGCCGTGCTGCGCAACCCATTCGACCAATTCGAGCGGAGCGCCGAGGTTCTTCGCCTCATGCACCAACTCTTCCTTGCCCAACACCGTGAGTTGCTTCATTTCCTTCACGATGGTGCGGATGTGACGCACGGCTTCCACAATGTTGCCCGAGCCAGCTTCGCCCTTGGTGCGGATCATGGCCGCGCCTTCGGCAATGCGGCGGAGCGCTTCGCCCAAATTACGGGCACCGCAAACGAACGGAACTTTGTAGGTTTTCTTGTCGATGTGGTGCTCTTCATCGGCGGGCGTCAGCACTTCGCTTTCGTCGATGTAATCCACACCCAGCGCTTCCAGAACGCGCGCTTCCGTGAAATGCCCGATGCGCGCCTTGGCCATCACCGGAATCGAAACAGTGTCCATGATCTCGCGAATCACACGGATGGACGCCATGCGCGCGACGCCGCCTTCCTTGCGGATATCGGCGGGAACGCGTTCGAGCGCCATCACGGCGGAGGCACCGGCTTTTTCGGCAATCTTGGCCTGCTCGGCGGTGGTGACGTCCATAATGACGCCGCCCTTCAGCATCTCGGCTAGGCCGACTTTTAAGCGAAATTCTTCAGACAGAAACATGGCTTTACTATTCAGTATGCCACGGACCAGCGTTTTCTAGCGCACAGGACAGTGTTTTTGCCCGTTGTGGTGGTCGCCTACTTTTACCTGGGGGAACCACTGAAGTGGAACTACGCGCTTTCGGGCGTTTTCATTTTGGCCGCCGTGGTCTCCGCCTTCTGGGGACGCATCTAAGCGCGCAAGTGTTAGAATTTTGCATGGCCGGGTGCATATGAAACGCGCTCTCTTGGTGTTCTCTTCCTGTGTCGTCCTCTCGTGTTTATTCCTCGATGGGACCCTGTCCGCGCAAAAAAAGAAGAAGCCCAACAAAAAAGACCTCGAACCGCCCACGCAGGTTCTGGAACTCACACCCGATCCGCCCGACGCCGTCACTGCGGATACCGCGCGCCTGACGTTTCAAGTGTCGGCGCTCTCCGCCAAAGGCCTCCTCACACAGCAGGTGAAGGATGCGCTGAAGTCCCTCGCCAAGGAAAACCGTGGCACGCAATTGGTGAAGATCCGCGCGTTCGTCGCAGGATCGGGCGATCTGCGCCGCGTGGCGACCATCGTTGCCGATGAATTTACCGATCAGAAGAAAATGCTCCCGGTGGTTTCCACCATTCAAGTAGGGGCTCTGCCGATGGTGGGCGCGCAGGTTCTCCTGGAAGGCATTTCCCTGGATCGCAGGCCCGCCAATCCCAATGGCCTGGCGTTCTTCGCGGGAGTGACCGCACCCGGCCCAGGCGAGGCTGTTGCGGAATTGAAGAAATCAGCGGACGCGGCGCGTGTCGGTTCAGCGGACGTTTTGCGCGTCACATGCTTTCTAAGTTCGCTCGATGGCATGGAAGCCGCGCGATCAGCCGTCGCCTCCGCATTCCCAATGGCTGCGACAACGATCGTGCAAACACAACGCCAAAGCATCGAGCCATTCGGTGCATGCGAAGGAACAGGTCGATTAAGCACAGCGCCAGCGGCGCCCGTCACCCTAACCGAACGCACTGCCCTAATCAACGCGCCGAAGATCGTGTTGACGACATCGAAGCTTGTCTTCAAAGAAGAGGACTCCGATGTACGCCTCGCCTTTCAACGCTTGAACAAAGCCATGGAATCCTCCATGACCTCAGGCAAAGACGCAATCTGGCAGAGCACCTATTCGCTCACGCGCCCACGCGCCGCGCAGATTGCGAAATTGTCCGATGAATTCGTGGACCCAAACCGCAGGCCGGTGGGCACGTCACTGCTGTTCGAAGGCTTGCCATCGAATGACGCGACGGCGGCTGTTGAGTGGATTGTCGTCGG
>JBEBFS010000077.1:0-23554 GCA_040081855.1 Bryobacteraceae bacterium | reverse complement strand
CGCACCACCGCCAGATCGCGGCCTTCAGAAAAATTGGGAACGCATTCGATCATGATGGTCTGACGCAGGTTTGTCCGACGCTCGAACCCCGGTCGTAAGAGCGGGGATACTCCGCACCCGGCGAGTGATTCTCAATAACCACCCGCGCTGTACGATCATAAGGATTGCGAGTTCCCAAAGACAAGCACCGCGCACACGGAGCCCCCGCCAACGGTCCCGTCAAATCTTCTTCCGGCGGGCCTTCCTCGCGGCCGCCTTCCCACAAGTCCAAATCGGCGAAGCCAGCGAACCAGGGAGACGCGCGCAAGCGCACTCTCGACCGCGTTCTCTCTAAAGCAGGCCTTGGCTCCCGCACCGAAGCGCGAAGTTGGATTGGTGCCGGCCGCGTTACGGTAAACGGCCGCGTTGTTCAATCGCCCGACGCCTGGGTGGACCCCGAACGCGACCGCATCGCCTTCGACGGCCGCCCGCTCAAGGCCGCGAAGAAAATTTATCTGCTGCTCTACAAACCCAAGGGCTACCTCACCACCTATAAAGATCCCGAAGGCCGTCCAACGGTGTACGATCTGCTCGGCGACCCTTCACGAGATCGCGCCGAGTGGGTCATTCCCGTAGGCCGTCTCGACCAGGACACCACCGGCCTTCTCATCATGACCAACGACACCGCGTTCGGCGATTACGTCACCAGCCCGGCGTCGAAGGTCGCGAAAACATATCTGGTGAAAGCGTCGCTGCATCTCACCGACGAGCAGTTGCAGATGCTGCGCGATGGCGTCATCCTTTCAGATGGGCCAACTCTTCCGGCGCTTGTGACGCGAGTGCGCGATTCCGCCAAGCAAACGTTCTTCGAAATTACGATCACCGAAGGCCGCAATCGCCAGGTCCGCCGCATGGTGGAGTCGCTGGGCGCGAAAGTTCTGAAGCTTGTGCGAACCAAGATCGGCAGCATCGAAATCGCTGGCCTCGAAATCGGCAAGCACCGCGCGCTGACGCCTGAGGAAGTGAAGAGCCTGGTGAAATGATCTCTCCGCAAACACCGCAGGAACTGGCTGACGCGCTGCGCCAACTCGCTTCCGCAGGCCGAACCATTCACCTCGGTGGGGCCTTCACGAAAACCCGCCTCGGCGGCCCCATCGCGCCGGCCGATGAAACCGTCTCGACCGCGGGCCTCCGCCGCTTGCTCCAATACGAACCGAAAGATCTCACCATCAGCGTCGAAGCGGGCATGCCGTGGTCCGAACTGGAAGCGGCCGTCGCGGCGAATGGACAGATGATTCCGCTGGACCCTCTCACCGGGCCGGGATGGGAAGCGGCCACCGTGGGCGGCGTGATCGGAGCCAATCTCAGCGGTCCGCGCCGCAGATTGTACGGAACCGCGCGGGACATGGTGATCGGCATGACGTTTGCGACGCTCGAAGGGAAGCTTGTGCAAAGTGGCGGCATGGTGGTGAAGAATGTCGCGGGGCTCGACATGGCCAAACTGATGATCGGGTCCTACGGAACGCTTGCCGCCGTGGCCATTGTGAACTTCAAACTGTTTCCGATTCCGCCCGCATCGCGCACGTTTGTCCTCGAGTTCGCCACTGTTGCCGAAGCCTTCGCGCGCCGCGACGAAATTCTGACGACGATCCTTCCCCCCGCGGCGATCGACATCGTTAACTGGCCGTCCAGCGTTCGCCTGCTGATCCGCGCCACTGGAGATAGCGGCATTCTCGGCCGTTTTACGCAAGAGTTCAAGGGAGCCCGCTGGGTTGAGGGCGCCGACGAAGAAGCGTTATGGCGCGAAGTCCGCGAGTTCACGCCGCGATTTCTCGCGGCCAATCCGAAGGGCGGAGTGGAAGCGATTCGGTCGGCCTTCTCGGACATGCCGTCGATTGCGGGCCGCTTGCAGGTGCCGTTCATCGCTCGCGCGGGCTCGGGTGTGATCTACGCGCACCATCCGTCGAACGCTTCCGCCGAGCAGATTCACGATCCAACCGGCATCATGAAAAAGATCAAGCACATGTTCGATCCGGACGAACTGTTGAACAAAGGCAGACTGCATGGCTACGTCTAACGCGCAAACGGTGCCCGTGCCCCAGTCCGCCGAAGCGCCACAGTGGGCGGATCTGAATAAGTGCGTTCACTGCGGCCTGTGCTTGAACGCGTGCCCGACCTATCGCGAACTGCACGTGGAAATGGATTCCCCGCGCGGCCGCATTTTTCAGATGCGCCAAGTCGCCAACGGCGCGCCGATCAGCGACGCCTATGCGCAGCACCTGGATCTCTGTCTGGCCTGCCGAGGTTGCGAATCCGCTTGTCCTTCGGGCGTTCCCTACGGGCGCCTGATTGAGGCTGCCCGCGCGCAGATCGAACACAACATAAAGCGTCCGCTCGCCACGCGGCTGTTGCGCTCCTTCGTATTTGAGCGGCTTCTCCCCAGCCGTGCATGGCTGACGTTCGCGGGCACGATGCTGCAGTTCTATCAGGAATCCGGCTTGCAACGGGTCGTCCGCCTCCTCGGATTGCCGAAGCGTTTGGCCGATGTCGAAGCTCTTGCCCCGGAGGCGCAGGCCCCGTTCTTTTTCGAAAATATCGGCCGCGTTTTTCCGGCGAATGGCGAGCGCAAGTATCGTGTTGCGTTTCTCTCCGGCTGCATCGCGAACGTTTGTTTTTCCCGCTTGAATGAAGCAACTGTCCGGGTCTTACAAACCAACGGCTGCGAAGTCACGATTCCCGAATCGCAAACCTGCTGTGGCGCTCTGCACGTCCACGCCGGGTTGCGAGAACCCGCGCGCGAACTGGCTCGCAAGAATATCGCCGCCATCGCGAGCGGCGGCTTTGACGCGATTCTTACCAACGCGGCGGGCTGCGGTTCCACGTTGAAGGAGTATCACGAACTGCTGGAACACGACGCGGAATGGAAAGATCGCGCCACTGCATTTTCCGCGAAGATGAAGGACGTCACCGAGTTCCTTGCATCCATCGAACTGAATCTTCGAATGGGCGAAGTCCGCGCTACGGTCACCTACCAGGATTCCTGCCACCTCGCGCATGGTCAGCGCATTCGCTCTGCTCCGCGGGAGCTGCTGAAACTTGTGCCGGGGCTTACGTTCAAAGAAATGCCGATGGCCGACATCTGCTGCGGCAGCGCAGGCATCTACAACGTGGTGCAGACGGAGATGTCGCTCGCGTTACTCACAAAGAAGATGCAATCGGTGAATGTGACCAAGGCCGCGCGTATCGCCACCGCGAACCCTGGTTGCATGCTTCAGTTGCAGGCCGGGGCCAAGCGCTTCGGCAACGGGCAAACCGTTTCGCACGTTATTGAGATTCTGGACGAGGCTTACCGAAACGTACCACCAGGGAACGCGGAATAACTTCCGGGTGCCCGCTCCCATAACGGTTCAGGAAGAAAGACCCTAAATGCATCAACGCCGCGCTTAAGATCCACACCTGCCAGTGGGAAAACAAGCCGGTCATGGCAAATGTATTTGTCGCGCCCAGGTCAGAGGTGAGTCCCCAAACGGCCAGCACGTACGCCATCACCGCCGCGGGCATCAAAAGGGCGGAGCAGGCAAGCGCCAATCGCTGGTTTTTTCTCGGCCTCCGCGAGACGGAGCGGCCCAGCCCGAACTTCAGGCGAAGGATCATGGAATCGTGGCGTCCTCGCTTCGCCTCCATTTTATCAGCTCTATTGCAAACGTCCGGCCGGAAAGGTCTGAAATGCCGCGAAACATCGGACCGCCCGCTCGCATCTTCTTGCCGAAAAGCGCTCCTGCAAAGTGGCCGTCGGAGTGCTACATTAAGTAACCAGTAACAGCGGACGGCGTGCGGTAGCCAGGGGGGAACTGGGTGAGCTGCACTCGTTCGGACGCAAGCCGAAGGAGAACGGGTGATGCGGCTCGTGCGTATTTTCGCCATCTCATGGATGGCGGCAGGTTGCGTATTCGCGCAGGATCTGTCCGGGGATGCCTGGCGAATGGAAGTCGAGGGCGATGCAGCGGAGGCCAGGGAGCAACTCCAAAAGGCCGCCGCCCGCGCACCCAATGATCCCCTTGCGCTGGAGGCCTACGCGTCGTTTCTCGACCGCCACCGGGACCCCGCCGCGCGCCTAGAATACGGAAAACTAAGCCAGTTATTACAGCGGAACAGCGCGAATCCCGCCGAGCGCGCCCGCATTTCCCGCCGTTTGTTGTTGCTCGATCTGTTGGCCGGCGACCGTCCCGCCGCCACGAAGCACATGGAGGATTACAAGGCCGCGGGTGGAACCGGCTTGAACCTCCCTGCCGCCTCCCCTGGCGCCACTCCCAGCTATATCGAAATCCCCGGTCCTCTCCGTTCTTTCTCCCGTATGGCCGCCGTGTCGCCGGACCTTGCGGTGGAGGACGTGATGGTCTCGCTTGCGCACAACATCACCTTGAACGGTTATGCTGCAACGCGCGGGGCTGATTCCCTGGAGCCGACCGAATACCTCAAGCTGGTCAATCGTTACCTCTCCCAAGCGCGTGAACTCGAAAAACTTTCGGGAGCGGAAAAAATCCTGCACGTCGAACAGTGCGAATCCACGCAAACCGGCGATCTCCTGCGCATTCTCGGCTATCGCATGCGTGGCGGGTGCGGATCGGATCTGGTGCTCGAAACCGTCAACGCCTCGCGCGCATTCATCACCATCGACTCGGGCTTCCCCCTATCGGAGCTCGAACAGTCTCTGCGCACTAACCGCCCGTTCAAGCTCGACTACCACCCGGCCCGCATTCCAGTGATCTATACGGCGGACTACTGGTATCCGCGGGAATCGCAGAAGAACAACGTCGAGTTCATCGACTTCTTCCTCAGCGATCCCGCGTTGTGCCGCCTCTATCTCGCCTTCTCCGCGCTCGATCCGGAAACCGCTGACCAGATGCACAAAGACCTGCCGGCGCAGAAGGCAAAGATTTACGCGCACGTGCTTGATTTCTTCGGAGGCATGTTCCAGATCCGCAATGGAAAAATCAATGTCCCAGGCGGACAGCGCGCCGAAAAATCATGGCAGGATTTGGTGGGCGTTGCTCCGGACCGCGGCGTCGCATTCTTTGAAAAGCTTGTAGAGAAGGAAGACGGCTGGCTCGCATCCTACTATGACGCGCTGGCGCGCATCAGCGGACCCGTGCAGGCGTATCTCACTGATCCTGATCACATCAAGCGCTACTATACGGCCATCCGTGGACGCGTCACCAGCCCCGGCCCTGCCCGCCCTGTGTTCCGCGCCAATACCGATCTCTTGTTGCTGACGGTGCGCTTGCGGCTCGACCCCAACGGCAAGCCGCATCTGCCGGGTGGCCTCGATATTTGGAAGAACCTTTTTGCGGGAAAAGTAGTCTCGAAGTACGATCCTAAGCTCGCCAAGTCCGCACCCGGATGGAAAGATCCCGAGGAAGTCATCGAAGCTTTCTACGGCCTCTCGCGCAAAGTGGCCGACAACGAAGCGCTGAAGATCTTCATGGCGATTAGCGAAATCGAACGGGGCCGCGCCAAGCCACTGGAAACGGCGACGGTAGAGCAATTAGTTCGCGAGTTCAAGCCCATGGGCGCGCAGTACCGCATTTTTGCCGAAACGCCCGCCACATCGGACCGCACCATCGTTTCCTTCGTTGAATCCGCACGTTCCATCACCGGCATCAAGGACGTCGCCTTGCGCTCGGATGCCGCCGGCACCATGCAAAGCCTCGCCAGCTTCTGGCAGATTTTCGTCCGCCAGCAATCGATTGCGCAGCAGGATGCCGATGCGGTGCTGGCAGCCGTGATTGCTCCCTTCGCCAAAATTCAAGCGCAGCGCGACGTCTTCGATGCCGGACAAAAAGGACTACGCGTTCTTCTGGAAGCCGCGCATGTTCCCGCGCAAGGCTCTGTGCAGGATCACATGATGGATCTGCTTGCCGGCACGCGTGCTGCCGGAACCGCCGCGTTGAGTGACGCGCACCAGCAGATGCTGCAGGACATGACCCGCGTGTTTGAAGCCCAGAGATTGGTTCCTCTCGAAACGTTGCTGGGCATCGCGGATCGTCTGGAAACTGCCGCTGCTGCCGGACAGAAGCCGGACATGGCGCAGATCGCGCGGCTCGCCTCGCGCATTACCGAAGTGCCCCTGCCGCGCAACTCCATCACTGTCCGCGAAAGAACAGAGATGGCCGCCGGTTATTGGGCGGACCGCCACGTGGACGCGCAGCGCAAAATGAACCTTCGCGCCGCCATAGACCGGGCCGGTGCCGATCCGCAAAAGTTGCGGGACATTCGAGGGCTGCTGGCGCCCTATTTGCGCGACACGTTGGTCGGCTTGAACTACATCCACTACGCGCCGCCTGGAGCGCAGGTTCTATACACGAACCCTTTGTTTGTGCGTAGCCATGATTTCTACGGCGCGCCGGACCGTCCGCGCACCTGGACGGATACCAGCGTTGCAGGCAGCGGTTGGCCCGCAAACGCAGGCGGCCGTCTGGTTGGCTCGCTCGCCTCGCTGCCGTATGCGCTCGCCGAAGCGGAGCAAAACTTCCTCATTCCGTCGCGCGAACAGGCGCTGATCTGGGGCGATCTGGTTCCGCAAATGATTCTTACTGCAGTGGTTCCGCGCTGGTGGAACGTAACTCCGGTGCAGTTGCACTGGGTCGGCCTGCACATGGCGTATGGCGAGAGCCTGCTTTCCGAAGCCGCGTTGAATGACGAGACGCGCCGCCGGGTGGTCACCATTCTCGATCGCTACGTGCACCCCGCGCGCCTGAAGAAAGTGGAAAGCCTGCTTGCTTCGGGCGACGTCCGCAACGCCGTCGACAACGTGGTTCCGTCCGAGGTCTACTTGCTGGCGCTCGAAGTGGCGCCGGGCGACCGCGACTCCGCCACTGCCGCAGAGATTCGCCGCATCGCCAGCGAAAATCCCGAGGCCGTGAGCCCCGCAACTATTTCTCATGCATTCGGCACTCCGAAGCCGATGCTTTCGAATTCATACCAACCCGAGTTATTGAATCTCCGTACGTTCCCAACCTTGATGGGCTATTCCAGCCGCATTCTTGCGGAAAGTTGGGAATCGAACTTGCTCTACTACGCGGCGCTTGCCGATGAAATGCACATCCAGCCATCGGAACTGAACCTTCTGGTTCCAGGCTGGACGCAGCAAACCGTGGAACGCATCTTTGCCACGCATCTAGAAGACTGGCCCGCGCTGCTCCGTTCGCTGCGCCTGGTGGGCGATGACGTCCGCCAGAAAGCCCGCAAGCCCTTAGTAGCAGTCAATTAGAGTGGTTCGAAAGCACGACGGAGGATAAAACGTTGCTTCGTAGATTGGGTCTCATTTTTGTCCTGGTCGGCCTCGCACTGGCCCAGGACCGTCCGACGTTCCGCGTCAAAGTGGATATGGTGGTGTTGAGCTTCACCATCACAGACAACAAAGGCCACTACATTAACGGCCTGCAGCCGAAAGATTTCCGCATCATGGAAGACGGCATCCCGCAGAAACTGGCGACGTTTGCCGAAGGTAATAAGCCCCCCATGGACGTACAGGCCGACGGCACTCTCAAGGCAATTCCGGTTTCCGAAACCGGAAAGATCGAAGGCCGCAATGATGCCTTTGTCGGCACCAACGTATTTGTTCTGTTCGATACCAGCAATTACATGTACCGCGGCTTTGTCTACGCCTCGGACGCCATCGCCGACTTTATCCGCGGCCTTGACCGCGCCGATTCCGTGGCGGTCTACACCTACAGCCGCAACCTGACGCGCGCCGCCGTTCTCGGCAAAGATCGCAACGAAGCGGTCGCCGGATTGCGTAACGCTGTGGCCGGCGACGATTCCGCGCTCTACAACGGTTTGCTGCTCACGCTTCGCGACGCTGCGAAAGTGCCTGGGCGCAAAGTGGTGATTGTGTTCTCGAACGGCCCCGATAACGCCAGCATGGTGGCTCCCGACGATGTCCGCGCCGTGGCCGAAGACGAAGGTATTCCGATCTACGTCATCTCGACCAACGAAGTGAGCAAAGATCCGGTGTCGTCGAACGTCTTCAAGCGAATTTCGACAGGCACGGGTGGAAAATTGTACTTCGCGAAGACCTGGCAGAAGCAGGTGGAAGCCTTCGAAGCGATCCGCGAAGACTTGGGAAATTCGTACACCGTGACGTATTATCCACAAGCGAATCCGAACGAAGGATTCCGCAAGATCTCCGTCGAAGTGGTTTCCGACACCGGCAAGAAATATCGCGTGCAAGCGCGCCCGGGATACAGACCGAAGGGCGGATTCTGAGACCGTGGGGCAGGATTCCGTACTGCGGCGGGTTTAGAACCCGCAATGGGACATGCGATGGAACATCGCGCGCAGCAATCCTAAGCCTTTTCCTCTTCCCACGGCACAGGCTTCCGCCCGGTGATCTGCTCCATACTCTGCGGCTTCGGCCGGTACGGCATGCCGTAGTGCTTGTCGATCTCCGCACGATAAGTCATCACTGGACCCGGATACCCGATCAACTGCCATCCGATCAGCCCCGCATTGCCTCCGTGCATTGGATCGGCAAACATCCCCTCAATCGTGTGCGTCCGTAGCATTTGAAAGAACCGGCTGCGTTCGATCGACGTCAACTTCTTCACCTGTTCGTCCGCAGGCAAGCCAGCGAAGTTCTCTCCCAGATCCTTCAGCCCTTGCTTGTAAATCTCACGCGGCGTTTCTTTTCCCTGATAACCGTGCTCGGGATAGGATTCGACAAAGGGTCCCTTCGTATAGCGGTACTTGTCATTCCCATACGGGCCCGCCAGTTGCCGGTCTATGTAGATCACCACGCCCGCTTCTGTGGCGCCGGGGCCCGTGGCGTCGTTGGGGAAGATCCGCTCGCACGCCGCGGTGATGATGCGCGCCTCCGCTTCGCTGAAGAAGCGCAGCGGCACGCGCACGTTCCTGTTCTGCTGAGCCGAAATGCGAAGGGGTTCGCCGGCGAGCGTGTAGAGCAGCAATCCACCCAAGGCGGTCCGTGGAATGGTGAGAAATTCTCTGCGTTTCATTCTTATTGCACCCCTCGTTGTTGCACCCCCCGTCTCTCGCCCTGCCTTTTTCGTTGCGCCGCTCATGCCAGCCTCCCCGGATTCTTCAGATAACGCCCGATCACCGCGTCGGCTGTCCACGTTGTGGTCGCCAGAATCGTCAGCGTGGGATTGTGCGACGCATTTTGCGGCACGCAGGAGGCTCCCAGCACGAACAGGTTCTGCATGTCCCAATGCTGCTGATAGCGGTTGACCACGCTCGAATCGGGCGAGAGCCCCATCACGGTTCCGCCCTGGATGTGCGTGCTCTGATAATTGATCACGTTGTAGCGGTTGCGTCCACCGATAGGCTCGGCGATTACCGCACCCATGCCCGGCGCGATTTTTTGCGCCACGGATTTTGCAAGCTCCGATTGCTTGAACTCGTGCTCGGTCCAATCGAGCGTGAACCGGATCAGCGGGTCTCCATATTTGTCTGTGTACGTCGGGTCCAGATCCATGAAGTTCTGTTTGTAGGAAAGGTGCTCGCCGGAAAGAGTGATGTTGGCGTTGCGGTCGCGCCACTTGAGTGCTTGGGCTTTCCACTCCGAGCCCCAGTTCGATTTCACCGAACCTCGCGGCATGGCGTCGAACGTTTGAATCGGGCGGCTCCCATTCGAAAGCACGCCAATCAGCCCGCCTCGCAACAGGCCCTCATCGCCTTTGAAACCGTGGTCACCGTCATAGTCCGAAATGCGCATCGCGAGGCCGCCAGTGCCCATGAACGCGTTCAACGGCTTTTCGAAGAACAGCCGCGTGGTGCCTTCCACCTGATGCGTCAGGTTCCTGCCCAGCGTTCCTTTTCCGGCCGCGGGATCGTACGGCGTGCCGATCTTCGATAAATACAACAGCCGCGTGTTGCTCAGCGTGAACGATGCCAGCACCACGATCGAGGCGGGCTGGAACGTCTCGCGCCCCTGCCCATCCACGTATTCCACGCCGGTCGCCTTGCCGTCTTTGTGCCGGATGCGCCGCACCCAGCAGCCCGTGCGCAATTCGAAGTTTTTCTTTTTTTGCAAAACCGGCAGAAGCGTATTGGATGGCTGCGACTTCGCGCCGATCATGCAGCCGAACCGCTCGCAATAGCCGCAATAACCGCAACCGGGCCGAACCACTCCATCCGGATTTTTGTACGTTTCCGTCAGGTTCGCCGATGGCGCCGGATGCGGATGCAAGCCGATCTTCTTCGCGCCCTCTTCAAACAAAGCGTTGAGATACGACTTGCGCAACGGCGGCAGCGGGAACTCGCTCTTGCGCGGACCTTCATACGGATTTCCGCCCTCGATGATCTTGCCGTTGAGGTTGCCCGCCTTGCCCCCCACGCCCATCATCTGTTCGGCGCGCCAGTAGTGCGGTTCCAGATCGTTGTAGGTGACGCCCCAATCCTTCACGTCGAGATCGGCCGGCAGTTTCGCTGCGCCATGGCGCTCATTCAGATGCGTGCGCAGGTTAAAGAGGCTCGGCAGAAACCGCCAGGATGCCCCATTCCAATGTTCGCCAGCGCCGCCCACGCCGGAACCCGGAAGGAACGACCCGTACTGCCGCACCGGCACCGCGTTGTCGCGCCCCGAGTGGCGATGCGTAATTGTCTCCTCGGCGATGTTCTGCATCATGCGCAGGCGGACGGCGTAATCAAGCTCGTCCATGCCCAGCGCATAATCCGCGGTCTTGCGGGGAATGCCGCGCTCCAGCACGGCAACGGAAAGACCCGTCCGTCCGGTCAATTCCTTGGCCATCATCAGCCCGGTCCAACCTCCGCCGATGATCGCCACATCGACGGGCTTCAGGTCCGCCATGATCCACCTCCCCCAACCGTCTCCGAGTCAAGACTAAGAGATTACATCACAGTCGTGTAGTGGACGGCAGCGGAACAGGAGAAAAATTTGGAAAGCGGGGATCGTGCTGGGGTCAAAGCGTGACAGGCGGAGCCGAAGCCCCGCCTGCCAAATGAATGTGAGCGGAAGTGCCGGGGTGCGCCCGGCCTAAGCCAACTGCTTCGCCAAACTGCCAGGCGTCAGATTCTTGCTCGAAAGGAAGTATCCGGCGTTATCGGCCACTGGTTCCAGATTCAACGCACGCATCATCGAACGCGCGGTGCACGCCGAGGCCGACGTCACAGGCAACCCAAGTTTATCTTGGGCAGCAGGAATCGCGGGGAGCGAAGGCATCTGCACGCATGCCGAAATCACCACGGCATCGGCGCCCTTCGTGTTCAGGCGGGTGATATCGTTCAGCAGCGCGCCCGGCTCGCGGCGCCCCACGGCCAGATTATCGGCGATGCACAAGGCGATCGAATCGATCACCTGAATGCCTTCATGCCGGATGTACTCAACCACCAGATTTGTTAGCGGCTCGATGTACGGAGTCACCAGGGAAACCGCCTGTACACCCGCCAGTTTCAACTCGTTCACCAGCGCACCAGCCGAGGTAATCACCGGTGCCACGTGGCCTTCATCCTTCATGCGCTGCGTCAACCGCGCTTCCGACTCGCAATGATAGCCCTTGCCCATCGACATGATCGCGACCAGACACGCATACCCGACCACATCCACTGCGGCATCCGCCAATTCGCTGGCGCAGCGGAGGCTGTCGCGATCCATCGCTTCCAGCTCTTCCTTCACCACCTTCTTCATGCGCATGCGGCTCGAATGGAAGGTGAACGTCGCTTCCTCGGGGCGCATCAGTTCGCGCGAACGGAAGATCGCCGGGATCTCCGTTTCCATCGTGGTGTTCGAACTCGGCACAATCTGACCGATGCGGTAATTTCTGGGCATGTTGAACTCCTAATCTCCTACGCCGCGCGGACGGCCACGTCCATCGTCCCGATCTTCTCGATCTCCGCGACAATCTGATCACCCGGAACAATCGGGCTCACCCCTTCCGGCGTGCCGGTGCTAATAATGTCGCCCGGATGCAGTGTGTAGAACGACGATGCCATCTCAATCAACTCCGGCACGCTCAAAATCAGGTACTTCGTGTTCGAGTCCTGGCGTTTCTCGCCATTTACGGCAATCTTCAAATTCAAGTTGCCGGGATCGCCGATCTCATCCGCCGTCACCAGCCACGGACCCATCACCGTGTAGCTATCGGGCGACTTGCGGAAGCTGCGGTCTTCGCTGCCCCGGATAGTGATATCTAGGCCAATGCAATAGCCGGCGACGTAGTTCAGCGCGTCGGCTTTCGAAACGTTGTTCGCCGTCTTGCCGATCACCAGCGCCAGTTCCACTTCATGGTCGTTGCGGCGCTCCAATTGGCGGAGCGCGATCCCTTCGCCAGGGCCCACCAGGGAACTGTTTGCCTTCAGGAAGAGGCCGGCCTTCTGGATGGTGATGGTATGGGCCGGGTTATTGGCGTGGATTTGAGCGTCCGCTTTCACCTCGTCAATGTGCTTCTGATAGTTCACAGGTGCGGCGACGATCTTGCTCGGATTCGCCACGGGACTCAGTAGCTTCAGCCCAGCCAGCGGCAAAATGGGCGCGGTCGCTTGAATGGCGCGGATCCGCTCCATAACCTTGTCCAAATTCGCAACCAGCACGTCATATCCCGGTAACGGATACTGAAACGATCCAAGCACTTCGAGCGCCGCGGTGACATCGCGGACGTTCGAACCTTCCACTACACCCAACTGACCGTTTCCAAACCGGCAAAGCCGCATGAACTATCCCCTTTTCGTTTGTTAAAGGCCGCGGAACGGCAGCCTGACGATCATCTTACTACACTTGTTTGGCTACCCCTCCGCTTGACAAGTCTGATATATTACGAGGTGGTTTTATTCTGTTTCTTTGATCTCTAAAGGGGGGCATATGCGAGCACGCCACACCGGCAGGCTTCCACGCGTTGCGCTGGCAGCTATCGCGCTATTTTCTTCAATTCCGGCGTTTGCCGAGATGGATTTTTCAGGCGATTGGGCGCCTCGGTTCCACGAGGATCAGCCCGAGCGCGTCCCCGGCCCGAACCTCGGCGATTATCTCGGTATCCCGATCAACGCGGCCGCCCGCATGCGCGCCAATACCTGGGATGCGTCTTTGCTCGAACTCCCGCAGTGGCAATGCCGCCCGCACGGCGGCGATTACATCTGGCGAGGCCCCTCGGCACCGCGTATCTGGAAGGAAGTGGATCCGGCGTCGCGCAAGCTGGTGGCCTGGCACATCGAATACCTCCGCTCCATCGACCGCCCCATCTACATGGATGGCCGCGCGCACCCCTCGCCGAACGCGCCGCACACATGGTCCGGTTTTGCGACGGGCAAGTATGAAGGCGACGTCATGACCACCGATGTCAGCCACCTGAAGGAAAGCTACATGCGCCGCAATGGCATCGCGCGCAGCGAAAAGGCCACCTTCCGCGAGCATTGGATTCGCCACGGCGACTGGCTCACGGTGGTCACGATTGTGAACGATCCCGTGTATCTGGCCGAGCCGTTTGTCCGCTCCACCGATTACGAACTCGACAATCACCAGCACGTTCCCGCGTATCCATGCGAAGTTGTGACCGAAACCGATTTGCGCCGCGTGCCGCATCATCTGCCCGGCACCAACACCTTCCTGCATGAAGTGAGCGACGAGTTCAACATTCCTTACGAAGCCACGCAGGGTGGGCCGGAAACGATGTATCCCGAATACCGGATCAAGCTGAAGGGTATGAGTGTGGGGGCGAAGAAGTAGACCATGAAATCGTTTCTGAGAATTCGTTCGATTCGCCGCTGGATTTCCGCGGCCGCGATTGGCGCTGTCGTTTTCATCGCCGCCGGTCGAGTGAAAACCGCTTCGGCGCAAAATCAGCCGGCTCCGCAGTTAGAGCTATTGAAGGTCCGCGGCAACGTTTACATGCTGGCGGGCGCAGGTGGAAACATTACGATTTCCATCGGCCAGGAAGATGGAGTGCTGCTGGTGGATACCGGCCTCGCGCAAAACGCGGATAAGGTTCTGGAAGTGGTGAACAACCTTGGCCGCCAGATCAGCACATTCAATCAGCCGATCGCGCGGAATGCCAACGCCGGCGGTTCCGGTTCCGTGCTCACCAGCACGGTGCCGCCGAAGCCTATCCGCTTTATCATCAACACACACGTTCACCCGGATCACACCGGCGGCAATCAAAAGCTCGCCAAATCCGGTGCGACGTTCACCGGTGGCAACGTCGCCGGCAACCTTGGCGACGCCGGCGATCAGGCCGCCATCTACGCGCATGAGAATGTGCTGAACCGGATATCGGCGAAACCCGCGCCCGGTCAGCCCGTGACCCCGTTCGCGGCCTTCCCCACTGACACGTATAACATCCCGTTCATGAACCTCAGCCACTTTTTTAACGGCGAGGGCGTCCGATTGATTCACACGCCGAACGCGCACACCGATGGCGACACCATCGTGTACTTCCGCACTTCGGATGTCATCGCAACCGGCGATGTTTTCACGCCCAGCTCTTATCCGGTCATCGATCTCGATCGCGGCGGCACGGTGCAGGGCGAAATTGACGCGCTCAACACCATCCTCGACCTGGCGATTCCCGAATTCCGGTTGGAAGGCGGTACGTTCATCATTCCGGGCCACGGCCACATGAGCGATTCGGCCGATGTCGCCTACTATCGCGATATGCTCACCATCATCCGCGACCGCATTCAGGACGCGATCAAGAAGGGCATGACCCTTGACCAGGTGAAAGCGGCGCAGTTGACCCTCGACTACGACGGCATCTACGGCGCCACCACCGGCTTCTGGACTACCGACAAATTCGTTGAGGCCGTATACAAGAGCCTTCAGCAGCAGGGGAAGAAATAGAACATGAAGATCACGTTAAGAGCATTTGTTTCCCTGGGAATTTTGACCGCGGCCGCCGTCTGCGCCCAAGCGCAGGGACGCGCCGGGGGAGGCCGTGGCGCGCAGACTCCGCAAGCGGGCGCTCCCGTCGATCTCACCGGTTATTGGGTGTCGATCGTTACCGAAGATTGGCGCTGGCGCATGATGACGCCCGGGAAGGGCGATTACCCAAGCATCCCGTTAAGCCCCGAGGGCCGCAAAGTGGCCGACGCCTGGGACCCCGCGAAAGACGAACAATCGGGTGATCAGTGCAAATCGTATGGCCCCGGGAATTTCGTGCGCGTCCCTGGACGCCTCCACATCACCTGGCAGGATGCCAACGTTTTGAAGCTGGAATTGGACAATGGCCAGCAGACTCGCTCCGTCCGCTTCGGCCGCACGCCGTTCCGTCCGGCTGGCGCCGCCACGTTGCAGGGCGACGCCTGGGCGCAGTGGCTGCAGGCCGGTGGCCGCGGAGCCACGGGTCCAGAAGGCGAAGGCGGCACGTTGAAAGTGGTCACCACCAACTTCAAGCCGCACTACATGCAGAAGAATGGCGTGCCGATCAGCTTGGAAGCAACCGTTACCGAGCACTTCGATCTTCTGAAGCCGGAACCAAATGGCGATCAGTGGCTGGTGGTCACGCAGTTGATCGAAGATCCCATCTACCTCGCGCGCCCCTTCCAGCGCAGCACGCATTACCGGAAGGAACGCGACGGCTCGAAGTGGGCTCCCGAGCCCTGTTCGGCGCGCTAAAATCGTTCCGCATGCCGGTACGGGTGTTCTTCAGGGTGGAATGAACTACCCTGTCGGTATGCGGAAACTCTGTCTGCTTGCGTTCCTGAGCGCATCTTTTCTTCAGGCGCAAGCGGCAAAGCCAGTTGTCCTTATGGGCAACCTTGGCAACGCGACGCACCCTATCGCTACGGCGAACACGGAAGCACAAAAATTTTTCGATCAAGGCCTCACGCTTCTGTGGGGCTTTAATCGTTTTGAGGCCCTGCGGTCCTTTCGCCGCGCCTCCGAACTCGACCCCAAATCCGTCATGCCCGTGTGGGGAATCGCGATGGCGCTTTCACCGCACATCAATATGGATCTCGATGGCGACGTCAATTTAAAGGAAGCCTGTGCGGCATTAGAGAAGGTGAGTCCGATGCTCGCCGGCGCGCCCATTCAGGACGGCGCGTATATCGAAACCGTTTTTGCGCGCTGCAAAGACGAAGGCGCCTATATCGCCGCAGCCCGCGCTTTGGCCTCGCGCTATCCCGACGATCTGGACGCCGCGACGCTCTACGCGGAGAGCCTCATGATTCCCGTCCGCTGGAAATGGTGGGAAAGCGGGAGACCCGCCGCCGGCGTGGAAGAAGCGATCCGAACTCTAGAAGCCGTATTGCGGCGCGATCCGAATCACATCGGCGCCAATCACTTTTACATTCATGCCGTGGAAGCATCGCCCGATCCCGAGCGCGGCATCCCCAGCGCACAGCGGCTGATGGGCCTGGTCCCCGGAGCCGGTCACCTGGTGCACATGCCCGGACACATCTGGCTGCGCACCGGCAATTACGCTCTCGCCGCACGCGTGAACGATCGCGCCGCCGATGTCGATCGCGATTACTTCGCGAAAACCGGCGTGACCACAAGTGCCTACGCCGGCTACTACATCCACAATTTGCATTTCATCGTTTACGGCCGTCAAATGGAGGGCCGCTTCGCCGATGCGCTAGCCGCCGCGCGTAGCATCTCTACGGACATCGCGCCGATGGTGGCGCAGATGCCCGCGATGGTGGACCCATTCGTCCCCATGCCGCTCTTCGTGCTGGTGCGCTTCAACAAGTGGAACGAAGTGCTGGCCGAGCCCACCCCCGGCGAAAAGACGATTGCCGCCAGAGCCGTTTCTCATTGGGCACGCGCCCTGGCGTATCGTGCCAAAGCCGATTCCGCCGCCGCCGCAAAGGAAGCGGCTGAGTTTGAAGACATCCGCAAGACCGTTCCCAGGAATGCGCAGTGGGCAAATAATACCGCAGCCGATGTGCTGGCAATCGCGAGCGAAGTGCTCGCCGCGCGTCTCGCCGCGGACCCCTCTGCCGCGGTTCCTCACTGGCAGAAAGCAGTACAACTGCAAGACGCGCTCATCTACGACGAGCCTCCGCCATGGTATTACCCCATCCGCGAGTCGCTCGGCGCCGAACTTTATCGCGACGGCCGTTTCGCCGAAGCCGAACAGGTTTTCAGGGAGGGCTTGGAACAGACGCCCCGCGACGGCCGCATACTCTTTGGATTGATGGAAACGCTCAAGATGCAGAACAAGACCAGCGCCGCCGATTCAGTGCGCCGTGAATTAGAAACCGCGTGGAAGACCGCCGATTCCACGCTCTCCATCGCGGGCCTCTGAGCAACGGATGTTCGCGTTCATCGGCTTGTGCTTCCCCGGACCCGGGGTGTACCATCCAAGCAGATCCCACATATTTGAGCAATCCCGTGACCCGTTTGCCTTTGATAACGCTTGCCGGTTTGCTGATGACCTCGGCAGTCATTGCCGCTCCGGCCTTATCCGGTCCCGTCACGTTCCACAAGGGTGTTCTTCCCATCTTTCAAAAACACTGCCAGGAATGCCATCGCCCCGGCGAAGTCGCGCCATTTTCGCTGATCGCCTACAAAGACGCGCGGCCGTGGGCAAAGTCCATCAAAGCCTCCGTTCTCGCGCGCAAAATGCCTCCGTGGTTCGCCGAGCCGAATCCGCACCAATACGTAAACGAACGCAAGATGACGGACGAGGAAATCGCCATTATCGCCAACTGGGTGGATGGCGGTGCACTCGAAGGCGACGCGAAGGCCTCGCCTGCGCCCGTTTCCTTTCCGTCCGGCTGGTCCATCCAGCCCGATATCGAAGTGTCCATGCCCAAGCCGTTTCACCTTCCGGCCAAGGCCACCATCAACTATCAGTTCATTTTGGTGAAGACCGATTTCCCCGAAGACATGTGGGTGGAATCCGCCGAAATGCGCCCAGGCAACAGCAAAGTGGTGCATCACGGCAAGGTCTGGGTGCGCCCGCCCGGCTCCCATTGGATGGAGCGCGCCGTTCCGGGCGAAGCCTACGAGTACGAAAGAAACTTCGACATCATGGGCTTCAACTCCGCCCGCGAAGGTAATGACATGCTCGGCAAATTCAATCCCGGCCTTGGCCCGCAGACGTTCAACGTCAACGGCTCGGCCAAGTTCATCCCTAAAGGCTCTGACCTTGTCTTTGAACTGCACTATACCGCTGACGAAGTGGAAACCACCGACGTATCCAAGCTCGGCATCGTACTTGCCAAATACCAGCCGGCGTCGCGCTATCTTTTCCACGCCGGTCCCGCCGCATTTAACCTGGTGATTCCTCCGGGTGAACCCAACTCCGAGGCAGTTGCCGAACTCACCGTGATGATCCCCTCCAAGCTCGCCTACGTGCAGCCGCACATGCACCTGCGCGGCAAGGATTACGAAGTGCGCCTCTACTATCCCACCGGCGAAATGGAAACCGTGTTCCGTGGCAAGTGGGATTTCGAATGGCAGCAAGGCTTCACGTTCACCAGGCCCATTGATCTTCCCGCAGGCACGCGCATCGTCGGCATCTCACACTTCGACAACTCGCCGAACAACAAGTGGAACCCCGATCCATCGAAGGAAGTCCGGTGGGGTGCGCAAAATTGGGATGAAATGTCCCAGGCCTTCCTCGGCGTCGTCTTCGATTTAAACGTCCCGCCCGAGCGCGTTCTGCGCCCCTCCGGCCCCAGCCTCCGTCGTCCCGTGCCCGGTGAGGCCGGACCCACGCTCAACTCGCTGAACCCATAATTTTGCCTTAATATTTGCGCTTTCAGCGAGCGTGCCGTCCGCGTTGCACTGCCATCGCGTTACCCTAAAAGTTGCAGCCGAAAACCACCGCAGTTCTCCTCATTAGTTGCCCCGATCGAAAAGGCCTGGTCGCCGCCGTTGCGGGACTCCTCTACCGTTTCGACGCCAACATCACGCACGCCGATCAACACCAGGATCGCGACGCCGGCCTCTTCTTCATGCGCGTCGAATGGGTTGTCGAGGGCTTCGACCTTGCAGGCTTTCAATCGGAATTCGAGAAACTTGCGGTCCAGCTTCACATGCACTGGCAACTGAAGCGCATGGATGACACACCTCGTGTGGCCCTTTTTGTTTCGCAGCACCTGCACTGTTACGTGGATGTCCTGCAGCGCCAGCGCGCGGGCGAACTCAACTGCGCCATTCCTCTGGTCATCAGCAATCACACCGATGGCGAAGACATCGCTCGCTTCTACGGCATCGAGTTCCATCACATCCCTGTTAAGAAAGACGGCAAGCAGGAAGCCGAAGCCGCGCAGCGCGCGCTGCTGGACAATCGCAAAATCGACCTCCTCGTGCTCGCGCGCTACATGCAGATCCTCTCGCCTGAGTTCGTCAGCGCCTACCCGCGCCGCATCATCAACGTCCACCACTCGTTCCTGCCCGCCTTCATCGGCGCGCGCCCCTATCACGCGGCCTTCGAACGCGGCGTGAAGCTGATCGGCGCCACCAGCCATTACGTGACAACAGTGCTCGACGACGGTCCCATCATCGAGCAAGACGTCGTCCGCATCTCGCACCGCAATCAAGTGGAAGACCTCATCCAAAAAGGCCGCGACATCGAAAAGGTCGTCCTCTCCCGCGCCCTCATGTGGCATCTGGAACACCGCATCCTCTGCTACGGGAATAAGACGGTGGTGTTCGATTAAGTTCCTCCTTGAAAACTCCACTCCCACCTGCTGCAATGAAAGCATGAGCGAACCTCTGCGCCAGGCAAGCGGTGTTGGGCTACTGGTGCTCGGCGTCATCGGGTGCCTTCTGCCCGTCATGCCGGGGATTCCATTCCTCATGGCGGGCGTGGCAATCCTTGGAACCGATCACGTCCTTGTGCGCGGCGCTCACGCGTGGCTTTGCAAAAAAGGGTTGCTCAAGCCCCCATCGAAGAACGATGACTCCGGCGCCCCGCAAGCATAGAACCGCCTTCTCCTGATTCTCGATCCGCACTCCGGCCTACGTTCCGCTCCACCGAACGGCATAGTATAGTTGATAGTTGCGCTTTCGGGTGCATAGAATTCACCACGCAGCGGGTGTTAAAACCGTTGCGCGTGCGGTTGAACGGGGCAGTGGAGTGGTTCAGGGAAACGAGGTTTCAGGAGTAACTATGCGAATTTCGCGATACACCATTGCAGTGGGATTGCTCTTCTTGTTGGCTCTTTCGATTCAACCGGTGTTTGCGCAAGGCGGTAAAGGCGCGGGCGCTCCGGTGGATCTGGTGGGTACGTGGCGCAAAATCGGCCATGAAGATACGCACGAACGCGGTTCAGGCCCGGACCCCGGTGAATACTGGGGCCTGCCGGTGAACGACGCCGCCCGCATGCGCGCCGATACGTACAACGAAGAGTGGGTCACCACGTCGCAGATTATGCAATGCCGACCTCACCCGCTTGGCTATCAGCCGCTCGGCCCGGACCCCATGCGTATTGAGCAGATCGTCGATCCCATCAATCGTCAGGTGGTCGCGCTCGGCGTCTCTTACGACGAAACGCCCGGCAACCGCATGATCTGGCTCGATGGCCGCCCGCATCCCAACCAATACGCCATGCACTCGTGGGAAGGCTTCTCCACCGGCCACTTCAAGGGCGATACGATGATCGTCGAAAGCTCCCACCTGAAGGAAGGTCTGCACCGCCGCAACGGCGTTCCCGCCAGCTTCCGTGCTTACGTGGTCGAACACATTTCTCTCGATGAACCTTATATGACGTGGGTGGTCACCACCTATGACCCCGACTATCTAACCGAGCCCGCTGTCCGCAGCGCAACCTATGTTCGCGCTCCCACCGTGCAAATTCCTCCGTATCCGTGCAACCCGACGCAGGAAGAGCATCTCGCCGGCAAGAACGAATACCGCATGCCCCACTACTTCGCGGGTGAGAATCCTTACCTTACCGAAGTGGCCGCCAAATATAAGGCGCCGCTTGAAGGTGTTCGCGGCGGTGCGGAAACCACCTACCCCGAGTGGCGCGCGAAAGGCCTGACCCTACCTATTCCGCAGGACCGCATCACCATCAAACCCGCCTACACCGACGCTTCGACGAAGGCCGCTGAAATGGCCGATGCCAAGCCGAAAGTAGCGCCCAGCTACGACAAAGTGGAAGTGGTTCACGCTTCCGACAACATCTACATGATCGCTGGCGCAGGCGGCAACATCGCCGTTTCCTCCGGCGCCGACGGCGTGTTTTTGGTCGATTCTGGCGCCGCCGCTGCTTCGCCGAAGGTGCTGGACGCTATCGCCAAAATCACCGGCGATCTGCGTACGTCGCCGCATCCGGAAGGTGCCATTGCTGCTGGGGATTTCTGGCAAGCCACGCACGCGTACCGTCCGCCCACCATCCGCATGATCATCAACACCAACTTGAACCCGGATCACACCGGCGGCAATGGCAACATCCGCGACTCGAAATTCTTCAAGGGCATCGGCGTTGAGGGTGAAGACGAACTGGCCAGCGAAGTGATCCTCGCCAACGAATTGGTGCAGCGCCGTATGCTCGAAGAAAACGCCCCGGCGCGTTCGGTGCCCACCAACACGTTCTTCTCGCTGCGTCAGGATCTGCACCGCTTCGCCAACGGTTCCGCCGTGCAGATTTATCACACGCCGGACGCCATCACCGATGGCGACAGCTTCGTGTGGTTCCGCCGCGCGGACGTAATCGCCGCGGGCGACCTGTATAACTCGGACATCTATCCGCCGCTCAACGTCGACAAGGGCGGCAGCATCGACGGCGTGATCTCCGGCTTGAACCAGATCTTCGACCTGTGCGCCGTGGAGTTCATGTCGCAAGGTGGAACGGTCATCATCCCCGGCCATGGCTGGCTCAGCGACGCCGCCGATCTCGAATACTATCGCGACATGCTGATGGTGCTGCGTGACCGCATCCAGGCCATGATCGACAAGAAAATGACGCTCGCCCAGATCAAAGCCGCCAAACCGACGATGGATTACGACGTCGAATACGGCCGCGAACCCGGCGTGACGTCGAACTTCGTTGAGGCTGTCTACCGCAGCCTGACCGAGAAAAAGCGCAAGTAGAACGACGGAAAACAAGGCAAGTGAAGAGGATAACGATGACCATGAACATGAAACGTCTTGCACTGATTTTCCCCGCCGTAATGCTGGCGGCATTCGTTCCGCAAAATCTCCACGCGCAAGGTGGCCGTGGTGGACGCGGCGGTCCGCCTCCCACCGCGAAGGCTTCGGCGCCCATCGACCTCACCGGTTACTGGACCACCGTTATTACGGAGGACTGGCACCAGCGCATGCTGACGGCGCCCAAGGGTGACTTCGGCGCGGGCGCTCCGGGCGCAGTGATTCTCCCAGGCGACCGACCCGCGGGCAGCAACGTTCCCTGGAGCGCGGCGGGCCGCAAAGCAGCGCTCGAGTGGGATCCGGCCAAGGACGAAGCCGCGGGCGAAGCGTGCAAAGCCTACGGCGCTCCCGGTTCGCTGCGTTTGCCCACGCACCTGCGTGTGAGCTGGCAGGACGACAATACTTTGAAGTTTGAAACCGACTTCGGCAATCAAACGCGCCTGATTCACTTCGCGGTGCCTGCGGCTATGGGTGGGGCTCCGGCAAAGATGGGTCCGCCGGCGGGTGAGGCGCCCAGCTACCAAGGCTATTCGGTTGGCTCGTGGACTGCCATGGGCGGCCGCGGCAGCTATGAACGCGGCGGCAGTCTGCACGTGACCACCACGAACCTCAAGGCCGGCTACTACCTGAAGAACGGCGTACCGTACACCGCCAACGCAAAGCTGACCGAACACTTCCGCGTGATCGATCTCCCCGATAGCGGCCAGTGGATTTCGTTCTCATCGATGGTGGAAGACCCCGAGTACCTCACGCAGCCCTACATCGTGACCTACCAGTTCAAGAAGTTGCCCGACGGCTCCAAGTGGAAACCGGAGCCTTGCTCGGCAAAGTAGTCACCCCAATAAACCCAAAAGGCGCAGCGCTAGCTGCGCCTTTTTTGTGTAGCGCGCACGCTGTAGCGCGCACGCTCAGCGTGCCGCGTCGAGACTCGTCTCGACGCCTCTTGCTCAACCCATCCAATCATTCCCAAACCGCAACCCGTGAAAGCCCAAGGGGGCGGAGCTTCGCCTCGGCGCAACCCAAATAGCTCCATCACAACACCGTGAAAACAAAAATCCACCGCAGTTCCCACACATCCCGCAAATCGCCGCACCCGCCCGAACACCCCCGGTGTACCTTGTAGGCAAGAAGCCCCGGTGTTGGTCTTGCACAGTACGGGGCCACCAAAGCTCGGGTATTCATGACCCTGCCCGATGCAGTGTGAACACCTCTCGCAAGGAGGAATGTACGTCAAGTCGCGAGCTATTGCGAAAAATAGCCGGACGCCGTCGACCGAAATACACGGCAGGAACGCGTTCCTAGAAAAATAGGAGACAGAAAAGCGAGCCCCGACCGTGAGGGAGGGGATTCCCCGGTTTTTAGGCTCCCAAACGGAATATCGTCGAGGGTGCAGCCCCCGGCGCGACGCTCGTAGTGCGCACACACAACGAAAAGGCGCGGCTCTCGTCGCGCCCATTTGACCTGCCCTCGCTAATCTGGACCAGATAAACTTGAGGATCTCAGCTCGTCGGAAGAAGACGAAAGGAGATTCGAGATGAAGAAGGGTCGATTCAGTG
>JBEBFS010000076.1:0-23621 GCA_040081855.1 Bryobacteraceae bacterium | reverse complement strand
TGATTCTTTCCTTTACTCCAAATCCGGTGCGGACGTGAAGCTTTCGGCGACGATCATCACCTACAACGAAGAGCGCAATATTTCCCGGGCGATTGAGAGCCTGCGCTGCGCCGACGAAATCATTGTGGTGGATAGCGGGTCCAGCGACCGCACCGTGGAGATCGCGGGAAAATTGGGCGCGCGCGTGGTGGATAGCGCCTGGCCTGGCTACGCCAAACAGAAAAATTATGCAGCCGAGTGCGCGTCGCATGACTGGATCCTTTCGCTGGACGCCGACGAATCGCTGAGCGAAGCCCTGGAAGCCGAGATCTGGCGGTTAAAGAAAACCGGTCCGGCCTTTGACGCTTACACGATGCCGCGGCTGGCGCAATATCTGGGCAAGTGGATTCGTCACTCAGGTTGGTATCCGGATCGCAAAGTTCGTTTGTATGACCGCCGCAAGGCGACGTGGGTGGGCGATTATGTGCATGAGTCCGTGAAAGTAAAGGGGACTGTCGGACACCTGGATTCCAATCTGCTCCACTTCACTTGCAGTTCGCTGACGGAGCACATCAAGACGATGGATCGCTACACGACGCTGGCTGCGGAGCAGTTGATCGCCAGCGGTCGCAAGGTGACCTGGGGCCGGTTGATCTGTGAGCCGCCGTGGACCTTTCTTCGCACGTACGTGATCAAGCTTGGTTTTCTCGATGGTGTCGAAGGGTTGGCGATTGCGAACATGGCCGCGCTGTACAACTTTCTGAAGTATGCGAAAGCGCGCTTCATGAGTCCGGGGAGATAGAGTGCGGACTCTGCACGTGGATACGGGGCGCGAGATGCGCGGTGGGCAGTGGCAGGTGGTGTACCTGCTGGAGGGCATGCCGGACGCCACACTATTGGCTCGCGCGGAATCGCCGCTGTTTGCGGAGGCAAAGAAGCGGGGCATCGCGGTGCGGCCGCTTTCTTATCTGGAGTTGCGTGCGCAACTCCGAAGACACGATATAGTGCATGCGCATGATGCCCGGGCGCACACGATGGCTTCGGTTGCGGGAGGGCCTCCGTTGGTGGTCTCCCGGCGCGTGGCGTTTCCCGTGAAGACGGGGCTGTTTTCGAAATGGAAGTACCGGCATGCGGCGATGTATTTGGCGGTGTCGAAGTTTGTGGCTTCAAGGCTGATGCAGGCCGGCGTGGGGGAGTCTAAAATTCGGGTGGTATTTGACGGCGTCCCGATTCCAGCGCCCGCCGAACCGGTTGCGGGACGGGTTGTCATGCTTCGGAACAAAAGTGCCGATCTTCCCGGTATCAGGGTCCACTGGGCGGACAACCTGTGGAGCGATCTTCATTCCGCCAGCGTTTTCGTCTACGTCAGTGAAATGGAAGGATTAGGTTCCGGAGCCATCGCAGCGATGGCCTGCGGCGTTCCAGTGGTTGCCTGTGGATCGGGAGGACTTTCGGAAGTGGTGGAGAACGGCGTGACGGGATACTTCGTGGAGCGCTCTGAGGTGGCGGGCGCAGTGGCGACGTTGCTGGAAAATTCAGCGCTGGCCGCACAGATGGGGCAGAGGGCAAGAGAGCGCGCTATCGAACACTTTTCCGTAGATGCGATGCGGTTGGCAACCATGCGAGCCTACAAAGAGGTGCTTTCCTGATGATCACGGGTCTGATAATTGCCTGCGCGGTACTTGCCGGTCTGCTGATCGGCAGCTTCTTAAACGTATGCATTTACCGCCTACCGCGGGATCTTTCCGTCGCGTCGCCGTCGCGGTCATTTTGCCCGAGCTGCCTGGAAAAGAAGTTAAGCGACATGGGCGTCAGCGAGAAGGATTTCGAAGATCCGAACTTCAAGATTCCAGCGGAGGCGTATACGGGGAGCATGATCTCCTGGTACGACAACATTCCGCTGCTCAGTTTCCTGACCCTGGGTGCGCGCTGCCGCAACTGTAAGGAAACGATTCCGTGGCGCTATCCAGTTGTGGAGGCCGCCACGGCGATCGCTTTCGGGCTTTGCGTCTGGAAGCTTGGGCTGACGATTGTTGGCGCGAAGTTTGCGATTCTTTCGGCCATTCTCATCACTCTCATTGCGACGGATCTGGAAGATCGTATTCTGCCGGATGAGTTCACGCTGGGCGGAACGGTGGTGGGGCTGATCTTCTCGTTCTTTATTCCGCTTGAGTCCTACATTGTGTCCATGTTTATCCCGTATAACTGGGGGCCGGGCGTGCGTTCCGTGGGCGAATCCATCTTCGGTGCGGTGATGGGGAGCGGGTCCATTTGGCTGATTGCTTTCCTCTATCAGAAGCTTCGCCATCGCGAGGGGCTGGGCTTGGGCGATGTGAAGATGATCGCGATGATCGGCGCGTTTTTGGGGCTGCGCTACGCGTTTCAGACGCTGATGCTGGCGGCGATTGTGGGAGCGGTGGTCGGTATGGTCTTTATTCTGACTACCAAGAAGGACAGCAAGACGTACGAATTGCCCTTCGGTTCTTTCCTGGGCGGGACGGCGCTGGTGCTGATGATGATCGGCGAAGTGTTCGGCATCCGCTAGACGCAATTATTTCTTGCGGAAGCGCAGAAGATCCAGGCTGAAGGTGAGGCGCATGGCAGCCGGTGGCTCGCTGCGCATGGGCCGGTAAATCGAAAACAAAACATCCTGCACGGCGGCGGCATCCAGATCCGCAATCGACGTGGCGCGGCTTTGTTCGATCAGATCGAATTCCTGTGCGAAAGACTCCACGGTGCGCTGGATGCGGTCCCGGCCCGCGCCGCGAATTTCCTGTAGATCGTCGGGCGCGGCCAGGGCGACGATCAGATGTCCGCCGGATTGCAGAACCCGCGCGAACTCGGGAGAATTCATGCGCGCCGTGATGGAGAGCACCACGGTGAAGGACGCGTCCGGGTACGGGATGTAGCGATCGGCGTTGGCAACAATCCACTCGCAGCCGGGATAGCGTCGCGCGGCGGCGTCCACCGCGGGAATGGAGATATCGACGCCATGTGCCCGGCATGAGGTGTTTGCGGCGAGAGAGCCGAGGTAAAAGCCCTCGCCGCAACCGGCGTCCAGAACGACATCATTCGCCGTGAGGCGGGCGGCATCGGCGATGCCTTGGAGCAACGGAGCGGTGATGCCGAGATCGTGCAAACGGCGGCGGGCTTTCACGGCGTCGGCGGTATCGCCGGGATTCCGGGAGCGCTTGTCCTGGGGTTGCAGCAAGTTTACGTAGCCGCTGCGGGCAACGTCAAAGGAGTGGCCCGCAGCGCAGGTGAGCCGTCGCGATTCGCGGTGCAGCGGGAGGCGGCACTCGCGGACCGTGCAAAGAAGCATCCCGAAAGTGTAGCGAACCGGGCGTTCGAAACGGAAGTGTTGCGCAGTGGGTGTTGCGGGGCGGGTTGTCTGCAAAGTGCTCGCCGCAGCGGCCGGGCACGGCTCGCTATAATCGGAATTGTGAAAACGTTATCTGTGTTGGCCTGTGCCGTTCTACTCGCCGGTTGTGCGAAGAACATTCAAAATGAGGGCGCCGTAAAGGCGGGCGTCGTTGATTACCTGAATCAGCGCAGCTCGGACACGGGATTGAACATGGCCGCGATGGACGTTTCCGTGCAGTCTCTTTCGTTTGAAAAAGACACAGCGCGCGCAAACGTTTCCTTCCATCCGAAAGGCATGCCCGCGGGCGCCGGCATGGCGCGCACCTACGTGTTGAACCGCCAGGGCGAAAAATGGGTGGTGGACATCAAAGCGAGCGGCGCGGTGACCATGCAGATGCCCGATGGGACGCAGCAATCGATGCCCGGTGGCGGTGCGATGCCTGCCGGTCATCCCGCCACCGATGGCGGCGCGGGTGCGTTGCCTCCAGGACATCCTCCGGCCGGTGGAGCCGCGAGCGGCGCGCTGCCTCCGGGCCATCCGCCGGCAGATTCAAAGAAATAACATGCGAACCATGCGGGTGGGCGCATGAAAACGGTCGCGGTGCTGGGCGGCGGACCTGCCGGCTCGTTTGCCGCGCATCGTCTTGCCTCGTCCGGTTTGAAGGCGATTCTCTTCGACGAAAAACTCGCGTGGGAAAAGCCATGCGGGGGCGGCCTTACGTACAAGGCTTATAGCGAGTATCCCTTCCTGATTGAGAACGAAACGCCGAAGCGGCTGGTGCGTTCGAGTTCGCTGGCAGCGCCTGGTGCCGGTGAAGTACAGATAGAACTGGCGCATCCATTGGTCATCTACTCGCGGATGGACCTGAACAAGATGCTGCTGGATCGCGCGGCGAAGGCCGGGGCGGAGTTGGAAAAGACCCGCGTACTCGGCGTGGAGAAAAAAGACAATGGCTGGCGCTTGCGGACGCAAGCGGGCGATCTGGACGCCGACTTCTGCATCGTTGCTACAGGCGCGCGCAATCCGCTGCGCAACGTGGGCACCGAGTATCAGGCGGAAGACACGATGCGCGCGCTGGGCTACTACGTGCAGGCCCAGCAGGAGCACATCGACATTCAATTTCTGCCGAGACTCGAAGGCTACATCTGGGTGTTCCCGCGCGCGGGGCATCTTTCCGTGGGCATCTGCGGCAAGGGGCAGACGGCACAGGCTCTGCGGGCGCAACTGGAACGCTACATGGACGAGAAGGGCATCGCGTGGAAGGGCGCCCAATTTTACAGCCATATGCTGCCGTCGCTGGAGTCGCCGGGGTGGAAGAAAAATCGCGTCGCGGGCGAAGGTTGGATGGCGGTGGGCGATGCTGCGGGATTGGTGGATCCGATCACCGGCGAAGGAATTTATTACGCCATGCGCTCGGGCGATCTTGCGAGTCAGATTGTGCTGAACGATGAGCACGGCATCGCTGAAAAAGCGCACGCCTATCGCGCGGCCATCGCACGTGAATTTACCGCGGACCTGGAGTTTGCATCCACGCTCGCGAGGCGGGTGTTCATGGGCACATTTTTATTTGGCTCGGTTCCCGCGCGCATGGTGCAGTTTATCCGCCGCAGTCCTCGCTTCCGCGGGCTGATGCAGGATCTTTTCGCCGGGACACAACCTTATCTGGATCTCCGCGGTCGCTTACTCAAGAGTTTGAGCGGAAATCTCCAGGAAGTCATGATGAGCTTTTTCCTTGATCGCGTGATCCCGGAGCAATCGCGCGCCGGACTATGAACACATCGAAATCGCAGGCCCTTTTTGAACGCGCGCAGGCGCGTATCCCGGGAGGAGTGAACTCCCCCGTTCGAGCATTCCGCAGCGTGGGCGGGAAACCGCTGTTCATCGAGCGCGGCGAAGGTTCGCGCATTTATGACGTGGACGGGAATTCCTATATTGACTTTGTGGGCTCGTGGGGCCCGCTGCTGCTGGGGCATCGTCCCCAGCCGGTGATGGATGCCATTCGCGGGGCACTCGAAATAGGAACCAGCTTTGGCGCGCCCACCGAGGGCGAAGTGGAGCTGGCCGAATTGATCACGAAGACAGTGCCGTCGATGGAGATGGTGCGTCTGGTGAACTCGGGCACCGAAGCGACGATGAGCGCGTTGCGTCTGGCGCGCGGATACACGGGACGCGATCTCACCATCAAGTTTGAAGGCTGCTATCACGGGCACGTCGATTCGCTGCTGGTGAAGGCAGGATCGGGCATGGCGACGCTGGGCATTGCGGATACCGCAGGTGTGCCGAAGGCATTCGCCGAAACGACGATCGCGCTGCCGTACAACTCGATTGAAGCCGTGGAGAAAGCCTTTGCCGACCGCGGCGGTCAAATCGCCGCGGTCATTGTGGAGCCCGTGGTGGGTAACATGGGATGTGTGCCTCCGGCGCCTGGGTTCCTTGAAGCGCTGCGCGCGCTCTGCACGAAGTACGGAGCGCTGTTAATTTTAGATGAAGTCATGACGGGCTTCCGCGTCGCGCTCGGCGGAGCGCAGCAGAGGTTTGGCATCACTCCGGATCTGACGACGCTCGGCAAGATCATTGGCGGCGGTCTGCCGATGGCCGCTTACGGCGGACGCGCGGACATCATGCGAAAGATCGCTCCGGTGGGCAACGTCTATCAGGCGGGTACTCTTTCCGGTAATCCGATTGCTGTCGCCGCTGGACTTGCGATGCTTCGTTACATTACGCAGCATCCGGAAATTTACAATCAATTGGAACAGCGGGGTCAGCAACTGACGGGTGCGATGGTGAAGAATCCGCCCGAAGGCGTCATCGTCAATCGCGTTGGCGCGATGTTCACGATGTTCTTCACGAAGGGTCCGGTCACGGATTGGGAATCGGCGAAGGTGGCGGATACGCAGCGCTTTGCAAAATTCTTCCAGCACATGCTGGAGCGCGGCGTGTATATGGCTCCGTCGCAGTTCGAAGCGGCGTTTCTGTCGGTCGCGATGACGGAAGCCGACATCGCGAAAACGGTGGGCGCGATTCAGGAATTTTTCGCCTAGCCGGCGAGTTAGTAAATGTCCAACTCCACGGGAGCCCCCGCGCTACATCCGATACGGGCAGCGGCGTTGGCCTGATTGGCGGCGATTTCGAGGTAGCCGGAGCTTCCGAAGATCACAAAAAGGTCGCCGATCTCTGCTTCCGAATACGTCAGCGCGAGACGGCGGATTTTTTCTTTGCCGGCCCGAAGCTCGATCGCGTGTGTTTTTACATCTTCAAACCGATCAATGTGAAAGTTTGTAATCAGGTTGCCGAAGCGATCCACCTTGAGAATGGCGCCACGCCAGCGCGCGGCCTTGGTTGTACCGATCTTAGAGGGCTGCCCATTCCAGGAACGCACTTCATCGTGAATGATCTTGCCCATCTGCGCGGGCTTCATGCCTTTGGCCAGATGCGCGGCGGCCGGCGCGAAAACATCGCGGCCGTGGAAGGTGCGGCTGATGGTTTTGCGGAAAACCTTGTCATTCGTGATGGCTCGCACCTTGTGCGGGACCGCGTCATAAATCATCGAGAAGACGCCATTATCGGGACCGATGAAAAGCTGGCCGCACGCTTCCACCAGGATGGGTCGGCGCGCGCTACCGACGCCGGGGTCGACGACGACCACGTGAATCGTGCCTTTGGGGAAGTAGCTCCAGGCCTGGGCGATGACGAATCCGGCCTGATTGATATCGTAGGGCGGGATCTCATGGGTGATATCGATGACGCGGGCATTCGGCGCAATACCGGCGATCACCCCCTTCATCGCTCCCGCGAAATGATCGGTGGTTCCGAAGTCTGTGGTGAAAGTGATTAGGCGTTCCGGCATGTACTGATAAAATTGTAGTGGACGGAAAGAGGCCGAGGGTGCACCAGTTTTACTTCGATCACAACGCGACCACGCCGGTCTCGCCTGAGGTGTTCCGGGCGATGGCTCCGCTGATGACCGAAGTGTTCGGGAACGCGTCCAGCATCCACACCTACGGGCAGCGCGCGCGGCATGAGCTGGACGCGGCGCGGCGCCTGGTTGCGGCGGCGATCGGCGCACGTCCGGAAGAGATTGTTTTCACCAGCGGCGGTACCGAAGCGGATAACACTGCCATTTTTGGCGCGGGTGCGACATGTTTTGGCGAAGGCCACGTGATCACGACGGCCGCGGAGCATCCGGCAATTTTACAAGCATGTGCACAGCTTCCGTCAGTGACGATTGTTCCCGTGGACGGGCGTGGGTTGGTGGACCCGGACGACATCCGCAAGGCGATCCAGAGCGACACGCGGCTGGTGAGTGTGATGCACGTGAACAATGAACTCGGCGTCATTCAGCCGGTGGCGGAGATCGCGAGGATCGCGCATGAAGCGGGTGTGCTGTTTCACTCCGACGGCGTGCAGGCGCTGGGGAAGCTGGCGGTGATCGCCGATGAAGTGGGAGCCGATGTTTATTCGATCAGCGCGCACAAGATTTACGGACCCAAGGGCATTGGCGCGCTTTATGTGAAGAAGGGCACTCCGTTGAAGCCGCTGCTGTTCGGGGGGCCGCATGAGGCGAAGAAGCGGGCAGGCACGGAAAACGTGGCGGGGGCTGTTGGCTTTGGCTGCGCGGCGCAATCGGTTCGCGAGGAAAGCGCGGGCGAGATGGAGCGCATCACCGCATTGCGCGATCGCCTGGAGCAGGGAATTCTCTCGCGCGTTTCTTCGGCGCATGTGAACGGCGAGGGCGCACCGCGCGTGGGCAACACGAGCAATATCCGTTTTGACGGCATTGACAGTGAGCCGTTGCTCATTTCGCTCGATTTGGAAGGCTTCGCGGTGTCGAGCGGTTCGGCGTGTTCGAGCGGAGCGACCGAACCGTCGCATGTGCTGGCTGCCATCGGTCTGAATCGCGAACAGGCACGTTCCAGTGTGCGCTTCTCGTTGGGCCGCACGAATACGCCTGAGCAAGTGGACGGTTTGATCGTGTGCGCGGCGAATGCGGTGGCACGGTTAAGAAAGTTGGCTCCCGCGTATGTCTGAGAATCGTAAGACCGTTGCCGTGGCGATGTCGGGCGGAGTGGATAGCTCCGTTGTCGCGGGTTTGCTGCGCAGTCAAGGCGAGCGTGTGGTCGGCATGACCATGCAGTTGTGGAATCAGAAGCGGCTGCCGGAGTTGACTCCCGACGCGCCTACGGGCCGGTGCTGTTCGCTGGACGATGTTTACGATGCGCGGCATGTGGCGCAGCACCTGGGTATTCCGTACTACGTGCTCAACTTTGAGGAGCGTTTCGAAGAGCAGGTGGTGAAGCCGTTTGTAAGCGACTACCTCGCGGGCCGGACGCCGATCCCGTGCACGCTGTGCAACAACTTCATCAAGTTCGATCAGTTCCTGGAGATGGCCTCGGGCATCGGTGCTGAAGAAATTGCCACGGGGCATTACGCGCAGATTACGCACAACACGGAAACGGACCGCTGGGAAATGCGCCGGAGCTTGGACCGCGCGAAGGACCAGACGTATTTTCTGTTTGGTCTGAAGCAGGATCAGTTGGCCCGAACCCGGTTTCCGTTGGGCGGCATGGAGAAGCCGCAGGTTCGCGAACTGGCTCATGAGCTCGGCATTCCGGTCGCGTCGAAGCCGGATAGCCAGGAGATTTGCTTTGTGCCGAATGGCGATTACGCGGCGTTCATCGATAGCTATTTTCGGGAGCAGGGAATGGCGAAGGAAGAAACCGCGGGCGAGTTGGTGACGGCCGACGGCAAGGTGGTTGGTGAGCACGCAGGCGTGCATCATTTCACCGTGGGCCAGCGGCGCGGTTTGGGTGTTGCCGCGGGCGAGCCTTTGTATGTGATTTCAACCGAACCCGCGACGCGGCGCGTCGTGATTGGGCGCAACGACGATCTGTTGCGGGCGTCCACCACCGTGCGCGATGTGAATTGGATTTCGATAGCGGCTCCGGCAGCTCCTGTGCGCGCGGAGGTAAAGATCCGCAACAAGCACGTGGCTGCGGCGGCTACAATCTATCCATTGTTGGAGCCGGGTCGGGTAGAGATCCACTTCGACGAAACGCAGCGCGCGGTGACGCCCGGCCAGGGCGCGGTATTCTATTCCGGTGAGTTGGTGCTGGGCGGCGGTTGGATTGAATAGCGCGCGGCGGAACGGCTCAGGCGGAATCCGGTGAAAGCGTTTGAATATTTTTTGGCTCGCGTAGTGCTGGCTACGCTGAGCGGGACGCCTCTGCTGTTGGCGCGAAAGCTCGCCAGCTTTTACGTGCTGCTGCTGGATCTCGCGATTCCCCGGTTACGCCGCACGGCGCTGAAAAACCTGGAAATGGCAGGGTTCGCGGGGCGCGAGCGCATCGCGTCGGGTGTCTTTCAATCCATCGCACGTCTGGCGTTGACGTTCGCCCGGTTTCCAAAAATCAATCGCGACAATCTTTCGAAGTGGATCCGCTACGAAGGTCTGGAGAATTTCGAAGCGGCCCAGGCGCGTGGCAAAGGGGTGCTCATCGCCACAGGTCACTTCGGCAACTGGGAGTTTAGCGCCTTTGCGCATGCGTTCCTTTCCAAGCCGATGCACGTCGTGGTGCGTCCCATCGACAACGGCAGGATCGACGATCTCGTCGAAAACCGCCGTGCGCTTTCCGGCAATCACATTATTCGCAAGAAGGAAGCCGCCCGTTCCATCTTGCGTGCGCTGACGGCGGGTGATGCGGTTGGCATTTTGATCGACCAGAACACCGCTCCGTCTGAGGGCGTGTTCATCGACTTCTTTGGAAAACAAGCCAGTGCGGGAACAGCATTCGCGAAGTTTGCGCACCACAGCGGCGCCGCGGTGGTTCCGGGATACGCGGTGTGGTCGGAGAGGGAAGGGAAGTACGTCCTGTACTTTGAGCCTGAGGTCGAATTGACGGGCGACATTGCCGAAGACACCCAGCGCGTCCATGCGCGGCTGGAAGCGGCCATTCGTAAGTATCCAGATCAGTGGCTTTGGATTCACCGTCGCTGGAAGACGCGGCCGCCAGGCGAGGCTCCGGTTTACTGACCGCTCTCTCTAAACCTGGAGTACGCGGGCGCTCCGTTCTACTTTTCAGCCTGATAGTATCGTTTGTGGCGTTTCTTGCCGGGAGGATACTGCTGTGGCGAAATCGAAGAAACCAGTGGACCGTCGCGGATTTCTGAAAGGTGCCGCAACCGGTGCGGCGGTCGGGGCCGCAGGGCTTTCGGCGCTGAAGCCACCGGTCGCGATGGCGCAGCAGTCAGTTCCACGTCAGGTTCCAGTGGAAACGGGCGGGACCATCGAAGTCACCGGCAATGAGAAGCCGGGTTCGGACTTCATGATCGACGTCTTCAAGTCGCTCGGCATTGAATATTGCGCCGCCAATCCTGGATCGAGTTTCCGTGGCCTGCACGAATCGATGATCAACTACGGCGGGAACAAGAACCCCGAGTTGCTCACCTGCTGCCACGAAGAGGCCTCGGCCGCGATGGCGCACGGCTACGCCAAGGTGGAAGGCAAGCCGATGATGATCATGGCGCACGGCACCGTTGGCCTGCAGCATGCATCGATGGCGATTTATAACGCCTACGCCGACCGCGTGCCGATGATGGTGGTGCTCGGAAACATTTTGGATATCGAGTTCCGCCGCGGCAATGCCGAGTGGGTCCACAGCGTGCAGGATGCCGCCGCGATGGTGCGCGACTACATTAAGTGGGACGATACGCCGGTTTCGTTGGGGCATTTTGCCGAGTCCACCGTACGCGCATACAAAATCGCGATGACGCCGCCGTATGAGCCGGTGGTCATTGTGGCCGATGGTGGATTGCAGGAAGAGCCGGTGCAGGAAAAGAATCTGCGCATCCCGAAATTAGTGATGAGCGCGCCTCCGCAGGGCGATAGCGGTGCTGTTGCCGAAGCCGCGAAGCTGTTGGTGAATGCGGAAAATCCGGTGATTGTCACGGGCCGCGTGGCTCGCACGCCAAAGGGGATCCAGCTACTGGTGGAACTGGCGGAGACACTGCAGGCGCGCGTGCAGGATCAGCGTTTGCGGATGAACTTCCCGTCGGCTCACCCCCTGTACGGAAATCCGGGAGTTCTCCCAACGACCGTACCGCTGGCGGATGCCGACGTGATTCTTGCTCTGGAGGTCCAGGATTATTGGGGCAGCACGCACAAGCAAACCCCCCTCAATCGTTTTGGCATGGAATCGTCACCGACGACGAAGCCCGGCGCGAAGGTGATTACCGTTTCCGCGATTGAGCTGAATCACAAGTCGAATTATCAGGATTTTGGCCGCTACATTGAAGCCGATCTTTCGATCACCGGCGATGCGGAGGCCACCTTGCCGGCGCTGATCGAAGCCTGCAAGAAACTGATCACTTCCGATCGTAAGCGCGCTCTCGAGGAACGCGGCAAGAAGATCGCGGCGATGAACCAGCAGGCGCGTGAGCGGAATCGCGAACTGGCGGCGCTTGCCTGGGATGCAAGCCCCATCAGCACGGCGCGTATGTGCGCCGAGCTATGGGCGCAGGTGAAAAATGAAGACTGGTCGCTGGTGTCGTTCGATCGTATGGTCAGCTCCTGGCCCACGCGTTTGTGGAATTTCTCGAAATACTACCAGTACATTGGCGCACAAGGCGGCGCGGGTATCGGTTACGGCGCTCCGGCTGCCGTCGGTGCGGCGCTGGCGAACAAGAAGCATGGTCGCTTAAGTATCAACATTCAGACCGATGGTGATTTGAACTATCAGCCGGGCGTGATGTGGACCGCTGCGCACCACCAGATTCCGATGCTCAACATCATGCACAACAACCGCTCGTATCACGAGGAGCGGATGTACGTGGCGCTGTTGGGCGCGAAGTTCAATCGCGGCATTGACCGTTCCGATATCGGCACGGCGCTGATTGGGCCGAATATCGATTACGCGAGCATCGCGCGCGGCTACGGCTTGTATGCCGAAGGGCCGATCAGCGATCCGAAGGAACTGGGGCCGGCGATCAAGCGGAGCCTTGAGCGAGTGAAAAAGGGCGAACCCGCGTTGATCGACGTCGTGACGCAACCGCGCTAAAAGGAGACTGCCATGCGGAAAACAATCTGTATTTCCTTGCTTACTGCGGTCTGTTGTTTCGCGCAGGCGCCCGGTGCGCTGACGGGCAACGTCGAAAACGGGAAAAAGCTGTTTGAGCGCAACGCCTGTTACCAGTGCCACGGGCATGAGGGGCAGGGAGGCCTGTCAGGGCCGCGTCTCTCCCAAACGAAATTCACCCAGACCGGATTCACGGCGTTCGTGCGGAATCCTCCGCCCAGTGGCATGCCGATGTTTCGCGAGAAGGTAATGTCCAACCAGGAACTTGCGGATGTGTTCGCTTTTGTGAAGTCCATCCCTGAGCCGAAAGCAGCGAAGGACATTCCTTTGTTGGCTCCCTAAGTAGACGTGCATGAATGGGAGAACCGTCAGCCTGGACTTTGCACTTCCCTCTGCGTAAACTGATCCCACTATGCATTTACGTTTGGCGATCGCCATGCTGGCACTGCCCCTGTATGCGCAAAATGTTCCGGATGTCGCGGACAATGCAGATTGGCATAAACCGCATCCCGGCTTCCGCGTAGTGGGAAATGTCTATTACGTGGGCACCTACGATTTGGCGTCCTACCTGATCACAACCCCGCAGGGCACATATTGATTAACACGGGAATGCCTGATTCCGTGGCCATGATTCGCTCCAGCGTCGAATCGCTTGGCTTCAAATTTGGCGATATCAAGATTCTGACTGCGACGCACGCCCACTCCGATCACTTGGCCGGGATGGCGGAGATGAAGAAAATCACGGGCGCGAAAATGTACATGAGTGAGGCCGACACCCCTATGATCGAGGACGGCGGCAGCACGGACTACCGCTATCCAAAGGGCCGCGGCAAAGTGTACGAGCCGGTGAAGGTGGATCAACGATTAAAAGACGGCGACAAGATTCGCCTGGGCGGCGTCGAACTGGTGGCATACCATCATCCGGGGCACACGAAGGGCTCCACGTCATTCACGATGACGGTTGCCGAGGCAGGCAAGAATTATCGCGTTGGGATCGTCAACATGGGTTCGATCAACCCCGGCGTCAAAGTGGGCGGAATGCGGCCTTCCCGGAGATCACACAAGCCTACGCGCGCACGTTTCACGATCAAAAAGAGATGCAGATCGACGTATGGCTGGCCTCGCATGCGGCGCAGTTCAAGATGCACGACAAGTTCAAGCAGGGTGAGCCGTACAACCCGGATCGCTACGTGGACCCCAAAGGTTTTCAAGCCGAAGTTGTGCGGTTGGAAAAGATCTACCGCGATCAACTGGAAAAGGAACGGAGCGGGAAGTAGAAATCCAAGGCGAACATCCATTTGACGCCGCTACAATCAATCGAGAGGTCTTCTATGAAACGACGAATGCAGATTGCGATTGCCGTATGCCTGGGTGCTCTGCCAGTACTTGCCGAATCCATCAACCCCGCCACTGTGCCAAAAACGGTGCCGATGTCCGCTGCGGAAAAGAAGAACCTGCAGTTCGCCGAAAACTGGTGGCGTGAAGTGATTCAGGCTCGCCACTTGGAACTTTCGCCGAAATATCAGGTGGAAGATTACATCCAGCACAATCCGACCATCCCGACAGGCCGTGCGGCATTCATAGCGATGTTCGGGCAGCGCCCGGCGGTGAATCCGATTCCGGCAAAGCTGGATCCGGCTCCCGTGGTAGCGGGCGCCAAGGGCGATTTCGTCTGGATGATATGGGAACGCGAAGAAAAAGATCCTCGCGACGCCTCAAAGACGTATCACTACAATACGTTCGATGTGGTGCGCATCGAGAACGGTAAGATTCAGGAGCATTGGGATAGCAACCAGCGGGTTCCGGGCTCCAAGGAAGGCGGTTCACCAATTACGGGAATCGCCAAGGGCAGCACAGGAAAAGTTTCCGCCGACGAGAAGAAGAACATCGCGCTGATGACCGAGGAAATGAAGGACATGCTGCAGTACGGTCACCTGGAACTGGCGGACAAAACGATGGATCCCGGCTATATCCAGCACAATCCCAACGTGCCCCAGGGGCGCGAGGGCTTCAAGCAGTTTATGAGCCGCGTTCCCGGCCGCGTGCCGGAGCCGGTCAAGCCCGAATGGAAAGCCCCGCCCGTTTTGACGCTGGCCAACGGGCCGTTCGTCTTCATGATGTGGGACCGCAAGGCGAAAGACCCGTCTGACCCGGGTAAGGAATACACCTGGAACCACTTCGACGTGGTGCGCGTGGAGAAGGGACTCATCAAGGAGCATTGGGACGAAGCCCGTATTGCCGCTCCGCAACCGCAGGGGAAACAGTAGGAATTGGAACTGGGCGTCAGGAGGGCCGGTCGGCGACCGGCTGCCGACCTGGCGGTCCGCCCCACCTACTCGCCAATAATTTTGACCAGCACGCGCTTTTTGCGGCGTCCGTCGAATTCGCCGTAGAAAATTTGTTCCCAGGGGCCGAAATCGAGGCGTCCTTTAGTGATCGCCACGACAACTTCGCGGCCCATGATCTGGCGCTTCATGTGTGCGTCGGCGTTATCTTCGCCGGTTTGGTTATGCAGGTATTGGGAAATAGGCTCGTGCGGGGCCAGCTTTTCCAGCCACTTTTCGTAGTCCTGGTGCAATCCGCTTTCGTCGTCGTTGATGAACACGGACGCCGTGATGTGCATGGCGTTCACCAGGACAAGCCCTTCCTGCACGCCGCTTTCGCTGAGACACGTCTCCACTTGGCGGGTTATGTTCACCAATCCCCGCCGTGCAGGCACTTCAAACCATAACTCTTTGCGATAGCTCTTCATGCAGATCAGAATAACGTTGCCGAGAGCCGCCCGGACGGGCCAACGGCAAAGGCTATTTCTTCTTCGGCGCGGTCTGCTTGTCTTTCGGCGTTTCGGCTACCTTTTGCTCGGCTGGCTGTTCGGGAGCCTGCTGCGGCTTCGGAACGAAGCCAACCAAAGTTGAATGCTGCTTGTAGTACTCGCCGGCTTCGGTGTACTTGTGTGACGACCATTCGCCAGTGTGGCAGTGGACGCACTTCTTGCCGGACTTCTTGGTGAAATCAGGATTCGCCAGGGAACTCTGCGACGTGGCGGCGAGCGCCGCGGCCAGGATCATTCCAATCGAAATTGCACTACGAAAACGCTTCACTTTCTGCTCCCTATCCATTTATTTGACGCGCCCATCCCGCAAGAGGTAAACAGGCACACACGTGGCCGACTCTGTGAGGAAACACACCGTTTGGGCGCCGGATTTCCGGAACGCTCGTTCACGAACGCGATCCGGACTTCCCGGACTGGTTGTGATCTTCGGGTGGGACTGACCACCCGGACAAAACTGCGTGGTCCGGGCTCGGCTCGTCGGCATTGGTGGCCAGCCGGTATATCTACTGCCTCTCCATCTGCACCATCGATGGTCTCGCCGGAAAGCAAGAAAGGTCAAGTGCGTGGTTGGTTCATGCAAAATTCACTTGATGTTTCAATCACTTACCTGGCTTCCAAACCCCTTCACCGATTTGTTACACTCAAGAGCTATAAGCATGCGAACCACCGGGAAGACCGTCTGGGTAGGCTTACTGGGTTCCGTGGCGACGGCACTGGTTTTGACCAGCTGCGCGACCACCACGCCCACGCTGCAGAGTTTTCGACGTTCCTTTGTGCCGCCGACGCCGCAGCGGACGGAGGGGAAGCCGATTGAGCAGCCTCCCGTTTTAGTGGCGTTCTACGCCAACGAAGTTCCGAACCTCACCAGTACCTTCCCCGCCATTCCCCGCCCAAGCGACGCCGATTTCGTTATCAAGAAGGCCGATGACCGCTTCACGGCCGGCAAGCGTGCCCTTCAGGAAGGCCGCGTTGAGGATGCCCGCCGCGAGTTCGATGGTGCCCTCGAAGTTCTGCTGACTGCCCCCGAGAATCTGCCGGGGCGTAACCTGATCGACAAAAAGATTGAAGATCTCGCCGAATCCATCTACCGCTACGATGCCGACCAGGCTCTGGCCGGGCGTGATGAGAACGAGGTGAGCTTTGAGCAGTCGCCTATCGACAGCATCCTCGAGATGACGTTCCCGCTGGACCCCAACCTGCGCAACAAGGTGCAGGAGCAGATCCGCGCCACGGCCTCGCAGTTGCCGCTGGAGGAGAACGACGCCGTAGTCAGCTACATCAATTTCTTTTCGTCCACCCGCGGTAAACGCATCCTGACCTACGGTTTGCGCCGTTCCGGCCGCTATAAGCCGATGATCGACCGCATTCTGATGGAAGAGGGCGTGCCGGAAGAGTTGATCTTCCTTGCCCAGGCGGAATCGGGCTTCACGCCGCGCGCGAAATCGAAGGCGCTGTGCGTGGGTATCTGGCAATTCCTGAAGTCGCGCGGCAATGAGTACGGGCTGAAGCAGACCGCCGGCACCGACGATCGCATGGACCCGGATCAAGCCACCCGTGCCGCCGCCCGCCACCTCCGCGATCTTTACAATCACTTTGGCGATTGGTATCTGGCGATGGCCGCTTATAACTGCGGACCCTCCTGCATCGATCGCGCGATTCAGCGCACGGGCTATGCCGACTTCTGGGAGCTTCGCCGCCGCAACGTTCTGCCACGCGAAACGGCGAATTATGTCCCTGCGATTCTCGCGATGACGATCATGGCGAAGAACGCCAAGGATTACGGCGTCGACGGCCTCGATTTCGAAAAGTCGCTGGAGTACGAAACCATCGAGTTGGACGCCCCGACGCAGCTGGCCTTGATTGCCGATGCCGTTGATCGTCCTGTAAGCGAGATCAAGGAATTGAACCCAAGCGTGCTGCGATCGGTTGCGCCCGCCGGTCATTCCATCCACGTTCCGAAAGACACTTTGAAGACGTTGGAAGCCGCGCTGCAAGTGATTCCGGCGGGACGCCGTGACGCCTGGCGAGTGCATCGGCTTGAGTCGGGCGAAGGCTTCCCGGAACTCGCAAAGCGGTTTAATACCATCCCTGGTTCGGTGAGCTCCGCCAACAATGACTCGCTTCCGGAGCCGGGTGCCTGGGTGGCGATTCCCGTCTCGTATCCTGGCGAGCGCATTCCCGCGCAAACCACGCCTGTGCGCAACAGTCGCAAGTCTGCCAAGACAGCGCAGAGCCGGATTGCTCCCACCAAGTCCGCTGCAGCAAAACCTGTTGCCGCGAAAGGGAAGGCTGCTACTTCCGCCGGCCAGCAGAAAACACAGCCGTCTAACGCACGCCGCGGTTAGTTCCAGTCGTTTCTCCGCACAATCTGAAGTAAGCCTCGGTACTGCAACTACTGTCGCGCGCATCCGGCTCGCCTAGGGCACTTTTCGCTTGCCTTCGCCTGAAAACGCGTTATTCTAAACTCTAATCACGCCTGTGAGGAGGCAGACAGAATGACTGAGTACCGGCTATCCGCCGACGATGAGCTCGACGATTACGATGAAGGCACCGATATCGGTCTCGATGACGACCTGGGTGATTACGGCATCGACGAAGAAGATGATGACCTCGTTACGCCTGCATCCGCGCCGGTGCCCGTCGTGGTGGTCACCGAAACGGTGATCGTCCAAGAGGTGGAGTCCGAGCCGGAAATCGAAGTGGCGGAAATCATCCTTGTCGAGGAGCCGCCCGCAAGGAAACCTGTCGAGCGCGCTGCCGCCCCCGCCAAAAAAGCTCCCGCCCAAAAGACCACGGCCAAACAAGCTCCGGCCAAACAAGCTCCAGCCAAGAAAGCTCCAGCCAAGAAAGCTCCAGCCAAGAAAGCTCCGGCCAAGACGGTCGCGGTGAAGAAAGCTGCCGTGAAGAAAGCTGCCGTGAAGAAAGCCGCGCCGAGTAAGGCCGTCGCCAAGAAGGTCGTCGCCAAGAAGGTCGTCGCGAAAAAAGCTGTCGCGAAAAAAGCCGTAGCCAAGAAGAACGCTGTCAAAAAGGCTGCTCCGAAGAAAGCTGCGGCGAAGAAGGCCGCTCCTCAGAAAACCGCTAAGAAAGCGGCGCCGAGAAAGGCTGCCAAGAAGGCTGTCCCCTCGAAGAAGGCCGCCCTGAAGAAAAAGGCCGCTCCGAAAAAGGCCGCTCTAAAAAAGGCTGCCAAGAAGGCCGCCAAAAAGAAAAAATAGCGCGCGAATCCAGTGTGTTTTTACGCAACGGGAGCTGCCGGTTCGGCGGGCTCCCGTTCGTGTTTTAGGGCCGGCTTATCCCCTCCCGCCAGCTGAGTTTTCAACACCTTAAGTAAATCCGGGCTTTGGCCGATAACCAAGTAGGCTGTGATCCGACCGATCATAGCCCCGCGTCTGATCCATGCTTAGCTTAGGACTCGTCACACCAAACTCGATTGCGGCGCAAGCGATTGAACAGCTTGTAAACGAGATGAACGGCTTCACTTTCGCAGGGAGCACGAAGCCGGAGGCGTCCGTCTCCGATGTAACGCGCATGCTGCGATCCAGTGATCCTGACCTGATTCTGGTGGATTTGAACGATTGGGCCAACGCGAGGTTCCTGGTGGAGGCGATTCCCGGCGCAAAACTGAAGGGCAAGATCATCGGGTTTCGGGAATCCTGGACGCGGGAGGAGCAGTTGGAATTTGCGGAAGCCGGCGTACAACACCTGCTTCGCGAGCCGTTTTCCCCCGCGGACCTGGACGACGCAATTTACACGGTATTGCATTGCGGCGAACCGATTCCGAAGCCAGGCGTCATCGCTTTTCTTCCCGCAAAGGCGGGCGGTGGATGTTCTACCGTGGCCTTGCACGCGGCTGCGGCACTGGGAGCTTCCGGGAAGAAAGTCCTGCTGGTGGAGGCGGACATACGTTCCGGCGCTTACTCCCTGATGCTGAACGTGAAAAGCCCACTTTCATTGCAGGACGTGTTGCAACGGACGGGTGACCTGACGCCCGTTGAGTGGCAGCGAATGTATGTGAGTGTGGAGGGCATCGATCTCTTACTGGCCGATCCGGCGAAGCCTGCGTTCCGGGCATCGTGGACGGGATACCATCAACTGCTGCACTTTGCCCGAAAGATCTACGATTACGTGGTTGTCGACTTGCCCGAGGTGGTCAATGACGCAACGGCGGAGGTGGCCCGTACCGCCGAGACCGTGTTCGTCGTTTGTACGCCGGAAATTCTATCGCTGCGGCTGGCCAGTCTCCGTTGCCAGGAAGTGGAAGCTTACGGAGTCTCGTCCGCTCGCATCAAGGCGATTATTAATCGCTACCTGCGGGACGGAATTGGAGTCGCGGATATCGAACGCAGTATTGGCCGACCTGTGTTCGCGACACTTGTAAACGATTACGGGGAAGTGCACCACGCCATCATGGAGTATCGCGTCGCATCTCCGGCGAGTGCCTTTGCAAAGGATTGCCGGGTCCTGGCACAGAAGATCAACGGCGAAGTTCCGCCAGTCGAAAAGTCCCGCTTCGGTTCCCTGCTGAAATTCGGGCGCTAACCCTCGGTGGTTCCAAAAGTTGATAGGTTCTCCCCGATGCCCGCGCTGCGGGCGCAGCGGTTGGGGTTGTGGCGGGAGCCGAGCTCTTCGGCATTTGTCCCGGAAACGTTCGCAGCGCGCTGTTGTCGCAATCGCGCCGGGACATGCCTATCGACAACGCTTATCCGATAGCGCTTTCGCTGTTTGCGCGGGCGATTAGGAACATTCCTGCCAGAGGCAATCCGCCTCTCGCGCACTATTCCGATTTAGAGACTGTTGTCAGACAACGCTTGTAAAGTTCGAGCAGGGCATCCACTTGATCATCCGGTGTCTTGAAGGCTTTGCCGCCGAAGCCTGCGCCGGCGGACGTCTTGCCGTAACCGGTGGTGCCGGCGATGAAGCGCATCAGTTCGAGCGCGATCTCCTGCTTGCTCGATCCCGTGGGTTTGGATTGCTGTTCGCTGGAATTGTTTTGGTCCGACATATAATCTTAAGGGTACTGCATTTTGAGGCAATCCTCGCGCGGAAAATCGCGTTACTCGATATCGATAGGGTCCTGCCGGATGCGGTCTCGCCATGCCCGTTGACGCACGCCGCCTGATCCGGAAAATGCGCGGTGGAGCGCAGGCTCATCTATTGGAAGCCGCCGATGGGTGCTATTACGTCGTCAAGTTTTCGAATAACCCGCAGCACCGGCGCGTTTTGATTAACGAATGGATCTCGTATGAGTTCCTGCGGTATCTGGGCCTGGCGGCTCCCACTTCGGCGCTGGTTCAAATCACACCCGATTTCCTTAGGGATAATCCCAACACCGCCATGCAGCTTGGCAACCGCATAATTCCCGCGGCGGCAGGCTGGCACTTTGGCTCGCGTTTCCCGGGTGATCCGGCGCGCACGGTGGTCTACGATTTCCTGCCGGATGCCTTGCTGAACAAGGTGGAGAATCTTCCCGATTTCCTCGGCACGCTAGTCTTCGATCAATGGATTGGCAATGCCGATTCGCGTCAGGCGATATTCTTCCGCGCGCGTTTGAAGGAATGGCTGTCGCCGAACGAAGCGCACGCTGAGCGGCTCGGTTTTGTCGCGCAGATGGTGGACCATGGCTATGCGTTCGAAGGGCCGCACTGGAAACTGCACGACGCGCCGCTGCACGGGCTGTATCACCGCCCGTCGGTGTATGAAAAAGTCCGTGGCCTGGATGACTTCCAACCGTGGCTGGATAGGATCGTCCATTTTCCGGAGGAGATCGTGGATCGCGCTATCCGTCAGATTCCCGCCGCGTGGTTTGAGGGTGATGAAGACGAGTTGAACGCGCTGCTCGAACGCCTGTTGCGCCGCCGGAGACGCGTGCCGGATCTCTTGGAAGCCTGCCGGAATGCCCGTTCGGGCCTGTTTCCGAATTGGAAGTAGCTGGTATTCTTGTAGATAAATCCATGCCAGCCACCGCCGCACAATCGCGAGCCGCGGAATTTCGCGAAGCCATCAGTAAACGCATTATGGTCGCCGACGGCGCCATGGGAACGTCGCTTTACACCAAAGGGGTCTTCCTCAACCGTTGCTTCGACGAACTGAACCTCTCGTCGCCCGCCCTGGTGCGCGACGTCCATCAGGATTATGTCCGCGCGGGCGCCGAAATTCTGGAGACCAACACGTACGGTGCGAACCGTAAACGATTGGCTGCATTTGGGTTTGCCGAAAAACTTCGGCAGATTAACCAGGCCGGTGTCCGCATCGCCCGCGAAGCTGCGCGCGATAACGCGTTCGTCGCCGGTTCCATCGGTCCGCTCGGCGTCCGCCTGGAGCCACTGGGCCCCACGACGTTCGCCGAAGCGCGCGAATTGTTCCGGGAACACGCCGCCGCACTAGTGGAAGCGGGCGTCGATCTGCTGATTCTGGAGACCTTCCGTAACCTGGACGAGCTTCGGGAGGCAATTTTCGCGGCGCGCGCCGCCGCCGGTCCCGATCTGTTTATCCTTGCCCAGGTGGCGATTGAAGACGACGGCACGTTGCAGGATGGAAGCTCCACTGCCACCTTCACCAAGGCCTTGAACGAATGGCCCGTGGACGGCATCGGCCTGAACTGTTCTTCGGGGCCGCGTGTGACGCTCGAAACCATTGAGAAAATGAGCGGTTACACCGAAAAGCCGCTGAGTGCGATGCCCAACGCCGGTTTGCCCGTGACGGTGGAAGGCCGCAACCTGTACCTTTGCTCGGCCGAGTATATGGCGCAATATTCACGCCGTTTTCTCAACGCCGGTGTGAAGATCGTTGGCGGCTGCTGCGGTACCACGCCGGATCACATCAAGGAAATCCGTAGTGAAGTCCGCAGTATGCAGCCGGGCATCCGGTCGAGTGTGCTGAACGCCGCCGATGAGCCTGAGCATCGCGCAAAAGCTCTGCCCAAGATTCCACCCGCAGGAAAGAGCGGGCTGGGCGCGAAGCTTGCCGCCGGTGAGTTTGTCACCTTCGTCGAAATTCTGCCACCGCGCGGAATCGACGCCTCGAAGGAAGTCGCTGGAGCGAAGCTGTGCCGAGAGGCGGGCATCGACGTGATCAACGTGCCCGACGGTCCCCGCGCCAGCGCACGCTTGAGCGCGCAAGTAACGTGCCAGTTGATTCAAAAGCGCGCCGAGATTGAGGCGGTGCTTCACTTCTGCTGCCGCGATCGCAATATTCTTGGCATTCAGAGTGAACTGTTGGGTGCGCACGCCGCGGGCGTCCGCAACCTGATCTGCATCACAGGCGATCCGCCGCGCATGGGAGCGTATCCCGACGCGACCGCTGTGTTCGACGTGGATTCCATCGGTTTGGTCCGCATCGCCAGCCACTTGAATGAAGGCATGGATTTGGGCGGAAACCCAATGGGCTCGCAAACCGGTTTGCTGATTGGCGTGGGCGCGAATCCCGGGGCACATAATATCGACGAAGAAATGCGCCGCTTCGATAAGAAAGTGGAAGCGGGAGCGGAGTACGTGGTCACGCAGCCCGTCTTTGACCTGAAGCTACTCGAAGCGTTCATCAAAAACACCGAGCAGTATAAGATCCCGATTGTCGCCGGCATCTGGCCGCTCACCAGCTTCCGCAACGCCGAGTTCATGATCCACGAACTGCGAGTGCCGGTCCCGGACGATTACTGCGAACGCATGCGCCGCGCCGAAACTGCTGAAGCCGCCAGAGCCGAAGGCGTCGCCATCGCCCGCGAGATGGTGCAACAGGTGCGCCCCATCACCGCCGGCGTGCAACTGAGTGCTCCGTTCGGTCGCTATGAGATGGCGATTGAAGTGGCGTCGGTGCTGAACCTGAAGCGGGCTGAGTAGAACCCCCCCCCTGTGGGGCGGCCCTTTCGGGCGGCAGCCGGGCTTCGCCCGGCTCCATGTGTCACAATGTAACACATGGGCACCACAAACGTTCGCGAACTCCATTTGAAGACGAGCGCGCTGATCAAGAACGTGGCGCGCGGGGAATCCTACATCATTGAGAGCCGCGGCGTTCCAGTGGCGGAATTGCGGCCCATCCAAGACGCGCCCCGCGGCGCGCGTCTGCCTGATCGCGAAGCCTTTATTCGCAGGCTAAAGAAGGATACTTCTGACGCGGGAAATATCCTTGAGGAAGACCGCCTCTGAAGCGCCTCTATTTCGATTCTGCCTACATCGTCAAATGCTACGTCCATGAGCCGGACGGCGCTGCGGTTCGCGAATTGGCGTCCTCCGCGGACAGTGTGACCAGTTCGGCGTTGTGCATCGCGGAAGTCTCCTGTGTATTCCACAGAAAGCTTCGCGAAGGTCTTCTAACTACTCAAAGCGCACGCTCGATCCGTCGATTTTTCTTGGAAGACATTGAAAACCAAGTATGGTACCTG
>JBEBFS010000075.1:0-23670 GCA_040081855.1 Bryobacteraceae bacterium | reverse complement strand
ACGGGGAGGAAAACGGGGACGGACGGACATTTCTCACATTTCTCTGAGAGCTTCGGCCCAAGCCTCACACTAACATTTTGTGCCGAGATTCGCTCTAAGTTGGCTTTAACTGCGTTTGGCGGGGTTGGCCAGTTTCCTCGTCCCGAGCCGCGGCAAACGGGGGGGCAAACGGCCCATTTTCCAATTTTTCCGAAAGTTTTAGCGAGGCGCGGGAAACGCTTAGTGGGGTATTTTCGTGAAGGCAAGAACCGCGCTGGTTATCATGAGTAGCAGGAACAAGAACGTGCGAGCCGTGATTTTGCGGGTTCCGAGTTCCATGGCGTAGCTCTATTCGTCAATACGGACAGCCTCATTACATCATTAGAACTTTTGGGCGTCAACCAACCAAAAGTACTATATATGGACCTTAACTATAACGAAAGAATAAACTAATGCGTCATCGAATAGATGATGTAGTTAATACCAAAGCGCGTGGCTAGCGCCGTCATGGCTTCGGGGTAACCGGGATCGTCGGCGAACTCCCAGGCATCGGCCACGTCCATCTGGTAGTTCACGGCGACAATGGCTCGGTCGCGGTCGTCGTACATCATGCGCCACGTTGGAGTGGTGCCCGGAGGCTGGCACACACCGTAGCCGCCGCCACGGGAACCGCCGCAAAGGTGACGCGAGCCGGGGATGAAGGTGCGCTCCTTTATGTCGTAGAGCACGTGCATGATCGGCTCATCCGGCGCGATATCCAGAATATCGCGGCCTGGAAGCACCTTCGCCATCGTGCCGGCGAACGTCTGCCATTCCTCGTTGCTCCAAAAATCGTCGGTCATGAGGAAGCCGCCGCGCTGCAGGTACTCGCGCAGACGCGCGGTTTCCTCGTCACTGAGACTCCACCAGCCCGTTTGCGTGGCGTAGATCCACGGGTAATTGAAGATGCGGTCGTCGATAGGAATGTGGCGGGGTTCACCCATCTGAATGCGGGTGAGCCGCTGGATGCCGGTGGTGATGTGTTGATCGGCGTCCGGCCAATCGACCATCCACCAACCGCGGCCCATGCCATTGCGGGAGCCAAATCCAAAGCCGCGCGCCGCGGCAAATCGGTCGCGGTATTCCAGGCGAATGAAGTGGAACTCCCCTTCCTTGCCCTGATATTCCCCACCGCTCGAAATGCCGTCGAGATTCGTGTAGCCGCCCCCGCGCCGCCCGCGGAACTGGCTCCACAGGATGCCGCTGAGACTCAGCAGCAGTGCCAGGCCGATTCCGAATTTGCGCAGGGTCCGCATTTCTTTTCCCTCAACGCGCTCGCCGAAGCCGGGGTAACTACTGATGTTCCAGCCGGCGAACCACTTCGAGCGTTACCGTACCCACGATCTCTAAACTCTGGGCGCTTAGCTTATCCATGGTATCGCTATCGGTGTGCCATGGTGGATAGTCGAAGTCAATGATGTCAATGGCGGGCGCGCCCAGCTTGATGAACGGCATGTGATCGTCATCGGTAGCGATCTGTTCGTCCGGGAAATACGCTTTGTAGCCCAGTTCGGAGGCCGTCTGCCAGAACAGTCGGCGCAGCCCCGCGTTCGAATTCATTTCCTGGCGAATGTTCAGGCTCTTATCGCCGATCATATCGAGATTGATCAACGCCTTCAGCTTCCCAAGCGTGCCGTCGGCGCGCCACTTAGCGGCAAGGTGTTTGCTGCCGTAAACGCTATCAGCGTCGCTCCAATCGCCAAAGGCTTCTTCGCCATCGAAGAAAACGATGTACACGTCATCGACTCGAGGTTGCTTGGCGAGCACAGAGGCCAGTTCAAGAAGCAGGCCGGTGGAGGAGCCGCCATCGCTGGCGCCGACAAATCGCCGGCCCGGAAACATCTTCGTATCGAAATGCCCCGTGAGTGCGATGACGCGGCCAGACTTGCCGGGGAACTTCGCAATGATATTCTTCATCGCCACAGGGCCTTTCGGCGTAGTGGCGGTAAAGGCGTCTTCCATCACCTCAATGCCGCGCGATTTCAGCTGCGTGATGATGTAGTTTTGAAGTGCCTTGTTGGCCTCAGAACCCGGAGGGCGCGGGCCAAAATCGACGGCTTTGCGGGTAAACTCAAGGGCGGCCGCGCCGGATACGCCGGCACAGAATCCCACAGATGCCGCAGCCAGGAGACAGGCGGCCAAACGAAAACTTCTCAAGCGAAGCATACCTTAACAGTTTAGTCTGATTCGCAAAGCGGCCCAGGAAACGTGAAGTCCTCGCCGTGCCCCACTGTTACGACGCCGGACGTTCCTCAAAAGTTTTTACGTCAGGCGGGTGAGCCCCAACCGCCGCCACCGGGAGTCTCGATCTTCAATAGATCGCCGGCGACTGCGTCAAATCGGGTTTTCGCATCCAGACGAATCGTCTTAACCTTTCGGATAAGCGTGTTCTGCCCCGGCTTTCCCGCACGTCCGCCTTGGATGCCGTAAGGCCCGCGCTCCCGGCGGTCAGTGATCAGCGTCACTTCGGCAGGGACAAGAAAACGGTACTCGCGGAGTATGCCGTCGCCACCGTTGTGCTTGCCTTTACCTCCGGACTTTTTGCGCACTTTGTAGCTTTCAATGCGTAGAGGAAATTGATGTTCGAAGGCTTCCACCGGCGTGTTCCAACTGTTCGTCATGTGCGTGTGGACGGCGCTTTGCCCTTCGTGCGCTGACGACGCTCCCATGCCGCCGGCGATGGTCTCGTAATAGGCGAAAGGTGCGCCAGCCGGTGTGATCCCACCGAAACTGAGATTGTTCATGGTGCCGGAACTCGCCGCGGGGATGCGATCCGCAGCCGCTTGGGCCAGCGCACCGAGAACGACGTCCGTGATGCGCTGCGAGGTTTCCACGTTCCCGGCGGCCATCGCGGCGGGTAACAGGGCGTTGACCAGTGTTCCCTCAGGAGCGATGACGCGGATGGGGCGTAAAACTCCGGAGGTGAACGGGATTTCTTCGCGAACCAGGCAGCGGAAAACATACATCACGGCGGCGATGGTGACCGCGTAGTTGGCGTTCACGGGTCCGGCCGCTTGCCTGGCGGTGCCAGTGAAATCGACGACGGCGGAATCCTGTTCGATGGTCACGGCGACCCGAATCCACAGGGGCGCGTGAGAGGTGCCGTCGCCCTCCAGGCAATCTTCGAAGCGATAGACTCCGTTGGGCAATTCGGCGATGCTCGCGCGGATCATTCGCTCGCTGTAATTTTGCAGAGCGCGCATGTTGGAAGCAACACGGCGCTCGCCGTACTTCGCAGCCAGCTCCAGTAAACGGCGCTCGCCGCGCTGGATGGACATAAGCTGGGCCATGAGATCGCCTTCACGCTCCACGGGCGTGCGGACGTTGGCAAGGATCAGCGAGAGGAGGTCACGGTCGATCTTCCCTTCCCGTTGAATCAAGACAGGTGGAATGCGAAGGCCTTCCTGATAAATCTCCCTGGCCAGCGGCATGGAACCGGGACTCATGCCACCGACATCCGCGTGATGCGCGCGGTTGGCCAAATAAAATGCAGGCTTCTTGCCGCCCGGAAGAAAGACGGGGGCGACCGCAGTGATATCCGGCAGGTGCGTTCCGCCACGGAAAGGATCGTTGACCAAAGCGATGTCACCGCGGCGTAAGGCGAAGGCTTCACGCACCGCGCTGACCGCCAGGGGCATGGCGCCGAGGTGTACCGGCATGTGATCGCCCATGGCGACGGTTTCACCGCGGGCGTCATAAACGGCGCAGGAATAATCGCGGCGTTCCTTGATGTTGGCAGAGTAGGACGTCTTGCGCAGAACGATACCCATCTCTTCGGCGATAGAGCCAAGCAGATTGCGGAAGAGTTCCAGCTCGATTGCGTTCACGGGCATCGTGCTACTCGGCGTCTTTGCCAGTGGCGGGAACGGGTGCGCCGCAATCCCCGGTGTGAACCTGAAAACTCGCAATGGCATCCCAGGCGCGTCCGCCGCCGCGTTCCACGACGAAAGTGTCGGCTTTCGCGTCTACCCTTACGCGAAACGATCCCGGGCCTGCCCCCGCCAATTGCAACTTCTTATTGCTGGTTTCGCGGACCTCCCAGCTTTCGCCGCCGGTGTTCGATTCGTAAAGTTCCTGGCGCGTATTGCGGCCCTGCGAGGCATCCAAAATAAACTGTCCGTGGGTGGCGGAGTCGAATCGAAACTGGGCGACCGTTCCGTACTTGGTGTCCTCAAAAATCAACTTCTGCCGCCATGTTTTGCCGCCGTCGGTGGTGATCAGGAAAAACGGGTTGCGCGCGAGCGGGTCCAGGGATTCGCCGGAGATCCAGCCGGTTTGAAGATCGAGAAACTGCACCTGTTCCAGGGAGCCAAACGGGATGCGAGTGTACCCGTCTTTCCAAGTCAGCCCGCTATCTTCGCTGCTCAGCACCACGCCATAGAGCGTCTGGTTCTTGGTGTGGAGATTGCCCGTGGCGATCAGCCGGCCAGCGCCGGAATCCACTGAGGAAACTTCGAGGAACACGGGGCACGGTTCCTCCTCGGTGCAGGTGAGGCCGAACTGGTCCATGTCTTTCTCCGTGCATGTGAACGGAATCTTTACCGCCGACTGGGCCGCGGCGAACACCGACAAACTCACGAGAAGGAGACCGGCTCGGAACACCGTTGTTATTGTAGCCGAGTGCGGGACACTCTTTCGTTCCTTTGGAAGCCCCCTGTAACCTTTTGGCCCGTGGCTTCGTGATTAGAATGAGATTAAGGTGCCTGTTCCGCACATACCGACGCCGCTTGAAGAGTTGAGGAACCGTCCCTTCTCGTTCTATCCGCCCATTGTGAATATCGAGCACAATGAGTGGATCTTCCGGCGTTCCGATTACGACGAGGTTCGGGTTCTGAACACGAAGTCGCAAGAAGAGCTGTGGATTCCCCGGCGATTCGTGAGCGGCGTTTCGAGCATCGAAGAGCCCGTGGTGATCGTGGGACTAAGGAAGGAACTCGAGTACAAAGAAGGCGCGGTGGTGCCGCACATACGACGCGTGATCGAAATGCCGCACGCCGTCAATGATGCTCCGCGTGTACGGTACCCATCGCGGCACGACGGTGGGGAACTGGCTCCGGTTGTGGGCATACGGCTGGAGAGCGAACCCTCATCCCCGCGGCGCAAAGGGCTTTTCACACTAATATCAGCCGGCATACTGACGTGTGTGCTGGGGCTGGTGGTTTTCCGCGACGCGACGGGCGCGCGGACGCGCTTCTTCCTTTCGCAACGCCTGGTACTGCCGTTCACGGCTTCCGATGACTATATGAGCATTGTGAACCGCTTGGGACGCCCTTCGTGGGACCGCCGTACGCAAGGGCCCGTGGGCGATGGGACCGATTTCTATCAGTTGGGTTATTCCGAAAAGGGTTACACACTGGTGCTCTACGGGGCGACGCGTGACGGTGCCACGTATGTTGGCGCGCTCAACCCGAACGGGCGAGTGGTGCACTCGGTGAAGTTTTTCGACGGAACGGATTCCACTTCCCTGCTGAAACGGATGAGAAAGCCGCAAGCAGGGTCGAATTAGCGGCGTATTTCGGAGACTCTACCGAACTTCCAACGCTTCGCGTTCTCCCTCGGCGACATTGACCCGCATCAGGACGATGAGCCCGGCAATGAAAAAGAATACCAGCGAGAGCACGGCAAGGCGGTAGCTTTTCGTGAACTGCAGAGCAAGGCCGAAGATCACGGGGCACAGCCAACTGGTTCCCTTATCGCTGATTTCGTAAATGCCGAAGTATTCGCCCTCGCGGCCCTTGGGGATGAGCTGCGCGAAGAGTGCCCGGCTAAGCGCCTGCGTGCCGCCCATCACGATTCCGATAACAGCGGCGGCGATAAACAACTGTTTGACGCTGTTCACGGCGGCGTAGATATAGAGCAAAGTGGCGATCCACGCAAGGAGTCCCGCAGCTATAGCCAGCCGCGTACCCAGACGCGCCGAGAGCCAATTAAATAACAGCGCGCCACCGAAGGCAACAAACTGGACCATCAGCATCATCAGCGTGAGCTGTCCGACGGGTATCTTTAACTCGTCATTCCCGAACTGCGAGGCCATTGCGAGCACCGCTTGGATAGCGTCGTTATAGAGAAGGAACGCGGCGAGAAACAGCAATGTTTGCGGGTAACGGCGAATGTGGCCGATGGTGGTGCCCAGTTGACGGAACGACGCACGGACGGCGGAGAGCGCGTGCAGCGAGTGCGCGGAGCCGCGGTTCCGCAGCGTCAGGAGTGGTGGAATGGTGAAGATCGCCCACCAAATTCCCGACGAACCCAGACTGATGCGAACGGCCATGCCTTCGGTAATGCCTATTTTTGCAGCGTTCAAATAGAGCAACAAATTCAACGCCAGCAGCGTTCCGCCGCCAAGGTATCCAATGCCCCATCCGCGCGACGAGACGCGGTCCCGCTCTTCGCGTGTGGCGATTTCCGGAAGAAACGAATTGTAAACGACGATGGATGCTCCAAACATCACGTTGCCGATGATGAAAAGCCCTCCGCCAAGCAGGTAGCGATCGCCATCCAGGAAGAACATCGCGGTGGCGGCGGCGGCTCCGGTATACGCGGTGATGCCAAGGTACTGCTTCTTCCGGCGGCCGTAATCGGCAAGGGCACCAACCACGGGCAAAACAAGCACCTGCAGGATGACGGAGAGACTGACCAGATAGCTCCAATAGGAACGGGCATCCATGGTGATGCCGAATGCGTGGATGTTGCCTTCCGTATCGGCCGAGGCCTTGGCGAGAACCGTCAGGTACGGACCCAGGAACAGCGCAATGGTCGTAGTGGCGAAACCGGAATTCGCCCAGTCATAGATGTACCAACCACGTTGCTCCCGCTGATTCGACGGCGTCACGTTACAGTTGTCCCGTCACAGTCTTTCGATGGCTTCGAGCACGCGAACCATCCGGGGAGCGGCATCGGGCCGGCCACCGAAACGAAGTTCGTTATAGGCATCGGTGGCATCGGCCACAAGCGGCGCAATTTGCGGAGCGTTCGCAGGCGGAACCAACACGCGTGCGAATTCGGCGGGCGTCAGCCAGGGCGGTTTCCGCAAGCCGCGCTTGGCAAGCAGCGAGAGCAGGCGTTGATAAAGTAAGGTCGCGTCGGACGGTTTCGTTTCGCCACGCTGAATGCGGCCGGCGTAATCACGGCTCTGCCACCAGCGCAGCACGCGCGGGCCGAACAGATACCCGAGCGCGAAGAGAATGGCCGCTGCAAACACGGCAATGGCCGCCTTGGCTCCTCCTTTGAACGCGTTCGCCACGCCGCTGGCGATTTCATCAAAGTGTGGCATGCGTAAGCTGCGGCGCGTGTCCTGCACTTTTGCGTAGAGGGAAAGCTGGCGCTCAAAGTCGTAGCTCATCACCCAGTCCTGCCAGACTTGCTCGGCGGTATCGGCGAAGAGAGAGAGCTTGGAGAGCAGCCCCGAAGCGCCGCTGCTATCGGGCGGCGTGGGGTCGAACGTTGTCCAACCGCGGCCTTCGAGCCACGCCTCCACCCAGGCATGAGCGTCAGAGGCGCGAACTACCTGCCAGCCTGTCATCGGGTTGTAAGTTCCGCTTTGGAATCCGGTGACCACGCGCGCGGGAATGCCGATCGACCGCAGCATCACGGCCATAGCCGAGGCGAAGTATTCGCAGTGGCCCTTCTTGCGGTCAAAGAGGAAATGGGCCAACGGATCTTCGACCGGCTGCGTCAACAGATCCAGCGTGTAACCGTAATCATGCCGCAGGTGATTCTCGATGGCGCGCGATTTCTGCACCTCCGTTTCGGCTCCCGCAATGAATTGCTTCGTCAGTTCCGGAATGCGCGGGTCAAGGGGCGGAAGCGAAAGCAGTTCCTGACGGAAGGCTTCGCCCAGAGGAGCGGTAGTGAAACGAACTTCGGCCCATTCGTCGGGGTCAAACGCATAGACGCCGTAGTTAAGACCGCGAGCGCCGAAGCGTTGCGCCACCCGAAATGCTCCGCCCCGCGAGAGCCGCAGGAAAGGCACGTCGATGCTAATGGTTTCCGCATTGCCCGCGATGAACAGCGTGTCTGCCACCATCGGTTCGAGGTGAACCTGGTAGATCAGATTACGCCCAGCCCGATTGCCGACAACGGCGGTGCGGAGCGCAATGTTCCCGCCCTCGACGCGGACCACACGGTCAGGGTCGGGCGGGTTGAACCAGCGTTTACCGTCAAATTCGGCGAGCGCCGTACCGCGCCACTTCACCTGCAGGAAGCCATCGTTCTGGTACGAACGAACATGCATCACCGGGGCTCCACTCTGCTTGATGCGGCCAATTTCACCGAGCGTCACCGAATTCGAAAAACCGGTGAGCCGTTCGCGCTGCGGAGCGAAGCGCCCCAGCGCCGCGCGCGCGGTTCGCGGAAGTATGAGAAAGAGTCCAACGGTTAGTACGAACACGCCCAGCAGCAACGACGTGGATAGAACACCAAGGCGCCTGGGAAAGCCGCGCAGGGTCGATTGCGAAACGGCGCCCTCGGTTTCGGTGGATGCATTCCGCACCTCCCCGCTCATCATGGCGGCAATGGCGAAGAGAACGAAAACGGAGAGATACAGGAGGAAGATGAGCGTGGCCGAAAACATCGCGGCGGCAACAAGCTCCAAAATCGCGATGAGTTTCAAGTAGCCATAATCCCGCGACGTTTTCGCGGTGAGCAGCTTCAGGCAGCCGAGGAACACCACCATGTGGACGATGGCCAGCACAAAGCCCTGCGAAACGTAATAGATATCGACGGGGAAGAAGCCAAAGTAAAGGAGTGCTGCGGCCGTGGCGGCTCGCGGAGGCACTTGAAATCGTATGACTCCCGCCGCCATCAGTGCGCGTGTGAACAGAGCAGCAATGGCCAGGCCGGTGGACGGCCAATCGAGCGAATGCGTTCCGAGCACGGCGACAAAGCCGGTGACGAGTAATCCGATCATGGAGAACTCGAAAAAGCGGTCGATCACGCGCGGAGCCTGGGCCGTGCTCGCTGGCATGCTCCTATTGTCTAACGTCCGCACCGGAGTGTGGCCGGAGGGTTCGTGGTGGCGCCACCGAAGCGAGTTCAAATTTGCGCCGCTGTGCAAAACTAGAAGATCACTCGTTTATGGGCAAATACAAACCGGCCGGATCGAAGAAAGCGGGCGTGGACAGATCCGACGCCAGGGCCATTCCGTGCCTTTTAATCATTCTATTGGGAATCGGCCTGATTTCCCTGCTCTTTTACGAATTGCTTTCGTCCGGCAAATAAAACATGAGAATCGATCAAAGACACGCTTCCGAAATGCGTCCCGTGAAAGTAACAACGGGATATCTGTTGACCGCCGAGGGTTCGGCGCTGATTGAAGTGGGCAACACGCGCGTGCTGTGCGCGGCCTCCGTGGAGGAAACCGTACCGCCGTTCCTGCGCAATTCGGGCAAAGGCTGGGTGACGGCCGAATACTCGATGCTGCCCCGCGCCACGGCCACGCGCACGGCACGGGAAATCACGAAGGGGCGCCCTTCGGGACGCACAATGGAAATCCAACGCCTGATCGGTCGTTCGCTGCGCTCGGTGGTGGATATGAATGCGCTCGGTGAGCGCAGCATCGTGATCGATTGCGATGTGCTTCAGGCCGATGGCGGCACACGAACGGCGGCCATCACGGGTGCCTACATCGCGCTTTCGGCTGCGGTGAATCAGCTCGTGAAGTTCGGCGCGTTGAAGAAATCGCCGATACGCGATTACGTTGCCGCCACCAGCGTCGGTATTGTGAAAGGCGTCGCGATGCTCGATCTGTGCTACCAGGAAGACTCGCAGGCCGAAGTGGATATGAACGTGGTGATGACGGGGCGCGGGAAGTTTGTGGAACTGCAGGCGACGGCGGAGAAAACCGCGTTCGACGACGAACAAATGGCCCAAATGGTCGCGCTGGCTCGCAAGGGCATCGGCGAGTTGATCACCCTACAAAAGACCGCGGAGTTGGAATGATCGTTTATTGCGCGACGTCCAACCCCGGCAAGCTCCGCGAGTTTCAGTTGGCCGCTCCCGATTTCGATGTCCGTTCACTGCCGGTAAAAGTGCATCCGCCGGAAGAGACCGGAGACACGTTTGAAGAGAATGCCGTCGTCAAGGCTGAGGGCTACGGAGCGCACGTCGAAGGCTACTTATTCGCCGACGACTCAGGGCTGGAAGTGGACGCATTGAGCGGCGCTCCGGGTGTGTTTTCGGCCCGCTACGCCGGCGAGAGCGCGACGGATACCGAAAATAATGAACTGCTGTTGAAGAATTTGCAGGGCGTGGCGAATCGCACGGCGCGATTCGTTTGCGTGATCGCACTCGTAAAGAACGGCAAAGCCGTCAAGACGTTTCGCGGCTCCGTGGAAGGCCGCATCATCGATGCCCCCCGTGGCGGAGGCGGCTTTGGATACGACCCACTCTTCTACCACGAGCCGTTCGGCTGCACGTTCGGCGAAGCCACCATCGAGCAGAAGATGACCGTGAGCCACCGAGGCCAGGCGCTAGAAACAATGTTTCAGTACCTGCGGGAAAACGGTTAGCGTTGGTGGGGCGGCCCTTCGGGGCGGCAGCCGGGCGAAGGCCCGGCTCTCCCGAAAACAACAATGCCCCTTGAGGCGTCGCCACCCCTGCCCGCCGTCCGTCACTTCTTCTTGGTAGCGAAGTAGCGCTTCCAACGCAGGAAGCCCAAGTTGGTTTTTGCGTCCAGAATCTTCCCGGTGCGAATCATTTCATCCACTTCTTTTTCCGTGAACCATTTCGTCTTGATGCGCTCGTCGTCCATGGGCGTCGACTCGCCTTGCGTCAGGCCTGTAGCCAAGTAGATCGTCATCTTTTCGGAGAGGAAGCCGGGGCTGGGATAAAACTCCGCCAGTTTTTGCCACTTCTTCGCGCGCAGCCCGGTTTCTTCGATCAGCTCACGCCGCGCCGTCTGCAACGGTTTTTCGCCCGGATCGACAGTGCCCGCGGGAAGCTCCCACAGGAACTTGCGCGCCGGCAGGCGATACTGCCGCACAAGCAGAATGCGGTTCTTTTCATCCACCGGCATCATCACGGCCGAGCCGCGGTGCTGCACGATGGCGCGTTCAATCTCGAAGCCGTCGGGATCCAGCGCGCGGTCCCACGTCACGGTAAAGATGCGGTTCGTCGTAATTTCTTTGGATGAGATCAGTTTCATGGAAGGGTGACTCTTCTTCGGCGCCAGCCCCCGGGCTGGTTATGATTACGATGCAAATGCCGAGGCCGGGGCCTCGGCGCGGGACGGGGGTCCCGCCTTCCTACGTAGTTAAACTCCTGGCGAAGTTCGTTGCGTCCATCGTGTTAACGATGTCCTGCGGTTCCAGCCAACCTCGGCGCGCCATGCGGACACCGTAGCGCATATTCGTCAGATGCTTCGGGTGGTGCGCGTCTGTCGAGATCACGAACTTGCAGCCTTTTGCTTTCGCTGCGCGAATTAAGGCGGCCGACAGATCCAGGCGTTCCGGGCTCGCGTTAATTTCCAGATAGACGCCCCGCTTCGCGGCCTCGCCCGCGATCAAGTCGAAATCGAACGGAAACGACTCGCGATGCAGCAAAATGCGGCCCGTCGGGTGACCGAGCACGCGAATGTGCGGACATTCCAGCGCCCGCATCAGGCGGTCTGTCATCTCGGCCGATTCCAGGTTCATGTAGCTGTGGACGCTGGCGACCACCCAGTCTAGTTCGCTGAGCGCGTCGTCTTCCAAATCCATCGTGCCATCACGGCGGATATCGCACTCAAGACCGGAGAACACGCGGACGCCGAGATCCTTTTGATCCATATCTCGAACCTGATGCGCAAAGGCAACGGCGCGCTTTTCATCCAAACCGTTCGCCATAGCGAGCGCCTTTGAGTGATCCGTGATGGCGACGTATTCCAAGCCCGCCGCAGCGGCAGCTTCGGCCATCTCTTCCAGCGTCGCGCGGCCATCGCTTTGCGTCGTATGCATGTGGAGATCGCCGCGAATATCGGACATCTCGATCAGCCTGGGCAAATGATGCTGCGCCGCAGCGTCAATCTCGCCGGAGTTCTCGCGCAGCTCCGGCGGAATCCAGTCGAGCCCCAGCTTCTTGTAAATCTCTTCCTCGGTCGCGCTCGCGACGATCTTCCCGCCCTCCACCTCCGCCAGTCCATATTCGTTCAGCGTCAGTCCCATCTTCTGAGCGCGCGAACGAAGGCTGACATTGTGATCTTTGCTACCTGTGAAATACATCAGCGCCGCTCCGGAGCTTGCGGGTTCCAACGCGCGCAGATCCACCTGCAACCCCTCCAGGCCGAACTTGACGCTGGCCTTCGTCGGCCCCTTGCCGAGCACATCGTGCACTCGCGGGTGTTCCACAAACTTGTCGATAGCCGCTGCGGCGCCGGGGCCCGTAGCGAGAAGATCCAGATCCCCGCAAGTTTCCTTTGCCCGGCGAAGGCTGCCCGCTGCAACCACGTCATCCACACCAGGAACGGCTTTCAAATATTCAATCAGTTCCGCTGCGACGCGCTCGGCAAAGGACAGGAGAAAACGGCCCTGCGTCTGACGATAAGACCCAATCGACTTCAGCACCTTTTCTTCGAGCTTCGCACCCATGCGCGGCAGTTCCTGGAGTTTGTGCTCTTTGCAGATCCGCTCCAGGTCATCGACCGTTTGTACTTTGTACTCGTCGTACAGCAGCCGGATGCTCTTCGGGCCGAGTCCCTGGATGTTGAACAGCTCAAGCAACGATGCCGGATACTTCCCGAGCATCTCGTCGCGCCGCTCGAAGCTACCGCGTTCTTCGATTTCGTGAACGACAGTGGCGATGCCCTTGCCGATGCCCGGAATGTCGGTCAGTTTTCTTTCCGGATCCTTAGCGATGGAGGAAAGCTGTTCTGGGTAGCCCTCGATGACTCCGGCAGCCGTCCGATAGCTGCGAATGCGAAAGCCATCTTCACCGGCGATCTCCATCAGGTCGGCGGTTTCCGAGAGAAGTTTTGCGATGCCGCGATTGTCCACTTAGAGACGATTGTAACGTTGGTGCGGGTCGCCGGACCCGCGCTAAGGCCCGCGCCCCACTGTTGGCATGCAAGAAAGTTAGCCGGGGGCTTGGCTGCGGGCTTCCTACTTCTTCGAGGCACTCCCCGCGGAGTTATCGCGATAGCCCTTTTCGCCGCTCGCCAGATCCGCCTTCGATTGCGCCTCGGATTTAAGTGGCGCTACTTTGTCCGGATCAATGCGCACCATCACGTAGCGGATGTGATCGTCGATCTTCGTAAACCAGTGGCCGGTGCCCGCGGGAATCACAATCATATCGCCGGCTTTTAAGTTATGAGTCGTGCCGTTGCGGACCGTCTGGCCGTTCCCGCCGGGCCCGTTGAGAAGCACCACCGCGCGATCATCGGCGGGGCGTGCCTTCAAATCAGTAATGTCCCAACCCGTTACCAGCGTGCCGGAACCGTCGAGGATGTGATACACCTCGCTCACCTGATTGTGCTCGGCAACCGTGTGATCGCCGGGCTTATCGAGCTTGCCGCGATAGACGACACCCACGGCCACGTTCGCTTTGCCGATATCCACAGCGCGTAGCTGCTGATCGGCAACTCCTGCGCCATCCGCGCGTTTCAGGTACTGCGCGATCTCTTCGTTCGGGATGTAGTTTGCGGAGCACTTATTGCAACTGGCTCCGGGAGCCTGTGCGAAAGCAGTCGCGCTAAGTAAAATGGCGGCAACGCCGAGCTTGTTCATGATGGTTCCCTCCCCTGTACAGAACACTTTGACACTATATCGGAAACGGAATTCGTCGGCAGCAACGTGCATCCATCTCAACGGGCATCCAGCTAAAATCAACTCATGCGCGCACCAACGCTGGGCAACCCGGCGGATCTTGAGCCGATACCCGACCGGCCCGCGGTCTTTTTACTGTGGGCCAGCGAAGGGACTCCGTACCTCGCGCGCACCGCACTATTGCGGCGACGGCTGAAGCGCCTGCTGGGCGATCGCGACCGCATCTCACGCGTCTTGAACCTGAACGGCGTCGTCGAGCGCATCGAGTATTGGAGAACAGGCTCGCAGCTTGAGTCGTCCATCCTCTATCTCGATCTTGCGCAAAAATATTTTCCCGACAGCTGGCAGAAGATCACCCGCCTGCGTCCGCCCGCCTTTGTGCGGCTGACGACGGATAACCAGTTTCCGCGCACCATGGTGACCACACGACTGGGGCGTGGCATTTCTTTCGGGCCATTCCCCAGCCGCGCGGCCGCGGAACGCTTCGACAATGAGATGCTCGATCTGTTCCAGCTGCGCCGCTGCGAGGAGAATCTAAATCCAACGCCCGAGCATCCCGGCTGCATCTACGGGGAAATGAACCGGTGCCTTCGTCCGTGCCAGCAGGCCGTGAGTATGGACGAATATAAAGGCGAATCGGCGCGCGTGGAGCAGTTCCTGCGCACCAATGGGGCTTCGTTAAGAGAACCGGCCGAAGATGCCCGCGACCGCGCCAGCGGCAACATGGATTTTGAGGAAGCCGAGCGCCTGCACCAGCGCGTGGAGCGCATCTCTCAAGTTCAATCGAGCGCGGGTGACCTGGCTCGCACACTCGATCGATTGGCCGGCGTCGCCGTGCTTCCGTCGCGTACCTCCGACGCCATCGACCTGTTGTTTCTCATCGGAGGCCGCTGGCAATCTCAAGTGCGCCTGGCGCTATCCGAAGTTGCAGGCGCAGGGCAATCGATGGATCATCGTTTGCGCGACATCGTCGCCGCCATCGAGAAATCCCTAAGCGATCCGGCTGCCGAGCGGATGACGCCGAACATGGAGCATCTCTCCATCCTCATGCGCTGGTACACATCCAGCTGGCGCGACGGCGAATGGATCGATCTCGACTGGCCGGCGAAGATCCCCTATCGCAAACTTGTCAACGCCATTGCGCGAGTGTCTAACCCGTCAGTCCCATCAGCCCCGCCAGTCCCGTCAGTGAAGCCCGCGCAATAATTTCCCCATCCCTTGCGACAATAAATCATGCCTTCCTCGGCGCAACCTGTTTCTGTCCGGCAGCGTATGCGCAATTTGTGGCCCAGAGCTTTCCGCCAGCAGGTCACACGAACAGGTATGGTGTACGCGTTCTCCACGGTACTGGTTGCCACAATCGCGTTTGTCTCCGCCAACAATCTGCTATTCCTGGTTTCGGCGGCCATGATCGCGGTGCTCGGCGTCTCGGGCTTCGTCAGCAAACTGGGGCTTGCCGGACTTGAGATTGACATCCTCCTGCCCGATCACATTTCGGCCCGGCGCAAGGTCCGCGGCGGCGTGCGGCTTCGCAATCTCAAACACTGGTTCTCGTCCTTCAGCATTCAATTCCAAGGAACACCCGGCAGTGGCGTTGACACCTCGGTGTATTTCCCTGTCGTCCCGAGCGGCGCGACGGCGCAGGAACCGGTCGATCTATCCTTCCCTTCCCGGGGCCGCTACACGGAACGCACGTTTGAGCTGCGCACGCGCTTCCCCTTCGGATTCGCGGACCGGCGCGAATCGGTCACCATCCATCACGAGATCATCGTTTATCCGTGCCTCGATCCGCAGCAGGGGTTTGAGGAACTGCTCGGCTCCATCTCCGGCGAATTGGAATCGCAACAGCGCGGCCGCGGTTATGATTTCTACCGCGTCCGCCCTTACGAAATGTCGGAAAGCGTCCGGCATCTGGATTGGAAAGCGACGGCGCACACCGGTTCGTTGCAGGTCCGTGAGTTTGCGCGCGACGAAGATCAGCGCGTGATGATTTACCTGGATTTGAACTGCCCTCTGGAACAAAGCGCGTGGTTTGAAGCCGCCGTGGATTGCTCCGCGTTTCTTGCCTATCGCCTAAACCTGCGGGGGGCGCGCGTGCGGTTCCGTACATCGGAATTCGACGTCAGCCTACCCCACGATGGCGACATTCATACTATCCTCAATTATCTGGCTCTGGTAACATGCAGAGCCGCGTCGCGTGTGGGAGCATCCGAAGGTCCGGATGACGAAGGCTGCGTCAACATCGTGTTTACAGGGGACCCGGCGCGGTTGGTCCAGCAAGGCTGGAAAGCTGGGGAACATTCGCGAATTTTGGGGCCAAACGCTTTTTCGCATGACGATGCCCGGTAGGGCGTCCATAGTTTCGCTCGTACAATAAACGATAACCAATATCCAATAACCAATGAGACACACAACACTGTCTGCCTCTTTCCTCGCTCTTGTTTTGTGGAGCGTGATGCCGGTGACTGCGCAAGTCACGGGCACGATATCGGGAACCATCACGGACGCTTCTCAATCCGGCGTTTCCGGCGCGACGGTCACGGTGACCAGCGCGGAAACGGGCGCCAAGCGCACGGCCACCACGGCGGATAACGGGTCCTTCCGCGTGGCAGCGTTGCCGGTTGGCGCGCAACAGGTGGAGGTGGAAAAAAGCGGCTTCAAGAAATTTGTCCGCACGGGCATTGACCTGGCTGTCGCTCAGGATGCCGTCGTGAACGTGCAGCTTGAAATCGGCGAGATCACAAATACGATTACGGTGAACGCCGAGGCCCCTGTGGTGAATACGACAACCGCTTCTGTATCCGGCCTCGTCGGCGAGCGTGAAGTGAAAGAGCTACCTCTCAACGGCCGCAGCTTTGACAACCTCATTGCGCTCAATCCGGGCGCGGTCAACTACTCACTGAAGAGCGCCAATACCAGCACCAGCAACGGCAACACCTTCTCTATCGCCGGTCGCCGTCCCATGGACAATCTGGTGCTGCTCAACGGCGTGGAATACGGCGGCGCCAGCCAACTGGCCGTCACGCCCGGTGGTGTCAGTGGACAACTTCTCGGTATCGATGCCGTCCGCGAGTTTAATGTGCTGACGGAAACGTACTCCGCTGAATACGGCAAGCGCGCCGGTGGGCAGATCACCGTGGTCACGCAATCGGGCACGAATCAGTTGCATGGCTCCATCTTCGAATTCCTGCGCAACAACGTATTGGACGCCCGCAGCTTTATCGACCGAGGCGCCGTGCCGCCCTTCCGCCGCAATCAATTTGGCGGTTCGCTCGGTGGGCCCATTAAGAAGGACAAACTTTTTGCATTCGGAAATTACGAAGGCTTCCGCCAGGTACTGGCCCTCAGCAGCTTGAGCATCGTTCCGGACAACAACGCGCGCCTGGGCAAACTGCCGGATGGAACGTTCGTCGCGAACCTGAACACCAGCATGCTGCCGTACATGGCTCTGTGGCCCGTTGCGAACGGCCCGAACCTGACGCCTCCCGCGGGACAACCGGGTAGTGCGCAGGCGTTCTACAACCCGCGTCAATCGATTCACGAAAACTTCGGCACCATGCGCGTAGATTACAACGCGAGCACCAGCGACTCCTTAGCGTTCTCCTACACCATCGACGACGGCAATAGCGTGCTGCCTCTCGCCGATCCGCTCTTTGCGTCCGCCGGAGCGCTGCGTGCGCAGATCGCGAGCTTGCAGGAGACCCACGTATTCTCGCCGCGCACACTGAACACCGCAACCATCGGCTTTTCACGCGCCGGATTCAATTTCGATTCGCAACCCTACGTCGACTTTCCCTCCAATCTCTCCTTCGTGACCGGCCTCGGCCCCGGAGGCGTCGTAATCGGCGGCGGCGTCACCACCACTGGCGCGGGTACATTGACGTCGGCGGGTCCGAACAACGCGGCGGGCGTGTGGAATCGGCGCAATCTGTTCACCTTTAGCGACACCGTACAGACCACGCGAGGCATGCATCAGTTGAGCGCCGGTGTGTGGTTCCAGCGTCTGCGCGACAACGAAAACAGCGCATCGCGCCAGCTGGGTCAGGCCACCTTCGCCAGTCTAACGACGTTCCTCCAGGGCACGGTGCAAAACTTCCAGGTGGTTCCTTCCGCAAATGCGTTGGGATGGCGCAGCATGTTCGGCGCTTGGTTCATCGAGGATTCCATCAAACTGCGCCGCAATCTGACCATGCGCCTTGGCCTGCGGCATGAGTTTACCGACGGCTGGAACGAAGCCTCCGGCCGCGCCGCGAACTACATCACAGACTCCAGCAACATTCTGATCACCGCTCCGCGCGTTGCCGACGATGTGTTCACCTCCAACAACACGAAGAAGATGTTCAGCCCGCGCATTGCGCTGGCATGGGACCCGTTCGGCAACGGCAAGACGTCCATTCGCGCCGGCTTCGGCACTTATTACTCGCTGATCGATAACCTGGCGTTTCTGTTGAATTCGCTGCCGCCCTACAACGGCTCGGCTTCGTTCTCGAATCGGCAGCTTTCGAGCATCCTTCCCATCACACCCGGCGTGCAGCCCCCGGCCAATACCGTCTTCGCCCCTCAAGGTGTGCAGGCCGATGCCATGACGCCTACCGTGCAGGAGTGGAACTTCACCTTTGAGCAGCAGCTTGCCTCGAACATGGGCCTGCGCATCGCCTACGTTGGCTCGCGCGGCTATCATGGCCTGTTGAGCGTGGACCCGAACAGCATCCCCGCGCAGATCTGTGCCAGCGCCTCTGGTTGTCTCGCCGGTGGCACGGCGACGGCCTCCACCAGCCAAAGTACCGTGGCGCAAGGCGCACAGTACATTCCCGTGGGCACCCGCCCGAATCCGAATCTCTCCGGCGGCTTCTTCTGGTACACACAGGGCAACAGCAGCTACAACGGTTTGCAGATCGACGTGACGCGCCGCCTCACGCACGGCTTGCAGTTCCGCGGCAATTATACGTGGTCGAAAAACTTGGACATGAATTCCGGACTGACCGGCGCGCAATCCAATAATCAGGCCCAGATGGTGATGGATCGCGGCAACACCCGTCGTGATTGGGGTCCGTCCGCGCTCAACGTCACCCATCAATCGAGCATCTCCGCGCGCTATGAACTTCCGTTCGGCAAAGGCAAGATGCTATTGGGCAATGTAACCGGCATCGCGGATAAGTTGGTCAGCGGATGGCAGCTCAGCGGTATCGCCACCATGCTCAGCGGCTTCCCCTTCACGCCCCAGATTGGCGCGAACCGTTCCGGCAACGGCGATACGCGCAATCCGGACCGCCCGAATGTGAACCCGAACTTCACCGGCCCCGTCGTCACCGGCAACCCCGGCCAGTGGTTCAACCCGGCGGCGTTTTCCCTGCCCGCTTTCGGCACCTGGGGCAACCTCGGCCGCGGTGTCTACACCGGACCGGGTCTCGCGAACGTCGACATTTCGCTCGCAAAAACAACGGCGATCACCGAGCGCATCGGCCTGCAGTTCCGCGCCGAGGCGTTTAACGTGCTGAACCACACGAACTACGGCACGCCAAACGCAATCGTGTTCTCGGGCACCAGCGTGAGTTCTTCGGCGGGCCTGATCACGACTGCCGCAACCACTCCACGTCAGATTCAGTTGGGATTGAAGTTGACGTTTTAGCCTCAGGCGCGGCTTCCGGGTTCCGCGCCCTTGCTAGTTCTGTCTCGCTCCGCGCGCCCGCCGCGCACCGTACAATGCGGCGGCGCAAAGGCCAATCGCAACCAGCATCACCGAGTTCGGCACGGGCACGGCCAGCGGCGCCGGAGGTACGATCGGTGTGCTCGCCGTGACTTCGTCTTCCAGGGAAAAGTATGTAGACTCCCCGTTCGCCAAACCGCCGGCAAAGACTACGGTACCTGTCTTCTCGTCGGCACTGATATCGGTGAAGGTGGTCTTGGGGCCCTCATATCCACTCGCTTTCGCGGGCAGATGGGCGCAATAGCCACTACCGGCGAACGGCAGAAATTGACTATCGCAAATGCCGTCGTAGTCGAACCCGAAAATTCCTTCTCCGTTGACTCCAACACCCGAAAGGGTGATGTGCGTTACTACTCTTCCGGAGTTGTTCAAAACGCCCACCAGCGTATCTTCATATCCGTCGTAAGGGCCCTGCGTGGGGTCCACCTTCATGGTCAGACTTCCACCAGGGTTGATGACGATCAAAACGGCGCAGGACGAGTTTGCGCCAATCGCGGGGCACTGCTGAAACGGTGGCGAGGTGTTGGCACCCGCCGCGTTGATTTTGTCGATGAATCCGCACAGCATCCCCGTAAACACAAGTATCCTGACGATACATTTCATGTTTCACGGTCTCCAAGTCTGAGAACGGACAACCCAACGAAGCGGTACGATCGCTTTCACGCATCCGAACCCCGCCCGTGCAATGAACTACCGCCAGGCGATGGCCTTCTGTCGTTAAACCGTTGAAGTTTCCGTCTCCCGTCCAGCCTAAAGATCGCGCAAGCTTGGGTCAATGAATCAACGGTAGTGCCGGCATGGTACCCAGGCTCTAGAATTGCTGCCGTTTGGGTTAGGCATTAGGACAAGCTAGATATGCGGGGGACGGAGTCAGGGGGATGACCCAGCGAGGCGTGCAAAAAAAAATGCGGCAGGCTACATGGCCTGCCGCATCGGTCGAACGGATGTTTCTAAGAAAGACTAGTTCTGACGGGCGAACTTGCCGCGCAGCATCGAGAACATGCCAACAGCGCCAAGTCCAACCGCAACCAGAAGAACCGAGTTCGGCACCGGAACGCCAGACGGCGCGGGCGGCACGATCGGAGTCTGGGCGGTGATGTCGTCTTCCAGCGAGAAGTACGTCGCTGCGCCGTTCGCCAAGCCACCGGTGAAATTCACCTGACCGGTCTTCTCATCCTGGCTGATGTTGCTGAAGGTTGTCGTCGGGCCTTCGTAACCCGTAGGAGCGGTGCTGCAATAGCCGTTTCCCGAAAACATGTAGTCACAGATACCGTCGTTCTCAAAGCCGAAGATCGGGATGTCGTTTGTGCCCACACCCGAAAGCGTGATGGAATTCACCGTCGCGCCCGAATTGTTCAGCACGCCCACAAGGGTATCGTCCGAGCCATCGAAGGGGCCCTGGGTGCCGTCAACCTTAACCGTCAGGCTACCGCCGGGGTTGATGATGATCAGGACAGCGCAGGCGGTATTGTCCCCAATGGCAGGGCATTCATTGAATGGTGCCGTCGTGCTGGTTCCAAGAGCGAAGGACTGTAGCGCTGCACCGCACAGCATCGTTCCTAGTAAAAGTGTTTTGTTAAAAAGTTTCATCCGTTTTCTCCGTGTTGGTATCTGCACACTAGTAATGGACATACAACCCATCACTAGGACTTTTGATAGTATACCTCGACTTAGCCTACAGAAAGCAAACGGAATACGCAACTACTGTATGTAGAGTACGGTTAGAGTACACCTAAGGCATATGTCTAGCCGAATGACCGATCATCGCTTCCCTGAGCCTACCTCACGCAGGGCCTGCAACCTACTTCGCGAAGATGGGGATGGTCGTCAGCGTACCGTCATCTTTGGCACGGAGCCCGATCACACCGAGCTTGCCGCCGGCCGGCACCCCGAATTCGATCGTCCCGCGGCGTTCCATCGTCGAAAGAAAACGGGAGGGCAGCAGGTATGAAGTGTGTCCCAGCGCCGCCAGATTGAACGAAGATTGCTGCAGAATCTGGCCATCCACGTCCCGGATGGTGACAGGCACCGTGGCATCCGTCGATGACGGGTTGCTGAAGGCTACACCCGTCGTCAGTCCATTGGTATCGTCGAACGCCAGCAGAAATGCATTCGGCGAACGGGTTTCGAGCGGCACTGTGGCCTCCTGCCCGAACGTGGACCATTGAAAAATCTCAAACCCACCGACGTTTCCGGCGCTGGTGACAACGGCGGAACCGGTGACTGCGGTGGAACCCTGCGGCTGGACGTTGATGGCGACCATGGCGCCAGCGCCCAGCGTGCGCGTGATCGACGTGCCCGACGCTGGTGTGCCTGGATTGAGAACAAACAGCGACGCGTTCAGCGGATTGCCAGCGTCATCATAAAAGCTCAAGGTGAATGGAGTGCTTGTTGTTCCGGTATTCACCAGATAAATCACGCTGTTGAATCCGCCGCCGAACGTGACGTGGGCAATCGAACCTCCACCGGTGGCGGCGTTCGTCAGCACCGGCAGCGTAGTCAGTGCAGTGCCATTCGCGCGCAGGCCCAATACGCTCAGAACCCCGGCTGCAGTGGTCTTGAACTCCACCGTGCCACGGCGACCCGCAGTCGAGCTGTACTGTTGATTCAACATGAACGAAACATGGCCGCGCGCCGCCAGCGAAAACTGGGCGGTGCCGATTTGCGTTCCCGCATCGTTGCGAATAATCACGCTCACTACAGTGCTGTTATCGGTGACGTTGGCCACTGCGACACCGGTGGCAAGCGACGCTGTGTTATCAAAAGCCAGCACATAAGATGACGCCGATCGCGTTTCGATGGGCACCACCGCTTCCCACTTGCTCGCGGGAAAACGGAAGATACCATAGCCACTCACGTTACCGGGGGAAACAAATTGAGCCCAGCCGATCTTGGCGGCCTGTCCCGTGTTGCCCATTGTGCTAATGGTGACGGATGCGCTTGGATTCAACGTCTGATCGTAGGTACCGCCGGTGGCAGTGGTACCGCTCGCTGTGTCCGTAACGGGCACGGCCATGGGAGAGCCCGCGTCGTCGAAGAAATTCAAGCGGGCCGCTGAAGCAACTGCGCCGGTGTTGACGAATGTAAATAGGGTGTCCCAACCGCCCGCGGACGCAACCTGCGCCATGGCGCCGGCAAATCCGCCGGGGCCCACAGGCAACTGCGCGCTCCACGTCATGTCCTGTTGTTGCACGGTCACACTGGCCACGCCTACGTTATGGGCAGTCACTCCGTTTTCGACGCTGTCCCATGCCGTCAACGTGTAAGCGATTCCGGAACGAAGCAATACGGGCGGGCCGTAGTCCACCGCGCCTGTTCCATAGATCTCATTCAAGCTGGCGACCTGGAGCGAATATGCTTGTGCCAGATTATTTTGCGCGGGAAAATTGTCTGCCGCCGCCTGGGCCCAGGCTTGATCGGAGATGCCCGAGACGAAATTGATCAACGCGCTGTTTTTCTTGAGGCGGGCATCGGAGTTCGTATCACTCAAAATCGCATTGGCCAGGGCGCTGGTGATGTTGTCCGTCATCTGCACGTGATCCACGCTGGGAGACTGCGCACCGGCAATGGAACCCGTTCCCACCCAAATAGTGACCGCGCGTGTGTATGTGCAAGTTTTGGCGTTGTTCACAACCGGCGTGCATACGGGGACGGCTAGCAATGGAATGCCGCTGCTTAGTAAGAGCAATAAAGAAGGAATCCGATTCAAAGTGGCGCTCCGATCCTAGTATCCATCGGCAGTTTCTGCTGATTTCACTCTATCGCGGGCGCACGCGGTTCGGCCGGGCTTGCAACCTCCTGAAAAATCGGACGATGGCCCGTCCAGGGGATGGAGGCGAATACCCTTCTCCGATCGCCTCCCAGCCGCGCTATAATCCCAGCACAAGGCACTTCCGGAGGCATGGAGCACATGGACGCACCCGACACTTCGCTGACAGGATCCGGCGAAGTCACTCGTTTGCTGGGCGAAATCGGTCGTGGCGATAAAGCCGCGATGAACGATCTATTGCCTTTGGTCTATGACGAACTCCACCGTCTGGCGCGCGCCTACTTCCGCAGGGAACGCGGCGAACATACGTTGCAGCCCACCGCGCTTGTTCACGAAGCATACATACGTTTGGTGGATCAGCGCTCTCCGCTTGAAAGCCGCGGTCATTTTATGGCCGTCGCCGCCACGCAGATGCGGCGTATTCTGCTTGACTACGCCCG
>JBEBFS010000138.1:0-6760 GCA_040081855.1 Bryobacteraceae bacterium | reverse complement strand
GAAAAAGCAGGCGTGGCGGCAATCTTCTTCGAGGATCAGGTTTCGCCGAAGCGCTGCGGCCACATGTCCGGCAAGCAGGTGATTCCCAAAGCGGAGATGGTGACGAAGATTCGTGCTGCCGTGGACGCGCGCGTGGATCGCGATCTGGTCATCATGGCGCGTACCGATGCACTTTCGGTGAACGGCATCGACGACGCGATTGACCGCATGCACGCTTATATCGAGGCGGGCGCGGATATGTCGTTCGTGGAATCGCCCGGCTCCAAGGCGGAAATGCGGCGGATCACAACGGAACTGCCCGTCCCGAATATGGCCAACATGGTGGAAGGCGGCAAGAGCCCGATTCTGCCGCTGCAAGTGTTGGAGGAAATCGGTTTCAAGGTGGTGGCGTATCCGACGCTGGCACTGTATGCAATGGCGAAAGCAATGCAATCAGCGCTGGAACATCTGCAACAAACGGGCAGCAGCGAAGGGCTGGACGCAAACATTCTGCTGTTTGAGCAATTCAACAAGCTGACGGGGTTGGACAAGATTCGCGCGAAAGAAATGGAGCTGTACCGCGGTTTATCTTAGCGGGTTTATCTTAGCGGGCTTATCTTAGCGGGACTTGTATTCGAATCCGACCTGAAAAAGAATGATGCCGAATTCCTCTCCACCGGGATCTTTGTAAGGATGATCTACTTCAAGGTCCACCAAGGTAAAGCCCAAAGCGCTGATCTGGGCGGCTTTTACGGGCAGGCGGATTTCCTTCTCCCCTGATTCCGATAACGACGTGGCTCCGACAGCGTTTCCGTTCACCCGGACCGTTAGCGTTTTCTCGGGCCCTTCGGCGACGAACGGCGCTACCCAGTAGCGCACCGCCAAGGTGGTATCGGCTGGATACAGGTCGAATTTGAGTGTCGCTTTGGGTTCGGTCCAACGGCCTTCATCGGGGCCGTCGAAATCCTTCACGCCGGAGACTACGTAGGCACTGTGATCGGGGCGATAAAACGCGACAGAACGGCCCACGGTGTAATTGCGCAGAATGTGAAGGCGAAGGGATTCCGCGAGGTCGTGACTTTCCAATTCCTCATAATGCGATCCCGCAGCGACGAACACGTGATCCCAACGGATAGGCACTCCTTTGGGAGGCTGCATATCCGGCGCACCATGTAAGCGAAAAACTTCCAGCGTTTTATCGTGATACAAGAGCCGGAGCATCATCGTCATATCCCAAACGCCGGGCGCGAAGAAATCGGACGCGAAGAGAAGTTTCGCGCCACGGGGCATGGTTGGATAGTCACGATGGAGCTGATCCGCCAATTGAAAATGGGCAGTTTTATTCCCTGGATAGATGACAGGCCAGTTTGCCGCGTGCCACGCGGAGGTCGCGATCACAACGGCGGCAAGCATCGCGATCGAGGCCTTGAGGCTTCCTCTGGGCGATAGTTTCCGAAGCGTTAGCGCGAGTAGTTCTCCGAAGTAGAGCCCCAATCCAACACCGGGCACATACAGCACGTAGCCGGGGCGGGGCGTGATGAGCGCGACCGGCGTGATCGTTACAACAAACCACAGCAGGCCGAAGGCCATCAACTTGTTTCGCAACAACAACGCGGCCACAGCCAGAGCCAGCAGAACGGCCGTTGTTCCGGCAACGCCGTGGAGGTCCTTGCGATACGCGAGCATGTCGCAATACGTGGCAACACTGGACAGCCACACGGATAGGCTTGCTTTCGGGTGATACGAACTCGTCTGCACAAGGGCCTCTGTGCGCATGACGCGCCCGAACAGGAAAGCCGCGGAGGTTACCGTCAGCAGGCCGTACAAAGGAGCGATGTCTTTCACCCACGCACGCAGCGTTTTTTCGCGGAGGTAGCGGGGTAACACGAACAGGCACTCATAGCCGGCGAACAACGCAATGATCGTCACGCCGCTCTCTTTTGAATCCATCGCGAATACAGAGAGCAGCGATAGCCATGCCAAGCGGATGAAAGAAATCCGGCCCGAATTCTCTCGCGTGCGCACATACGCGGCCACGCCGAGCACGGTGAAGGTGAACCAGAGCCGGTCAAAAATGGTTCCGGCGCTGTAGTAAAGGTCGTTATAGGCGCCGTGCACCAGCATCAAAGCAAGCGCCAGCAATGCGGCGACCGTTTGCCTGAAAAGTGCGCGGAACATGGCATACGCCGCGACCACGTTCGCCAGTAAGAGCAACCAGCTGAAAATATACAGCGGCAGCGGCGCAAAACCGAATACGGCATAGAAGATGAGGTAGATGGTCTCGCCCAGCGGCCGGTAGATCGGCAGCCACACCAACAAATTGGCCCAGACGAGGGATTTATGATTCCAGGTCCACGCCCAGTAGGAGTTCATCATGTCGTCGCCCGAATAGAACGACAACAATCCGCGCCACGTGAAGGCGGCGAAGACGAGGAGGAGCACCGCGAGCGCGATGCGCTCCCACGCGGAAGTTCGATTTGAGCTCAGGACCTTGCCGGGTTCCTCTGCTTGGCTGTCGTGGGGATGGGGCGTCATGCGACGGGCGTTACGCGGCTGTCGCAGAGTCGCGAAACACGCCCAATGCTAACCGCCGCAGTACGTGGGTGTCAAGCAAATCCAGCTATTCCAAGCCGAGTGCCTGGCGCATAATGCGTTGCTCTTCCGGTGAATACTGGCGCTGAAACTCCGGGCTGATAGCACGACGGCGGCGCATCATGGGACGCATGGAGCGCAGGGCCTGAATCTCCAGGCGCAACGCGTCTTGCCGGTCGCGCCGCAGGCGCTCGAATTCCTGATAACGCAGGCGCAGTTGCTGACGATCGTTATCGGGCAAAGATTCCAGCCTGCGCAGCCGCTCTTCCACTTGCGCGCGGCGAGCCGGAGGTAACTTCGCAAGCGCTTTCTCGCGCTCATCGGGAGTCATGGTTTCCCAACGTTCGAGGGCGCGCCCGGCCGCCAACGGAGCCACGGGCCGCTTCTTCATCGCCTGCCCGGATGGATTGGCCTGACCGAATGCGGGAAACACGGCAACACCGGTGGCCAGAGCCGCAGTCATCAGCCAGTGCGTGATCGTTCTCATGATTACAACCGGCTCGCGCCGGCCCTCGGAGTCAGCAGGTCCAAGTCTTCGAGCGCGTGTTCCACTTGATCCATGTTTACTTGATCCATGTCCACCTGATACATGTCCACCGTTTCCATCGATGCTTTCGTTGGCGGCTGTAGGATTTGCGGTTGACGCACCATCACGCCGACGGCCAGCGCCGCGGCGACGGCAACCATCGCGAGCGCTGGCCTCCACGCGGAGAACCACTTTTGCTTCCACTCTTGCTTAAACCCTTGCTTCCACCAACTGCCGCTAGGCTCCGCTTCCAGCCGCTGGTAAACGCGTGCCTGGAACTCGGGAGAGACGGCGGGCGCGGTGAAATCATCCAGAGCGTTCCACACGGCGTTTTGGTTCGCGATCCAACGGGCACACTGGGCGCAGGTTTTGGCGTGGATCTCCACTTCTGCCGCGCGATCCGTAGCCAGCCGCCCGGAACAGTAATGGAGCAGGATCTCTTCGTCCTGCTTGTTTTGCATTGGGCAATTCATTTCTTCTTCCCTCAATAACTACAAACAAAACCAACCAGCTCACGCCAAATGCGCCAACCGGCGGCGCAAGGTCTCATAGGCGCGGAACAATAAACTTTTTAAAGCCGATTCAGACATCCCCAGAGCTTCACCAATCTGCTCGTAGTCCAGGCCTTCGTACTTGTGGAGGAGCACTGCGGCGCGCTGCCGCTCAGGCAACGCTTGAATCGCTGTGCGAATCTCCGCCATGCGAGCCTCGCGCACCAGGGACTGCTCGGCGGTGGGCGCGCGGTCCGGCACTTCAATGACGACGCCGGCGACTTCTACATCCAGGCTCTGCTGTCCTTTTTCACTTTTCCCGTCGCGAATCCAATTTAGAGCCACGTGCGTTGCGATCCGGTACAACCAGGTCCGGAACTTGGCCGTGGGTTCATACGTGGAGCGGGCTCGATAGACGCGGAGAAACACCTCCTGCGCCAGTTCCTCGGACACCGCCGGGTTTTGCACCATGCGGTAGAGGAAGCTGATCACCGGACCACGATGCTGGCTCAGCAGAACGCCGAAGCTTTCGTCGTCGCCCTCACGGACCCGGAGCATCAATCGTGCTTCTGGTTCCAGCGCCGCCACATCCTCCATGTCTTTTTGAACCCCAGCGGAGGCAAAAAGTTGCGCCGAAGTTTCCAGTGATGAAACGTATTTTGTTTGAGTTACTTGCGAAGCGTGCCCGGGTTGCGGCGGAGTTTTCATTCACTCTTCAGGGAGCGTTCCATCAAATCGCGGATCGCATCGCGCGGAGATTTCGTGCCGTGGAGGACGGCGTGCATTTGCTGAATGATGGGCAGATCCACGCCAAACTTAGCGCCCAGCGCCACGGCCGAGGAGTTTGTCTCGACGCCTTCGGCAACCGTTGGCGTGGAGCCGAGGATGTCGATCAACGTCCGGCCGCGTGCGAGCTCGATACCCACTTTGCGGTTGCGGCTGAGATCGCCCGTGCAGGTGAGCACCAGATCGCCCATGCCCGCTAAGCCCGACATCGTCCTGGGTTGCGCGCCCATGGCGACACCGAGGCGGGTGATTTCGGCGAGACCTCGGGTGATCAGGGCTGCCATCGTATTATTGCCGAGCCCGAGACCCTGGACCACGCCAGCGGCGATGGCGATGACATTCTTGAGCGCGCCGCCGAGTTCGACGCCGATGGGATCGGTGCTGGTATAAAGGCGAAATGTGGGACCCGAGAATGCTTCCTGTACGGCGGCGGCGACGCCGGCATCGGTCGAAGCAACCGCGAGCGCGGTTGGCTCGCCTTTCGCCACTTCACGGGCGAAGGACGGGCCGGAGATGATGGCGATCTTCGGATCGAATCTCGTACCAATGACGTCTTCCATCACCTGGGACATTCGCAGCAGCGTGCCGGCTTCCATGCCCTTGGTGGCACTGACGAAGGTGGTCGAAACATGAACGTGGGGGAGTGCCTCGCGGTACAGGCGGCGGGCATGATGCGAGGGCATCACGCCGATGACGATACTGGCACCTTCGATCGCTACGGTGAGATCGGAAACCGGCTCCAGATTATTGGGGATGGTGCAGCCGGGTAGAAAGATATCGTTCTGACGGGTAGCCGCCATGCGGAGCGCGAGATCGTGCTCATAGATCCATTGGCGGACCCGGTCGAAGCGAGGAGCAAGTGCGATGCCGAGCGCGGTTCCCCAGGCTCCACCGCCCAAAATTGAAAGGTTCACGACTTTTTCCATCGAAAAACGTTTTCGTTTCCGGCGCGGATGCGCTGCATGTTTTCTTTGTGCCGGTAAACGATAAAGGCTCCGGCGAGCAGCGCCGCAAGCGTCACGGGAACCGGCGGGTGTAGGATGATCCAAACGCCAAACGGGAATGTGGCCGCGGCCAGAATGGATCCTGCGGAAATGTATTTCGTCCCGGCAACCACGATCACAAACAGTAGCAGTACTGCGAACAACGGCAGCGGGGTCAGGTAAAGGAATGCGCCAATGAAGCTGGCGACGGCTTTGCCGCCCTTAAATCCAAGGAACACGGGAAACGCGTGGCCCGCCATCACGAAGATGGCAGCCAGACTCATCCAAAGGGGTTGGCCTCCGGTGAGCCAATCGGCGAGCCACACCGCGAAGGCCCCCTTGGCTATATCGAGAAGAAGCGTCGCTACACCCATCGCGCGCCCTGTGGTGCGCAATACATTTGTGGCGCCGATGTTGCCGCTGCCGGATTGGCGCACATCCGCGCCCTTGGTCCACTTCACCAGCAAGTAGCCAAACGGAATGCCGCCGAGGAAATACGCGATGACGATACCAAGGAGACCGAGCATAATTTATATCAACGAAAACTCCGCGAGCCTGGTGTACCGGCCGGCAGCAGATAAGTAAAGATGAAACCCAGTGGCACGAAAGGTGCCGAAATCGAATTTTTCGGCAGGAGCCGCGCCGGAGGCTTTGGGCTTCGCTTCGAGCTCTTTGCGGATCGCGTCGAGCGGTAACGGTTCGCGGATTCGGGCGAGTGTCAGGTGCGGAGAATACGTGCGATCTTCGAGCGGAACACCGGCGCGCCCGGTTGCGGCTTCCGTATTCGCGGCAAGGGTGCGCAGGGACTCGGAGGCTTCCACTCCAGCCCAAAACACGCGCGGCCGCTGCGCGGTTGGAAACCAGCCAATGCCGCGAATCGAGATATCGATGGGACCGGTTGGAGGCACGGTGGTGAGCACGGCTTTGATTTCGTCGAGCCGCGATTGTTCCCATTCGCCGATGAATTTCGTCGTGATGTGGAGATTTTCGGCAGGGCTCCAACTGAAACGGGCGAGAGGCTTTAAGCGTCCCACGAACATGCGCAGGTGCTCTCGAACTTCGGCGGAAATATCGATGGCCGTGAACAAGCGCATGCGGAATTATCCAGTGTACTGGATCGACCCTTGTTTCCGCGCCGCAAATTTGGCCATGGAAGGAAATTGCACGCCGGCACATTCCTGACCGCGTGTTATGCTGCGGGCATGAGACGGCTGGCCCTTTTTGCGGCATTTTCGGCATGCTTTAGCCCGGCACTTTCGGCAGCGGACTTCTGGGAATCGAAGGCTCTTAAGGATTGGAACGACAAAGACGTCCAAAAGCTGGTTACCAACTCACCGTGGGCGAAGATGGCACGCGGTGTTACGGACAATACGGGAGCATCCGCCAACCAGCCACCACCGCAG
>JBEBFS010000008.1:0-84380 GCA_040081855.1 Bryobacteraceae bacterium | reverse complement strand
CGCGAATATTGAAGTGGCACGGCTGCTGGGCGCGTTCAATTTGCTGGAAGCCGAGATCCGCACACTCGACCCCGGCCGTGACATCAGCCGTTTGCAAGCGGGTGAATTTGAGTTACAGGGTCCTTATTTCCCTGGGCATCTGAAAGGCGATCGCGTGACGCTCTGCGTGCGCCCGGAGCAACTGAAAGTCGCCGCACGCATGGGAAAGCCCGAGGTCAACCAGATCCCCGCCGAACTCCATCGCGTTGTCGAGCGCCCCCACGGTCTGCGTCTCGAACTTACCAGTCCGGCATTCTTGGGGACGACCATCCGAGTGAACGTCTCGCGCAGCGAGTATGAGCGGCAGCGGGAAAACAAAGAGTGGCTGGTTGAGTTTCCATCAGGAGCGCTGCGGGTGGTGTAGCGCACGTTTTGCACTTGGTATTCTAAAAGCGTGACGGCGGAACAAAAATCGCGTTTAGATCAAGCCGTTTGGGTCAGCCCAGAGCGCATGAGCGGCACTCCGTGCTTTCGCGGAACGCGTGTGCCCGTGCAGAGCTTGATTGATTTTCTCGAAGGTGGAGAAACGATTGACCAGTTCTTGGCCCTCTATCCGCACATTACGCGCGAGCAGGTGTTTGCGGTTCTTGATATCGCCAATTCACAAATATTGGAATGCGCGTCCTTATTGACGAATGCGTAGATCCCAGAGTTAAGTCATTACTCGTCGATCACGAACCTGTTACGGTTCGAGAAAAAGGCTGGAGCTCTCTTGCAGACGGACTACTCTTGTCTGCCGCCGCACAAGAATTTGATGTCCTGTTAACCATCGACCGGAAGATGCGTTTCCAGCAAAACCTGAAAAAGATCCAACTTGGTATTGTTGTGGTTCGCGTGCCGAAGAATCAGATCGGTTTCTACCGCGAGATCGCCGAAGAAATGACCGCCGCCGTCCATCAGGTTCGTTGGGTCGAGGTCATTGAAGTAGGGTGGCGGTAGGCGTCACACCGCCCTCACCACCGCACTCACCGGCTTCGACCCCACCGGAATCACGGTCAACAGCGAAGCTCTGCGGTCGCGGTTCTTGGTGATGGTTCCTACGCGCAGCACGGAGATGTCGCCGGATTTGCGATTCAGCACCAGCGCGTATTGATCGTCTGGTGTCACGGTGATGAAGCCTGGGTCGCTGCCGACGGAAACTACGGCGATCAGTTTTCTTGCGTTGATTTGCAGGATGCTCACATCGCCCGAGCCGGGGTTTGCGACGAACAGTAACTGTTGCGATGCGGCCATGGGACCGGGGGTGTGGCCCGCCAGCACGGTTTCGGCAACTTCCGGCGTGTGATACGGATACACGACGACCACCGCGTCGGCGCCTTCTCCGGTGACGAACATCTGGCCGCCATCGGCGTTGAAGCAAAGATGATCGGGGCGCACCAGCAAGGGCAGGTGTGTGATCAATTGCGAGGAGGCGGCGTCATAAAGAGACAGCCTTCGCTCGCCACGGTCCGCGACGATGAGCGTTTTTGCGTCCGCGAGAAAACGCACTTCGCCGAAATCGCCGGTGCCCGAAGGCTCGCGCAGTTTGCGTGCATCGAGATCCACCATGCGCACTGACGTTGCCGAGGTGATGGCTGCCGTCTTGCCGTCCGAAGACAGCGCGAACGCGGCTGCATTTTCACTGAGCGGAAGTTTCCAATCCACTTGAAACGAATCGAGGGCCACACGTATCAAGGATCGGGGCTCTGTCGCAAGAACGTAGAGCGATGCTCCATCGGGCGAAACATGGAACGATTCCGCTGCCGAAGCTACCGTGAGTTTGCGAGCGAGCGCCATGTGCTCGACTGCAACTTCATGAATGGTTCCATTCTCCTTCGTCAGTGCGTAAACGAAAGGCCGCGTAGGAGAAGAGAGGACGACGGACGGGTTTCCGGCCACGGGAATGTGGCGGGCGACCGCCATCACTTCGAGGTCGACGGCGGCAATGGCCTGTCCTTCTTCGTTGGCGACAAACGCGTATCCGCGAAAGCCGTCGCCGCCCCGATTCCGGCGGCACGCCACCGTGGCGAAGCCGGCTGCGGCGGGAAGGCTTAAGAATGCCCGGCGGGAGATCACCTTCCCAGTCTGACACATTTGGTCAAGCCGTTGAAAATAAAACACAACATTGCCCTGATGGTCCGCCTGTGCTACCTTCAGATGGGGCGCGCCGAGCACCAGTCTTCGCCTTCCGCGAGCGGCTCTCGAATGCCGCACAAAGCGTTGTATTTTTATGAACCTGCGGTCCTTATTTAGTTTATTTTCGTCTGACTTGGCCATTGACCTGGGCACGGCCAACACCCTGGTCTACGCGCGCGGCAAAGGTATTGTCGTCAACGAGCCCTCCATCGTTGCCTTGAACAAGAACACCGGCGACGTGGAGGCGGTAGGCAAAGAGGCCAAAGAGATGCTTGGCCGCACGCCCGGCAACATCGTTGCGATTCGTCCGATGAAGGACGGCGTCATCGCGGACTTCAAAGTCACCGAGAAGATGCTGAACTACTTCATCCACAAGGCGCACGGCCGCAAGATGCTGGTGCATCCGCGCATCATCATCGGCGTTCCCAGCGAAATTACCCAGGTGGAAAAGCGCGCGGTTATCGATTCGGCGCACAACGCGAACGCGAGCGAAGTTTTCCTGGTGGAACAGGCCATGGTGGCCGCCATCGGCGCGGGCCTGCCGATCACGGAACCTTCGGGCAACATGGTGGTGGATATCGGCGGCGGCACTACCGACGTCGCCGTGATTTCGCTTTCCGGCATTGTGTATTCGCGTTCAGTGCGCGTTGCGGGCAATGAGATGGACGACGCCATTGTCCAGTACATGAAGCGGAAGTACAATCTGCTGATTGGTGAAACGACGGCGGAGAAGGTGAAGATGGCCATCGGCTCGGCATTTGAGCTGGATAAGCCGCTCACCATGGAAATCAAAGGCCGCAATTTGATTGAAGGCGTGCCGAAGACGATTGTCGTCGACGACTCGGAAATTCGCGAGGCGCTTTCCGAATGCGTGGCCATGATTATGAACGCGATTCGCGTGGCTCTGGAGCGTACGCCCCCCGAGCTTTCCGCCGACATCAGCGACCGCGGCATTGTGCTGACCGGCGGCGGGGCGATGTTGAAGAATTTGGATAAACGAATCCGGCACGAAACGGGATTGCCGGTGTCGATCGCCGAGGACCCGCTGGCGTCCGTGGTGCTGGGCACCGGGCGCATGCTGACCGAGTTCAAGCTTCTGCGGCGCATCGCGATTGAATAACGGCGGAGTGACGCGGGCACGGACAGGCCCGTGGTTGTCATGAACGCGCAGGTATAAACGATGGACCTGCTTTTACAGCGGTATCGCAACGTCGCTGTGCTGCTCGCCGTGATCGTCGCGCAGCTGATGCTGCTCGCCTATCAGGTGAAGAGCAACGGTGAAGTGCGCCTTATCCGCATCTGGGCCGTCAGCGCAGTCACCCCACTTGCGCGCGCCATCGAAGCGGGCCGCAGCAGTTCGGCCCATTTCATTAGCGATTACTTTGTTCTTCTCGATGTTCGCGAGGAAAACAAGCGGATGAAAACGGATCTGGACCGTGTGCAGATGGAGAACCAGTATCTGCGAACCGAGCTTTCTACTGCGGATCGCGCCAAATCGCTCGCCATCTTCCAGCAGACGTCCCCATCGAAAACCATTGCCGCGCATGTAATTGGAAATACCACGGGCATGGGCGCGAAGGTGGTCATTGTGGATCGCGGCACGGCCAGCGGCGTGGAGAAGGGAATGGCCGTGATCACCCCGGATGGCATCGTCGGCAAAGTGACCAGTTCTTTCCCCACCGCTTCGTATGTTCTGCTGGTGACCGACCAAACGTTCGCGGCTGGTGTGATTTCGCAAAAGAGCCGTGTGCGCGGCACGCTGAAGGGGCAGGGCAACAGCACGGTGATTGTGGATTACGTCCAGAACGAAGAGAAACTGGAGCCGGGCGAATGGTTTTACACCTCCGGCGACGACCGCATTTTCCCCAAAGGCCTGCCGGTGGGGCACGCGACGGTGGTCCGTCCGGGGAAATCGCGGAAGGAAATCTTTGTTGCGCCCAGTGGAATGCGGAATGGACTCGAAGAAGTTCTGATCGTGGTGGATGGCGTTCACACCGAAATTCCCGAGGCTCCGCTTGCGAGCCAGCCGGTCCACATGCAGGATCCGCCCGCGGCGGAAACGAGTACGGATGCGGCTCCAGCGCAGACGGGTCCGCAGGCAACCGATGCAGATAGACTGCTGGACCGCTACCGAAGAATCGGTGCGGTGGAGGGTCGCACCTACGGCGAAGGGGGTGGAGGCGGGCCGAACTTCAACATCACGCTGCCCGCGGATCCGCCACCGGGCGCGGAGAAGACAGAATCATCGTCCACAAACGAAAAGGCCAAGGAACAGCGGCCTGGCCAGCAACCGAAACCTTCCTCGCAGCCTGCGCCCGCTGGAACCGCAAGGTAAACATGGGCGATCTGCATAGCGGGCTTCGCGAAGATTTTATTGGGTCGCCTTCGAAGATTGGCGTGTATCGCTACCACTCGGCCACGATTGCGGCTGTGGCTTTGGCGGCCATTCTTTTCCAGGTGTATGTGCCCAGGTTTTTGGCGCAGTTGTCGTATCTGGAACTGCCGTTGTTGATCACGGTGTATTTCTCGTTGATGCGGCGTTCGCCCATGGCGGGAGTGGCTTACGGGTCGTTGATCGGCCTGGCGCAGGATTCGCTTTCCCACAATCCTTTGGGGATGTTCGGCATCGTAAAGACGTTGGTTGGTTACTTCGCGGCATCGGCGAGTCTGCGTTTTAACGTAGAGAATCATGGCATCCGGCTGGTGATCAGTTTGTTCTTCTGCTTCTTTCATCAGTTCTTGTATTGGGTGCTGAGCCGCGCTTTGCTGGGCGAGGAGCTGGATCTGAATATTGCCACGACCATTGTGGTTTCCGTCCTAAACGCTCTGGTTGCCGTTCCCCTTTTTCGCGTATTGGATAAACTGAAGGTGCCGGTCTAAGCAGGTTTTTGATGGCAGGCATTGACCCCGAAATCCCGCAATTAAAGGACGCGACGCGGCGGCTGTCGCAGGATGACACGCGATTTGCGCTTGGACGCATCGCCGTGTTCCAGTACGTCACCCTGGCGGTGTTCGTATTTCTGCTCTCAGGCTTCTGGGTGCTGCAGGTGCGCGATGCAGAGGTCAACTCACAGGCCGCCGAGCGCAATCGGATTAAAACCGTTCCGGTTCTTGCTCCGCGCGGAAAGATTCTGGATCGCGACGGGCGCATCATTGTCGATAACAAAGCGGCGTTCACGCTCCTGCTCAGCCGCGAAAACTTAAACCCCGATCACATCGACGGCATCGCGGCCGGCCTTCATCTGGATGCCGATGAAATCCGCGCCCGCCTGAAGCGTTTTCAATCGCGTCCACGTTATGTGCCGATGGTGATCAAACAGGATCTCACGGAGCCCGACATTGCTTTTGTGGAATCGCACCGTGACGCAAACACGTTCCCGGAAATGGAGTTGGTGCAGAACCAGCAGCGCCTCTACCCGCGCGATGGTTTGGCGGCGCACGTCACCGGCTACGTCGGCGAGGTTTCCGAGCAGGAGTTGAACTCGGCGGATTTCATTAAATACTCGCAGGGGGACATCGTTGGCAAAGCGGGGCTGGAGCGCCAGTACAACGATTTGCTGGTGGGCGTGGACGGCCAGCGCCGTGTGGTTGTGGACAGCGTGGGCCGCGAGCGGGAAGTTCTGGAATCAACCGAGGCGACGCCGGGGAACAATCTCCAGTTGACGTTGGATCTGGATCTGCAAGCGGTTGCGGAACTGGCTCTGGAGGGGAAGAAGGGCGCGGTTGTTGCGCTGGATCCGCGAACGGGTGAGGTGCTCGCCATGGTGAGCCGCCCTGCGTTCGATCCGAATGCTTTCGCCTCGCACGTGAGTTCGGAATATTGGAAGCAGTTAATATCGGGTGGAGATAATCCGATGCTGAACCGTGCCATTCAAGCGCAGTTCGCGCCGGGTTCCACGTTCAAGCCCATCATGGCCTTGGCGGGTCTTGAGACCGGCGCGATCAACGATCACGACACGTGGGTTTGCCCTGGCGGAGCGAATTTTTACGGACGCTACTTTAAGTGTTGGAATCCGAAGGGCCACGGTACCGTGGATATCCACCGCGGTTTGGTGCAATCCTGCGACGTGTTCTTTTACAGCCTGGGTAACAAGCTGGGCATCGATCAGATTGCGCAGTACGCCGAGATGTCGGGTTTGGGAAAGCGCACGGGCGTGGACCTGCCGGGCGAGGCGGAAGGCTTGATGCCATCCAGTAAGTGGAAGCTCCGGACGCAGCGCGAAAAATGGTACGCGGGTGAGACGATTTCGGTGTCGATCGGTCAAGGCGCGGTGACGGTGACGCCGATTCAACTGGCTTCCGCGATTGGGGGAATTGTCAGCGGCGGCTCCTGGTTCAAACCGCATCTGGTGAAGACCGCGGCCGCGCCGGAGCCTCGCCGGTCGGAGTTGAATCTGGATCACATCGCGACCATCGTCGAGGGTATGTACGGCGTAGTGAATGAAGGCGGCACGGGCGCGGCTTCGCGCATCGAGGGCGTCGAGTTCTCCGGGAAAACCGGAAGCGCTCAGCGCGTGTCGAATGCACTTCGCAAGTCCGGAAAACTGGACCGCGATGAGGCGCTTGATAACGGTTGGTTTGTCGGCTTCGCGCCCCGCAAGAATCCGGAGATTGTTGTTGTCGCGCTGCTCGAAGGCGGGGAACACGGCAACCTTGCGGCACCCGTGGCGCGCGACGTGGTGAAATCGTACTTCGACAAAAAAGTGCGGACGTCGCAGAAAGCGGAACCGGAAACGCCGCTCGCGCTGCTACGGAAGCCCCGCTAAATCAATTTACTCGGCGACGGGCGTAAATGTAGTTTCGGGCTCACCCGTTTTTTTCGAGTAGTGAATCACCGAGTGCTGCGGCACGCCGGACGCTTTGCCTGGGAAATCCGTGCGGAAATGTCCACCCCGGCTTTCTTCACGGGCCAGTGCGCCGCAAGCGATCAACAAGGCAACCAAGTGGATGTTGCGCTGTTCGAAATCCGCGCGCCGAGGGGCGGCAATCGTATGTCTCGCCCGTGCACGAAGGCGCGTGAGCGCCGCGCTTAGCTCAGGACCGCTGCGCAGGATGCCAAGCGAATTCCACGCAATGGCGCGGATATCGGCCTCTTGCATAACGGGGAATCGCGGCGGAGGCGGTTCTGCAATCTTACCCTCCAGAGTTGCCGCGTCTGTTTCTCGCATCACCTTGCCTGCGCGTGCACCATAAACGATGCCTTCCAGCAGGGAATTGCTGGCCAAACGATTCGCGCCGTGAACGCCTGTGCAGGCGGCTTCTCCCGCGGCAAAGAGCCGTGAAAGATTTGCGCGTCCATCCAAATCGGTGCGGATGCCACCCATCGAATAATGCGCTGCGGGGCGAACCGGCGCCGGTGTTGTCTCCAGATCCACGCCGTAATGCAGGCAGGTTTGGTAGATGCGCGGGAACTCCTTCGGTAATGTGCCTGGAGCGAAGTGCGTCATGTCGAGGTACACGCACGGTGCGCCGGTGGCCCGGCATTCGAGCACGATGGATCGCGACACAATGTCGCGCGGGGCGAGTTCTTTCAACTCGTGATAGCGGTGCATGAAGCGCTCGCCCGCTTCATTGCGCAGGAACGCGCCTTCGCCGCGTAAAGCTTCACTCAACAAAAACCGCGGGGCCTTTTCGACGAAAAGCGCTGTGGGATGAAATTGAACAAATTCAATGTCGGCAATCTCGGCGCCGTTGCGGTACGCGATAGCGACACCGTCTCCGGTGGCTACGTCAGGATTGGTTGTGTTCTCAAAAACGCGACCGAGGCCGCCAGTGGCCAGCAGCACGGCGCGCGCGCGAATCATCACCATGGACCGGGTCGATTCATCGAAGGCGAGAACGCCCGCGACGACGCCGTCCTTCATCAACAAGTCCGTGACGGCGGCGAAGCTTTGGAAGCGGATGTTCGGATGTTGCGAAGCGCGTTCGCGCATGGCGCGCACAATTTCGCGACCCGTGGAATCGCCATGCGCGTGGAGCACCCGGTTGCGGCTGTGCGCCCCTTCGCGTGCAAACAGCAGTTTGTTGCCTTCGCGATCAAACGCCGCGCCCCATTCGATCAGTTGCTCAATTGCGGCGGGCGCCTCGGCGACCAGCGTCCGGACAGCCGGTACATCGCACAGGCCATCGCCCGCGCTCAACGTGTCGGCCTCATGGAGACCTACTTCGTCGTCATCGTTGAGTGCGGCGGCGATTCCGCCCTGCGCATATTCGGAGGACGATTCGCTGAGACTATCTTTGGTGATGATGAGGACGCGTCCGGCTTGCGCCAATTCGAGTGCCGCGCGAAGCCCAGCCACACCAGCGCCGACGACGGCAAAATCTGTTTGAATTTCGTGGGGAATGCCTTCAGTGTAACAACCTGGTTACATAGCGCCACTGCCAAAATACGTGGACCGGGGCGCGTTCCACTCCGCGCTACACTATTCAACAGTAGATAAGTCAATACCAGACAAGTCAACAGTAGGGATCTACAGAACTACATGGTTCGCTACCGCAGCCTCCGCGACATCGATTGGCCTATGCTGGCCATCGCGCTGATCATCTGCGCGCTCGGTGTCCTGCAGATTTTTTCCGCCACGCATGACACGAAATGGCAGGATGCCTGGTGGAAACAAATCATTTGGGTGGGGTTGGCGCTGGGTCTGATGCTGGTTGTGACTATAACGGATTACCACGCGCTGCTTGGGCAAATTCCCATCCTGTACGTAAGTTCGTTGGCCGCACTGGTGGGCGTGCTTGCGGTTGGGCGTCTGGTGTTTGGCTCGCGCCGGTGGATCCATCTTTTTGGCTTCAATTTTCAAATCTCAGAGTTCGTCAAGTTGGTGATAGTATTGGTGGTAGCGAGATATCTTTCCGAGCTGAAAGGCAACGAAGTGAGCACTCGCGACTTATTAAAATTGGGATGTTTGGTTGGAATTCCGGCGATTCTGGTCATGTACCAACCAGATCTGGGGACAGGGTTAACCTACCTGCCGGTCCTGGCCGCTGGAGTTTTGATCGCTGGTTTGAGATGGCGCTATCTCGCCGTGGCTGTTTTGGTGGGTGCCTTGGTATTGCCCGTCGGTTGGGTGTTTCTTAAGGACTACCAGAAGGCGCGGTTGGTAACCTTCATTGATCCCTCGAAGGATCCGAAGGGTTCCGGCTATCAGGTGATTCAATCGAGAATCGCCGTGGGCGATGGTGGCATGTGGGGCCGCGGTGTAACGCGGGGTACCCAGACGCAGTTAAGGTTTTTGCCGGTGCCGCACACGGACTTCATCTTTTCGGCATTTGCCGAGGAGCATGGATTCATCGGGGTGGTGGCGGTGCTGGGGTTGTACTTTTTGTTGCTCATGCAGGTGGTGCAAAACGCGCAGACCGCGCCCGACCGGGCGGGAATGTATATCTGCATGGGAGTGGCGGCGTTGCTGCTGTTTCACGTACTAGTGAACGTAGGAATGGTCGTTGGAAGGATGCCTGTGACGGGGATTCCTTTGCCGCTCATGAGTTCGGGCGGTTCGAACATGTTTTCAGTATTTATGATGCTGGGGTTGGTCAATAATGTCCGGCTCCGGCGGTTTGTCAGTTAACGTATTTTGGATGAAATGGGCTGGGCGCTCCGCGAGCGCCAGGCGTTTCAAGCGGAATTCGGAAAAGTTTTTCGAAGCCCGCGGCAGGAAGGGAAATGGCGCGCATGTAACGCAGCCGTCCCGAACCCGGTCCGCAGGTTTTTACAGTGGGCGGTGCACCGAGGCATTTGGAATGTTTGAGCAAGCTCTCCATTCCAGGCGCGCTGTCCGCGGTGCATCCCGAATCGCTTCCTACGTCCTCGCCTAGCGGAACCTGGCTCCGTGGTGTGCCGTGAGCGGCCGTGATGCCGCACCGCAGACTCGGGAAAGGATTAGCGATGAGCAAGGAGATGGTGATCTCGGCCAATCGGCACGAGACGAAAGTCGCCATACTTGAAGATGACTTGCTGGTGGAAACATATTTCCAGCGGTCCAATGAATATTCACTCGCGGGCAGCATTCACAAGGGGCGCGTCACACGCGTTCTTCCGGGAATGCAATCCGCATTCGTCGATTTGGGACTGGAGCGGGACACGTTCCTCTACGTCTCCGATTTTCTCGAAGAGCACGAAGATTTCGACAAGATCACAGGCGACGAGCGCCCGGCACGGGGTGAAGCACGTGTTGAATCCCGCGGCGAACAGCGCGGCGAGCAACGTGGCGAACAACGGGGCGAGCAGCGGGGGGAACAGCGCGGAGGCCGCGGAGACCGGCGGGATCGGCGCGATAGCCGCGACAGCCGTGATGTCCGCCGCGAGCGCGAACCTTTGGGCCCGCGTCCGGAACGGGAAGGGCAACCGGCTCCCGTAGCAGTGCAGCCGGAAAGTGAAGCGGTTCCCGCTGCTGAGGGAGCGGCTCCGGTGGCGGAGGCAACGACGGCTGCGGCCGCGGCAGGCGCCGCACCCCAACAGGAACGCAACGACCGGCAGGACCGGGACGGACGCGATGGCCGCCGGGGACGCCGCCGTCGCCGCCGTCGCGGTGGTAGTTTTGGGTTGCCGGAATCGAAGTACGCAGGAGATCAGCCTCAACAGCAGGGAGGCTCGGAAGCGGAAGCCGCCGACGTTGAAGAAGCGGACGGTGGTGACGAACGGGGCAGCCATAAGCTTCCCCCTATCGTTCTGCCCGGCGAATCCCTCGCGAAATACCGGAACGTGGCGCAGGCGGAATACGACGACGAGGATGCGGCGGACGTGGAGCCTGCGGCAGCGATTCCAGCATCCGCCGATATGGACGTCGACGAAGAGCTAGCCGATGATGTGATCGACAACGCCTACGACGAGCCGATTCACTATCCCCCGGAGAACGCTCTGCCCGACGCGCCGGTGCATGACTTCCTACCTGCGGCTTTGGAGGAGGAAGACGAAACCGTAATCGAACATCCCGATGCGGAAGCCGCGCAGGAAGCCGCCGAGGCCGCACAGGAAGCAGCGGAAGCCGCTGTTACGTCCGGCGATGACGCGTCTGGCGATGACGCGGGCGATGATGATGGGTCTGATGATGACGCGGAGTCCGAATCGGCGGAGCCAGGCGACGCTGGTGAAGAGCCTGAAGTTGCTGTCAGTTCGATGCTCGATGACGACGAAGATCATGACATCCAGGCGATGATCCTGGGTGACGTGGAAGGCATCGAGATTGAGCCGCTGGATGGGGATGAAGCCGGTGAGGCAACTGCGGAAGGCGAAGCCCCAGCCGAAGGAGCCGAAGGCGGGAGCGCTTCCGTCCGTCCGCGTGGCGATCGCTTGCCGCACCGTGTTTCGCGCCGCCGCCGTCGTGGCCGTGGTGGAGATCGGGGTACGGATAGGGGTGCAGACCGGGGTGGAGAACGCGCTGCAGATCGTGGTGCAGAGCGGACGGATCGCGGAGATCGGGGCCCGGTTCCCGAAGGTCGCGCGCCGGAAGCCAAGCCGGAGAGCCGGGAAGCCCGTCAGGACCGCACGGTCTCGCGTCCCAACACGAATCAGCCGTCGATTGCCGACCTTCTCAAAGAAGGCCAGGAAATCATCGTCCAGATTGCGAAAGAGCCTCTGGGGCAGAAGGGCGCGCGCATCACGTCGCACATTGCTCTGCCGGGCCGCTACGTTGTCTACATGCCGACGCTGGAACACATGGGCGTTTCGCGCAAGATTTCGAGCGACGAAGAACGTTTGCGCCTGAAGCGCATCTTGCAGGCGCAGCGTCCGGGGCCGGTGGGTGGTTACATCACGCGCACCGCGGCGGAAGGCCGAACGGAAGAAGAGATCGCGGCGGATATGCAGTTCCTGTACAACTTGTGGCAGGACATGCGCACGAAGGCGGAAAAGAAACCCGCTCCCATGCTGCTGCATCACGATCTCGATATCGTGCAGCGCCTGTTGCGCGACCAGTTGGGCGACAGCTTCAAAGCCATCTGGATCGACAACGAGGAAATGTACGAAAGCGTGGTGCGCTTTGTGGAGCGCTTCCAGCCGACGTTGGTCGGCAAAGTGAAGCTTTACACTCGCGACGCACCGATTTTTGACGCTTTCAACATCACCAGTGAACTGGAGAAGGCGCTGCGGCCGAAAGTGTGGCTGAAATCCGGCGGCTTCATCGTCATTAACCAGACGGAAGCTCTGGTGGCGATTGACGTCAACACGGGCAAGTACGTCGGCAAGACGAATCGCCTGGAAGACACGATCGTCAAAACCAACACCGAAGCGATCAAAGAGATTGTCCGCCAGATCCGGCTGCGCGATCTGGGCGGCATTATCGTGATCGATTTCATCGACATGGATGAGCGCAAGAATCGCCAGAAGGTAATGCAGGCGCTCGAAGAAGCTATGCGCGTGGATCGTGCTCCGTACAAAATCCTGCAGTTCAACGATTTTGGCCTGGTGGCGATTACGCGTAAGCGCGTCAAGCAATCACTGGAGCGCACGCTGTGCTCGCCTTGCCCGCAATGCGACGGCGCGGGTTACGTGAAGAGCACGCAGACGGTGGTCTCGGAGATTCTGACCGAGGCCCGCAAGATGGCCAAGACGGTGGAAGGGAAGGACGTTGTCCTGCGCGTTCATCCGGAAGTGGCCAAGGTGCTGAAATCGAACCAGAACAAGTACCTGGAAGAATTGGAAGAAATGCTGCGCCGGCCTGTGCTGATCAAGAGCGACCCGCAGTTGCATCAGGAAAGATTCGATTTGGCCTAGCCCATGGCCTTGTGGAACAAACCCCGGCGAGCCGAAGGCTCGCCGGTTTCACGTAATCAGTTAAGGAGGATCAATGTCACTACGCATCAATGACGAAGCACCCAATTTCACTGCGGAAACCACGCAGGGAACCATCAATTTCCACGAGTGGATCGGCGACGGTTGGGCCATCCTTTTCTCGCATCCTAAAGATTTCACGCCCGTGTGCACCACGGAACTCGGCTACATGGCAAAGCTGCAGCCGGAGTTTGCCAAGCGCAATACGAAGATCATCGGTCTGAGTGTTGACCCTGTGACCAACCACGGCAAGTGGGCGGCGGACATTGAAGAAACGCAGGGCGCGAAGGTCACGTATCCGATGATTGGCGATACGGAACTCAGCGTGGCGAAGTTGTATGACATGCTTCCCTCGGACGCGGGTGCGACGTCGGAAGGCCGCACGGCCGCCAACAATGCGACGGTCCGCACGGTGTTCGTCATCGGCCCGGATAAGAAAATCAAGTTGATGCTGATTTATCCGATGAGCACTGGCCGGAACTTCGACGAAGTCTTGCGCGTGCTGGATTCGATTCAATTGACCGCGAAGCACAAGGTGGCGACGCCGGTGAACTGGAAGGACGGCCAGGACGTGATCATTCTGCCGGCCGTGAGCGATGACGAAGCAAAGCAGAAGTACCCGGAAGGCTGGAAGGCGCCGAAGCCGTACCTGCGCATTGTTCCTCAACCGAAGTAGTTTGAACGGAAGTCGTTTTTGGTGGGGCGGGTGGTAGGCCGGACGCTGCGGGATTTCGAATCCCGCGCGGGCTGCCAGCCCGCCCGACTTTGCTTTTGGGCTAGTTTTTTCGGCGCGCGGTAATGACCGCTTCGCCGCACCAGTTGCGGAGCGGGGGAACGGCACCGAGGAGCACGGCGTCGAGACCCTCCAGCATTTGAATCGCTGCGCGAGCCCAAGCGTGGGTGAATCTTCCTCGCAGCAGACGCTTGCCCATCGCGAGAAGATTCATCGGTTGCATGGTGATGTCGCGGAAATACGGATCGAGTAGCGCGAGTTGATCGCGCGACATCAGAATATCTTCACCGTCATCTTCGCCCGCGCCGGTGAGCTTCCAGTGCAATCGGCGGGCTGCGTTGAGCAACGGATTGCCTCCCCAGGTTTCGCAAAGGACCAATCGCGCACCGGGCCGCATGATGCGCATCAGCTCATCCACGGCTCCCGGATACTTCAGCGTGTGATGGAGAGCCGCGCAGGCGAAGACGAGGTCGAATTCTTCATCGCGGAACATGCCGAGTTTGCTGGCATCGGCAGCCACGCCGCGCACGGATAGACCGGACGCCTTCGCGCGCCGTTCGCCCAATTCGATGGCGGCAGGGGAGAGATCGAGCAGCGTTACTTCCGCGCCGCGGCATGCCATCCACAGGCCGAAATCGGCGGGGCCGCAGCCGTAATCGAGGACGCTTGCGCCAATCAGCGGTTCGGATTCGAGTGCCCGCAGTGTGGCCAGATACAAGGCCCGGCGCTCGAAGAAGGGCTGAGACGGATCGTTGATGTTTCGTTCGAGCAGCGAACGGTCGACGCGGAGTGCGTGGTCGGGCAGGGCCAGGAACTGGGAGTACTGGCGGTCAAAGTACGCGCGTTCCTGATCCGAGGTAATCACAAGGCCGAATCTTCAGGGTACACGGTCCCCCGATTCACGTCATTCACAATTGTTTTCGAACCGATGGAAAGAATTAATTGGTCATCGTACGGCGCATTCGTTACACTCGAAACGTCCGGAGAGCTTACTCCCGTCGACCTCCTGCCGCGCCCGCAGGTGGATTGCCTCCAAATCCAACCCACGGAGTGTACCTGATGCAAAGTGCCGCCAGCGCGGAACCGCCGGTTCCGAATTCTGTTTCCAATCCCACGATTGATGCCGCAGCGAAATCGTCCCACTCGCAGATCCAGGAAATCATCGAAGAAATTTACGAGCGGTACAAAAATGTGGACGACGGAGCCGTGGCCACCTACATTCCGGAACTGGGCAAGGCGGATCCATCGCACTTCGGCATCTGCCTTGCCACGGTGGACGGCCACGTATTTCGCGCCGGTGACTGGGACAAGGAATTCACGATTCAATCGATGTGCAAGCCGTTCGCCTTCCAGATGGCTTTGGAACAGTGCGGGCTGGAGGAAGTGCTGAAGCACGTGGGCGTGGAGCCGAGCGGCGATGCGTTCAACTCGATTGAGCTGGATGCGAAGACGTCGCGGCCCTTTAATCCGATGATCAATGCAGGCGCTATCGCGATTGCGTCGCTGATCAAGAAGGACCCGGTGGAGGACGGTGTGCAGTCGTTCCTGGACAAGATGAGCGGAGCCGCGGGGCGTCCGTTACGCGTCGATGAAGACGTTCTGCAATCGGAAACGCTGACGGGCAACCGCAATCGCGCGATCGCATATTTGATGCGCAATTTCGGAATCATTGACGAGCAGGTGAACGAATCCCTGCATCAGTACTTCGCGCAATGTTCCATGCTGGTGACCTGCCAGGACGTGGCGATGATGGCCGCGACTTTCGCGAATATGGGCGCGAACCCGGTCACAGGCAAGCGGATATTCGATTTCCAATACCTGAAGTATGTGTTGACGGTGATGTTCACGTGCGGTTTGTATGATTACGCCGGGGGCTGGGCGTATGAGGTCGGCTTACCCGCCAAGAGCGGCGTCGGAGGTGGCATCTTCGGCGTGGTAAACCGGCAGTTGGGGATTAGCGTTTATTCCCCGAAGCTGGACGCGCAGGGCAACAGCGTGCGCGGCATTATGGCGTGCCGCGACATGGCCAGCCACTTCGGCCTGCACGCGTTCGAGTTCACGAACGTGGGTTCCAGCTTTATGCAATGGCTGCTGTGAGGAACAATCGCGTGCCTCTACCGATACGGGTCGCGGCGGTTCCGGACGCTGAGCACCCGGATGATATCGAGATTTTCAAAAATGAATCTTACCCGCCAGTCGCCGGCGCGTAATCGGTAGTGTCGTTCGCGCCCCGCGAGTAACTTCACGTCTCCAATACCGGTTTCGGCAAATCGGGAGAGCGTATCCTCGACTAAGTCGCGATCGCGGGTGGGAAGCGCCTCTAGATCTCGAACAGCTTGGGGACGGAAAAAGACGCGCTTCATTTCCGCCTGCGAATCTGCTCAAAGGGCAGATCCGCGGCGGGATCGGCGAGGACCGCATCAACGGCGGCAATTTCTTCAGGAGTTTCCGGTTCGTCGTCTAACGGCGCGTTCGCCAGTGCGTTGCGAACAGGATCGGCCAGCGATTCCAATAATTTCTTCGCTGTACCGATTTGACCTGACGGAATAGCGTCGAGTAACCGGTGCAGTTCGTCGCGCGCCGGATTGTTTGTTAGCTCTGGCACGCTTTTATTTTACGCCACCCACTCCACTGTGGCATCCACGAGGATCCCGCCCAGGAACGCAGCGGCTTCGCGCTCGGCGGCTTGCAGGACTTTTTCCGCGAACGGTTGATCGGGCGAAACGGTGACGCAGGCGACCACGCCGCGCTGCCAGGAATCGTGCGCGTCGATTTCGGCGACGGCAACGTTGAATTTGGAGCGGAGGCGGTCCTTTAATCCCTGGACGTAGTGCCGCTTGTCCTTGAGAGAGTGGGCATCGTCGATGCGCAGCTCAAAGGTGATGACGCCGATGGAAGGCATGGGAAAAGGGCGGACTTTTTTCCGGATCTATCCTGACTTTTTCCGGATCTATCCCCTGATTGATAGGCCGCGCAAAGCACGGCTGCCGCCCTAAAGGGCCGCCCCACGAGCTTACGCTAAGGCTTCCGCCGCCACCCGTTCCGTGACGAAGGCTTCGATGATATCGCCCGGTTTGATGTCGTTGAAGTTGACGAGCGAGATACCGCACTCGAAGCTTTGTTTCACTTCGCTAGCGTCGTTCTTGAATCGCTTGAGAGCGTCGATCTTGCCCGTGTGGATCACGACGTTGTCGCGCAGCAGACGGATCTCGTTGTTGCGGCCGATGACGCCGTCATCGACGTAGCAGCCGGCCACCATACCCACCTTCGAGATACGGAACGCTTCGCGCACCTGCGCCCGGCCCTTGTAAACTTCTTTGAACACGGGTTCGAGCATGCCGGTCATCGCGCGCTTAATTTCATCCGACAACTCATAGATGATGGTGTGCATGCGGATGTCCACCTTTTCCTGCTCGGCGACGTTTTGCGCCGTGCGTTCGGGGCGGACGTTGAAGCCGACGATGATCGCGTTCGAAGCCGACGCAAGAAGCACGTCGGTTTCGGTGATCGCGCCCACACCGGAGTGCAGCACGCGAATCTTGACCTTGTCGTTCGATAGCTTGTGAAGCGTATCGGTGAGCACTTCGGCCGTGCCGCCCACGTCGGTCTTCAGAATGATGTTCAGTTCCTTGACTTCGCCTTCCTTCAGCTGGTCGTGGAGCTGGTCGAGCGTAATGCGATTCGTCTTCGACATCGCCTGCTCGCGAGCCTTCGATTCGCGGTAAATGACGATCTGCTTCGCTTTGGCGGTATCCGTCACCACCTGCAGCGTATCGCCTACTTCCGGCAACGATTCGAGACCCAGGATTTCGCCGGGCATCGAGGGACCGAGTTCGCGCACCTGATCGCCGTGATCGCCAAACATGGCGCGAATGCGTCCGAAAACGGAGCCGCAGATGAAGTAATCACCCACGCGCAGCGTACCGTTGCGGACCAGAACCGTCGCCACCGGACCGCGTCCGCGATCCAGTTTCGCTTCGAGCACGGAGCCCATGGCCGGCCGTGCCGGGTTCGCCCGCAGATTCTGCATCTCGGCTACCAGCAGAATCATTTCGAGCAGCAGGTCGAGATTTTGCTTCGCCTTCGCGGAGACGGGAACCATCACCACGTCGCCACCCCAATCTTCGGCCAACAGGCCGCGGTCGGCGAGTTGCTGTTTGATGCGGTCGGGCTGGGCGTCGGGCTTGTCGATTTTGTTGATCGCCACGATGATCGGCACGCCGGCTGCTTTGGCGTGATCGATCGCTTCGAGGGTCTGCGGCATGACGCCGTCGTCGGCGGCCACCACAAGAACGACGATGTCGGTGACCTTCGCGCCGCGGGCACGCATGCGGGTGAAGGCTTCGTGGCCGGGAGTGTCGATGAAGACAATCTTGCGGCCGTTCTTTTCCACGTGATAAGCGCCGATGTGCTGCGTGATGCCGCCGGCTTCCTTGCCAGCGACGTTCGCCGAACGGATCGAGTCGAGCAACGACGTCTTACCGTGATCGACGTGACCCATGATCGTGACCACCGGGGGACGACCTTCGCGATCCTCATCGACTTCGGTTTGCTGGATCTCGTGCGTGGTTTCTTCTTCGTAGCTGAGCTTGTTGGTGGAGGCGCCAAAGTCGCGCGCCAACTCCTCGGCCAGCTTCACATCCAAAGTCTGGTTAATGGTGGCGAAGATCTTCTTTTCCACCAGGCGTTTCACCACAAGGTTGCCCTTGATGCCGAGCTTTTCGGCGAGCTCCTTCACGGTGACACCTTCGGCGATAGTGATCTCACGGTCCACCGGTGGCGGCTGAAACGCCTCCTGGCGGCGGGCCACTGGACGCAGACGGCCCTCTTCGTCCTCGCGGCGGCGATCACCGCCACCACGAACTCCGGGTTTGGTGGCATGGCGGCGGCCCGCTTCGGTAGGCAGCGTGGCGGGTTCGGCGCGCATGGGCGATGTCGGATGCATGGGACGGCCGCGGCCCATCGGTCCACCCGGACGCGGAGCGCCAGGGGAGCCACCGGGTCCACCGGGACCTCGCATCAAGGGCTGGCCCGGACGCACTGGGCCGGTATAAATCGGGCGGCCTGGCACGGGGCTGGACGGACGCGACGGCATGCCCGGACGCGGAGCGCCCGGAACCGGCGGAGCGGGAACGGCGGGACGCTGCGTTAAGCGAGCCACCATATCGGGACGAGGCGGAACAACGGGCCTTGCGGCAGGTTGTCCAGCTAAATTGGGTCTTGGCGGAGGACGCAGCGGCTGGCCACTGGATGGCGCAGCGGGATTGCCCGGACCAGCGGACTGTCCGCCGTGTTGCGCGGGCATGGAAGGCGACGCGGGGCGCGGAGCCGGGCGCGGTGTCGGAATCGCAGGAACAGAGCCGGGACGAGCTTGGCCGGGGAATCCGCCTTGACGGAACGGTTGACCAGAAGGCGCATGGCCGGGTGTCATCGCGGGTCTTGGATTTTCACCCATTCCCGGAGGAAGCGGTTGGCGAGGTCCGGAGGGGACTGGAATCGACGGCCCCGCACCAGGAGCGGGACGCGATGGAATCATTGGACCCCGAGACACAGGCTGTGCCGGCGGTGCGGGCGTCGCAGCTTGCGGCGCGGCAGGAGCCGGTGACGCGGGAGCGGTTACCACTGGAGCCGCTACCACAGAAGGCGGCGGCGCAGACGGCTGAGCCGGAGCTGCCACAGGAGCCGGAGTTGGAGCCGGAGCCGGTGCAGGTGGATGCTGTGCAGCTGGATGCGGTGTAGGTGGATGCGGTGCGTGCGCCAACGGCGGATGGATCGCTCCACCGCCGGTCGCCAATGGCGGACGCAGCGGGAACGTCCGGGACAGAGAGGGCGCAGATTCCGATTTCGTTTGAGCCGCAGGCGCGGGATCGCTTGATTCCGCGGCAGGATCGGCAGCGCGCGGCGCGGCAGGTGCGGAGACAACGGGCGCTACAGGTGCTTCGGCTGTTGCGGGTTCGGCGGCCTGGACGGGAGCGTCAGACGTGGCGCTGGGAGCGGGTTCCTCGTCGGGGGCGCCGCCAACCAACCGGCGGCGAAGCTGCAGGACAACATCGTCTTCCAATGAACTGGAGTGCGTCTTCTTATCCGCCACGCCTAGTTCCGGAAGTATGTCAATAATGACATTCGGCTTCACTTCCAGTTCGCGTGCCAGCTCGTTAATTCGAATTTTGCTCATAAATGAGTCTCCGGCAATGGACTTCATTTGTACCGGAGTTTTTGCGCCGTAACCTTCCTGCGATTCAATCCCGTTGCTGATATCAAGCCGTAGACGAGCTACGGCTGCTGCTGCTCGGACGCGTCCGCGTTTTCTATCGTAACAGATTCATTTTCCGGGACGTTTACACTCTCCCCGGCTTCCGCGACCACGGTTTCCGTGGCTTCTTCAAACTGCCCGTAATAACTGACCACCGCGGATTGGATCTGTTCCACCATCTCCGGGTTCACTTCGGGAATTTCTTCTAACTGCTCTGGAGTCATCGCACCCAGATGTTCCACGGTAGCCACGCCGGCGTCCGCCAGTTTTTGGGCAACCTCTTCCGGCAGACCGTGTTCGATTAACGCGGAAACCGGAGCACCAGGCACAACTAGAGCGGCCATTTGCGATTCCACTTCCTGGCGTTTTTCTTCTTCGCTCTTAATGTCGATGCGCCAACCCAACAGCTTCGCAGCAAGGCGCACATTCTGGCCCTTTTTACCGATGGCGAGCGAAAGTTGGGTGTCATCCACGATCACTTCCATATGCTTGCCCATCGGATCGATCACGGTGACGCGCGAAATCTTCGCGGGGCTCAGCGCATGCGTGGCAAAGGTGACGGAATCGTCACTGAACTCAATGATGTCGATCTTTTCACCGCGCAGTTCGCGGATGATGGACTGCACGCGCATGCCCTTCATGCCGACACACGCGCCTACGCTGTCCACATCGCGGTCGCGGCTGGAGACGGCGATCTTGGTTCGTTCGCCCGCTTCACGCGCGCACGCCTTGATGGTCACCGTGTTGTCGTAGATTTCCGGCACTTCCTGTTCGAACAGGCGCATCACCAGTTCCGGCGCCGCGCGGGAAATAATCACGCCAGCGTTCTTGCCGGCCTTTTCCACGCTCTTGATCACCGCGCGAACGCGATCGCCAACGCTGAAATTTTCGAGCTTGGACTGTTCCTTCTTAATCAGGCGCGCTTCGGTTTTGCCCAGATCGACGACGAGATCCGGACCCTCAATGCGCTTGACCACGCAATTCACCAATTCGCCGACGCGGCCCGAGAACTCGGAGAAAATGTTTTCGCGCTCGGCTTCGCGCACCTTTTGCAGAATCACCTGCTTGAAGGTCTGCGCGGAGATGCGGCCCAGCACCTCAGTCGGTTTCGACGTCCGCATTTCGGACCCGGCTTCCAACGCGGGATCAATTTTATGCGCATCGTCGAGCGACATCTCACGCACCGGATCGGTTACGGTTTGGACGACGTGCTTCACGCTGAAAATTTGAATGGCGCCCGTGTCATCGAACTCGGCCACCATATCTTCTTCGGTGTGGAAATGCTTGCGCGCCGCCACCAGCATGGCGTCTTTCACGGCGTCGCGGATAATCTGCGGGTCAATCCCCTTTTCCTTGCTGAGGATTTCAATGGATTGATAGAGCGTTCCCATGGACATGTTATGGATCCGTTTCGAGAGAATTAGCGGTTACCAATCGAACTTCAGGTTGGCTTTCTCCACCTGGTCGAGAGGGAATTGGATGAGCTTTCCTGGAGCAGCCTCCAGGGTGACGACGCCTTCGGTGAATCCGGTTAACGCGCCGGTCCAGTGGCGTGATTTTTCCACGGGTTGGCGTAGCGTTACCTTCACTTTCTGTCCGACAAAGCGTTCAAAGTCGCGTGGTCTTGTCAGTTTCCGTTCGATACCCGGCGAGCTGACTTCCAGCGTGTAGCCGCTGCCCGGGATGACGTCTTCCACGTCAAGCACCGTGCCAACGTGATTCGAGATCAATTCGCAATCTTCGTGCGTCACTCCTTGAGGTGCGTGAGGATCGATGACTGCACCGGGAACGGCCGGCCGGTCGATGTAAATGCGCACAACGCGGTTGCTGCCGCCGCCGAGAATCTCGACGTCGACAACTTCGATCCCTTCGCCTTGTGCCGCGCGTTCGGCGATTTCCAGAATTTGTGCCCGGACCGCCTCGCGGTTCTTTTCCGCCATCGTGTTGTTCCCGCTACCTTAATGCGATCTTTCGATCTCGTGGCCGAAGCCCGAAATCCGAAAATCCTATTCGCCAATAAAAAAGTGGGCTTTGCGCCCACTCACTTATCCGCCAACTAACCTCAGTATACAACAACGTTCCAAAAACAACGAAGCGATCCGCTCCACTTTATTGAACCCAATCCCCTATTGGGCGTCGCGCGGCTTCTATAATGAAAGGCATTGTGATCCATTTGACCGCTGATACCGGAGAGCTGTTCCAGCACTCGTACCAATTTGCCCAACGCCAGGTGCGGAGACTGATTGAGAAGAATCCCGCGCTGTACCCGTTGCATACGCAGGATGGCGTTTGGAAGCATGAAGGGCAGGTGTGGACGCATTGGTCGGACGGCTTTCTCCCCGGCATGATGTGGATTTTCGCCAAGCGCGCTGAACGCGATTCAGCGGAAGCGAAGTTTTGGCTGGACCACGCCATTCGCTACACCAAGCCGATTGAAGGGCGCAAGAAAGACCGCGAAGTACATGACCTTGGCTTCCTCTTTCTCTCCACTTATTACCGCTGGCACCGCCTGACGCACGAAGCCGCGCAGCGCGACGTGCTGATTGAAGCAGGCCGGACGCTGGCCACGCGCTACAAGGAAAAGGGCGGATACCTGCGATCGTTTGTGGGCGACAACTCGCTATTCATCGACACCATGATGAACGTCGGCATTATTTTTTACGCCGCCAACGAAACGGGTGATCGCAAACTGCGCGACATCGCCATGCGCCACTGCTGGACCACTCGACGCGTGTTGGTCCGCGGCGATGGCTCCGCGGGTCATGAAGGCATCTTCGATACGGACACAGGCGAATTCCTCAAGCAGACCACGCACCAGGGCTATCGCGGCGATTCCTGCTGGTCGCGCGGCTTGGCGTGGGCTGCGTATGGATTCACCACGGCGTATGAGTACAGCCGCGATCCGCATTTTCTGGAGACCGCGCAGGCGTGCGCGGATTACTACATCACCCATTCGCCTTCCGATGGCGTTCCGCCATGGGACTTCAGCGCCCCTGCGGAGAACCGCACGTTGCTCGATACCTCCGCTGCCGCGATTTTCGCGGCTGGTTTAACGCGCCTTTGCCGGCTGGTGCCGGATTCGATGAAGGGACATTTGTATTGGTCCACCGCCGTTCAGATCCTGCGCGCGTTGTGCGAAAAGCACTTGGCGAAGATCGATCCGAAGTGGGAGGGTATCCTCAAGGGCGGTGTTTATCACGTCCACAAAGGCCTGGGTGTGGATGAATCCGTGATGTGGGGCGAATATTTCTTCTGCGAGGCACTGGAGCGGGTGCTCTGGAAGGGGTAAACGTTCGCGCCAGCGGAATGCCGCGTCGCGCACCCAGCGCGACGCTTGGGCTTTGATCTTCGCTAAATCTTAAATGCCACTACCGCCAGGGGCGGCAGCGTAATCTCAATGCTGGCCGGACGTCCGTGAAACGGAATGTTCGATGCATCCACTGCGCCGTTGTTGCCCATGTTTGAACCGCCGAACATGCCTGCATCGGTGTTGAGGATCTCGCGATACCGTCCGGAGCGCGGCACACCGAGCCGATAGTTGTAGCGGGGCACTGGCGTGAAGTTACAGGCGAACACAATGGTGTCCTCGCGGTTCCGCGCGAAGCGTGCGAAGGAAATTACGGAAGATTCGGTATCCAAAATATCCAGCCATTCGAAGCCGGCATAGGAATCGTCCACCTCATGCAGCGGGGCTTCGCGGCGGTACATCCCATTTAGTTCTTTCACCAGCGTCTGCAGCTTCGAATGCACGGGGAACTGTAGCAGCCACCACGGCAGGCTCTCCTGATGGGTCCACTCTGAGGTCTGCCCGAATTCGCTGCCCATGAACAACAGTTTCTTGCCAGGATGCGCCCACATGTACGCGAGGAAGGCGCGCGCGTTGGCGAAGCGCTGCCACTCATCGCCGGGCATCTTCGATACCAGCGACTTCTTCAAATGCACCACTTCGTCATGCGATATCGGCAGCACGAAGTTTTCCGTGAAGGCGTACAGCATGCTGAAGGTGACCAGTTGCTGGTGATACTTGCGGTAGACCGGCTCCTTCTCAAAGTAGTCGAACATGTCGTGCATCCAGCCCATGTTCCACTTCATCGTGAAGCCAAGGCCGCCGAGATACACGGGCCGCGAAACGCCGGGCCACGAGGTGGATTCTTCGGCAATAGTGATGGCTCCGCTTTCCTGGTGCGCCAGTTCGTTGAAGCGCTTCAGGAAATCAATGGCTTCCAGATTTTCGCGTCCGCCGTAGTAGTTCGGAATCCAATCGCCCGGTTCGCGCGAGTAGTCCAGGTACAGCATCGAAGCGACGGCATCCACGCGTAAGCCGTCAATGTGGAACTCGCGGAGCCAGTACAACGCGTTCGAGATGAGAAAATTGCGAACCTCGTTGCGGCCGTAGTTGAAGATGAGCGTGCCCCAATCGCGATGCTCGCCCTTGCGTGGATCTTCGTGCTCGTAGAGCGCGGTGCCATCAAAGCGGACCAGTCCGTGGGGATCGCGCGGGAAGTGCGCGGGCACCCAATCGAGAATCACTGCGATGCCGTGCTGGTGGCAGAGATCGACCAGGTAACGGAAATCATCCGGCGTGCCAAAGCGTGACGTTGGTGCGAAATAGCCGAGCACCTGGTAACCCCACGAGCCGGAAAACGGATGCTCGGCAATCGGCATCAATTCCAGATGAGTGAAGCCCAGGCGGCCAACGTACTCCACCAGTTTGTGCGCCATCTCGCGGTAGCTGAGCCATTCGTTATGCGGCCCGCGCAGCCACGATTCCAAATGTACTTCGTAGATGGAAACGGCTTCCTGCAAAACTTTGCGCTGGGCGCGCGATTGCATCCAGTCCGCGTCAGTCCACTGGTAGTTATCCAGCTTCCAAACAATCGATGCGGTACGTGGAGGCACTTCGGCGAAAAACGCGTAGGGGTCGATTCGTTCCTGTTCCTGTCCGCCGCGGGACCGCACCACGTACTTGTAATGCGTGCCTTGTCCGAGCCCGGGGATGAACAATTCCCACACGCCGCCATCACGGCGGTTCATCGGATGTTGGGCTCGATCCCACTGGTTAAAATCGCCGACGACGGAAACGTGGTCGGCATTGGGAGCCCACACGGCGAAACGCACACCGTCCGTGCCGGTTTGCGGATCGCCCGCGCGCAGCACATGCGCGCCCATCATCCGGTAGCTCTCGTAGTGGGTTCCCTCTCCGTGGAGATACAGTTCAAAAGGAGTTAGAAGCGGAGAGGAATCAACGGACTGCACACAGCTATTATGGCAAGAAGGGAGTGATGCACGCTTCCGGTGTGCCGCGTTGCAATCTATTGCGCCGCCTGTGCGATGGATTTTTCCGAAAGAACTCTTGATGAAACTTGCCGAACTTCACCTCCACTTGGATGGCGCCGTTGAACCCGATACGCTGCTGGCCATCGATCCATCCCTGACGCGCGAGGAGATCGCCAAAGCAACGACGTACTCCGATTTCCCGGGTTTCATCGATAGCTTTGTGTGGGTGAACCGGAAGCTGACGCGACCCGAGCATTATGGGATGGTGGCTCGCCGGTTGTTTGAGCGCTTGGAATCGCAGGGTGTGGTCTATGTTGAGGTGACGCTTTCTGTCGGCGTGATCTTGTGGAAGCAGTTGCCGTTCACGCCGGTCTTTGAAGCGTTGCAGAAAGAAGCGGCGAAGACGAAGATCGCCGTGCGGTGGATCTTCGACGCTATTCGCCAGTTTGGACCGGAACCCGCCGCGCCGGTCTTCGAACTTGCCGCGGAGAGGGTGAATGAGGACGTAGTCGCGATCGGCCTGGGGGGCGATGAAGAACGCGGACCCGCGCTGCAATTCAAAGAGTTGTTTCAACGGGCGCGCGATCGCGGACTGCGCCTGCTCTGCCACGCGGGCGAAACTCCCGGAGCCACGATTGGAGCGCTGAGTGTGTGGGAAGCGCTCGAAATTGGCGCTGAGCGTATCGGCCACGGTTTCCGATCCATTGAAGATCCGAAGTTGGTCGCGCATTTGGCGGAGAAGAAGATTCCGCTGGAGGTGTGCATCACCAGCAACGTGCGTACGGCCTCGGTGCCGTCGCTCGAAGCGCACCCGGTCCGCAGGCTTCATGACGCGGGCGTGCCCATCATCCTTAACACCGATGACCCCGCTTTGTTCGACTGCACGTTGACCGGCGAGTATGCGCTGGCGAAGAGCCAGTTTGGATTCACGGATACCGAGCTTGCGGGCCTAGCGCAGAATGCCTTTCGCTATGCTTTCGATCAAAGCGTGCTGATCGGCCGGTGACATGCCGGAGTTGTTGCGAATATCCTCCCGCTTCGTGAGCTTGCGCCGGTAACGGCCGAAGTATTCGCGAATGTTGCCGCCGTACTGGAAGTTGTACATGATGTCGGCGAATGCGCGCGTATGCTCCAGACCAAGCGCGTGCCCCGATTCATGCAGGCAAGTGAGATAAACAACGGCGTCGCGCATCAGCGGATCGCTTCTGCCGGAACCATCTCTACTGGAACCCTCTCTACTGGAACCATCGGCATCGTCGTTGGCGATCAGGATGTGCAACTCCGCGCCGCGTTGCCCGTTGACGTTGATGGGAACGGCCTCGCCGAAGAGTCCGCCATCGCGATCGGCCCAGCGCACGCGGATGCGGCCATCATTGCGATTCTTTGTTTCCACGAAGTGCAACTTGCCTTCCGAGGCCTTCTCCCAGGCTTCCAGAGCCCAGCGAGCGAGGTCTGTGTCGTCTTCGGTGCAGCCCGAGGCTTGCAGGGTGCAAGGTTCCACCCAATAGAAAATGTCCGCGCCGTTCGCGCTGGCGAAAGGGATGAAGGCGAGAAGCGTCAGCAGAATCGCGCGCACCGGTTCACCTTTTTTGCGAAAGTTTCTCGTCGCGGAGGCTCTGAAGCAACGCTTCGAGTTCCGCAACACGACGCGAAAGATCTTCGATCTTGTCGCCCTCGGGATCAGGCAGGTTGCCGTGTTCCAACGGTTCGAACTCAACGGAATCGCGCACGACGCGTCCCGGCACGCCGACTACGGTGGAGTGATCGGGAATGGGGTGAACCACCACGCTGCCCGCGCCGATCTTCACGTGGTCGCCTATTTTGATGTTGCCCAGAATGGCCGCGCCCGTGCCCACCACAACTCCATTGCCCAGCGTGGGATGGCGCTTGCCGGTATCCTTGCCTGTGCCGCCTAACGTCACGCCCTGATATACGAGTACGTCATCGCCGATTTCGGTGGTTTCGCCAATCACCACGCCCATCCCGTGATCAATAAAAAATCGGTGGCCGATGCGCGCGCCGGGGTGAATGTCGATGCCCGTTAAGGTTCGGGAAAACTGATTCACCACGCGCGCCAGCGTATACCAGCCCTTGCTGTACAGGTTGTGTGCGGCGCGATGCAGCAGGATGGCGTGAAAGCCGGGATAGCAGAGCGCGATTTCAAGCACGCTGCGTGCCGCCGGGTCGCGCCGGAAAATGGTCTGGATCTGCTCGCGAATCTCGTTAGCCATCGTTTTCAATCCCGCACCTGGGGATTGCCGCACCCGCTTTCGATGCGTTTCTCCCTATTATCGCTGTATTATCCTGGTGGACGTGCGTACCGATTCCACTTTCACTACGATCCGGACATTTGTACTGGCCGCGGGCATCGCCGCGCTGACGGGATGCTCTTCACAGGCTCCTGAAACGCCGAAGCAAAAACAGGCGGGGGCGCCACAAGCGATTTCTTCCGTGATCTCCAGCAAACATCCGGTTGCGAAATATCTGGAGCTTGCCGGATTCCGTTTGTCGGAATCAGGAGCAGGGAAGTTGACGGTGAAGTTCGCCGTGATCAATCACTCGAATGCGGATGTGGGCGATCTTGACTTGCACATCAAACTGCTGACCACTGCGGCTGCTGCGGGCGATCCGCCGATCACGGAATTTGACGCGAAGGTCGCTGGACTGGGGCCGCTGGAAACGAAAGACGCGAGCGGCACGGCAATCACTAAGCTTCGCGTTTACGAAATGCCGGACTGGCAGTTCATTAAAGCCGACGCCGAAATTACCTCGCCCGCACCGTAGCGCGGCTGGTTTGAATAAAATCAAGGCCTGAAGAAATCAGGCCTGAATCAATTCAAGAAGCACGCCGCCAGTGGATGATGGGTGGATGAAGGAATAGAGATGGCCGCCTGCGCCCGGGCGCGGCTCGTTCAGAATTCGTGCGCCGGATGCCTGCAGCCGCTCAATAGCCGCGTTCAGGTCCGGCACTTTGATGGCGACATGGTGAATCCCCTCGCCGCGTTTTTCTAAGAACTTGCCTATGACGGAGTCCGCGGTTTCTGGCTCCAGTAATTCGATCCGCGAATCGCCCACCGGAAGCATCGCCGCGTTCACCTTTTCCACCGCGACGTTTTCGCGCAGAGAAACAGTCAATCCAAGCTGCTGCTGCCAAAATGCGAGGGCGGCATCCAGCGACTTCACCGCGATGCCTAAGTGATCGATCGCCGCGCCATGTTCAAGCGGATTAGTGTTCATGTGTTTGGTCGGATTTCAGCAATTGCCGCGCGATGACCAACTTTTGAATTTCGCTGGTGCCCTCGCCTATGGTGCACAGCTTCACGTCGCGATAAAACTTTTCGACGGGGTAATCCTTGATGAACCCGTAGCCGCCATGAATTTGCACGGCCTCATTGCACACGCGCACCGCGATCTCGGAGGAATACAGCTTCGCCATGGCGGATTCCTTGTTCACATTCATCTTGGAATCCTTCATCCACGCCGAGCGCAGCGTCAGCAGGCGCGCGGCGTCAATTTCGGTCGCCATGTCCGCCAGCTTATGTTGGATAGCCTGGAACTCTGAAATGAAACGTCCAAACTGCTTTCGCTGCTTGGAATAGTGGAGCGCGGCTTCATACGCGCCTTGCGCCGTGCCCACAGAAAGAGCGGCAATCGAAATACGGCCGCCGTCCAGAATGCGCAACGCATCCACGAACCCCTCACCGGTCTTACCGCAGAGTTGCGATTGCGGAACGCGGCAATCGCCGAGGATCATCTCGTTTGTTGGCGAGCACCGCATACCCAGCTTATTTTCCTTCTTGCCGGGCCGGAATCCCGGCGTTCCTTTTTCGATGACGAATGCGGAGATTCCATGCGATGCAGCCGACCGATCTGTCATCGCCATCACGACGCAAACATCCGCCACCGAACCGTTGGTTGTGAAGGTCTTGCTTCCGTTAATCTCCCACTGATCGCCGTTCAGGACCGCGCGCGTATGGGTGCCGCCGGCGTCGGAGCCTGATTCCGGCTCCGTCAGCGCCCACGCGCCAATCCACTCGCCGGAGGTTAGCTTCGGTAGATATTTCTTTTTCTGCTCTTCGCTACCCGCCGTGTAGATATGATTCGTGCAAAGAGAAATGTGCGCGGCCACACTGAGAGCGAACGACGGATCCACGCGCGCCAGCTCCTCGACGATGATGAAGTAGTCGATGTAGCTTCCACCCGTGCCCCCGTATTCCTCAGGGAACACCACGCCGAATACGCCTAGCTCTCCAATTTTGCGGAAAACGTCCAGCGGAAAATGCTGCGCTTCGTCCCACTCCATGACGTGTGGACGGATTTCGCGTTCGGCAAACTGGCGAATTGTTTTGCGAAGATGCTCGTGCTCACGCGTGTAACCGAAGTCCATGGGCTCACCCGTATGTTTAGACGATCTCGCGCGATTCGGCGTTCCAGCGCACGGTGCGCGCCTGCCGGTAGCTTTGAACGGCCATTGAGCAGGCAACCGAGACGCGGTAGGCGAGCTCAAACGGGCAGTTCGGCTCGCGGCTGGCACGGATGGAATCGAAAAAGTTTTGCATGTGCACGTGCGGGGTATGCGTGGCGCGTCCGGTCATCTCCGCGCCGTCCGGTCGATTCATCTTCTGCGGAAGGTAACGGACCTGATTGCCGCGTGAAATGGTTCCCGAGGAGCCGAGCAAGTCTTCGGATACGCCCAGCTGATTATTGCCGAAACCGGAGGACCACGTGATCAGCATCTTCTCCCGCTGCGCCAGTGAAACGTCCATTGTATCCGGGGTCTCGCGGCCATCGTCCCAAACGAAGACGCCGCCGGTCATTGTGGCGGATTCCGGAATATCCAACCGCAGCGCTTTGTACCAGAAGGCGAGCTGCTGGCTCATGTGTTCGCTCACGCCGCCGCCTGAGTAATCCCAGTAATAGCGCCAGTGCACGAAGCGGTTCGCATCGAACGCTCGTCTTGCATCGGACGCGCGCTGTGAATCGCCGGATTCAAACGCTTCCCAGGCCACGTTTCGCGGATGCAGATCCGCGGTCATTAGCGCCGGGCGAGCCCATTGCGGTTTCCCCTGCGGCGTGTTGCGGAAGTTGCGCATGGAGATCGCGCTGATCTTGCCGATGCGGTCCGGTTGCGCAAGAAACTGGCGGACATCGTCCATCTGTCCGAAGGAGCAGCTTTGGTGCCCCACTTGAATGGTCAGGTTCCCGCCGCTCAATTCGAAAACCTTCCGCATCCGGTTCGCCTGCAAGATATCCAGGGCGAGGGTCTTTTCCAGATAGACGTGTTTTCCCGCGCTGATCGCGGCCGCGAATTGTTCCGCATGCAGATGCGTGGGAGTGGCGATGACAACAGCGTCAATCGATGCATCGTCCAGCATGGTGCGGTAATCCGAGGCCAGGGCCGCGGACGGAACGAAAGCTGCGGCCTTCTCCAGGCGGCGGTTAAAGATGTCCGAAACTGCGCCGATCTCCGTGCCCGGGCACATGCGGATCTGGTGCAAAAGCTCCAGTCCGCGATCTCCAGCACCGATCAAGCCAATGCGAATCCGGTCATTGGCGCCGAGCGCCCGCGCCGGAACCGACGCCAGCGTACCCGCCAGCCCGGAGGCCACTTTTCCCAAAAAATGTCGACGGGAATCCATCTAGCTTGAGTGTAACAGTGCGCCATCAGTACGCATCGCTGAACGTGAGGCGTATGGCCGAGCCGTCCTCAACCCTTTGCATTTGGCGGAGGCACAATTGGCGGCCTTTGCAGTTGATCCTGCGGGCGCTCAAACTCCATTTCGTCGAACAGTATTCCGGGCGCAATCACAGACGCGGGTGCCAGTAGTCCACCTCCGCCCAACAGAGCCAAGGGCGCTCCGTTGTTGACGAAATCGAATTGCGCGGTTTCCGACGATGCGGCTAAAATGTCTCGCAACGTGCGGATGGAAACGCCGCGGAATCGCAAGCCTCGCACCAATTCCTCACGGCCGTCCGGATAGACACGATAGATCAGCGTTGGCGGGCTTATGGCCCGGGCGGAACCACCGGTGCGCGCACCGGCCAGGAGGGATTGCAGTTCACCCCCTCCGCTGGCAAACGGATAATCCAGCCGCCGCACCAGGAAGCCGTAGGGCTTGTCGCGATCCTTGCACATCTGGACCAGCTTCGCTTTCAGCCCGGTCAGCGGCTCAGTCTGCGAAGCATTGACAAACAAGTTGCTGATCGCGGCCGAGCGCCACCCGTAGGACGCGGCCAGACGCGCGCGGCCGTTGGAAGCGGTCCAGGATTTGCCGGGAAGGCGCGTCCACAGAAAGCTCTTCAGTGCGCCTTTCTCCACTAGAGTCACCGTTTTGGGTTTCACGCCTTCGATGTCGTAGGGATAAAAACCCAGCAAAGGCTTGCCCTGGCGCGTCGTCTGCGTTGGGTCGTCAATCACGTCCATCCAATCCGGCAGGACGCGGTTGCCGATGCGGCCTTCAAATTCGCTCGGTGTGAAATTAACCTGGCGGCCGGGTTCGCTGACGGGGCGGCGCGGCACGCGGACGTTATCGCCGATCAATTGCGCCATCAACTGCGCCGCCGCATAAGGCTCAAACAACACTGGACCCGTGAACGAGTCTCCGGGCGCACCTGCAACCGGAGCGTTCCAGCGCGCCTTGACTCGGTCCGCCATCGCACGTATCCCTTGATCGAGTTCCGCTTCTCCGGGAAAGTGCTCCAGATCGAGCGAGGCGACCGACAGCCCTTCGCGAATCAACATGCCATCGGCGGCTTGCGACTCCGCGCGCGCGGTCAGCCATACGACGTCGTCCGGAAATCGCAGCTGCGTGCCTTCGGTATTCACGTAGTACGTCGGACCAACGTTCACGCTGATCTCAATACCCGACGCAACGATTTCGGGATACGAAGCAAAAATGCCAGATAGTTTCGCGGCTCGTGCCGACAAACTTTTCTCGTCAATCTTTGGTGTGTCCAGCTTGGCAAGGCTGACGATTGGCTCGGATTTCGAATAATCCGCCTGTTTTTCGCCCGGCGCCACGACGCTGTTCAATGCGGCACGCTTGCGCGCGATCGATTCCACGGCGGCTTTGTAGGCATGGTCGGTCGCCAGCCACAGCGACTCGCGCATGTTCTGGTAGTTATTGTCGAGCGGCCATGGCTCGGTGTCGTACCGCGAACCGGAATAGGCTCCGCTGAAGATATGGCCCGTGTTATCGAAATCGTAGCTGCCGACGCGCACCTCTATGATCGGAACGCGCTGGTGATTGGCGCCGGATACGGTCACCGCACCCAGAGTCGCCGCTACGGAAAAGGTCTGCTGATCGCCCAGCGTATAGGCGATGAAGTACGGGATCTCATCGCCGCCTCCGTTGATTACGCGGAGCTGGCGGGAGCGCTCCAGTTCATCCAGCAAAGCCTTCAGAAGAGGATCGTCGCCCGCACTTTGCGCGAAAGAAAATACCGCCGGAACAGAAACTCCGGCCATGACAAGAAAGCCCCGGCGAGTGAAGCCCGACATTAATTGGCCCCTCCGTTCCCGGAAGCGGCTAAACCTGGCGCGGCGGTGCTGGCTGCGCTTGGCCGCGGAAGGTAGGGCGGGGAATCCTGGGCCCGATCTTTGCGCTGAATTTCAATGCTTTCCACCAGCAAGGCCGGCGCGATCGCGGCTACTGGAACGCTGCCGGATTCCGCGCCGCAGATGCCGTTGAACACTTCGCGCTTTTCCGATGTCGCCAGGATCTTCTCAAAACTGGAAAGCGGAGTGCCCACGATATCGACACCGCGGATCAGTTCATCCGGGCGCCCGTCCGGATAGATGCGATAAACAACGAGTGGAATCACCGTGAACGCCTGCAGGCCGCGCCGCTGCGTCGTGGTGTATCCGCCGGTCACTTGATCGAACAGTAATCCATAAGGCTTGCCCTGTTTCTTGACCTCTTCGATTAGCATCTGGCGCAACTGCTGGTCGCTCACCTGCTTCGTCGATTCCACGAACAAATTCGATTGCCGCGAAACAACCTCCGCGCCGGGAGCGCGGCGTCCATGGCCGTTCGAGTTGGGGAATCCATCGATGGGCGAGCGCGACATCAGGAACGTCTTAAGAATTCCGTTCTCCACTACGGGAACGCGCCGCGCCGCAACGCCTTCGTTATCGTACTGATACGCGCCGTTAAGCATGACGGAGCCGAACTGCTTTTGCGTGGGATCGAATATGACGGAGAGAAAGGAGGGCAGGATCGGCTTGCCGACGCTCTTTGTGAACGTCTGTCCCTCGCTGTCGTCTTTTTGGCGATGGCCTTCGATGCGGTGGCCGAAGATTTCGTGGAAAAAGACGCCTGCCGCACGGCCGGAGAGAATGGCGGGTCCAACGAATGGATCGGCGGGGGCGGCGCGCAAAAGATCCGTCAGATTCTTGCCTGCCGTTTCTACAGCTTTCAATATTTCGGCGTCGCTCGGGAGCTTCGATGGATCGTCCGTTTCGAATGTTTCCGTAGTGCTAAGGTCCATACCGTCAGCCGCTTTGCCTCCGGCGCTGACAATGATGCGGCTGAACAGACGCCCGTGCTCCAGGCGGGTTCCTTCGCTGGTGACCAGCGTTTCCACGGTCCGCTCGGTTTCGAGGCCGATATCGGAGTTGAGTGCACCTGGATACTTCGTAAAATCCGCGGAGAGCTTACGTAGCCGGGTTGTCCACTCAGCGACGTTCAACTTTGTGGATGGCGTTTGTTTGTAGGCGACCTGCGGCTTTTCTTCCGAAAAATCAGAGGCCTTTTCATTGGCCGCGGCGGCGCGAAGTTTTTCGTCGGCCTTAATCTGAATCAGCCGCTGGGCGGAGGCGCGATACACTCGGTCGGTCGCAAGCCAGACGGTTTGCTTGATCGCGGCTTCGTTATCGTCAAGCGTGATCGGCGTGGTTGCCGTGAAGCGGGGAATCTGCCCGCCCACGCGCCGGTAGTTGTCGAATTGCGGGGAACCTATGCGGATGGTTGTGTCGAGAACCCGGCTACGTCGGTGATTCTCTCCATTGATCGACCCTCGGCTCGCGATGATCACGTCCGTTTCGCTATCGATCACCGAGTAGCCGAGAAAGTACGGCGCAGGATCGGCCTTTTGTTTTAGAGCGGCGAAATTGCGCTCGAGCTCAGAACTCAGAATCTTGGTTAGCGGCGATTGCGCCAACGCGCTCATGGACAAACACGCGATTAGAAAAAGGCTTCGCACGCCTTTCAGGATATATCAAATCGCGAATTCGCAGAGCCCGGCTTCGCCGCTAAGTGCAAGATTTTTCGTTAAATCGCCGTTATCTTGCGGTTCTCCCGCTGTCCTAGGCCGGGGCCATGGCCATGGTTCGGTCGCGCAGCCCGTTGATGGCCAAGCCATACCGGCCGCGGACTCCGGTCTTTTCGAAAATATGCTTCAAGTGGATCTTCACCGTGCCCGGACGGATGCCCAGTTCGTGCGCGATCTCCTTATTCTTGAAGCCTTGTTCCACCAGCACCAGCACCTGCTGTTCGCGGTGGGTCAGCTCGCTGCGCGGGTACCGGTCGGAACGTCCGGAATCGCGAAACACGCAGTCCTCCATCCAACTGCGGCCTTCTGAAACCGTCCGGAGGCAGGACAGAATCATCGGAACGCCAGCCGTTTTCCGCAGAATTCCTTTCGCGCCGGCCTGCAGAAACCGCAATGCTTCGGCCTCGGTGATGGAGGTCCCCCAGATGACCACGCCCGTTCGGGCTTCGCGCGCGAAGTCGTTTTGCTCGTGTCCGCCCTGGCCGTAAGCTCCTTGTCCGTAAACTCCTTGCCCATGGCCTTCTTGTCCATAGCCTGCTTGCCCATAGCCTGCTTGCCCGGAAGCCGCCTGCGCGTAGCCGTTCGCTTCTCGAATCCGGATGTCCTGGAGCCAGTCCAGAATCGCTTGTATGCCAAACGCTTTATCGATGACCACTACGGAGGGCCGCGCGTGCTGCAGGATTTCCCGCGCCTGCGCCAGCGAATCGATCGATTGCCGCAACTCCATGTCGCTGCTGGTCCCCAGTAGGGTCCGCAACCCTTCCGCCGTTACCGGCTGTGTGTCGCAGATGACCACCGATCTCCGCGCACCTTCGCGCCACTCTTGAGCGCTGGTCCCGGAGCGAGGCACGTCGCTCGCCCGGTAGTTTTCCGGGTTGGCCTGAATCAGATCATTCGGGAACTCCGGCCGGATTTGGCCTGGCCGTTCCAGCGGTGAGGTGGGGAATCCGATCGTTCCGACTGTTCCGTTTGTCATACTCCTGCTTTCCTCCATGGTTTAAATGGGCTATCTTCCTGGGCACGCCTAACCCGCCCAAACTACTGGTACCGCCTAGAGCAACGCCATCCGCCGCCCCGTGGTGTAAAACCTGCTTGCCGGGTGTTTAACCCTGATTGGGGGACTCATCGTCCGGGTGTATCACTTTGTTAGTAGTGGGAATGGGGAAAGACTCTCATGTTATGATCGGTTTTAGTCGATCTACTGAATTGAAACGCATACCATTTTGGTCCCCTACTCATGGCAAATCGTGAGGCGCTGAGCTCCCGGCGGGTGGTTTTTGTTAGCCCAAACAACCCGATGGTCGGTGAGCTTGATAGCATCCTTCGGCCCTTGTTCCCACCTGGCGCAGGAGCAACGCACCTGCAGGCCTACCCGTCCCCGCGGGATGTGCAAAACATCATCACCAGCAGCGCCCCGCACCTGATCTTTCTCGACGTGTCTTCGGACCGGGATCAGGCGCTGGACCTTCTGTCTGAACTGAACCGTTTGGGGTCCTCGGTCCACGTCATCGCATTGATGTCGGGCAACGATCCGGATTTCATCCTCCGCTGCCTTCGCGCCGGAGCTTCCGAATTTCTCATTGAGCCATTCACCTCCGAACAGGTGGAGGGCGCGTTTTCCAGACTGGCGCGCCTGCAAACTTCCGGTGACGCCTCGGGCAAGGACACTGCCAAAATCTTTGCTGTGATGCCGACCAAGGGCGCTTGCGGCGCCACCACTGTTGCAACGAACTTCGCGTTTCAGTGGAAACGCATGGGCGCCAAGAGGGTGCTTCTGGCGGACCTTGACCCTCTCGCGGGCACTTTGTCGTTCCTGCTGAAGGTGAAGTCAACGTTCAGCTTCCTCGACGCCATGATCCGTGCGCAGGAACTGGACGAAGACCTCTGGAATGCCATGATCACTTCGGTCAACGGCATCGATGTGCTTCTGGCTCCAGAGATGATGATGGATAATGCACAGGAGTTGCGCGATCCCAGTCCGGTGCTCGATTACGCACGGCATCATTACGATGTTGTGGTTGTCGATGCCGGCGGCGTTTATGGCGATTGGAACCTGAACCTGGCTCGGGCCGCGAACGAAGTGCTGCTTGTGACCACCAACGAGCTTCCTGCACTCCAGGCCACGCAGCGGGCGCTTTCCTACCTGGATACGAACCGCATTGGCCGCTGGAAGATCCGCCTTATCATCAACCGCTACCTGCAGGACGTCGGCTTGAATCGCGACGTCATTGGTACGGCGTTGCACTTTGACGTTTTTGAAACCCTGCCCAGTGATTACGAGGCGATACAGAAAGCTCTGCTGGACGGCAAACCCATACCCACCAGCACTACTTTTGGCAAGGGAGTGGTGAAGTTGGTGGAGCGCCTCGGCGGCAAGTCGGAGAGCGCTAAAAAGAGTTCCGGCCTTGGAAGCCTGTTGGGTCTGTTTTCCAAGACCTCGAAGAAATAGTTTCCCGGGCCCGCATCCCCATCATGCAAGCGCGACTGGCAGGCATTCCCGGAGTTACTTTCACCGCGAACGCGCCTCTTTCGCACTACACGCGCTTTGGCGTCGGGGGACCGGCACGCCTCTTGGTGGACTCCTCCACGGAGCAATCGCTGGTTACCGCCCTCGCCGTTATTCGGGAATCCGGCGAGCCATTCGTCGTCATCGGCGGCGGCAGTAATCTGGTGGCCAACGACGATGGATTTCCAGGCGTTGTTGTGCGTTACACGGATGCCCGCATCTCTCTCGACGGCAAGTTGGTCCATGCAGGGGCCGGGGCAGTACTGCAGGTTCTCGTCGATACGACGATCCGTCACGGCCTGCGGGGCTTAGACACGATGACGGGCATACCGGGTTGGGTGGGTGGAGCTGTTTACGGCAATGCGGGCGCCTACGGCCACTCGATTCATGAGCGAGTGGTGCGCGTACGTTTTTTCGATGGAGTGCGGATTCGCGAGATGGAGAACAAAGAGTGCGAGTTCGACTACCGCGAAAGCGTTTTTAAGCGCCGTAAGGATTGGATCGTGTTATCGGTGCTTTTGCAATTGGAACCAGGCGACGCCACGGAACTGAAAACTTCAGCCGATGCGATTCTAAAAATCCGCAACGAAAAATATCCGCCGACCATGCGCTGCGCGGGAAGCATCTTCAAGAACCTCTTTTTCGAGAAACTTCCCGTGGACGTGCAGGCGCAAATTCCCGCCAGGTTGGTACGGGAAGGGAAACTCCCTTCTGCGTATTTGTTGGAACAAGTGGGCGTCAAAGGGCTTGTCCACGGCGGTGTGCGCGTGGCGGAGTATCACGCCAATCTGATCTCCAACGAAGGTGACGGCACGGCGGCCCAGATCCGCGAATTAATCGCCGATCTCAAACGCCGGGTTTACGAGCGGTTCGGCGTCGAACTGGAAGAAGAAGTTCAGTACCTTTAGCGCCGCGGCTTCAGCGCCCCAGCAAGGTGGTTAGCGCCAGATTGAACACTGGATAGAACACCTGATCAAACAACTGCCAGGCGATCAGCAGGCCGAAGATACTCCAGCCGCGTAAGCGAAAGCCAAATTCCACCAGCCTGCGAGCGATCGATACGGGCAGCAGAACGCCCATTGCCTCGAACCCGTCGAGCGGAGGCAGCGGCAGCAGGTTGAATACGCATAGCAACAAATTCAGTGAAAAAAGAATGCTGAGCAAGGTTGCCGCGCCGTCTCCCGCGCCGGGGTTGGTGGAAGAAACAATGTGCGCGAAACTCAGTCCGCGCGGTACTTGGAAAACGCCCGTGAACATTCCAACGCGGATCGCTACCCCGGATAAGATTGCCAGCGTGAGATTCGCAGCCGGCCCGGCGAGCGACATCCACGCCGCGCGGCGCGGATAATTCATCGCCCAATGAGGATCGAAGGGTGCGCTGGCCCATCCCATCATCCAGCCCCCACTCACGTAGCTCAGGATGGGGAAAAGCACCATTCCGAACGGTTCCCGGCGGATGTGGGGCAGAGGGTCCAGCGAAACCTGCCCGCCGTGAAATGCCGTGAGATCTCCGCCCAACTTCGCCACGTATCCGTGGGCGGCTTCATGGCATGTTGTCGAGAGAAGAAAAACCACGTACCAGGTGATGCCAAGGAAAAGGGTGTCTGGGGTCATGAGGGATTCGTTGCTCAATCGACTCGCCGAGGAGTCCGGAGCGAAGTGACTCGATTATAGCGAAGCGCCTTGGCCGTGATGCGCTTCGTCGTGATGCGCGGGCTCGGTTGCGTGTAAATTGATATCATAAACGTGCAAGCATGGCCATTTCTCCTACCGAACTTCCGATTCTTTCCGACGTAACCACAAACGGGGTTCGTGTGGAGGTGATGTCGCAGTTTTCGCAGGAGAACTCGCGCCCCAGCCACGGGGAGTGGGTGTTCCAATACACCATCCGCATCACGAACCAAAGTGACGAAACCGTGCAACTGGTCAGCCGCCATTGGGTGATCACGGATGCCACCGATCAGGTGCGCGAAGTGAAAGGCCCCGGAGTAGTGGGCGAGCAGCCCGTGCTGGCACCGGGGCAATCCTTTCAGTATTCTTCGTGGTGTCCGTTGACGACGCCGATCGGCATGATGCACGGAACCTATCAGATGAAGCGCACGAACGGCGATGTGTTCGATGTGGAAATTGCGCCCTTTGCTTTGAAGGCTCGCTATACGGTTCACTAGCGGTTGAGATAGAAGGACCCGCGTTAATGACTTAACGCGTACACGATGTAGTTTGAGACAATCCGGAACGCCATGCCAGAGAACTTTTCGTCGTACTGCGGGTAATCAGCCCACTCCCACGCATCGCCCAGATCCATGTTGTGGCAGATGACGACCACCAGGCGGCCCCTGTCGTCGTAGATTCCGCGCCAGTGGGGTTCCACGCCATCCGCACGTTCGTAAGTGCGGCCGCTACGCAGGTATTGCGCGCCGGGAACCTGGATGCGGTCTGACAAATCGTAAATCGTGTGAAAGATCGAATCTTCGTTGGGGATGTCGACGATCGGGCGATCGGGAAATACCTTCTGCATGGTTTCGACGAAGATCTGCCACTCCGAGCCGCCGTGGAAATCGTCCACCATGAAGAATCCGCCGCGGTTGACGAAATCGCGCATCTTCGCCACCTGGGGATCGGTGAGCTTCCAGCGTCCCACCTCCACGGCGTAGAGCCATGGCCAGTTGAACACGTCGTCGCCGTCGTCGAGATTCACGGGTTGCTCGACGGAGCGTACGTTGACCCGCGTCAAGCGCCGCAGCGCGACGGCCACATGACGGTCAGCGGCGGAGTAATCGGTGGTCCAACTGGAACGGCCCTGACGCCAATCGCCGCCTCCGCCTCCGCGGAAACCGCCGAAGCCGCCGTAATAAGGCGGATACATCAGGCGCGCGAAGACGTATTCGCCGGGAATTTTGTAATCGGGCGGAAGTTCGGTGTTGTCCTGGCCCGGATATTCACGGAAGGGCATCTGCCACGCCAAAGCCGAACCTACCGCTGCAAGTGCTGCAATGGCTGCGAAGACGAATTTCAACGCGCTGCGCTTGGATGCCTTCATTTGGGTGTGGAACCCACGCCGACCATTATAGTGATTCGGCGTCACGGGGCAACGGGCCGGTCACCCCGGGGAGTTTCGGGTGCCCCAAATGTTATGATGCTGCTGAAATGGCGCTTCGCGCGGGTGACACAATCGGCGACTACCGCGTTCTGGATTTGCTCGGAACCGGAGGCATGGGGACTGTCTACAAGGTTCAGAACGTCCTCTCGAACCGTGTGGAGGCGATGAAAGTTGTTCTTCCCGATAAGTCCGACGAATTGAACGAACGCTTCCTGCGCGAGATCCAGGTTCAGGCCAGCCTCATCCATCCCAACATCACCGGACTGCACACGGCGCTGCGCATCGATGGCCAGTTGATCATGATCATGGAACTTGTCGATGGCGAAACCGTGCGAGAGCGCCTGGTAAATGCTCCTCTGCGCATCGGCGAATGCGTCGAATACGGCCGCCAGATTTTGGACGCACTATCCTACGCGCACCGCCGCGACATCGTTCACCGCGATATCAAGCCCGCCAACATCATGCTGACCAGGTCCGGGCAAGCGAAGTTGATGGACTTCGGTCTGGCGTCCGCTGGTTTCGACCGCCGCCTGACGCGGACCGGTGCGGTAATGGGGTCGATTTACTATATGGCTCCCGAACAGGTTCGCGGCGAGTCGCTCACGGCAAAATCGGATCTCTATTCGTTCGGCCTGACGTTATATGAAATGCTCACCGGTGTACGGGGCATTCAGGGCGATAGCGATTACGCCATCATGACGGCGCATCTACAAATGCAGCCGACGCCGCCCGTGGTTTGTAATCCCGAAATCCCCGGTCCCCTGAGTGATTTGGTTCTTCGTGCGATCGCCAAAGACGCGAACGACCGCTTCGCATCGGCCGAAGAGTTCCGCGCTGCATTGGAAAATTTAGCGAGGGCCGTGCCCGCGCCGTATTTGCAATCGACCGCATTGGCAACGGAGCCCGCCGCGCCGCCCCCTCCGCCGGTGACCAGGACGCTGATCCCCGGCGTGGCTGTGGATGTCTCCGCAGTTCCTGCCGCGTCGGCAAATGTTTCCACGTCGGCAAATGTTTCCAATGACGCGACCGTTGCGATGCGACCACCGGCGGTTCGCCCGACGCCGGCACCCGAGGCGGTAGAGCTGCCGAAGACAAAGAACGTCGAATCGCAACTACCGGCGCAACCCGCTCCCGCAAAAGTGGAATCAGCAAAGGCCGAGCCCGCAAAACCGGTTGTCGCGGTCGGGGCCCAAAAATCCTCCGGGCTGTGGATCGGCATCGGCGCGGCTGCGGTTGTCGTCATCGCGAGCATCGGCATTTATCGCATGACGTCGAGTGAAGGGAGCGAAGCTCCGTCGACGCAAGCAGCGGCACAAGCCGAGCCGGGGCGCAACGCCACGGACGTCGCTTCGAAGAGTGTTAATGTGAATCCGCCCGCGCCGATATCCCCCACGTCAACCACGAACACTCCGCCGGCGGCATTAGTTCGAGCACCCGCGCCAACGAAAACGGGCGGCACGCTTCCAGAACCGGCTCGCGTGGCGGCCCCGGCAAACGTCGCGCCAGCGCCAGCCCCGGTTGCTGAGGCCCCGAAGCCACCGCAGAAAACGCCAGAGCAACTTGCGGCGGAGGAAGCTGCGCGTGTGTGGGAGACGCTTTCCTCCAGCACGGACCCTGCGGCACTTCATGCGTTTCAATCGCGCTTTCCGCAGAGTCCGCATGCGACGGAAGCCGGGAGTCTGGCACAGAAGCTGGAAGCGCAGGCCGCTGAAGCAGCCGCGCGCAAGACGGCCGAAGCAGGCGTCGCGCTCCGTCAGGAGGTGACCGCTGTGCTACGCCGTTTGGAGGCTGCATATTCGTCGAAAGACATGCGCCAGATTCGAACGGTCTGGCCCACTATTCAAAGCGAGCATGTCACCCGGTTGCAGGATGCCTTCGGCGATACGCGTTCCATGTCGTTGTCGCTCGATCCTTCAGGCGACCCGCGCGTTACTCAAAGCGGTGCGGTGGTCGAATGCCGCTACACGATGATTGGCCAGTTGAAGAACGCGAAGGTTCCGCGCCGCGCGGAAGGCACGGCGACCGTTCGCCTGACTCGCTCGGGCAGTGGCTGGGTGATTGAGGATATTGATTACCGCACGACCAACCGCTCGTTGTTCCGCCCCCTGTAATTTCCCTTTGCTTTTGTTCTCGGGCATTTCGCCCGTAGGCAGTTCACAGTCGCGGGCCGCTCCGCCTATCATGAAAAGAATGACCGCGAAGGTGTCCACGGAAAAATCACAATGGCTGGCAGCCGCTCGCGAGGCCATGCGTTTGGAGGCCGATGCCGTTCGCGCCGCTGCCGACCGTTTGGATGATCGCCTGATCGCCGCAGTGGAGATGATCCTCTCCCATAACGGCAAGGTTGTCGTCACCGGCATGGGCAAGTCCGGACACATCGGCCGCAAGATCGTGGCGACGTTGCAGAGCACGGGTACGCCCGCGGTGTTTCTGCATCCTACGGAAGCAGGGCATGGCGATCTTGGCGTCTGTCAGCCGGGCGATCCGGTGATCATGATTTCGAAAAGCGGCTCCACGGCGGAACTGATGGAGTTGATCGCGCCGCTACGGGAGTTTGGCACGCGGTTCATCGGCATTCTTGGTGACGGGCGCTCGCCGCTTGCGGGGGAAATGGACATCGTGCTGGATGGTGCGGTGCAAAAGGAAGCCGATCCCGGCGGATTCACGCCTACATCGAGCACCATGGTTGCGCTTGCCCTTGGTCACGCGCTGGCAGTAGCGCTCATGCAGGCACGCGGCTTCACGGGCGAGGATTTCCGGCGCTTCCATCCTTCCGGTCAACTCGGCCACAACCTAAAGATGCGCGTCAAAGACGTGATGCATTCGGGTGACGAAGTGGCGTGGGTGAGTCCTGAAGATTCGCTGAAGCACGTGGTGATTGAGATGTCCGTGCGGCCATTGGGCGGCGCGTGCGTAGTGGACGCCGAGCGCCACTTGCGCGGACTGGTCACCGACGGCGACGTTCGCCGTGCATTGCGCAATCACGAGGATATTCGCACCCTGCAGGCGGCGGACGTCATGACTCGCGGACCCATCACCGTTGGCCCCGAGGCGTTGTTACACGACGCGCTGACGCTGATGGAGAATCGTCCCTCGCAGATCTACGTTCTGCCTGTGGTGGACCCGGAAACGCATGTCTGCCAGGGCCTGCTGCGCCTGCACGACATCTATCGCGGTGGCGAAAGCTAATATCGGCTTGTTCGTTTCTTTCACCGGGCGTTTCTGTCTGATGTCGTCATCTGCCTAGTTTCCACTTCTGCCTAGCTTCGACTTCCGCCTAGCTTCGTCTAAGGTTCATTCCCGATGTCGCTGGCCTTCGGTACTGCCGATCCACTCTATTGAAGGAGTATCGGTCATGCGCCTATTTTCGATTGCAGCACTGAGCGTTCTTACTTGCGGACTCGCCCTGGCGGCCACCACCCGCGATGCCACATACGTGGTGGGCAACCTCGAAGGTGTCGAGGCCGGTTCCGACGGCTTGATTACCGTCGATAACAACCAGTTGATCTTCCGTTCCGGCAAGATCACGGTTGAGGTTCCCTACAAGAAACTGACCCTGGTGGAGCTGGGCGCCACGCTGACACACAGCGTCGACGTGCCCATCTACCGTGTCTGGCAGTTGCACAAACGCCTGCTGGCCGAAAAGCCGACGTTCCAAAACCTGACGCTTAACTTCACGGATGCCGATGGGAAGGAGCAGTCGATGACGCTGGAGCTCCTGGAAGGTGTCGCGCTGCAAACGCACGACTACTTGCTGGTCAAGACCGGCCGGAAGCCAAAGCGTCCGCAGGAAGATTGGTGGGGCGATTCGTACTGGCGCACCACGCGTAGCAGCACGGATTGGGACAAACGCAATGCCGACGATCAGCCGGTGAAACCGGATACCGATACGGCCACCACGCAGGCTGCCAATAACGAACGCCCGAAGGCAGGGAAGTAACGTTATCGCTTCATGCGAAGTGCGGTTTGCTCCAAAAGGAACCGCGAATACTGCCGGTCCACTCGGCTCGTCTGTTATTCTGAGACCGGAATCGCGATGCGTATTCGATCGGGAATCGCTATTGGTGTCGGACTGCTCGCTGCATGGGCTGTCCTACAGGCGCAAAATCCGTTTCGGGAGTGGCCGGCGATCGAGTACGGCAACTTTCCGCTGCCCTCCGATTACAAAACGCCGCATGATTGGATTCGCGCGCGTTTGCGCTATCCCGATAATGTAGGCTACCTCCGCGGCATGGGCATCGAACCGCGTTTTCCTGGCTACTGGACGATGGATTACCCTCGCTCAGACCGCCATGTGCTGACCGGTGTCCGGCGTCTGACGCGCATCGACGCTCGCTCCGCTGAGCAGGTGGTTACGCTCGATGGCACCGACGATATCTACAATTTCCCGGTTGCTTACGGCGTTGAGGTGGGCCACTGGATTCTCGAGGACGACCAAGCCAAGCAGCTCCGCGAATACCTTCTGCGCGGCGGCTTTCTAATGGTGGACGATTTCCACGGATCGCAGGAGTGGCAAGCGTTTGAAGCCAGCTTGAAGCGCGTGTTTCCGGACCGGAGTTGGGACGATATTCCCGGAGACCACCCCATCTTCCACACGCTGTACGATATATCCGACCGCATGCAGGTGCCCGGCGCGCAGTTCCTTGAAACCGGCCGCACCTACGAACGCGACGGCATGGAACCTCACTGGCGGGCGGTCTCTGACGCCAAAGGCCGCATCCTTTTCGCGATCTGCCACGACATGGATTTAGGGGATGCGTGGGAGCACTCCGATGACCCGGACTACCCCGAAAAATATGCGTCGCTCGCGTATCGGGTGGCGATGAATTATTTCGTTTACGACCTGACGCACTAGGCTCTGGCGTTGGCTGAACATTTTCCGCGACAACTCGTTGTGTCAAACGTCTAACTCAGCAGCCCTGTGTTATCCTGAAGCCGGTTTGAGGACTCGCTCCATTGTTGAAAGCACGCCTGTTCAAAGCACGCCTCCGTGTCGTTCTTTCCGTGTTTTTTGTAGCGCTTTCCGGGTGGGGACTGCTCCACGCCCAGCGGCCGTTTAAGGAATTCCGCGGGCAGGAGTACGAAAACTTTCCTCTGCCTCCCGATTGGAATAAACCTGCGGAATGGACCCGCGCGCGGCTCCGGTACAATTCCTTTCGTGGCGTGCACACGTTTGGCGACGGCTTTATGCAGTGGACCGTCGATTACCCCCGCTCTGACCGCCATTTTCTACAAGGTATTCGCCGCCTCAGCCGGATCGACGTGCGTTCGGTGGAGCAGGTTGTCGACCTCGACGGCGATGACGACATCTACAACTGGCCGTCGGCCTACGCCGTGGAAGTGGGCCACTGGAATCCGACCGACGAGCAGGCCGTGCAGCTTCGCGAGTATCTGCTTCGCGGCGGTTTTCTTATGACCGACGATTTCCACGGGACCCTCGAGTGGAATAACTTCACGGAGGGAATGAAAAAGGTCTTTCCCGACAAGCAGATCGTGGATTTGGACAACAAGGACCCCATCTTTCACGTCATATATGATTTGGATGACAAATTTCAGGTTCCGGGCTTGCAGTTCCTGTACACTAAATCCCGGTACGAATATGACGGCTACGAAGGCAAGTGGCGCGGTGTTTACGACGACCACGGTAGGGTGATGGTGGCCATCTGTCATAATATGGATCTCGGTGACGCATGGGAGCATTCTGATAACCCTGCGTATCCCGAAAGATATGCGGCCTTGGCTTACCGCATTGCAGTAAACTACTTCGTGTACGATTTGACGCACTAAGCCGTGCGGCGGAGTGACGGTTGTGAAGTAACGTTGTTGAAAACGTTGTTGAAGAAGAAGAGATGTTCCAGGAGATAGGACGCGCTTAGTAGGCGGCCACCCGCTCATGTTCGAGTTCCTCTTCAAATATCCGCTCTCGGTTTTCTCACGCGGTACGTTCGTGCTGTTGGGCGGTTGGCCGGTGTGGTTGCTGGGCCTGGGCATCGCCGCCATCGCCGTCGGCCTCTGGTTCCTGGTTCGCAAACGCGCCAGCGGGAAGGGGAGCTACGTCACGGGCCCCCGTCAAGTGCTGGTCTGGTTGTTCCAGACGCTGATGGCCTCGCTGCTTCTCCTGATGCTCTGGCACCCGGCCTTGAGCGTTGCCACCCTACGCCCTCAACAGAACATTGTCGCGGTCGTTGTCGATGATTCCGCCAGCATGGCGCAATCCGACGAGAGCGGTGGAGCCACCCGCAAGGCTGCGGCAACGAATGTTCTCAATTCCGGACTCCTCAACGCTTTAAGGGATAAATTTCAAGTTCGTCTTTATAAAATGACGGACCACCTGGAGCGTGTCGACAAGCTGGAGCAACTCGATTCCAAGGCGACCGCGACCCATGTAGGGGACGCTCTCAAGCAGGTGGTTGCCGACGCCGCCAGTTTGCCAATTGGAGCCGTTGTTTTGGCAAGCGACGGCGCTGACAATTCCGGCGGAGTGGATCTGGAAACGATCGCCGAGATCCGTCGCCAGCGCATTCCCATTCATACGATTGGATTTGGACGCGAAGCTGCCGCGCATGACGTCGAAATCAGCGAGGTCCAAACCTCCGCCCGCGCCCTTCCGGATTCCCGTCTGGGAGCTACCGTTACTTTCCATCAACATGGTTACGCCGGTCAGAAGGCTCGGGTGACTTTGAAAGATGGGCAGAAGATCCTGGCTCAGCGGGACGTCACCCTGGCGAAAGACGGCGTGGAGCAATCCGAGGCAGTTCCGTTCAATGCCGGGCAGATTGGCGTACGTAGCGTAGAAGTCTCGATCGCTCCGCTGCAGGGTGAAGAGAACGTTAAAAACAATGTGGTCACGCGCCTGATTAACGTCGATTCCCGGAAGCCCCGAATACTTTATTTAGAAGGAGAGCCGCGCTGGGAGTTCAAGTTCCTCCGCAGGGCGGTGGAAGATGACCGGACGATTGACCTGGTGACCATCCTCCGGACCACTCAAAACAAGTTGTACCGGCAAGGTGTCGCTTCGCCCGACGAACTGAAGGATGGCTTTCCTACCAAAGTAGAAGAGCTGTTTGGCTTTGACGGATTGATCTTCGGCAGCGTGGATGCGCCTTATTTAACACCGTCTCAGCAGACCTTAGTTAAAGACTTTGTAGACCGCCGTGGCGGCGGTGTTCTCTTCCTGGGCGGCAAAGATGCTCTGGCCGATGGCGGATGGAAGCAATCTTTGGATGTGGACCTGATCCCCACGATCCTGCCGGATCGCAAGGAAACCTTTGTTCGGATCGGGGCAAATGTCGAGCTTACGGCCGCCGGACGGGACAGCTTAATCACGCGGATTGAAGACGATCCCACGAAAAACGTCGAGCGTTTCTCGAAGTTACCCTATGTGATGAATTTTCAGGATCCGGGCCAGCCGAAACCGGGTGCGGTGGTGCTGGTGGACGCAAAGCCGATGAACGGCGGACGCGTTCCTTTACTGGTGACGCAGAACTTCGGCCGCGGCCGCACGGCGGTTTTTGCCACCGGCGGAAGTTGGCGCTGGCAGATGTTGCAGCCGCTTGCGGACAAGAGCCATGAGATGTTTTATCAACAGCTGCTCCGGTGGATGGTGGCGGACACTCCACGGCGCGTGATTACATCAACGCCGAAGCAGGTGCTCTCCGACGATTCGCACGTTTCGCTGCGCGCGGAAGTTCGCGACAAGACCTACCTGCCGGCTTCGGACGCCACGACCGAGGCGCATATTCTTGGTCCGGAAGGCATTGCCGAAAAAGTCGAGATGCGGCCGGACCCGCTTGAGAACGGCGTCTACACGGCGGATTGGACTGCACCGAAACCCGGATCGTACCTGGTGGAAGTGGTTTCCAATCGCGGCACGGAGGAACTGGGACGCGACACGATGACGTTCCGCCGTGAGGACGGCGTGGCTGAAAACTTCCACATTCAGCAGAACCGCGAGTTGCTCGAAAAACTGTCTTCGGAGACAGGCGGCAAATACTACAAGCCGGCGGACGCGCAGGCGCTGGGCAAAGATATAAGCTATTCCGAGGCCGGGATCACGGTTCGCGAAACGCGCGATCTTTGGGACATGCCGATTGTGTTCCTCATTCTGCTGGCTTTGCGGAGCGGCGAATGGGTCCTACGCAGGAAGTGGGGTGTGATTTGAGACGCGCGTTTTTGACGGCGTTGCTGCTCGCATCGGTGGCGGTCGCGGGCCGCGCCGATACGTTCTACCTCACGGTTGCGGGCCTTGGCGGCGAACAGGAATACGAGCAGCGCTTCACTGGTTGGGCGAAGGAAATCGAGCAGGTGTTAAAGAACGAGCCCAACGCCAAGCACGAAGTGTTGATGGGTCCGCAGGCGACGAAAGCGAATATTCAGGCCAAGCTCGCTGATTTCGCGAAGAACTCCAAGGCGGATGACAACGTCATTTTATTCCTGATCGGCCACGGTAGCTTTGACGAGGTCGGCTACAAGTTCAATATTCCGGGACTCGACGTTACGGCGAATGATCTGGGCGCGATGCTCGACAAGATCCCGGCGCACATTGCGGTGATTAATATGTCCAGCGCGAGCGGCGCGATGCTTTCGGCGGTGCAGAAGCCCAAGCGCGTCGTTGTTACCGCCACGAAATCGGGTACCGAGAAGAACGCCACGGTGTTTTCGCGCTACTTCATTGAAGCTCTGCGCGATCCGGCGGCCGATGGCGACAAGAACGAAATCATCACGGTGCTCGAAGCGTTCCGCTATGCGGAGGCGAAGACGACGAAGTTCTACGAAGAGAATAAACGCATCGCGACGGAGCATCCGCTGATTGAAGATACCGGCAAAGGCGAAGGCGTGAAGGCTCCGACTGCGGAGAACGGGCAGGGATTAGCGGCGCAACGCTTCGCTGTATTACACACGGGCTCTGCCGCCGCGGTTGCGAAGGATCCACAAAAACAGGCTCTGTTGAAACAGAAGGAAGAAGTGGAAGCCAAGATCGACGACCTGAAGTACCGCAAGGCAGCGTTGTCGTTGCAGGAGTATCGCCAACAGCTACAAAAACTCTTGGTGGATTTGGCCAAAACGCAGGAGGCGCTCGACAAGTGAAACACGCGGCGACCCTTGGTTTCTTAGCGATCATCGCGTTTACACCGTTCGCACACGCCCAAGCGCAAGACGGGCAGCCTGCGGAATCGGCCGCGTGCGCCTTGCTAAAACGTAAAGGGGACGCCGGCGCGACGGCTTGCTACGAAAAACTGCTGCGGTCGAATAATCCCGCTGCAGTGGCCGAAGCGATGTGGGCGCTGGGCAACTTCCGGGGAGCGAACGACGCTTTCCGCGCCACGGTGAAGCTTCGCGAAAAGGATCCGGCACCGCGCACGCGCTGGGCTCGTATGTATTTGGATCACTGGCAGCGCGCCGATGCGGCGGACTTGTTAAAAGAAGCGCTGGAGCTGAAGGAGAACTACGCGCCCGCACTTGTGGCCATGGCGATCATGTCCAGCGAAAACTACGAAGCGGACGCCATCAAGTTCGCCGAGAAAGCGCTGGCGGCCGATCCGAAATATCTCGAAGCCCAGGAAGTGATTGCACAGGTTCATCTGGAAGATAACAATCCGGAGAAGGCGGCGGAGGCGGCGAAAAAAGCGCTGCAGATGTCCGAGGAATCGCTGGATGGGTACGCGATTCTGGGCACCATCGATCTGCTCAACGATAAGAAAGATACGCCGTGGTTCGATCGGGCTTTGAAGTACAACCCCAAGTACGGCGAAGCGTACGCAACCGCGGCGCATTTCTTCATCATTAACCGGCGCTACGAAGAGGGCATCGAACTGTACAAGAAAGCCCTCGCACTGGACCCTTCGCTGAACCATGCGCGAAGCGATTTGGGCGTGAACCTGATGCGCCTGGGCCAGGAAGACGAAGCGCGCAAACATTTGGAGCAGTGCTACAGCGGGGGTTATCAAAGCCCTGAGACGGTGAACTCGCTTCGTTTGCTGGATTCCTATAAGGACTACGTCACCTTCAAAACGCCCACCACGGTTCTGCGTCTGCACAAGAAAGAAGCGACGCTGCTGCGTCCTTATTTCCAATCCGAGTTCGACCGCGCACTTGCGACGTACGAAAAGAAATACAAGTTCAAACTGCAAAAGCCGGTGCAGATAGAGGTGTATCCGAATCACGAGGACTTCGCGGTCCGCACGGTGAGTATGCCTGGATTGGGCGCGCTTGGCGTTACGTTCGGCTACATGGTGGCGATGGATTCGCCCAGCGGACGCAAGCCGGGCGCATGGCATTGGGCCAGCACGATGTGGCATGAATTGAGCCACGTGTATGTGCTCGAAATGACGAATCACCGCGTGCCGCGTTGGTTCACCGAAGGTATGGCGGTGTACGAAGAAACGGCAACGTCGCCCGACTGGGGTGACCGGCTCGATCCTGGCTCGATTGCGGCCATCAAAGGAAAGAAGCTGTTGCCAATCGCCGAACTGGATCGTGGATTTATCCATCCTACGGGGCCCGAGCAGGTAACGGTCTCCTATTTCCAGGGCGGCAAGATCTGTAACTTCATCGCTGAAAAGTGGGGCTGGGAAAAACTGCTCGCGATGATTCACGATTTCGGCGCGAACATGACCACGGTCGCCGTGATTGAAAAAGAACTGCAACTGAAGCCCGAGGAGTTCGACAAACAATTCCTCGCGTGGTTGGAGCCGCAGACGAAGAAGACCGTCGATGGCTTCGACGATTGGCGGAAGTCGATTCGCGGCGTGGCGACGCTGGCGAAAGAAACCAAGTGGGATGAGGTCATCAGCATCGGCCTGGGTTTACGCGATGTGTATCCGGATTACGTGGAAGCGGGGAACGCCTACGAATTCCTCGCGCAGGCCTATAAAGCCAAGGGCGACACGGCAAAGCAGACCGCGGAACTGGAGCGTTATTCGAAGATTGGCGGACGTGATCCTGAGTTGCTGAAACAGTTGGCCGTGCTGCAAACTGAGCAGGGGCGTAAGAAGGACGCTGCGTCGACGCTGGAACGTTTGAACCTGATCTACCTGGAAGACGAACCCGCGCACCAACAGCTAGGTAATCTTTACTTGGATCTCAAAGAAGGGCCTGGAGCGGTGCGTGAATTCCAGGCGTTACTGGCAGGCAAGCCGGTGGATGTTGCCGGTGCTCATTATGGACTGGCGCAGGCGTTTGTGCTGGCGATGCGGAACGACGATGCTCGGGAAGAAGTGGTATCGGCTTTGGAAGCCGCGCCGGGGTTCAAGCCGGCACAGAAACTGTTGCTCGAATTGAGCGGGAAAGAATAGGCGGGAATGTCAACTTCTGCAATCAATATGACCGAATCCGGCGACCTTCAGGCTCGGATTGAGAAGTTCCAGGCGGCGCAGGCAGCCATCCTCTCCGAGGTGCGCAAGGTGATCGTCGGGCAGGACGAGGTAATCGATCAAGTGCTGGTGGCGCTGTTTGTGGGCGGCCACTGCCTGATTACCGGCTTGCCAGGCACAGCGAAGACGTTGCTGGTGCGGACGCTCTCACAAACGCTCGGCCTCGAATTCCGCCGCATTCAGTTCACGCCTGATCTGATGCCCTCCGACATCACCGGCACCGACATCATTGAAGAAGAGCCCGGCACGGGACGCCGCACCTGGACCTTTGTCCCGGGCCCCATTTTCGCGAATGTCCTGCTGGCCGACGAAATCAATCGCACGCCTCCGAAGACGCAATCGGCGCTGCTCGAAGCCATGCAGGAGCGCTCTTGCACGGTGCGCGGGAACATCTACACAATTAAGCCGCCGTTCTTCGTACTGGCAACCCAGAACCCTATCGAACTTGAAGGCACCTATCCTCTGCCCGAAGCGCAGCTGGATCGCTTCATCTTCAACGTGATGCTGGACTATCTTTCGGCGGAGCAGGAAGTGAAGGTGCTCGACCTCACCACCACCACGCATCAGGCGCAGGTGAATGCGGTGACGAACGCCGAAGATATTCTGGACTACCAGCGGCTGGTGCGAATGGTTCCGATTGCAGACTCCGTGGCGCAATACGCGGTGCACCTGGTTCGCGCCACTCGCCCCAGCGACCCCAACACGCCCGACTTCATCAAGAAGTACGTCAACTTCGGCGCCAGCGTTCGCGCTGCGCAGTTCCTGGTGCTTTCCGCGAAAGCCCGCGCGCTGATGAACCGCCGCTATCACGTGGCGTACGAAGACATCACGGCGCTGGCCCGGCCCATTCTGCGCCACCGCGTGCTGTTGAATTTCCAGGCGGAATCCGACCGTTTGACGACTGACGATTTGCTGAAACGGTTGCTCGACGAAAGGCCGGCTCCGCGGGCGTAAGGCGCACTGGCGCGAGGCGGTCACATTCATGTTGCAGCGGTTCTTAGATCCGACGGTTCTGTCCGGTATCTCCGGACTGGACTTGATTGCGCGGACGGTGGTGGACGGTTTCATCGCCGGTCTGCACAAATCTCCTGACTTCGGTTTCAGCCAGGAGTTCGCCGAATACCGCATGTACAATCCGGGCGACGATCTGCGCCACGTCGATTGGAACGTTTTTGCGCGCACGGAGCGCATGTACCTGAAGCGTTACCGTGGCGAAACGAATTGCCAGGTGACCATTCTGCTGGACGCCAGCCGGTCCATGAAGTTTACGTCGCACAAAATCGACAAACTGGAATACGCGCGCTACCTGACGGCATCCATCGCCTACCTAGCGGGTCTGCAGCGCGATGCGGCGGGTTTGGTGATTTTCGACGACGAAGTGAAGAACTTTGTGCCGCCGTCCACCAGACAAGGGCAGCTTGCCAGGTTGCTTCACGCAGTGGAAAAAGCCGATGTGGGCACGCGCACGGATTTTTCAAAACCCTTTAAGCACGTTCAGGAATTCCTGCACCGGCGCGGCCTGATCGTCTGTATATCGGATTTTTGGGAGAACCCGGAAGAGGTGGTGAAGACCATCGCTCCGCTGCGGTTCCACGGAAATGAAGTGATTCTGTTCCACGTTCTCGATCCCGAAGAGATTCGTCCGAAGCTGCGGGCACCGGCATTGTTCGAGGACATGGAAAGCGGCGCCACGCTAGAGGTTTCGCCCGATTACACGACGAAGGAATATCCGGCGAAAATAGACGCGCACCTGGAAGCGATGCGTTCGAAAGCGAAAGGCGCAGGGTTGGATTATCACTTGATTGATACCAGCAAGCCTCTCGATGCCGCGTTGCGCGAGTACCTCGCGATTCGCGGAGGGAGAATGTAATGGGTTTCTTCGCTCCTTGGTTTTTGGCCGGAATGGCCGCGGTCGGGTTGCCGATCTGGATCCACCTCCTAAAGCGGCACAAAACGGACCCGAAGCTGTTCCCGTCGCTGATGTTTTTTGAGCAGCGAGAGCAAAGCTCCGTCCGGCACCGGCGGCTGGAGCATCTGCTCCTGTTTGCCCTGCGCACCGCGATGATTTTGCTGTTGGCGCTGTTGTTTGCGAATCCGTTCATTCGGCGCACACCATCCTTGACCGATGGCAAGAAGATTGTTGTGGTGGCGGTGGATCGCTCCTTCAGCATGCGTGCGGCAGACCGGTTGACCAAAGCGAAGGACGAGGCGCTGAAAGTTCTGGGGTCGCTTAAGCCGGGCGACCAGGCGCAGGTGATCGCGCTGAGCGGTAACGTGCAAGCGCTGACACAAGTGGTGAGCGATCCGGCGGAACTACGCGCGGCGGTGGCATCGATTCAACCCGGCGATGGGCGCTCGTCCTTTGGTGAATTGTCGCGTTACCTGCGTTCGCTGATGGAGGCGCAAAAGATGCCTCTTGAGGTGCATCTGGTGAGCGATATGCAGAAATCGTCCATGCCTCCGGGCTTCGTCGATCTACGGCTGAACCCCGGCACCAACCTTTTGTTTCACTCTGTAGGCGGCGATGCCAAGAATTGGGCGGTGGAAAATGTCACCGCGCCCAGGCGTGTTTACGATCCGAAGCGCGTGAAGCTACAGGCGACGATCTCCGGGCACATGACTCCGGCGGCCAAGAAGACGTTCACGCTGTTCCTCAATGGACGCGAGCTGCAATCGAAGCAGGTAGACGTTCCCGAAAACGGTCGCGCGCAAGCGGAGTTCCTGACGCTGGATGCTCCCTACGGATTCAGCAAAGGCGAGATCCGCATTGATGCGAACGATACTCTTGCCGGCGACGATCATTTCTATTTCTCGGTGGAGCGTACGGACCCACGCAAAGTTCTCTTCATCGACGACGGGCGCAAGCCGCGCGCGCAATTGTATTTCCGTGCCGCGGTTGACTCCACCGGCGATGGCGCTTTCCAGTTGGATGCACAGACCGCCGATAGTGCGGCTGCGATTGCGGATCTTTCCAAATATGCATTTGTGGTGCTTTCCGACGTCGGCACGGTGCCGGGCGGTCTGGCGAATTCGCTGAATCGTTTTGTGAATGGCGGCGGATCCTTGCTGATCGCCTTGGGTCCGGCTTCTGCGGTCCAGCCGCGGGTTCCGGTAATGGATGAAGCGATTGAATCTTCGAATTACGCCACGCGCGCGGGCGACCGCTTCCTGAGTGTCACGGACCTGGATGCCGGCCACCCGGCGCTGCGCAGCGTCGACAAATTCGCCCAGGTGAAGTTCTACCAGACGGTGAAAGTGAATCCGATGCACTCGCGCGTGCTCGCGAAGCTGAACGATGGTTCGCCGCTGGTGCTGGAGCGTTCGCTTGGCGAAGGTAAGGTGCTGGCCTTCACTTCGACGTTCGATAACGTTTCGAACGATCTGCCGCTGCATCCGGCCTGGGTGCCGTTCGTATCGCAATCGGCCTTGTACTTGGGCGGCGGTGGAGCGGAGCAGCCCGTGAACCTTGCCGTAGATTCGTACGTCGAGCTTCGTTCTGGTAGCGTGCAAAATTCTGGTGCTGCTGCTGAGGTGCTTGATCCTGAGGGCAAGCGCGTTCTCTCGCTGGACGAAGCCGTGAAGGCGAACAACTTCGCCGTGAATCGCGAGGGATACTTTGAAATCAAAACGGCTGCGGGGCGGAGAAGCCTAGTAGCCGCGCACGCTGACCGGCGGGAGTCTGATCTGGAGCCGTTGCCGCAAGAAACATTGGATTTGTGGAAGGGTACCGGAAGCACGGAAGATCCCGCGCAGGGTGCCGGCAGGACCGGCGACGATGAGAAGCGGCCGTGGAGTCTTTGGCCGTACATATTGTTGTTATTGTTGTTAGTAGCGGTGGCGGAATCGGTGGTGGCGAACGGCTACCTGCGACCGGCGGTTCCGAATCGCGAAGGGTTGAGACGGGAGGCGGCATGAACACGCGCGACCAACTGAATCGTTACCTGGAGGGCCTGGAAAAACGCCTTCGCTGGATGGCGCTCTCCAAAGGCGCTGCCATATTGTTGGGTGTCGCGCTTGGGGCCACCGTCGCGCTGGTGTTGATCACGAACGCACTCGCGTTTTCGTCCACCAGTCTCACCGTCGCACGTCTGGTTTTGTTCCTTTCACTCTCTGTCGCTATTGGCTTTGCTCTGGTAATTCCCCTGATGCGATTGAATCGCCGTGGGGCCGCAGGCCGCGCGGAAGATTCGTTCCCGGAATTTAAGGAACGCCTGGTTACCTACGTGGAACGTAGCGACGCGCGCGATCCCATGCTGGAACTGCTTGCGATGGATACGATGCAGGTCGCTTCGCGCACGGAGCCGGAACGTGTGGCTCCTCCAAAATCGATTTGGGCGTTGGCCACGGGTGCTGGTGCTGCCGGTGCGGTCTTGATCTGGTTGATCGCTGCGGGTCCGGGATTCCTTGGCTACGGTGCCAGCTTGCTGTGGGCAGGGGCTCCGAAGGCTGGATCAGCGCTCTTCTATGAGATCAAAGTGGAACCGGGCAACAAGCTGGTGCGGCGCAAGTCGGATCAGGTTGTCACCGCGCAATTGTTCGGTTTTGAATCCCCGAAAGTCCGCCTGATGGCGAAGTACGCAAGCGCCGCCAAGTGGGAAGAAGCCGAGATGGTGCCCCGCGCCGGTGCGACGCAGTACGAATTCCTCTTTGCGGGATTGCCGGAGCCGGTCGAATACTTCGTGGAAGCGTCCGGTGTGAAAACGAAGACCTTCAAGCTGGATGTGATCGACCTTCCGGGAATCAAGAAGGTCAAGGTCATTTATCATTTCCCCTCGTGGCTCGGCATGCCTGCGGCGACGGAAGATCCGGGCGGCGATTTGCGCGCGGTGAAGGGAACCGTGGCGGAACTGATCGTCGAAACCGACAAGCCGCTGAAGAACGGCGTGATTGAAGTGGATGACGGTTCCCACATCGAACTGAAGTCCTCGGGCGAGCGCCTCCTCACCGCAAAGGTTCCGATCGAAAAAGATGGCGTGTATCACTTTGCGGCCACGGAGCAAGGTGAATCGGTTCGATTGAGCGAAGACTATTTCATTGAGGCCCGCAACGATGACGCGCCCACGGTGAAGATCGTGCGGCCCCGAGCCGATGCACGCGTTAGTCCCATCGAAGAAGTCATGGTCGCGGTGCAGGCGTCGGACGACTTCGCTCTGCAGGGTGTCGAGTTGCACTATTCAGTGAACGGTGGCCCGGAGAAGGTGATTCCGGTTCCGAACTCGAAGGGACTGAAGAACGCGAGCGGCGAAACGATGATCGCGCTGGAGGATTACAAGATGATCCCCGGCGACGTGATCGCGATGTATGCGACGGCAAAGGATGCCCGTGCGACGGCGCAGACGGACATGGCGTTCATTCAGGCCGAACCGTTTGAACGGAACTTTTCCCAATCGCAGCAAGCCGGCGGCGGTGGCGGTGGTGGTGGCGGCATGCAGGATCAGGAAGAGATCTCTGCCCGCCAGAAGGAAATTATCGCCGCGACATGGAACGCGATTCGTAGCACTGGCAAAGAACGCTCGTCAGATAACGCGCAGTTTCTGTCTGAGGTCCAGCAGAAATTGAAGGAGCAGGCGCAGTCGCTCGCGCAGCGTTCGCGCAGCCGTCAGTTGGCGGGAGCGAATCAGGAATTCCAGGAGTTCGTGAAAGATCTGGAAGCGGCGGCCGCGGAAATGGGTCCGGCTTCCGAGAAGCTGAAGGGTCAAAGTTGGAAAGACGCGCTTGGTCCGGAGCAGCGTGCGTTACAGCATCTACTGCGCGCGGAAGCGACGTTCCGCGATATTCAGATAGCCTTCGGTGCCCAGGGCGGCGGTGGTGGTGGTGGCGGCGCGGGCCGCGACCTGGCCAGCATGTTCGATCTTGAACTCGATACCGAAAAGAATCAGTACGAAACCGGTCAGCGCAGCGGCGGTGGTGGACCGTCGTCCGAACAGCGCCAGAAGGAAGTTGACGAAGCGTTGCAGCGGTTGTCGGAACTCGCGCGCCGTCAGCAGGAGTTGGCGCGCAATCAGTCACAGAACAAGCAGCAAGCGTTCGAGCAGCGCTGGCAGCAGGAGATGCTGCGCCGCGAAGCCGAAGAACTGCGCCGCCAAATGGAGCAGTTGCAGCGCAACGGCCAGCAAGGTCAACAAGGCCAACAGGGGCAGCAAGGCCAACAAGGTCAGCAAGGCCAACAAGGTCAGCAAGGCCAACAAGGCCAACAAGGGCAATCGGGCCAGTCCGGTCAGGCGGGTCAATCCGGCCAGTCAAGCCAGTCCGCGCGTGCGGGCGGGCAACAGGGCCGCGGCGGCCAACAGCAGCAGCAACAGATGCAGCAGGCGCTGGATCGATTGAATCAGGCGTTGAATGACATGCGCCAGGCTCAGCAAGGCCAACAGCAGGGGCAGACCGGAACGCAAGCAGATGCGCGTCGTGCGGCTGAGCGTCTCGCCGAGGCGCAGAGAATGCTCAACGGATTGCGCCAGCAGCAGTCCGGTTCGCAGCTGGATGATCTCACGCAGCGGTCCGAACAGCTTGCGGGTCAGCAGCGCGATTTCGAAAATCGCCTGCGCCAGGCGGTGGCTCAAGGCGGCCAGCAGGGCCAATCAGGTCAACAAGGCCAGCAGCAGGGCCGCAACGGACAGCCGGGCGGGCAAGGGCAGCAGGGCAATCAGACGGGCCCAGGGCAGATGAACCGCCAGCAGGCGCAGGCCATGTCCGATGAGAAGTCGAAGATGGCTGCAGCACTCGATCAACTGGAGCGTGATTTGCAGAAAGCAGCTCGCGATCTGGCGGGAACGCAGCCGGGTGCAGCGGCGCGTGTCCGCGACGGCTTGAGCGACATCCAGCAGAACGAGACCAAGATGCGCATGCAGTATTCCTCGCGCTGGATTCGCGACGGTCAGGCCGGATTGATGGTGCCTCGCGAGGCTCCCATCACGCAGTCACTCGATGAACTCACCAAGGATCTGAAGGCAGCGCAGCAGGCGCTGGGAGCTTCGGCGAATCAGGACGGCCAGAGAAATGCGAATGAGCAATCGCTGGCTCGTCTGGAACGCTTGCGCGAACAGATGCAGCGTATGGCTGGCCAGAACGGCAATCAGCAAGGCGGCCAGCAAGGTGGGCAGCAACAAGGCGGCAATCAGCAGGGCGGTCAGCAGGGTGGTCAGCAGAATGGCCAAGGCGGCCAGCAAGCTGGTGGTCAACAAGGTGGCCAACAAGGCGGTGGTCAGCAAGGCGGCCAGGCGGGCAATCGCGGCGGCTTCAACCGCGGAGGACGCTTCGGCCCAGGCGGTTTCGGCGGCGCGTTTGGACGCTTCGGTCCTGAGGGTATCTACGACGTTCCGGATGCCCAGTCTGCCGACCCCGGCACGATCATGCGCGATGCGCAGATGCAGTTGAACGATCTGCGCGACCAGTTCCGTGATGATGCCGATATCTCGGGCCAGATCGCCGATCTCAGCCGTGACTTAACTCGCATGACGACCGGACAAACGGCGTCTCCCGAACTCGATGGACGCATTAGCCGGCAGATCTTGCCGAAGCTGGAAGCACTGGAAGTGCTGCTTCGCCGCCAAGGCCTGGAAGCAGAGCCTGGCCAGGTGCGTAGTGGAGGAACCGATCGCGTGCCGGCGGGTTATACGGACGCGGTTGCCGAATATTTCCGGAAGCTTAGCAAGGGCCGTTAAACGGACACCCCTACTGTGAGGCGGCATCGGCACGCTGCCTCACGGTTCAAATTCGAGCCAGATCTTCCACAGGCATGTTGCCCCCGCACAGCACCAGAGCCACATGCGACTCCTTCGTGAACTGATCGCGAAGCCGGTCGGCCGCTGCCAGCGTGCACGATGCCGCCGGTTCGGACAATACCTTCATTCGCTCCAACAGGAAACGCAGCGCGGCTAAGGCTTCACCATCGGATACCACGGTCACGTTTTCCAGCAATTCTTTCGCTACCGCAAACGTGCGTTCTGACGGCGCCGGCGCGCCCAGCGTCCTTGCAATGGAGGTAATCGCGGCAAGTGTGACTATCTTTCCCTCCGAAAGGGACTTCGACATGCAGTCCGCGCCTTCGGTCTCCACGCCCCAAATGCGCACCGTAGGCTTGAGGCCGCGAATCGCTGTCGCGATGCCGCTGATCAAACCACCGCCACCGATACTGACGATCACATCTGTTACCTGCGGCAGATCGTCCAGTATTTCGAGCCCCAACGTTCCTTGACCGGCGATGACGGCGGGATCGTCAAACGGATGAATATAGGTGGCACCCGCCTTCTCGTATTCGGCGACGTCAGCGAATGCAGCGTGGACGTTCGGGGCAAACTTGATCTCCGCGCCGTACCCTCGCGTGGCTTCCACGTAATTATTCGGCGTGTTCTCCGGCATCAGGATCATGGATTTCAATCCCAGCGCGCGCGCCGCATACGCAACCGCCTGCGCGTGATTGCCGCCGCTAACGGCAACTAATCCACTGGATCGTTGCTCTTCATTCAACCCCAGAATTTTGTTGAACGCGCCGCGCACCTTGAACGAGCCCGTCTTCTGGAACAGTTCCATCTTGACGTAGACATTGGTTTTCAGCCGCTCGCTGAGGGTTGCGCTGGGCAGCAGTGGAGTCTTGCGAACGCAAGGTGCGATTCGCCTCCGCGCGTTCTGAATGTGAGAGAGCGTGACGTCCGCTTCGGTCAACTGGCCTCCAAGGAAAACGCCGGGGAGCCGGCGGCTTTCAGTTAACAGTTTAACCTGTGCTATTGCTGGATCATGGGCGATGAATCGCAAGACAAATTCCACTCGGTCACGTGGGCGGGTGATGAGTTCCTAAAAGTGAGCACGGCCAGCGGTCATGAATTGACCGTGGATGTGAAAAGCGGGCGCCGCGCGGCTGCCGGACCACTGGAACTGTTCATTTCCGGCTTGGCTTCCTGCACGGCCGCTGACGTGATTTCTATTCTGTTAAAGAAGCGCGAAAAGGTGACGGGCTACAAAGTGGAAGTCCGCACGCAACGGCGCGAGGAGCACCCAAAATCATTCAGCCGGATTGTGCTAACGCACATTGTGGAAGGGCACGGAATCTCTCCGGAGGCCGTCGCGCGTGCCATCGACCTCTCCACAAACAAGTACTGCAGCGCCGTTTCGACCGTACGGCCCACTGCGGAAGTAGTCACCGAGTACCGTATCGTAGAACTGGATCAGGTGCCCGTAGCCGCAACGTAGGGTATTTCGCCTATTTCGTATACGTGGTTTCGCCCCGATGATGGAGTCGAAGGACGTATTCTTATGGGCGATCGAGATCTATTATCCGAACTAGGCCAGACGGTCGCGGCCTATCTTAAGACGGTTCGAGCTGTGAGCGAATGCGTGGAATCCGCATGTCCGGAAGTGGGACGGCCCTATCACTCCCGCATCATGCGATTGCGCTCGCGGGTCGCGTTCCAGGCGACACCACAGGCCATTCACGAAAGCGCGGATGCTTTACATACGGAGCTGCAGAGCTATGCGATGGCGACCTCGCGCTTCCTGGACTCCCAGAATAGTGAACTACGCCACAGTGTGACGACGCTCGAACAGGCCGCCGAGAAACTCGCACTGCGCGTGGAGCACTTCGCTACGGATCTACGCCGTTTGGCGGATCAAATCGAATCTGGCGATCTTGGCGCGGACGCGGGGCCATTGTATGCGCGCGCGCTACGTGGTTCGGTCGAGGCCATGGCCGGGGAGTCGGTCGCACTGATGACAGACGCCCGCCGCAGTTTACATGAAAGCGGATTGCGGCTTGCCGATGCACAGATGACCGACGATGCTACCGGCACGGTCAGCCGTTCTGAAATGCTGCGGCAGATTCAGGTCCGGCGTGAGGCAGACATCGGTTTCACGCCCATGGTCATCACCTTGGGCGGAGAAGTCGATGACGCCGTCATGCGGCAGGCCGCCGCGAAGATCACCAGCCGGTTCCGTCACAATGACGTTCTGGGCCGTTGGGGAGCGTGCGAATTTCTTCTGTTGTTCCAGGGCGAGCCGGGCCTGGCCCAGTACCGGATGGAACAAGTGCTTCCGTTCCTCAGCGGTGTTTACTCGACCGCCGCCGGGCAGGCCGTCGATGTGGACGCCTCCGCCGTCATTTTAGACAGCGAGCCGGTGCTGGCCTGAGAATTGCACCGGATTGTAGGCTCCGGGTCTTCTCACCGCGATCAATTTGTACTACCTTGAATTATGTGCGCTCTCTAAAAACCGTGTCCGTTTTGGTGACTGGCGCAGGCCGTGGAATTGGAAAGCGTCTCGCCATTGGATTCGGTACCGCGGGCGCTCGTGTGGGTCTGCTGGCAAGAAGTAAAGCGGAGTTGGACCTGTGCCACCTCGAGATCGAGCACGCCGGCGGCAACGCTCTACGCATTCGTTCTGATATCTCCGATTATGAACAAGTCACTGCCGCGGTGGAGCGTATGCGCGTCCAGTTCGGCAGCCCTGTCCAAGTGCTGGTGTGCGCTGCCGCCATCCAGGGTCACATCGGGCCATTTGTTGAGACCACGCCGAAAATGTGGCATGAAGTGGTGGAGACCAATCTGGTTGGTGTGATGAACGCCTGCCGCGCCGTGCTGCCGCACATGATTCAACGCCGCAGCGGGAAGATCGTCGTACTTACCGGTCGCGGGCCCACGCTCTCTCGCCCAAACTTCGCGGTGTATGCCGCCACCAAGGCCGCCGTCGTCAGTTACGTCGAAAGCCTCGCGGAAGAACTTCGCGATCACAACGTTCAAATCAACTGCATGGCGCCCGGATACAGCTACACGCACATGACGGATCAGGTGCTGGCCGCCGGGGAACGCGCGGGCTGGCGTGAAGTGGAAGACGCGCGGCAGGTCCGCATGACGGGCGGCACGCCAGCGGAAAAGCAGATTGAGCTGGCTCTGTTCCTTGCATCCCAAGAATCAAACCACATTAGCGGCCGCATCATTCACGTCAACGACGATTGGAAGCGTTTGCGTGAGGGCGCCGTCAAGCCCGATCTCTACACTCTGCGCCGCGTCCAGAAGGTTTAACTCGTTTCCACCCTTCAGCGTGTTTCTGTCCGGCATGGCAGAATGGCGGTATGAGGATTTTTCGCGCTTTCGCCGCGCTACTGCTCGCCACAGCCGCGCTTTCCGCTCAGACCGTTGCCGACGCGAAGAAATTCTTGGACGACGCGGAAAAGAAATTGTTCGAACTGAACTGGGAGGCAGGGCAGGCGCAATGGATCCAAGCCACCTATATCACGGATGATTCAGAAGCCGTGTCCGCGCGCGCAAACGAGCGGGTTATCGGCGAAGCCGTGCGCTTGGCGAAAGCCGCCGTGCGATTCGATAAGGTCAACCTTGCGTCCGATATGCGCCGCAAGATGAACCTGCTGAAGGTGGGCCTCACGCTCGCCGCGCCGTCCAATCCCGCTGAAAGCGCCGAAGTCACGCGGCTTGCCGCGTCCCTCGAAGGCACCTACGGGAAAGGGAAGTATTGCCCCGATGGTGGCAAGCCCTGCCAGGATATTTCGGCCATCACCAAGATTCTCGCCAGCAGTCAGGACCCAAACGAACAACTGGAAGCATGGCGCGGCTGGCACACCATCTCGCGCCCCATGCGCAAGGATTTCCAGCGTTTCGTGGAGCTTTCAAACAAGGGCGCGCGTGAGCTCGGCTTCAAAGATACGGGTGCGATGTGGCGTTCAAAGTACGATTTGCCTGCCGACGAGTTTGCCAAGGAGCTTGACCGTCTATGGGAGCAAGTGCGTCCGCTCTACGTTTCTTTGCACTCCTACGTTCGCTGGAAGCTTCGCGAAAAATACGGCCCGGATGCGATCCCGGCGAACGGCCCCATTCCTGCGCATTTGCTCGGCAACATTTGGGCGCAGGATTGGTCGAACATGAACAAGTTCGTCGCACCCAAGGATGCCGGCCAGGGCTATGACCTGACGCAAATTCTCAAGTCCCGCAACACGCAGCCACTCGATATGGTGCGCTATGGCGAAAACTTCTTCAAGTCGCTTGGCTTTGCGCCGCTGCCACCCACGTTCTGGGAGCGCTCCCAATTCACCAAGCCGCGCGACCGCGAGGTAGTCTGCCACGCGAGCGCCTGGGACGTGGACAACGTCCAAGATCTCCGCCTGAAGATGTGTATCGATATTACCGAGGAAGATTTCACTACCATCCATCACGAATTGGGCCACAACTTCTACCAGCGCGCCTACAACAAACAGCCATTCCTGTTCCGCGATAGCGCTAACGATGGTTTCCATGAGGCCATCGGCGACACCATCGGGCTCTCCGTCACCCCCGAATACTTGGTGAAGATCGGCCTGCTGGATCAGGCCCCGGACGCGTCGAAGGACATCGGCCTTCTGCTCGCACGCGCGCTGGATAAGGTGGCATTCCTGCCGTTCGGCTTGATGATCGATCAATGGCGCTGGAAGGTTTTCTCGGGAGAGATTACGCCGGAGCAGTACAACAAAGGCTGGTGGGATCTCCGTTTGAAATATCAAGGTGTAGCTCCGCCGGTTGCGCGCACGGAGATGGATTTCGATCCCGGCGCCAAGTATCACGTCGCGGCCGACGTTCCCTACACCCGCTATTTTCTTTCCTTCATCATGCAGTTCCAGTTCCACCGCGCCCTGGCGCAGGCGGCGGGCTGCCCGGCCGCCGGTTCGAATACGCCGCTGCATCGCTGCTCGATTTACAACAATAAAGAAGCGGGAGCCAAGCTGAACAAGATGCTGGAAATGGGCCTCAGCAAGCCCTGGCAGGAAGCCATGTTCGAAATTACAGGCCAAAAGCAGATCGACGCAACCGCGATTCTCGACTACTTCGCTCCGTTGAAGAAGTGGCTGGACGAACAGAATCAGGGCAAACCCGTCGGTTGGTAAGCATCAGTAAAAGCCTCTCATTGTCCGGTGCGGGAGCGTGATGCGGCCCCGCGCCGTGGGAAAATAAAAAGAACACCAATGACAGGCTCTCAGGTCCGCCAGAAGTTTCTTGACTATTTCTCCGCTCGTGGCCATCGCGTGGTGCGCAGCTCTTCGCTGATGCCCGCCAATGATCCGACGCTGCTGTTCACGAATGCCGGCATGAACCAGTTCAAGGACGTGTTCCTTGGACAGGAAAAGCGTGATTATTCGCGCGCGACAACCTCCCAAAAGTGCGTTCGCGCGGGCGGCAAGCATAACGATCTGGATAACGTCGGTTACACACGCCGCCATCATACGTTCTTTGAGATGCTGGGGAACTTTTCCTTCGGCGATTATTTCAAGAGCGACGCCATCGCCTTCGCCTGGGAACTGATCACCAAGGAATACGGCCTCCCCAAGGACAAGCTTTACGTCACCGTCTTTCGCGAAGACGACGAAGCTGAAGAGCTATGGCAGAAGGTGGCGGGAGTCTCGAAGGACCGCATCTTCCGGCTCGACGAAAAAGACAATTTCTGGCAGATGGGGGACACCGGCCCGTGCGGACCGTGTTCAGAGATTCACTACGATCTGGGTCCCGCGACTGCTGAGTCTGGCCGTGAACACGAGCAGTTTCCCGATGACGGCGGAGGACGCTTCGTTGAAATCTGGAACCTTGTTTTCATGCAGTACGACCGTGACGCGAGCGGCAAGTTAACGCCACTGCCGCGCCCATCCATTGATACTGGCATGGGCCTCGAACGCATCGCGGCCGTCATGCAGGGTGTTCTTTCGAACTACGACACGGATCTGCTGAAGCCCATCATCCTGCGCGGCGGTGAACTGCTGGGCCATAAGAACTATGGCGATGGCAGCGCCGCGGACACCATCCTCCGCGTCAACGCCGATCACGCGCGCGCCGCGGCGTTTCTGATTAACGACGGCATTGTGCCCTCGAACGAAGGCCGCGGCTACGTGTTGCGCAAGATTATGCGCCGCGCCATGCGCAAGGCCCGCACGCTGGGCTCGCACGAAGGGTATTTTCATCAGCTGACCGCCTTTGTCGCCGGGCACATGAAGGACGCGTATCCGGAGATGATGGAAAGCATCCCGCGCGTCTCCCGTGTGGTGCGCGACGAAGAGCGCCGCTACGCAAGTACCTACGCTGAAGCCGAGAAACACTTCCACGAAGCGGCCAAAGCCGCGGGCGAAGGCGCTGCGATTCCTGGTGAAACGGCCTTCAAACTCTACGACACCTACGGCCTCTCTCTTGAAGATCAGCGCGACCTGGTGTTGGATTACCCACATCTGAGTATCGATGAAGGCGGCTTTACCGCCGAAATGGACAAGCAGCGCACCCGCGCGCGAGCCAGTTGGAAAGGCGCGGAAAAGGCGCAGATCAAGCCCGAATATCAGGCGCTGCCGAAGACGGAGTTTGTTGGACGCGAGACGTTGGAAACAGGTGTGAACGTCGTCGGCGTCTTCGATGGCGAAATCGCACTTGATCGTACGCCGTTCTACGCCGAAGCCGGGGGTCAAGTCGGTGACACGGGCCTATTGATATCGAGCGACACCGGCGAGACCGTTGCCGTTGTGGAATCGGCTTTCAATGGAGCCCCAGGTAAGACGGTTCACAAAGTGAGGATGTTGACGCCAGTGCGCGTAGGCGATAGCATCATTGCCAGCGTCGATTCCACCTCGCGCCTTTCGACGATGCGCAATCATACCGGCACGCATCTTCTGCACGCCGCTTTGCGAAACGTCCTCGGCACGCACGTCAAGCAAGCAGGCAGCGTCGTCGAACCCTCGCGCTTACGCTTTGACTTTTCTCACTACACGTCTATGGACGCCACAGAACTCGCGGAAGTCGAACGCCTCATGAACGAGGAGATCCTTGCGAATCGCGAGGTCCGCACCGACGTGATGGATCTCGACCAGGCTCTCTCCACCGGAGCGATGGCGCTCTTCGGCGAAAAGTACGGCGACAAAGTCCGCGTCGTTTCCGTGGATGATGGCAAAGGCTCCGTGTTTAGCCGCGAACTGTGTGGTGGCACGCATGTCACCCGGACAGGTGATATCGGTCTCTGCAAAATTGTTTACGAAGGCAGCATCTCCGCTGGCGTTCGCCGCATTGAAGCGATCACCGGCGAGGCCGCACTGCGGCGTTTCCAGGATGCCCAGGCACAACTCGCCCGGGTGGCGAGCGTTGTTCGTACATCGGAGTCGGAATTGGTCGAGCAAGTGGAAAAGCTGCTCGCCAAGGAAAAATCCATCGAGCAGGAACTCCAGCAGCTCAAAACCAAGATGGCGCAGTCGCAGGCGGGCGATCTTGAGTCGCAGGCCCGGGATATAAAGGGCGTCAAGGTGCTCGCCGCACGTGTCGATGGCTTTGACCGCGCCCAGCTCCGCACGCTGGCCGATTCACTCCGCAACAAGTGGAAATCCGCCGTCGTCGTCCTGGCCGCCGCCGAAGATGCCAACGTCTCCATCGTCTCCGGGGTCACAAAAGACCTGACGGCGAAGGTACACGCTGGCAAACTCGCCGGAGCCGTCGCGCAGGCTGTCGGCGGCAAGGGCGGAGGACGCCCCGATATGGCCGAGGCTGGTGGTAAAGATCCCGCCGCTCTAGACGGCGCGCTGGCCAATGTTTATTCGAGCGTGGAAGGAATGCTGTAAGCGCGGCCCATGGAATCCGTCGACGTTGTCATCGTTGGAGCAGGACCCACCGGCCTCGCCTGTGGCATTGAGCTGACACGCCGCGGCGTGAGCACGGTACTCCTCGACAAAGGCTGCGTCGTCAACTCGCTCTACAACTATCCGACGAACATGGTGTTCTTCACCACGCCGGAGCTGTTGGAAATCGGCGACATTCCGATGACGTCGTTGAACGAGAAGCCGGTTCGTGGTGAAGCTTTGAAGTATTACCGGCGCGTCTCGGAGCACTACAAGCTCGACATCCGCCAGTATCATCAGGTGTCCGGAATTACAGGGGACGACGGTGCGTTTGTCACGCACGCGACGGATCGTGAAAATCGCGCGCAGGAATTTCACTCGAAGAAGATCATCCTCGCCACCGGCTACTACGACGTTCCGAACATGCTGAACGTGCCCGGCGAAGATCTTCCCAAGGTGATCCATTACTACAAGGAAGCCCACGCCTATTACAATCACGACGTTCTGGTTGTGGGCGCGAAGAACTCCGCTGCGATTGCGGCGCTGGAACTTTGGTGGACTGGCTCCCGCGTCACCCTGGTGCATCGCGGCCCCGGCATCCACAACAACGTAAAGTATTGGATCAAGCCGAATATTGAGAACCGCATCAAGAACGGCGAGATCCCGGCCTACTTCAACTCAAGCGTGTTGGAAATCACCTCGAACTCCGTTCGCATTGCGACGCCTGAGGGAGAGAAAACCATCCGGAACGATTTCGTTTTCGCGATGACCGGCTATCGTCCGGATACGCAGTTCCTCGCGGCTCACGATATACACTTTGATCCCCGAACAAACCGGCCTCTGACAAATCCCGATACGCTTGAAAGCGAGCGCAAGGGCATGTATCTTGCTGGCGTGCTGGTGGCCGGCATGCACACCAACGAAATCTTTATTGAAAATGGGCGCTTCCACGGAAAGACCATCGCGGAAGCCATCGCCAACCAACTCTGCTAAAGCACGTTCACAAAAAAGAAAAGAGGGATGGATCGCTCCGTCCCTCTCGTCAAGCATCTCTTGTTGAGGCTAGTTCGTCTTCGCGGCGGTCTTCTTCGGCGCGGCTGAAGTCGTCGCGGGTGCGCCGCCCTTCAGTAGCTTCTGGAGGAAGGTGCGCAAGTACGCTTCGTCTTGCAGTTCCGGCGAACCGGTCGGCAAGCTCTGCGCCACAATGTTGCCCTTTTGGTCGATAATCGCGATCTGCGGTACCACCCAGCGGTCCATCACGGATAGCCCCAGGTAGCTGATCACCGGATCGCGGCCAGCGTAGCCAACCGGGAAGCCCACGCCAAATTCCTTCACGAACTGGGTCACCATCGGGCCATTGGCGTCATTGAATGCGGCGCCCAACATCTGCACGCCGGGTCCCAGTTCCTTCGAAAGCTTGGTCAGGATCTGCGCTTCATGCTGGCAGTGGGGGCAGGTGGTGAACATCAACGGAAGCACCACGACCTTACCCTTGAAGCTTGAAAGCAGAATCTGCTTTCCGGCGGGATCGGTGATCGTAAATTCCGGCGACTTGCGCGGCACGGGCGGCATGGCCGATGCGGGGGCGACGAATGTCGAAATTGTCAAAGCAAAAAGAGCGGCGGTTGCGAAGAGACGCATTGTTAATTACCTCGGGTCTGACCGTGGGCCGGACCAGCTTTTCATTTCCTTCGTTTAGTTTACAGCAAGTGGCGGCCGTTTTCCGGGACTACCGTTCGCGGGCGCGCCCGCGGCTGCAAGGGCGGGTCCGCCCAGCCCCTCCAGGGAATGGACGGTCTTGCCCGCTAAACGTACCGCGAAATCGCCCGAATCGCCCGTTCCCCGGATTTCCATCTCGGACCGCGACGTGACGCGTATGTTCTTCCACTTACCGCGCAGAATGCTTTCGTAAAGCTCAAAGTACCGGCGCGCGGATTGTTCGGAATCCCACTCCGATACATAGGAGAGCACCGAATACTTTTGCTTCTTGTGCTCGAACAAACGGAACGCACCGCCGTGCCAATGCTCCGCCGCCTTCGCATCGGCCCTCGACGTATACTGCCGCAGGAGGACGCCATGATCGAACTCGCCAAGTTTCCCTGCCAGAATTTCGTCGAAGTCTCGCGGCCGCAGCCCGGCGGCTTTGTCGAGAGCGAGCGGGGCCGGGTTGGCGTGCATCGTTTCCTGAATGTAGTCGTCCGGATGCAGAATCTGCTGCGTGCTCGAAGGACCCTTCGCAAAGACCTGCTCAAACGCGCGTTGCCCGAGTTTGCGAAATATAGCGTCCTGAAAACGTGCCCCGGCGTTGTAAGGGAACAGCAGGGACTCGCGCACGTAGAGCGGTGCCGCTGATAGCACGGGGAATCCAGCGCTCTGAGTATCGTCGTCCGGCAAAAGCTGCGCCAGCATGCGCGGCGATATCTCCGCGCGGCCCGTAATTTGCTTGGCTTCGTACGCCCAGGTCAGCCACGTGGCTTGTCCTTCCATCACCGCCTCGCGAGCGGTTGCGGCGTCGTTATCGTCACCGGCGCCGTCCAGATATTTACCCAGTGGATGCTGCTGATCGGCCAGCGCATGCGCTAATTCATGAATCAACGCCGCGCGCTGGTCTTCGCCCTCGCGTGTTGAGCTAAGAACGTAAAGCCGTTTGCGCCGGTAATCGTAAAACGCCGCAGCCTGTTCGTCGAGCAAGTCAACGAGTTCTTCGCGCAGGCGGAAATCGGGTGGCACCAGGCCGAACATTTTCAGGGCGGTTTCTTCCGCATGAATGGCCTTGCGTTTGGATTGCCCGTCAGTCTGCGATTCCACGTATTTGCGGAATTGTTCTCGGGTGAGAATCTCGGAAGGCACCTTGCGCTTCGCCTTCCATCCGGTGATCGCGGAAAGTTCGGAAGTGATCTGTTCGATCTGCCCGAAAATCGGCGCGGATTTTGCAGGCTGCCCGAAGCAGGGAAGGGAAGCAATGGCGAAGGCCCCGAGCGTAAGTGCCGCGCGCCGCCACACCGAAAATCCCAAATGAAGCCTCTTCCCCCTCACGGTCGCCACCAGATTACCACGCGCCCACCAGGGCGCACGCATTCTAGCGCGCGCATCGAGAATCGTCTGTATGCCCCCGTGCGGTGGGTTCCAAACCAACAACGCGGACCGCCCGCCGACCTTACAGTCAGCCGTGCACGATATTGGATGCTTACTCGATCACGGTTACGCTATACTAATAACTTCATGGCAGACGATAAACTCTACAAAGCAGAATACGTTGGAAGCGGCACGTTCCTCATCACCAAGCCCAAGCGCAAGGCCCACAAGCGTCGCCAGTCGAAGCTGAAGGGCACGGTTCGCGGCGCTCGCAAGTCGTAACCCGGCTCCCCACTTCCAGTTTGAGAAGGAAAAGCGCAGGTGTCTCCGCCTGCGCTTTTCGTCATTGCTCCCAGCCGGTTATTTGCCCTTCAGCCTTGGCAGGATCCTCTGCGCGTTCCCGCGGTCCACTGCCTGCATCTCCTGTGCGTTAAACACCTTTGCGGTCATGAGTCCCCGGCTGGTTTCCTCCGCCGTGCGATACCAGTAGTCCGTTCCATAAACAATCTGCGACGTCCGTACCACTTTTTTCAAGGCATCCATCGCCACCGGGTTTGACGCTTGTGCCGTGTCGTAATAGTAGCGGCGGATCTGCGCCAGCACCTCGACCCCCGGCATTTGTGTTCCGGAAATGCCGACGCCCTGGCCCTTGGTAGTGATGCCCGGCACCACTTCCGCTGACGTGCCGTACTGGAAGAATCGCTCTATCAGGAACGGCATCGTTCCGCCCGCGTGCGAGAAAATCCACGTGATATTCGGATACCGCTTGCCGGTGCCGCTAAAAATCACGCTGGCAATGGTGCGCGTGGTGTCCGTTCCGTATTCGATCATCGCGCCTTCATTCGGCACGCCGTCCTTGAGGATGGGAAGATTGCCGCAACAATTCGGCGCCGTAGGATGCACATACACCACGGCCTTGCGCCGGTTCAACTCGTCATAAATAGGGGCGAACATCGAGTTGCCCAGCCAGATATCGCCGTAGCTCGAAATCAGGCACACGCCGTCCGCCTTCAGTTTGTCGAAGGAATATTCAATTTCCTTCAGCGACCCATCGATGTCGAGAAACGGCAGCCCGGCGAAGTTGCCAAAGCGAGTGGGTTTGTCGGAAACCAGTTTGGCCGCCGCGTCGTTGCACTCGCGCGCGACTTTGCGGACCTCCTCGCGCTCACCCCGGTTGAACGCAGGCTGCGTGATCGAAAGCATTGCTGTCTCTGTGCCGAAGCGGTCCATATCGTCAAGGTCTTTGCTCAGCGACCACGCGTTCACGCGCGCCATGTCATGCCGTTGCTGATAAGCAAAGTAGGCGTCCGGGACGAAGTGGTGATGCACGTCGATGCGGCGCGCTTTCTGATTTTGCGCGAGTAAACTACCTCCCGCCAGCGTTAGCCCGCCGGTAGCCGCGGCGATGCCCGCAAGAAATTCGCGGCGCGAAGCGCCAGGTGCAGTAGGTTTATTCGAAGGAGTCATAGGTAATGAGCGTGCCAACCATCGTATATCAATCAAGTCCCGTCAGGCGGATTTGCACGCCGCCCATCGTGCGCTAGGGAAGTCGCAACTCGAACGATTCCCGTCCCGAGCCTTGAACTGCGCACCGTCCTCCGCTACTCTGGCAAAGGACTCACTCCAAATCTTCAAGAAGCAATTCATGAGACTCGCGTGTTTCCAGCCCACACAGGAAAGGTTCAATTCATGATTCCATCGCGTAGGACGTGGGGCGTAGCGGTTCTTCTCGCCGGATTTGCAGGCGCGGCCAGCGCCCACCACTCGGCGACTGCTTACGATCTCGAAAAAAGCATCGAGTGGAAGGTGACGGTGGAAAAGTTTCAGTTCGTGAATCCCCACGCCTACGTGTATTTCAAGATGCAGAACGCGGCAGGCAAACAGGTGAACGGCCGCTGCGAGCTGCCGGCCGTTACCACGCTGCGGCGGGTTGGTTGGACACCAACAACCCTTCGCCCCGGCCAGAAGGTGACCATCAAGGGTTCACCCGGACGCAACGAAGAGAATGTCTGCTATATGGTGTCCTTCATCGATGAGAACGGCCAGGAGATTGGCCGCGGTGAGGATCTGACGAAGGGTGGCCCCAATCCTGCCGCGACGCTCGCCGCGAAAAATCAGGCGGCGACCCGTCCCGCGCGTCTTCCTGACGGGCATCCCAACTTGAACGGCCCGTGGGTGGCCGTGGGCGCGGAGGGCCGTGGCCCCGGCGCTCGTTATCCGGACGAAAAAGGCGGCGAGAAGAAGGCCGCGAAGAAAGGTCCGCCTCCCGGTGGACGTGGCGGTCCTCCCCGTCCCGAAGAAACCGAAGCAGGCAAAGCGGCCGCGAAGAATTACGATCAGCCCTTCGACGATCCTGCCATCAAGTGCGACCCCGCCAACATCTTCTTCGGCTGGGTCCACGATCGCCACGTGAACGAAGTTACGCAGACGCCCAAAGAGATCACCCTGAAGTACGGCTATATGGATTTCGTCCGCACCATTCACCTGGATCAAAAAGAGCACCCGAAGAGCATCAAGCCCTCGCGCGGCGGCCACTCCATCGGCAGTTGGGATGCCGATACGCTTGTCGTCGATACCGTCGGCTTCGCGCCCGGCGTGCTGATCCCCATCATCGGTGTCATGCACAGCAACCAAATGCACGTAGTCGAGCGATTCACCTTCGATCCCGCCACCAGGATCATGACGCGCGAATATCGCGCCGACGATCCCTTGTACCTGAAAAATCCCCACACCGGCCGCGATCTCATGTCCATCTCCGACGAGCCCTACACGCGCTACAACTGCGTCGAGCTCTCCGGCAAAAACAACATGCGCTCCAGCAAGTAAGTAACGTGGGGCGGGTCTTCGCCCGGCGCGCCAGGCTTAGTCCTGGCGCAATGTTTTGTCACAAAAGCGCAGTATCATCGAGTCTAGAGGACCCATGAAACGCACCCTACTCCTATTCGCTCTCACCACAACCATTACTGCCTTCGCGCAAGATCAAAAGAAAGCTCCGCCCCCACCGCCGCTGATGATGAACATCCCGGCACTCACCGACGGCGCCGCAGCTCCCGTGAAGTTCACCTGCACCAACGCGCCCGCCGGAGTCTCGCCCGCCATCGAATGGAAGAACGCACCTGCGGCCACGCAGAGCTTCGCCGTCCTGTTGCACGACCCCGAACCGCGCCCCGGCAAGAGCATCTATGACGTCACCCACTGGTTCATCTGGAACATCCCCGCAACCGCCACCGGCCTGCCCGAAGGTGTGCCCGCTGGCAGCGATCTACCCGATGGCTCCCACCAGTTGAAGCGCGGCAACCCCGCCGTTGCCGGCTACTACGGCCCCTGCGCGCCTCCGGGACCGGATCACCACTACACCTTTGAACTCTACGCACTTGATTCGAAGCTCGACCTCAGCCCCGACGCCACCCGCGCCGACGCGATGAAGGCCCTCGACGGCCATATCCTGGCCGCCGACGTCTTCGTCGTGCTCTATCACCGCCCGTAGTTAGATCGTCCCGAAAAGGCCGCCTCCCACCGTGGGGCGGCCCATCCGGACGGCGCACCCGGCATCGGCCGGGTGCCAAGTAAATCCCCAATTCCCGCACAGCAACAAAAGAAACGTCCCCCCCGTAGGGCGGATGGGAAATCCGCGCGCGAGTGGCACTCGCATTTTTGGAAATAGATCTGTTGCAAGAATGTGGGGCGGGGCATCCGCCCGGCAGCCGGGCTTTTGCCCGGCTCGTCTCGTGTCTCTTACTCAGCGTTTCGCCAGAAGTCACGAGCCCCATGCCGAATGTGAACCACCCAAACCACGCCGTCGTCCACGATAAACAAGATCCGGTACGTTCCGCGATTTCCTCGTCCAAAGAAGAGCTCGCGGATCGGTTCCTTCAAAACGGAACGTTCGGGAGCGAAGGGACACCGATGTGGATTGCGTGTCAGAGTTCGAACTGTCCGTCGGGCAGCAGCCAGCCAACGCCCCGCAGCTTCTGGAGAATCCTTACGGATGAACGGAAATGCTTGCCGAAGATCACGTTCGGCCTGTGGAGTGAGAACGACCCGGTACGTCATCCCCGAGCGAGGGCGTGTTCAAGTTCATCGAACACCTCGTCGGCGGAACGGCCGAGTCCTTTCTTGGCCTGACCCAGGCCGCGGCGAATATTCTCGATTGCGTCCATCTGATCCGCCATCCGTTCGTACACGGCGGGATCAACCAGGACAGCTTTCACTTGACCCTTCACGGTCAACGCAAGCGGACGTCTGCTTCGCTTCACGCGGTCGAGCATTCCAGACGAATCCCGCTTGAACGCGGACACCGTTTGGAATTCCTTGGATGAGACGGGCATAACTAGCTTTATTCTCTCACCATTTCACAAATCAATTGCCGTCCCCCGTGGGGCGGATTGGAAATCTGCGCGCGAGTGGCACTCGCGCCAGTGCGAGGCTTCAAAATACGGAAATCCTCGTCGATCAACGTCGCCGCAAAGATCGCTGAGCAGTGTTGTGGGTGGATCTTCCGTTGCTGTAACTCCGCTATAGAAAACGCTGTGTTCAGGCTTTATTGCGATGTGGCAGAATTAGTGCCATGTCGTTAAGTATTACTGCAGTCTGGCCCCACGGAATCATTGCTGCGTCTGATCGTCGTCTCGTCAGCATGTCAACCGGTCAAATTGTTACAAACCGATCCACCAAGATGGTGCTTTTCGGGTGTGAGGACGCTCACGGGGTCATCAGCTATACGGGAATCGGTGCGGATGATGCTGGGTTGAGCCCTTCGTTTTGGCTGATGGAGGCACAGGATCTAGCCAAGATTTTCGAGGGATCTTTCGATGGTGCCGTGACCTACATTGCAAGCGACCTGGAGAAGCGATTAGCGAAGCTTCGGTCTTCTTTGGGATCGGCGAAGGCCCGCCACACTTTTATTATTGGGTACTGGCACGACAGCCAAACCAGTATTTGTCGTATATCGAATTTCGAAAGTGGTGGCGTGATTCTCGATAAGGGACAAGACGCGGTAATAGTTGAGTATTTTCGAGCGTCACCGGGCAATGAAATTCGAATTATGACGTCCGGTGGATTCGTCAACAATTCCGAGTTGCAAGCGATTTCACGGTCGATCAAGGAGGGCGAGTTCGATCGAACAAAGGCACTCTGCGGGCGGACCATTCGGAGCAAATCTTTTCGGGCTGAAGCGGCCAAGGGCGTTGTCGGGGCATCTTCGCAATGGTGTTTTATTGGAGAGAATAGGCAAGATGAAGTTTGGTACGGGCACTATGTTGTGGGTGGGAACCTCGCTATTGAGCCTCCGAACCTATTGCGAATTGGTGCGAAGGTAATGATGAACGGAGGGTGGTTTGCCCACGTTGGTAACTCAGATTCATGTGTAAGGGATACATACGTCGGGGGCGATGAAGCGACGGTCATGGCCGAGACTAATCGGCGGTCCGGAGTCTTGGGCCTGACGGAGGTTCGCTGCGGTATTTGCGGAGTACTCGTGCCGCAAGCCAATCGAGAGTGTGAAGTTTGTCTCGGAGTTGCCACCAAGATGCGAAGTAGAGCCCAAAGACGATTCAAACGATAAAAGGCCCACCCTCTCGGGCAGGCCTTTTCATCAAATCAACTTAAAGTAAAGCTTAGTCGCCGAAGCTTCCCACTTCTTCCTGCTTCTCGGCCGGCTTCGGAGCCGGGGCGGCGGGGGCGATGGACGAAATCGGCACGATGCCTTCCGGAGCCTTTTCGCCCAGCACATGTTCCTTGTACAGCTTCATCATGCGCTCGTGCTCGGCTTTATGCTTCATCACTTCTTCGTCCAGGTGAGCGTTGCGTTCGCGGATCTTTTCTTCGCGGGCCGTCTTGGCGATGCCCTTGTCGTCCAGATCGTGCTGGCGCTTGCGGTTCACGTCGTCGGCGCGGAGCACCAATGTGTGTTCCTTCGACGGCAGGTTCACGCTCTTGCCACCGGCGATGATTTCGTGGCGGCCCTTCTCGTTGTACCACTTGGTCAGCGTGGCGGTCATGTGCATCTTCTCAACGATGTTGCGCCAGCCGACGCCCGTGTTATACGCGCAGAAGCTGATCTCGCCTTCCTGCGTCGCGTAAGGAATGATGCACTGTTCGGTGCGGCGGAAATCGTAGTTGAACAGATCCTGGAACCACATGCCCGCGATGAACAGGAAGTTCCAGCGGTCGCGGCGGCGCTGTTCGATGTCCGCCATCGTGCGGTCGCCGGTCACTTTGCCATATTTCTTCTTCGTCATGCCGAAGCACTTGTCGAACTTGGCGATCAGATCGCTCAAGCGGAAGTGCGTCGGCGCTTCATAGGAATTGTAGTTGCGGAGCAGCGAAAGCGACACGCCAATCACCGACATTCTCTTGCTGCGCGCGCCGTCGTTGATCTTCGCGATGTCGCGGGCCAACTGGTCGGCGTTGAGGAACGCCGTCACCGGACGGTATTCCTTCGTTTCCTTGTCGCACATCACCGCCATGCCGATACCGCAGTTCGGGTGGCAGCCGCAGGAAAGCTGGCCCCACTCGGCCGAAGGTCCATGCACCAGATCCGCGAAGTCGGAGAACGTGCTCATGAAGCTGATCGGGAACCAGTCGCGCGTCGGCTCGCCCAGGCCCGTCAGGTTCTTCACATCGTGCGCCAGATGGGACAGCGTGTAGCGCTGCGCCGCGCGGCGTTCCGGTGTGATTGCTTCATCGCGGCCGGTGAACGAAACCGGCTGGAAGCTCAAAAACGGAATCGTCTTCGGGTTGTCCAGAGCGAAGCGGATCACCGATCCCACCTGCTCATTGTTCACGCCGTTGATGATCGTGATCACCGGCACGATGTCGACGCCCGCCTTGTGCAGGTTCTCAATCGCGCGCAGCTTCACGTCAAACAGGTTGCCGATGGCGCGGTGCGAGTTCGCTTCGTTGCCAATGCCGTCAAACTGCAGGTATGCGTAACGCAGACCCGCTTCACCGGCTGCCTTGGCGAACTCCGGATCCTTGGCGAAGTTGATGCCGTTCGTTGCCGCTTGCACGCTCTGGTAGCCCAGCTTGCGGCAGTAACGGATCGCGTCCAGGAAGTACGGCGAAAGCGTCGGCTCGCCGCCCGAAAACTGCACCGACATCTGGCGGCGCGGCTTCACTTTCAGAGCGTTGTCCAGCAGGGACTTGATCTCGTCCCAGGTCAGCTCATGAACAAAGCCAACCTGATTGGCGTCCATGAAGCACGGATCGCACATCATGTTGCAGCGGTTCGTTAAATCGATGGTCAGCACCGATCCGCGTCCGTGCGTCAGCGTCGAGGAACCGTGATCGCGCCAGCCCTCGTCGTTGTGGCTGCGGATGTCGCGGCCCGGAAACACATCTTCAATGTGCTTGAGGAACGCTGGATCAATCGCCATCACGTCTTCGAAGTGCCCGTGCTTCGGGCAATCCTTCGTCATGATGATCTTGCCGTCGCGCTCGATGATCTGCGCCTTGATCTCGCCCACCTTTTCGTTCCGCAGCACTTCCACCGGCATCTTGCCGTCCAGAATCTGCTCGCGAATCTCAGGCACGCACTTCGGACAAAGCGAATCCGTCTCGCGCGGCCAGCCGAGCGTCGGCTTCTGCTTTTCCCAGCTCTTCAGCAGCGGCTTATCGGACCACTTCGGGGTAAACGAGGGGTTCGGGCTAATCGAGTTAATGGCATCATAAACATGCCACGCGGCGTTCGCCGCAATCGATATCACCTTTTCAACGTGCTTGATAGGCTTGGTCAAGGTCTTCTCCAGTTGTGAAGATATTCTTCGAGTGAACTAATGCGTAGTATAAGACCGGCAGATGGAAGAGGCCTATCATTATGAAGCAAAAGGCGCTAGGGTGCATTGAACGGCCAGAATCGGACACCGAACGGAGAGGTAACCAGGTGCCCCTTTGGGACCAGCAAGCCCTTACAGCACAAGCACATAGCCCAAATGACCGTAGCCACCAACAGGCCGCGCCCAACCTCAGGGCGGCCCTTGCGCGTGACGGTGAAAACGAGCATGCCCAAACACTTCAACAATCAAAGCACCCCGGGGGCGCTGCGCTCCGCTCGCTCCCTCCGCCGTTGGTAATAGCCCGAGGATGACATTTCAGGCATCGCCGTTCGTCACCCTACGTCGTAAACTTCAACAAGCACGAAAGTACCTGCTACCATGGCCAAGGCTGCGCGTCCGGCGCGGAAATCATTGGTACGACAACGACTTACTTTCTACTGAGGAGACTTTGTGAAGTTTCAGACATCATTCCTAGCGCCCGCCATCGTGGCCCTTCTCTCTGCGGCTGCCATGCCCGCCGCCGACCTGAGCAAGGCCATGCCCCCCGCATCCATCCCGACTTTCTCGGCCGAGAACCTCGGGCGCATCGGCTACTTCTACGCCGGTGGCAAGTATGTCCCGTCGCCGAAGAAGGAAGGCGATTTCTTCCTGAAGGGCGCGATGTACACCGAAATCTGGGTGCCCAAGAAGATTAAGCATCCTTACCCCATCGTCTTCTTCGGCGGCGCCGGCCAGCTCGGCACCGTGTGGCAGCAAACCCCCGATGGCCGCCCCGGCTGGGCCTACTATCTGATCGATCAAGGCTACGTTCTCTATATGACCGATTACCCTAGCCGCGGCCGTTCGCCCTACGTTCCCGGCGTCGATGGCCCGCTCACCATGCGCAGCGTCAATGACCTGGAATCCCAGTGGACCAATATCAAAGAGAAGAGCACCTTCCCGCTGAAGGATAACCACAAGCAGTGGCCCGGCCCCGGCAAAATGGGCGACCCCGTGTTCGACACCTTCACTCGTGGCCAGTCCCAGTGGCTGCAAGGCGGCGATGCGAACGAACTCAATCGTGACGCAGGCGTTGCGTTGCTCGATGCCATTAAGTCGCCCGTCATTTTGCTGGCCCATTCGATGGGCGGCGGCGTTGCCTGGGTGGTTGCCGATGCGCGCCCCAAGCAGGTGAAGGCCCTGGTCACGGTGGAAACCAACCCCATCAACAACGTGGTGCTCACCTACGATCCTCCCGTGGCCAAGCCCGCCGATCTCAAAACCGTGAAGGAAGCCAAGAGCGATGGCCCCGGCGAAAATCCGTGCACGCTGCAGGCGGAGCCCGCGCATAAGCTGGTAAACCTGATCGGCATCCCGTCGGTTTACTACACAGGCAACGGCGGCTACCATCGTCAGAACGATTCCTGCGTTCCCAAGTGGCTGAACCAGGCAGGCGTGAAGACCGACTACGTCAAACTCGAAGACCTCGGCCAGAATGGCAACGGCCACGAAATGTTCTTCGAAAAGAACAGCGACGCCATCATCAAGCTGCTCGATGAATGGATGCGCAAAAACGTAAAGTAACGAACAAAAACGTGGAATAACGCGCTAAAACGCAAAGCATGCGCGGCTCGCGCAGCAATTCCGCTGTTGCACTTCCAGGGTGGGCTTCGCAACCGAGGGGAGCCCATCTTTTTTGACAAGTGCAAACCGCCAGCGCCCCCACGTGGGGGAGGGCCTTCCGGCATCCCAACGGTCGCGGTAAAGCAGACGCACCTGCTCCATTCGGGCTCGAGCCTTCGAACGGAAAGAATCAGGCGGCCTGGTCGAAAGTGGCGAGCTCTTGTTGGCCGTCGCGGCGCTCCGCTTCGGACTGGCAGGTGATGCAAAGCCGTGCCCACGGAACCGCGTCCAGGCGCCTCAGCGAAATCGCCTCTTCGCACTCCTCGCACATCCCGTAAGCACCTTCGGCCATCTTTTCCAGCGCCATCCGAACGTCGCGCATCATAGTGGCTTCGTAGTCCAGTTCGGCGACGGCGACGTCCCGGTCCGTGTTGGTCTGGATCAGATCCATTGGGTCCGCCGTGGTTTCTATGCGCAACTCCTCAGTCTTGCCGGAATAGGCGGATAGCTCGTGGAACTTGCGTTCCAGTTCAGCCTTGCGACGCCTCATCTGAGACGTTTTCAGAGTCTTCATCCTTTCCATGACGAACCTCCTTTCGAAATTTCAGTAGTTGCACGCCAGGGACCACAACGCCCCGTTGCATCCTCTGCAGTTGCGGCCGCGGGTGCTCCAGAAGGGCCAAAACTGTGCGCCAAAATCCCCACCGCAACGTGGAACGGGTTTCCCGCCAACCAGCCGCCATGGCCATCGATCCCGAAAATGCGCTGACGCCGTCACGCGCTCACTTGTAAGCGCGCAGCCGCGTATAATGGCCTTCGAGGTCCCATGCCGGCTACGGAACTGGTGAATGAACCCGCGCAGAGTCCGGATTCTCGTCCGCACCTGGATGGCCCGTTAGCGCCATCTTCCATCAGCCGTGCGAAGTGGCTGCGGGCAGCGGCCCTGGCTCTCCTCGGCATCATCGCCGCGTGGTCCTGGCTCTTCGTTGTTTCCAAATGGGGCCCGGCAAGCCGGGTCGATATCCTCACCTTTAAAGCCGGAGTCACCAACCGCATCATGCGCCTGCTGTTAAAGGAAGGGCAGAGCGCGAGCGGCCACCACAGTCACACCTCCGCCATGGTTTCCGGTCTTTACGCGACGCCCACCTACTATGCGATGACGGAGCAGAACGAGGAAGCGGACAAGTATCTGCCGGAGAAGTATTCGATCTTCTACCTTTTTGAAGACATCCACGCGGGTGAGCTCTCCGGCAATCCGCCGATGTTGGTGCTTCGTCTCAGCGATGGCCGCGAACTGATGCCCACGGATACCGAACTGCTTCGCGATTCCTTCCATCACCGCGCCACCGTCGCGCGCTTCGCGAATACGGATGCTTCCGGAAAGCCGTTGATCGATGGCAAAGTCACATCGCTCGAACTGATTGCGCACGATCCGCAGACGCACCTCATGCAGTCGATGAAGTGGCCGCTGCCGATTCTGTATCCGAAGGACGTGCAGGCGGGCAACGATCTGTCACTCCCCACGCTTTTCGGCTTGCTCGCTGGATTGCTTGCGGTGCTGTCACCGTGTCTTCTGCAACTCACCACCTATTACACGTTCGCTCTCGCGGGCATCAACATGCAGCCAAATATTACCGACACCGCCGGTGCACGCGCACAAGTGATGCGCACGGCGCTCTGGTTTGTCGCGGGCTTCACCATCGTATTCACGGGCGCCGGTGCGCTCGCGGGCGTTGCCGGACAGAAGCTGCAGGCTTCAGGCCTGATGGCGAGCCTGAACCGTCCGCTGATGATCGCTGCCGGTATTGGCGTTTTGATTTTGGGAATCTGGGTGGGCGCAAATGCAGGTGCTCCAGGCTTGTGCAAGCTCCCCGGTTTCGCGGTGCGCCGTTCGTCGTCGAAATGGATGGACGGGCTCAAGATGATGTTCATGGGCTCGGCGTTTGCAGTGGGCTGTTCCACCTGCTTTGGCGGAGCGCTCTTCATTTCGTTGATGATCTACGTGGGTGCGGTGGGTTCGGCTACGCTCGGCGCGGCGGCGCTGTGCGTGTTTTCGTTGGGGATCGCGGTTCCATACTTGCTGGCCGCGTTTTTTCTTTCGCGATCGCTACCGCTGCTGAACACCCTGCAAAGAGCGTCCTCAACCATCGGCCTTGTGTGCAGCGTCGTGTTGATCTTCTTCGGCGTGATCCTGATTACGGACAACTTTCACATACCGAGCAACATACTCTACAGTCTTTATCTGGGATTTTAACCGCGCCTAGATTTCTTCAGGCTCTGACGAGTATGCGAACAAATTGCGAACGGTTTCGGGCGTAAATTCCAAGCCCACCACGTAGCCGCCTTCGGTTTTCGAAATGTAGCGAACCCGGGCCACGCCGTCCAATTCGCCGTGGAGCTTCGAAAACGATATCTCACCAATGGAAGGAACGGGCGCCGGCGAGAGTACCTTCATGCCGCCCGTTGCGATATCGATGGTTTGCACGCGCACGGTGAGATCCTGGCCGTGCTCCGTCCAGGTCAATTCGAAGATGGCCGATTCCGGTATCCGAACGTGGTTTCGATTTTCTCTCAAGCGAATGCTCCTCACGATAGTTCGGCGGCGAGAGAGACTGGCTTTACGGTACTGACTGCGTTCTTTTGCCTTAGAGGCACTTCAACTTCGGAGCCTGACGTTCTCAAGCGGAGGTCCCCGTGCCGCCCACCGGCACGGAAAGCGCCGCAAGTATAATAGTGCTGCTACACCGAAATACAGCATGTTTCAGGGGGCTTTGATGGACGGAATCACCAGAAGGGGATTAGTTAAGGGTGCGGCGCTGGCGGTGGCCGCGGGGCAGGTGAGAGCGCAGGCTCCTGCTGCTGCGGCGGGCGGCGACAAGTTCGATTTCGTCGTTGCTGGCGCCGGGCACAATAGTCTGATCTGCGCGGGCTATCTGGCCAAGGCCGGTTACCGCGTGCTGGTGCTGGAAGGCCGCCCGGCCATCGGCGGTGGCTGCAAGACGGCGGAAGTCTGCATGCCCGGATTTAAAGAGGACCTCTGCTCCTCCGTTCACAACGGCATTCAAACCAACCCCGTGCTCCGCAACAACGAACTGAACTTATTTGACTACGGCCTGGAGTACATCGACCCCGAACTGGTTATGCACATCCCGTTTGTGGATGGCGCTTCCATTTCTGTTTTGCAAAATCTGGATCATACGTGCGAGACGATCGCCAAGGTTTCCAAAAAAGATGCCGAGACCTTCCGCCGTCTGGTGCCGGAGTACAAAGCCTACCTGGCTGCTCCGCCCGCGCGTGGCGCAGCCGCCAACTTCTGGCAGCGGCTTGGCGCGATGTCCGGTTACGACGCCGCGTGCATACTTTATGAGAGCAACTACATGCGTGCCGCGTCGCTATCGTGCGGGCACTTTGGCGGTGTTCCCGGCAGCGATTTCGGTACCGGGAATCAGGCGTTTTCTTTGATGGGCCAGGTGCTCAACGGACGCCCCATCGCCAAGGGCGGCTCCGGCATGTTGAGTGTCGCTCTCGGCCGCATGCTCGAAGCACATCACGCGGTCATACTCACGAACAAACCTGTCGCGCGCCTCGTCGTTGAAGGCGGAAAATGCGTAGGCGTGGAATGCGCCGATGGCAGCCAGTACCGCGCCGAAAAGGCCGTCATCTCGACGATTCACGTCAAGCACATCGTCAACATGGCTCCCAAGGAATTGTGGGGCGCCGAGTTCACGCGCAATCTGGAAGCTTACTTGCCCGAGCAGGCGATGTTCTCCTTCCACTACGCGACATCGGAAGCGCCCAAGTATCCGCTTACAGGCGGAGGAACCATGATCAGCACGGAAGCTTCCCTCATGGATCGCGCCGAAAGCATTTTCCAACTCAACACCTACAACGCTCGCGGCGAGGTGTGGGTGGATGACATCCCTCTGCAGATTGTCAGCCCCAGCGTCAGCGATCCCACGCGCGCGCCTGCCGGGTATCACACGGTAAAAATCGAAGGCACCCTGCCGTACGCCTTGAAAGAAGGACCTAAGCATTGGGATAAGATCCGCGATCAAGTAGCGGAAAAGATTTTCGCGCGACTGCGCCGCGTTGCTCCGAACCTCACACCGGACAAGATCCTCGGGAAGTTCCTCGAAAGCCCGCTCGATATCGAGCGCATGAACCCCGCCATGTGGCGCGGCAGCGCGCATCACGGTGACCGCCGCGTCCCGCAGACCGTTCCGTACAAGATGCCGATTCCCGGGCTTTATCAAACCGGCGCCTGCACCAACCCCGGCGGATCCATCACAGGACGCCCTGGCCGCAACGCCGCCGAGGCGATCCTGAAGGATTACGGCATGACCATCGAAGAAGTCGCCAAGAAGGGAGCGAAGGCGTAAGTATGAACTCCCGCACTCGCCGTCTCCGTAGCGCCTATCTTTTAGTGGCGATGGCTGCCGGCGTCACTCTGATTTCGAACGTCCGCGCGCAGCAAGCCCCAAAGCAGGAAGTGCCAAACAATATTGCTATTCCCGCCGCACCCGAGCAGCCGCTGCCGTTCAATCATAAGGCCCACGTTTCGCGCGGCGTGCAATGCACCCTCTGCCACGTGAATCCCGATCCCGGTGCGCAGATGACTTTACCGGCCACCACCGTGTGCATGGGCTGCCACCAGAACGTCGCGAAAGACCGCCCGTCGATCATCAAACTCGCTGCGCTCGCAAATTCCAACACGCCGATCCCCTGGGTGCGCGTCTATCAGATCACCCAAGGCGTCACGTGGACCCATCGCAAACACCTGCAGGCAGGATTGCAGTGCGTCATGTGTCATGGCGCGGTGGGCGAAATGGAGACCATGTCCCAGGCAACCGCCGTGCTTGCGATGGGAAGCTGTATCAACTGCCATCAATCGCACAATGCGCCGGTCGTGTGCCAGACTTGCCACGCCTGGCCGAAAGAT
>JBEBFS010000074.1:0-24181 GCA_040081855.1 Bryobacteraceae bacterium | reverse complement strand
CTCTTGCGTATTTTAGGCATTGACTCTCCTCTATTTTCAATGCCGCCGCTCTATCTAAGAAAGGGGTCTTTTTCTGTCCAGAAAATGGGGTCCACTACACAAGGTCATGGTTCATTGCAATCTCCAACTTCGTACTATCACCAGGGAGTTACGGGTGTTGCGGTATGGTGTGACCCAACTTACCAGATCGCCGCTGTGTACCTCAGCACGCTGAGAGCATTTGATGCATCCACTGACGAGTTCGACTGGGATTTCGATCTCTTTCAGAACTTGGTCTCCTCTACATTGAGCAGCGATTCCGCTGATGTCCTGTCGTGACTTTTGGACACTAGTCCGGCTCCCTCAACTTGAGCAGCGCAATCAACTGGCGCACACTGGACACCACTTGACTCAAAACCTCAGCCACAGACTCTCTGCTAATGTACTTGGAGTTGCAATAGAGACCGACTCCCAAGCCGTCCGCCTTTTCGGTTACGAAAAACCCAATCCCCTGATATTCGTTATCCCCGAGATATGGATCTGGCTCGCCAAGCAAATGTGTCACATCTGTGACGCCGCTACCACCCAAATCAGAATGTGGCAAGTAGTTGAAATGACATAGACAATCGTCGATTTGGAAGCCAGCAGCGAGTGTAGGGACGCGGAGTACGTGCCGAAGCCAACCATACCCGGCTCCAGAACTGGGAACGTTAGCTTGTTCACTGCGTACGTTCTCATATGTCTGCAGTAAGGTTAATCCTATCTCGAACCGCTGTGGGTAATGATCCGACAAATATCCGACGGTTAGGGCGTCGTTGACTCCATCCATCATTCTACCGGAGCCAACGACTCGGCATGTAATCCAATCCAGGCCATAGTGACGCCCCACGCTATGCAGACAACTCGCGAGTAAAATCACTGATCGAGTTCTTAGGTCATAGGCTGCAAGATTGTCCCAGTTTTCCGCGAGCGATCGCCAAGTTGTTCCAACTCCCAGCGAATCCACAGGCATGTTCCTTTCCCTGTCTGCGAACGCTGAGGGATTAGCAGGGTGGCCGACTATCCTTTCCCAGTATGGTTTTTCCGACTCAAGTTGAGTCCTCATTGCCTCCGATGACAGCAATCCTATTCTGTCGCCGAATGACAATGAGTAGGGCAGTCGCAACTGTAGATCGCTCAGGCTATTGGATACTTCACCTATTAGCACTTGCTGAGAATACCCGTCGATGAGTAGATGGTTGATGAGTCCATAAATGTATACCATCCCGTCCCTAGCCGAGTAAGTAGCTATGTGATAGAGGGGACCATTGTGAAGATCTAGCGTGGAGCGGTGGGACTTCGCATCGCCGATAAATAGTTCAATGTTCTCGAACTTTTCCGTGAGGTCGACAGGGGGGGCCGCGAGCCCTTTTCCAAAGTACTGTGAGATAAGTCCGTTTGACTGACGAAGAAAGTGAGTAAGAAAAAACACGTCGTGTCTTTCAAGACACCTTGTCACAACCTCGTGAACCTGTTGGCGTCCGCCAGCGACACACACTAGAAACTCGATATTGTGGCGTCTGATCTGTTCGGCGTCCAGGGGATGCTCATTAACTAAGCGAATTTGAGGCGGAGAGAGTGCACACTGGGTAGTACATATCGGAGGAGTGGTGACCACGAAATCGCCTTGCTGACGAGCGATGGTTAGGGCGGAGGCCGCTATGGTTGGAATACGCGTGAACTCCGCGATGTCGAGCGAAGTGTTGAACCGGTTGGAGATGCGAAATATTAACTTCAGAAGTTTGAATGAATGCCCGCCCAGAGCAAAGAAGTCGTCGTGAATGCCAATTGTGTCTCTAGCAATACCCAAGACATCCGACCAGATATCGGCCAAGTAGCGCTCAATTTGAGTGGACGCCGGGACATGCTGATGCCGCAGAATGGAGCGCTCGTGCGGGGAGGACAGAGCTTGGCGATCCAGTTTTCCTGATGGCGTTAGCGGAAACTCGTCAACGATGACATACTGAGATGGGATCATTATATCTGGCAAGGTCTCTCGAAGTCGTCGTCGGATGTCTGCAGAGTCAAAGACGTAGTCGTTTGGCAGGCGGGGCGATCGTTTCAAATAGGCAGTAAGATGCGTGTCGTCCGCAATCTGTTCTGGTACTATCACCGCAGCGTCAATACCAGGGAGAAGACAGATGCTGGCCTCAATATCGCCCAATTCGATCCGGACCCCTCGAAGTTTTATCTGTTGATCAACGCGTCCACAGTAATCCAGATTTCCATCTGTTAGCCTCCGAGCTCTGTCGCCCGTCTTATAAAGTCGGCTGCCCTGTTCGCTGCACCGCGGGTCCCGTATGAACTTGGCCGCTGTATCGCCGGGCCTATTGTGGTATCCAATAGCAAGGCCCATACCCCCAACGTATAATTCGCCGGTCTCTCCATCCGGTACAACCTTTAAGTCCTCATCGAGGATATCGAGCGAGGTATTGGAGATAGGTACGCCAATCGGTATCGTGTCCGCAAATGTTGCATCTCTTGGCACCACAAAATACGAGACGTCGGCTCCTACTTCGCTCGATCCATAAATATTCACGACAGTCGCCCGTGGAAGCCGGGCGTGTGCGCTTTGCACCAGCGAGGCTGAGAGAATCTCACCGCTCGACATCAACAACCGCACGCCGGGCAGCACGCGGTTTTCGCTGGATAGAAGGGTGCAGAGTTCCTTGATTAGCGATGGAACGGCTACCAGACGAGAAACGCTATGTCGTTGCAGCAAGGCGGCGAGAAGAGAGGGATCTCGAGCGGCTTCTGCTGGGAATACGAAGAGCTCACATCCGCCAATCAACGGCGAAAAGATTTCGGCAAGAGAATCTACAAAGCTGATAGGAGTCTTTTGACAACAAACGTCTCCCGCTGCATAAGGGAAGACCTGCAAGCCCCAACTGAGCCGATTCAGAAGCGAGCGATGGGGTGCCGTAACACCCTTGGGAACACCTGTTGAGCCTGAGGTGTAGATTATGTAGGCGGGGGTCTCCCAATCTCCTTCGCCGTGCAAGTTGGAGGGGGAGTACGCTCCTAGTACATCGCTGAAGGAGCTATCATGAACGTCGATAAAACAGCGATATGGGGGGGACAACCGGCTTGCATGTTGTTGGCCCGCGATCAGAATGTCAGATCCGGAGTCGCTGAGCATATAAGTGGCGCGTTGAACTGGATTGCCAGGGTCGATTGGAACATAGATTCCGCCCGCCTTGAGGATTGCTAGAGCGCTAACAGCAATGTCCAACGAAGGCTCTAGGCAGACAGCCACAGGAGTGCCTGGAACGACTCCCTTGGCGATCAAGTGACGGGCAAGCTGGTTGGCGCGGCTATTAACTTCTCGATATGTCAGGATGTCTCCGCCACTTCGGATAGCGATATGGTGCGGCACTCGCTCGACGGTTTCCTCAAAGACACGGTGAACAGGCTTTTGAAACACGCTATTGCTCCTGCCGTACCACACGCGTTCGACCCATAAGTGGTCTGAGCGTCGCACTGAACAAGTAAGCCACGTATCGCCCCTTACTCGGCAACGCGAGTGGCAAAGCCCATTTCGACATCCTGGCTCTCCTTGAGAAGATTGTTGGTGTAGATCCCGAGGTCATCAGCGCCTGCCGCTGAGAAACAGACTGCAATGATCCAGAGCGTTACCGCAAGTGGGCTAAGATCGCGCTCAGGCAACGCTGTTGATCGACCATTCGAACTCCGATGAACGGAGGCCGCCATATTCCAACAGTGTTGTGGGGAGTACCGACTGCGATCGGAGACCAATGTCTTCAGAAGATTGTGGTTGACGCCGTATGCTTCGAGCAGGTCAAGAGCAACCATGCCCAACCCATACAGATCGTTGAAAGCAGAGGCCCGTCGCATCAGTGATAGGCTTTCGGCCGAGACGCACCGGCGTGCAACTCGACCACTAGGTACCATCATTCGTCCATGTACCCTCCATTGTGATGAGTGACATCGTGAGTAGATGGTAGTCCCCCTGGTCCAAGTCAGTTTGCTATCAAAGACTATCTTTTTCGAGCGGCCAGTCTCGCAAGTAATTGAATGCCCGTGTATAGCAAGGACATTAGCAACCGGTTGAGCGAATGGCTCAAAGAGGTCATCTCGATTCAAGTCATCTCGTCCCAGAATGGCGTTACGGGGCCCGGCAACCAAACGCAACTCGTTGGCCCGCACACTAGTCGCAACGACCTCAACTCCGAGACGTAGTTCGCGACATGATTCGGGGGGAGAATATCGATGGTCTCGGATGCCAGGAAGAAAGTAGTGCTGCGTCGGACAAAGTTCTGCCGTAGAGGGGAATCGGCCGTATTCGGCTAAGAAGTAATTCCGTGGCTTTGCAGGGTCACCGACACAGAGAATATTGCATGGGCGAAGATCGCCATGCATGATTCCGGCTCGATGTAGGGCGGCAAGTCCGCGGAGCATTCTCCGTACAAAGCGAAGCAAATCACGCGCTCCCCAAGATGACAATGCTCCGCCTGATGCTATGTGGTCCTCAAGAGTGGAGTCGGCCCATTCGCAGGCAAGTATTGGAGCGGCCACGAACCAGAACCCGGACTCAGTTCTCAGTGCTGAATTTAGCTGGCGGAGTTTGGCTCGCGTAGGGAGGGACATCAGCCGGGGTGCGCTCAGAAGTGAGCGTAGCTCCGCAACTGCGGGCGTAATCTCGAATCCCGACGTAGTCGCCTTTGCCGCCGCTATCCGAGGAGGCCCACTCGCAGGAACCTGAAAGAATAGGATTTCCCTTGCCCCTTTGACCCTTGTCAGATCCCTGTACTGGAGTAGTCCGGTGGCGCCCTTTCTGAGGCTTCGATACGACCTCGCGACGGACGCGCTCGCCCGGATCAGCGAAAGGTTCTCAGCGATTTCCATATAGACCGGTCGAGGTAGGATCAGGGCAAGCGTTTCACATCCGTTCATCGAGTTCAGTGCCCCCGCGAAGGTGCCCGGAATCCAATGGCCTAAAGATGCCGCATTGTCATCGACCAAGACTTGGATTCCACTGGCGACCGTTACGAGAGGCATCGGAGACGTTCCATCTATGAATTATGTACCTGCGTAGTACGAGGCCGTCAAGGGATGCAGACGTTGGCACGGAGGGACTGCTGGTGAACCGGGAAAGGGAAAAACTGGGATTCTTGAACGTCGGCATCTAAATAGCCTGCTCGTCAGTCGAATAGGCATTCCGCACTCTCAAGAGGCTTTAGATCAAAACAGCACGAGTCTTCGATTGGCGCTCGAGCCGCCACGGCCAGGCGATGATTTTGAGTTGGGGAAGCGAGGGCGAAATGCCAACGGTCACGTCCAGTTCCGGTTTCGTTCGGCGTACGAATGGTCACCGTTCCGCACTCGCTAACCGAAAATGACAAATCATAAAACGGATTTGACAATCCTTGTCCAGTTGCCTTCGAATACGCCTCCTTGAGAGTCCAAAGCGTCAAGAAGCGTTCAACTCTTGCCTTAGAGGATCCAAGTGCGCGCAACTCATCGAATTCGGCAGATGAGAAGACGCCACTGAATTGCGCTATTTCAAAACTCTCGTCGAGTACGTCAACGTCAACGCCGACATCCAGGTCCTGACCAAGAGCACAGGCGACGCAGCCCCTCGCATGCGAAAGACTAAAGTCTATCCTGCCTCCTTGATTGTCTACCAGCAAGTATGGCTTGCCCATCGACGCTCGGCCGAACCGCAGATCTACCGGCGAACAGTGAAAATGTCGTGACAGAGATATGCGGAGAAGTGCGTGGGCCAACACATAGTCACGCCGGTCCTCGGGGAAGAATAGACGAGATTTTCTCAAACCTTCGTCGTCAGAAAGCAACTCAGCTGCCCTAGTAACTAGAAGTTGAGACGCGCTGGTCGTTTGCAACCAAGAGACGCTTACGACTCTCGGCCGGTCCGAGGCAATCATTTCCCAGGCTCCGCCAGTACAGAGGACAACGGACAAGTCATGATAAGGACGAAGGTCACGTCTAGAGCCTCGATACTTGTTTCCACGAGCGCGCGCAGGTGTAATTAATATGCTTTTGCCACAACTACACGACGTTCCACCCGATCACCCGTCACAATACATGCGCCAGGCCCATCATACTCGTCGATGAGAGGAATATTTCGGACGCTAGCCTTGATTTCCTTTATCCGAGCGTCAACAGCAGGATCGTCTTTCAGATGCACCATGACGAATTTACCTCCGCCTTTCTCTGCGGTCACATCTGCCAGGCAAGCCTCCAATTCATCAAGAGAGTTTGCGAGGGTCGTGTTTGCCTTGAGTCGCGCTCTAGCCGACTCCAACAAACTTTGCTGAATGTCAGCAAGTGTTGTTTGTAAAACTTCCGCAACCACATCTAACTTGACGACTTCCTTGTTGCCAGTATCGCGACGCTTTAGCACAACTGTTTGCGCGGCCACGTCGCGGGGTCCAAGTTCAAAGACTACCGGTACGCCACGTCGCTCCCAGTGAAAGAACTTAGCTCCGGGGCTGATACCCTCTCGCCGATCGACGTGGCTACCTAATTGTGCTGCAAGCTTCTCAGACGCCTCCAAAACCACAACTCGCTCCGCATCCTTCCTGAATATGGGCACGATCACACTCTTTACCGGTGCTATCCTTGGCGGAAGAACAAGACCCTTGTCATCAGAGTGCGTCATGACCAGACCTCCAATTAATCTGGTGCTCACTCCCCAGCTTGTCTGCCACACGTAGTCCAGTCGGCCTTCTTTGTTTTGGAATTGGACGTCAAAGGCTTTGCCGAAGTTCTGTCCCAAGTCATGACTGGTTCCGGCCTGAAGGGCTAATCCGTTCTGCATCATGGACTCGATGGAGTAGGAACGAAGAGCGCCGGCGAACTTTTCCGCCCTACTCTTTACTCCTTTTATGACCGGCATTGCCATTACTTGTTCCGCTACTTCCGCATACAGATCTAGGATTGAAAGCACTTCCCGAGTCGCTTCTTCGTGACTTGCATGAGCCGTGTGTCCTTCCTGCCATAGAAACTCTGTAGTGCGAAGAAACATCCGTGTGCGGAGTTCCCAACGCACCACATTAGCCCACTGATTGTACAGAAGTGGTAGATCTCGGTAACTCTGCACCCACTTGGAGAAAAAATGTCCTACAATCGTTTCGGATGTGGGGCGGATTACGTATGGTTCTTCCAGTTCCTTCCCTCCAGCAATTGTTACGACTGCGAGTTCGGGAGCAAAGCCCTCGATGTGTTCGGCCTCTTTGCGGAGAAACGACTGAGGAATCAAAAGAGGCAGGTAGATGTTCTGATGACCGGTAGCCTTGAACCGCCTATCAAGTTCGCTTTGGAGAATCTCCCAAATCGCATAGCCGTTTGGCTTGATGACCATGCAACCCTTCACAACTTCTGCGGGTTCAGCTAGGTCGCCCTCAAGGACAACGTCTTGGTACCACGCTGCAAAATCGTGAGATCGTGGAGTAATTGGCGAATCGGCCATGGGGCAAGTCCATTCCTAAGGTATCTACAACCGTCGCGCACCCGATTTGGGGAAAGGCGGGTGCCTTGTTCGGCACCGTCGTCGTTCGAATTGCTACAGTCGAGTAATTGTACAGTGTACCGCACTTCGGGAGTATTGCTCTCTATCAATTGAGACTGCGAGGGAAGGCTAGCGTAGTGGGCTTCGAACTCGTTGGGTCACTGCCGACGGCATGAGTTCCCTAGGAGAACGCCACCGCGAGTGGCTTCTTCGGTTGATTAGGGCCCACCCCGAATTCGAGACTCACCGTTAACGAGCCGGGATTTGGGTTCCAACGACGTCTGGGCCGATTTCCCAGGTGACGGCCGTTGTCGAACGTCCGTGCCCGCGCCGTCCTCTGGCCGCGAGAGCGGGCCTTGGGCTTTAGACAATCGTTCTAGTTCTCGCAAGTGAGTGGAGGCTCAAGGCCTCCCATTCGAACCCATAACATCAACAAGTTGCAGAGTTTCAGACGCCCTCCACTGGAGGGCGTTTTCGCGTTAGTGTGCGTATAGTGTGCGGATTTTCTTCTTGTGTGCGGGTTGTGTGCGGCTGGACCCGTTTTCCGGAGTTTGATTCAGAGCGTTTTGCGCTACGATTCGGAAGGCTTCTTGCGCTTCTCGGCAAGGTGCTTGGCGAGTTTCTCGGCGGCGTCCTGGAGGTCGGCTTCCGAGGTGATGTTGTAGCGGTCGAAGACGCTCCGGGTCTTGTGACCTGAGATCCTCATGGCGACCGTTTCCGGTACGCCGGCTCGAACCAGATTGCGCACGCCGGTCCGGCGGAGGTCGTGGAAAAGCTTTTCGGGTTCCCCCGCCTCGTTCACCAGACCCGCCCGCGTACAGGCGCCTGCCCAGGCTGTCTTGAACGACCGAATCCGTTCTCCATCGTGAAAGAAGACCCAGGAGCACTGCGGGTGGTTCAGATCCCGGAGGCGCTTTCTCTCGGCGAGAATCTCTTGTAGCTCGGGCACAAGCGGCAGGACGCGGGCCTCATCGTTCTTTGTGGTTCCCGCTTCCAATCGGACGACCCCACGCTGCAGGTCCACTTGAGTCCAGTGGAGACTCAGGATCTCCCCGCGGCGACAACCGGTGTAATAGGCGAAGGCAAGCAACGGCTTCAGGTGATCTGGAAGTTCCGCGATCAGCGCGTGGAACTGCTCGTCTTCAAAGAATCCTTTCCGGACATTGCGCTCTTCGAGCATGGGGATGTACGGCACCGAAGCAACGCGAGGCGGCGTTGAAAGCCGCGCTAGATTGAAGGCCCGCCGCAACAAGGACAACTCGCGATTGACCGTGGCGTTGGCAATTTCCTTCGTCTGGCGGAACGCGACGTAGTTGCGGGCCATCTCAGTCGTGAGCTTCCCAGCAGGGACATGGCCGAAGAACGGATCAAGATGCTTGTCGACGACAAGCTTGCACCAATCGACCGACTTTCCATTGATCCGGTAGTCCGCGACTAGCTCCTCCAATAGATCCTTGATCTTGGTCTTGCGAGCAGTCTCCGTGGGCGTCCCGGCCCCGCGTTCCAGCAGCATCGCGGCAAGAGCCGCTTCTGCAGCCTTCTTGCTGCCGTGAATTGTCCGATTCTGGTAGACGCGCTTCTTGGTCTGCGGATGCTCACCGAGATAGACCCGAACGATCCAAATGTTCTTTCCTCTGGGTATGATTTGTCCAGCCACGAGGCAATCGTAAGGGCAAATCAGATATTCTCCAAGCGAGTTGGCTGTGCCCCGTAAGGGTGTGTAGCAAGTCGTTTGGTCGCCTGTGGGAATTCGTGTATAAAACCAACATGAGCACTCTACTCCTCAATGAAACAACTCCGGCCGAGCGGATCCACATTCGGCTTCTTCACATGGATGACGTGGCCCAGCGCCTGGGCGTCTCTCTTCAAAGGGCCTACGAAATGGGCCGGCAAGGCATTCTCCCCATCGTACGGATGGGCCGCCAAATGCGCGTGGAGGAACACCTCTTGATCGAATGGATTGAGTCCGGCGGCAAGATGCTTCCGGTGACGCCGCCGCGAAACGGCAAGAAGTTGGGTTGACGTCTTCTGCCGTTATCCTCCGCTATTCACTATTGCGCAACGCTTCGTGTCCTAACCGTTGCGGGCACGCTGCCGCTGCGTGCGGCGATTGCGTTGAGAATTTTGGCAGTGTGCCTAGACCCCCGCAAATGTGGGTGGCGCGCTGGTCCGTGGAACGAGAACACCAAACTGTGCATCTATAAAGTCTTTGGGGATATCAGGCCTTCATCCATTGACTTGGTCTTGGCCCTCGACTACGATGCCGAAAGGCTCACTATTATCGGAGAATTGTTCACCACGTTGGACCTCATTCATGTAGGGACTAAACAGGCGTCGTATGCCGAAGCGAACTTCACGGGCACAGCACCCTTCCTCCCCCGGGTTGGCTGGGGCAGCCTCGGTCGACCAGCACGGAAGCGCGAGCTTCCCGTCGTCCGAAGGTGCCGCGCCTAAGCTACGTGAAGAGACCGACGTCTCGCCGCAAAGTGGTCTCAACGGGTTTCACAAGAGCAACCTGAACGGGTCCACGCGTTGCAACTGCTGGACCGCAGAATTAGATGACTTCCTGCGCGACTCCGCGCGATCTGGCGAAGACCACGAGAGGCGGTCCATAGATTCTATTCGTCGCGGCCACCCTGGCATTTCAAAATCTGCTATTTGGGAGCGCATCGTCTACCTTGGCCTCACCAAGAGAACTCGGCCTCCGTACGACTCTCACGAGTGGACGGACGTAGAGGATAAGATCTTGGTCGCCGAATACGGCAACGGGCGTGAAGGGGCGCATGCGGCGACCATGAAGATTCTGGCGTTGCATCCAGAGTGGACACACGATGCGGTCGCGCGGCGAGCGCATTTCCTGGGAGTGACGAATCATCGCGCCGAGCCCGCACGCCGCTGGGACCACGGGCTCGACGAGACACTTCGCGAGTTGGCTGATTGTAGTTTGGATACGATCGCTCGTCGGCTTAGGCGCACGCCCAAAGCGATTCTGGCGAGAGTTCGACGACTCGGTTTTGATGCGACCTTCTTTGGGGGCCAGAAGACCAAAGACCTGATCCGCTACCTCAACGTCAGCGAGGCGCAGGTGAAGGCATGGGTCCATTCGGGTTGGCTTGTGCGGAAACACAGCCGGATCACGGATGAGTCCCTGGCTCAATTCTGCAGGGAGCATTCGGACCTGATTCCCTTTGACAGCCTGACGGTCGAAGCCCAGAATTGGGTTCGTTCGCTCGGGTATCAGCGACCTGTTAATAAGGCGGCGGCTGAGGCCGAATAGTCAGCGAATGACGAACGCATCCGCCTGATCTAGCCACTGCTCAAATGTTGGCAGCGCCTCTTTTGTGAGGCAGTTCTGCGCGACGGTCCAGTAATCGACAACCCGCTCGGAACGGAGTTGCCGGTGCGCGTCGGCCCGAACGCTATCGATTGACGAATCTCGCAATGCCTCGGCAAAAGCGTGTTCCTCGATCCAGCAGCGCAGTTGATCCCATAGCCACTGAGGGTTGGAGCACGGCTTGCCGCGGACCGCCATGACGCGGGCGAGGAAGCCGGGGCAGCGTGCATCCAGAGTTACTTGCACGATGGCCGGAACCTCGCGCGCCGCTTCCACCAAGCTGCGGACCCAGAGGGCGAAAGCCTCCCATTCGACGTACTGAGACGATGCCGCTGTCGGGGGCGAGGCGTTCGCGATCTCCTGTTGCCACTGATCGAAGGTCGGATAGATTGCGGGCCTTCGCATCCGCCATTCCCCATCCATGCGAGTCCAGTGCTGCCAGATGCGTTCGGACGCTTGCTGGCGGCCGTAGTAGTAGTGAAGAGCTTGAATCCAGCCGCCTTGCATCGCTTCAGGAAAGAAATGGAAATCCACCCATCCACTGAGATCGAGCCACAGAGATTCCACGGCCGAACCGGTGCGGCGGCTTTGTAGGAATGCCGGACAGCGATCCTCGATCACAACGGCCAGCCAGTCGGGTAACGCCATCTCGGCATCGGCAATCGCTCGCACCCAGAGTCCGAATGACCGCCATGTTGCCATCTGCTCGCATGCGGAGGCAAGCTCGCGCCATGGCACTTTCAACGCTTGGTCGCGCATGTCGCGGTGAAGTGCAAGGGCGCCGGTTGGGGCGTCCGAATCTGGACGCGTCTCTCTGGGTCCGCTCATTCCGAAATTCAATTTAGCGTCTTACGCTGGATCGCCGAGCTCATGCAACTTCAAGGGTAGCCAGCGGTTCTCACTCTCTGCATTGGTGAGGTTCTAGCATAGAACGCCTCCCGATGTCGTTGCAAGGCGATTCCCGTGATCCCGCGAAATCAGCGCGCGAAGCGGCGTTTTGTGGCTTTGGCTGCAATTGCGTCGAGAATTTTGTCGCAACCAACGCAGCCCGCTGACAATTTTCGGCGAAGCGGCAATGGCCGTAATTCCGTGCGGTTAACGCCTCTCCACGGGCACACTCAGCAACACTCATGCGCTGGCATTTTCACTTGCCAGCGCCGAACAATCAACCCTATTCTTTTCGCAGGACGGCGCCTCTGCTGCCTGCTGCAATCACAGATTCGGAGGTAACCCGAGATGCGAATTTGGACCACCAAGGAAGCTGGCCTGGTAAAAGCCTGGGCAGCGACGCAACCAGAAACACGAACCCCGCTGGAGCAGCTTGCCGACTCGCTGCGACGAACCACCCGTTCGATTCAAGACTTCCTGCGGCGCGAACTGGGCCCCGGCAATTTGCCATGGCGAGAGCGGCCGCGTTGGACGCGCGATGCGGAGCGATCCGCGGAAGCTGTCCGGAAGTTTACGCAACGTCACCGGCAGGCAGATGACGAGGAGCCCCCTGAAAATGGCTATACGATCTCCGAAGTCGCGCGTGACCTGGGGATATCGCGCATGGGCGTTTACCGGCTACTGCGCGAAGGGAAACTACGGCGCTTCAAGGGCAGAATCGCGGAGTCGTCGTTTGCGTCATTGCTGCGCAATCATCCGGATGCAGTCCCTTATCGGAAGCTGAGCCGGGCGCAACAGGAGTGGCTGGTCCTGAACGGCTATCAGGATCCCACCTTGAACGTGAAGCGCCCGAGTGCGGCTGGGTTGCTCAAGTGAGTTCTACCCGCTGGTGAAGCCCAATCCCCTGGACAATGCACATGCCAGAACTTCCCGTGGCGACACTCAGAAAGTCGCCACCGAATGCCCTCCCTCGCGAGTAAGGGCACAACTTCCCACCAGACTTCTGGCCCGCCAACTCGAAGAAGGCATGACCTGCTGCTACAGACTCCTTTTGGATTTGATAACAGATTCATCGCAGTAAATTGGTAAATTTGCACCCCATGAGCCTCCTAGCGGACAACCCGCCAGCAAAGAGGAAGTCGCGGACCAAGCCAGGTGAACGGTAGGGCGTTGTTCATGAGAAGGCTGCGAGTTTGAAGGTTTTGCGCGCTGCGTCATCGACGGCTTCGATGGCCTGTGCAAGGCACTCGAAGCGGTTCAGGAATTCATCGAGTGTCATGCGGTATTCGTCGTTGACCTTTGTGATCGGGAACGATTTGCGGAACCTGTCATCCACGATGCCGTTTTGGTGCGTGTAGAGGTGTCGGATCTGCAGGATTTTTTCGATCTCGTCGATGCGCGTCGCATCGAACACGTTGAGTGACTTGATCGCTTGGTTGTCCGCGATGAAGCCTTTAACGCTCCCGCGTTGGAGCTTCTTGAGTTTCTCCTTGGCGTAACGGGTGATGAACTCTTGCATGTCGGAGCAGTCCAGGACTTCTTTGACGGTTATTGGCGCGTCCGATTTGAGTGTCTCGGGCTTCGCGAGGTACATCTCGTACAGGAGATCCGACATAAACGTCTCGAACGTGTCCGCGCAGGAGGAGAAGAGAATGCGCATGAGCATCTTGCCTTCAGGATTGTTGGTCGGGACGCCAGAACCGTCGGGATACAGGAGGTTGCTGAGGTCGTCGAGGATGCGAAGCACGCTTTCGTAGTGGTCGAGCAGCTTCGCTCTTGCTTCGGTGCAGGATTTGCGATCCTCCTGCAGGGCCTTCGACAGCCGGTCAATGCCGAGGTCGGTGATGGTCTTGACGGGGGCTGTCTGCTTGAGCGTCGTGCGCTCGCCAGCTCGGACATACACTTTCCCACCGAGCGAAACTTCTGCGCTCGCCATCTTTACCTCGATGACGAAGAGTCGTTTGCCCAGATGGACGACGTAGTCGTAATTCACGGTAGGCTGCGGCGACAGCAGATCGATTGCCTTGCGCGTGATCTGCACGGCGCGGAATTCGTCGCTGAGCCCATTGATGATGACGTTTTTGCCGTCTTCGACGACGCCGAGGACGATGGCTCCCCCCTTGGTATTGGCGAATGATCCGATCAGCTGCGCAACTGTCGCGGCGGGCGGCAGCACCGCTTTGTATTCGAGCCGCTCGGATTCGGGCTGGCCGATGCGGTCCAGTGTTTCTTGAGCGATATCCATGGTGTCTATATCGGGAACCGTCGAATCTCGGTCTTCTTGAGAATGTGGCCGAACGTGATCCGCCGGACATCCGTGACCGTATCGACCCAGAGTTCGTGGTCAACGAAGTCCAGGACGTCCCTTTCCGATTGATAGTAGATGATCACTGTGCCATCGTACGCGGGTCTCACGACGATGGTCACGTCCCGGCCGTCATGCTTGACTCCCGCGAGGATCGTCACTGCGGTCTCGTCCATTTCGCTCAGATCGTACCCTTTGAGCTTCGATAAGTGCGCCTTCACGCGGGCTTTGGCCTTCTTGATCAACGATTGTGCCAAGACGAACATGTCGGTTGTCGGCATGGACTTATGGTCGAAGAGGGCGGCCAGGTCTTTGTCTTCGAGTGCTTTCTCCCACTCCTCAATAGACGTGATTCCTAGGCTGGCGATGATCTGCTGTGTCACGGGCAAGAGCTGCGAGCCAGCGGTGTGCTTCTCGATGACGGCTTGGAGCTCGTCAACGTCCTTTACGTTGTAGCGGCTGAAGAGTTGCTTGAGTTGATCTGCGTGTTTGATGTTGTCGAGGATTTCCTCGTCGTCGTAGAGCCGGTGTTTGTTCTCATACAGGATCGGGAAGAACTTCTTTGCGTTTTTCGGGTTCCTGTGGAACCAGAGCAGTAGTTCGGAGATTGCCGGCCGTTTGCTGTCCATGGCGCTTCGGTCGACGATAAGTTTGTCGATCGCTGCGGTGATTTGATTGACGACGAAGCCTCCGTCCTTTTGGGAGAGATCATCAAGGACCGTGTCGATCTCCGGATCAAGAAGGTGATCGCGGAGGTCGTTCCCAAGGAGTTTGAGGATGTCCAAGAGCGCGGTGTCGATGTCGCCAGCGTCTCGGGAGAGGTCGGCCTTTTTCTTGAACGTGCCGTTCTGGTTGGGGAAGATGCGTCGTTTGGTGACCACGGCGAGGAAGGCGGTCTCGTCGAGTTTCAAGGTCGCATAAAATTCATTGAGCCACTCGTGGACGTCCTTTCCTTCCGAGAGTTCGCCTGCGAGCTTTTCGATCGTGTCGTCGCCCTCGATGAATGTTGCGACCTGGTCGAACGTGAGTTTGTTGCACTCTTGCCAGATGATGTCATGCCAAGCTTCGACCTCTGATTGTGCTGGTAGCTGTCCGGGAATCCACGTCTTGCAACAGCGCCAAATGGCGCGCCTGATCTTGTCGGTGGCACCAGCCGGAAACCAGATGTTATTGCCGTCAGGCGAGTGGATGGGAGCCATGTTGCCGGCTGCCGTCCGCACGATCTTGGTGCGCAGGAGGGTGTCCCGCATGGGCTTGAGGATCTCGGATATGTACCACTTCTGATCGAGCCGGGCGAGCTCCGCTTGCACTGGTTTCACGGCGGCGAGGAGATAGAGATTTTGCCACTCGTTTTGCGACGCATGGTCGAGCAACAAGTGATAGAGCGCGAGGGCTTCCTCAATGATGCCTTTGTTGTGCTCACTCTGAGGAAAGGGCCGATCGGTCTTGGTGAGGAACACGCCGTCTCGCGGTTCGGTCGGATAGAAGGTCGGATTATCGACGACTACCGGGAACGGGAACGCTTCAGTCCCCAGGAGGGGAAAATCGCAGAACAATCGGGGGACACCGGGGCCGAGCGGGAGGATCCGCACACCGTCGCCTGTCTGCTTCACCGGTATAGCGATCATGGTCAGGCCGCTGCTGAGCAACGCGATCGAGGATGTCTCCGGACCGGCGAACTCTTCGGGATCAGCCGCAGTCACTAAAAGGATTTGCACCTCACCGTCTTCTCTTTCGTCGTCGGGCTCTTCGAGCCTCAGCCGATGGTTGGGATACTCAACGCTTTCGATCTCTCGCACGAATGCGAGCGTATAGGGGAGGCAGGTGTCGAGGTCTGCCAGCCCGGCGCGCGCGACGTTTTTGCCGGTCTTGTCCGCGAGTTCGTAGCGGAAGGCAGTATTAAACTTGCCGGGAACGTATCCCGTATGCTCCGGTTGGTCATCCAGGCCTAGGATTGATTCTTTCGCGGCTTGTACGGCATTGATGATGTCATCCAGCTCAGCGCCGCTGCGATCAAGCGACAGCTTGAATCTCTTCGGTGGGAAGCTCCTCCCCTCCGCGACACCCCTGACAACGACGCGTTCGGACAACAAGTGGGTCGTGAGAAATCCCGTTCCGAACCTCCCGGTCGTTGTCGGGCGTCCGGTGCTGTCATTCGTCCGGTCCTTCGAGGAAACCTGCTCGATAAGGAAACGAATATTCTCTGGGGAGAACGCACCCCCGTTGTGCTTGAACGTGACGTGGGCGTCCGCGCCATCAAGGTCAGCCTCGATGCGAACGCGGACCTTACCATCGATATTCACGTCCTTCGCATTCTGGATCAACTCCCAAACCCAACGCTTTGGTGTCGTAGCCGACACATCCACACCCGCACGGAGCTTGGACAGCTCCTCATAGATTTTCGACGCGATGTTACGATTGTGGGCCTTGTCTTGCGAGGCCGAAAATTGCGATTTAAACGACACGGACGACCGACCCTCTCGATCAAGTTTACCGGAAGGCAGCTTTCAGACGCCGACAAATCCTCCTGCGGGCTGCAAGTGACAGTCGCCTCGACGGTCCGTCCGCCATCTTCGGCGACCTGCCTCAATATGCTGCGGTGTACCGAATCGAGGCCCGAGATACGGCGTTCTTAGGATATCGCGAGGGGCCGCAATGAGGCGGTCGGTCAAGCAAGACGTCGTTGTTCGAGATGCTACGGCTCGGCAATGTGGCGGAACTCTGACATCAAGACAAAGCTCTGCTTCCGCGCGCTCACTGGCTCGCCCAGTTGTGTAATGCGCTCAGGCGAGGCGTTGCCGAGGGGAGCCGTCATTTGAAGATGGCGAACGCGCGAGGGCTCAATACCCATCAGGCGGCAGCAGGTGGCATCGGCTGCGACGGGATCGTTAGAGAAAACTAAGCAGCCGAGGTGACGCGATGGCCCGTGCAAGGGGCCGTTGCCTTCCATCGCTACGATTCCATCGGCGATCACGTAGTGAATGGGGATGATCGCCGCGAGTTCCGCGACTGAATTGTCGATGCCTTCCCAATGCAGGACGTTCTTTGGCCAACCGTAGACGTTGCCGGGGATGCAGCCGAAGAGGTTCTTGAGACTGAGCGTCACCCCGGCCCAATGGTGGGTCTTGATCTTGGGCATTGCGATCACCACGTCGGCGGCGAGAACGGTTTCCGGAAGCCACAGTTCGCGGAATGACGTGAATCCGCCGCGTGGCGTGACGCGGCGAACGGCATCGAAGTTAAGATCGACAAATCGAATCCGGCCAACTTCGGCCAGGCTGTGTTTGAGACCGCTTTCGTCGATCAGCATCTCTGAATCGCGCACATGACCGGGGCCGTCGGCGACCACTACTTCGGAGGCACCGAGGCGGAACAGAGAATCTGCCGTCGCGGCGATCACGCTCGGGTGCGTGTTGATCGTCGCCTTCGTGGAGTATTCGACGAGATTGGGTTTGAGCAGCACCCGTTTGCCGCGAACGGACGGGGCGAGCAGGCGGAGTCCATCTTCGACGGCCCTGTGGCACGCTGCATAGTCATCGCAGCGAAGGATCGCAACGACGGACTCCTGCTGGCGGCGGGGAAAGCCAGACCTGGGCCAGAGGCGCGCCGCTACTGCGGCCCCGGTGATTCCGATGGCTCCTCCCTCCAAGATTCTCCTTCGGTTCATTGATGGCCTCCATATTTGAGGAACGCTGGTGGATCGCACGCAATTACTGTCAACGCCAGCGTGCGGACCGGAGCAAGCGAGGGATCCATTGAGGCGAGTCGATCTCGTAATCGGCCGGTCAAGTCGCCCGATCCGGTGTGGCTCCACCAATCGAGCGCGAGCACGCCCCACGCCAGCGAGTACAACGACTCTGACTTCCGCAGTCGGAGGGACAGGTAGTCGAGTGACTTTGAGATGATGGGCTGGTTGCGGTCTACAACGCCGTGCAACGCAAGCAGGGCCATCGCCGTGAAGTCGGGATGCGGATCGAGCGCTACGCCGAATACCTCAGAGTTCCCGGCGTTCCAACCGCCTTGCGGGCAGGCGCGGTCCATCAACATTCGCGTGGCCGTCAGGAGGCGTGGGGAATCACGTGTCCAGGCCCGATGGGCGAGCATCACCGTGGCGGTCGGAGCGACCCAACTCACCGTGCCCTCAACCCAAGGCCATCCAGTCTTGGTCGGATCGAACCGGACTTGCCGATCAAAATAGCGAAACTTCCACTTCCATAGCCAGTGGTTCTCGGCGCCTACAATCGAGTCGAACCATGCGAATGCGTGATCGACGTGCTGTGGCATTGGATCATTGGGCCGTAAGGCCTTCAATGCCAGCAGGGCGAGTGCCGTGTGGAAGCAGTTGTCGGGTCCCGCATTCGGTTCGGCTGACCACGCCCCGGATGGCTTCTGGGCTCGCAGCAGAATGTCCGAACTGTGAGTGCGGTTCCGACAGGCGATGGTCTGAAGGGCTCGTGACTCTGTGTCGCGAACAGGCGCCGCAGTCAGGTGGTCAAGGATCGCAGCTAGAGTAGGCACGCGGTATTTTAACCGCGATACGCATCGACGCCACTCGAAGTGGACAAACACGCGCGGGATGTCCGGATTTCCGCAATCTGCGTGATGACCAGCGTGTTCGGATGCAGATTTATTGCGGGATGTCCGGGGCTGCTCAATTGCGCGCGTTGACCTGACTGCACAGCTGCGGATTTCGCGCGATGTCCTGACTTGTCCAGATTTGCGGTATGTCCTGACTGTTCGAGTGCGATTCTTGCGCGATGTCCGCCGCGCTCAGAAATGCGTGATGGCCGCGATGTTCGGCATCAAGTATCTTGCGCGATGTCCGGGTGTCCAACTCCGCGTGATGTCCCTCGTGATTGGTCCAGCTATCTCAGCACGTTTGCGCTCGCTGATTGCATAGGAGCTGGAGGACAACTTCTCTAAAGACTTCAGCCGAGACGCTGAAGTTGATTTGCCAAGACGTCAATCGACTCTACTCTGACCGTGGGATGACGTTCACCACACAAGAAGACGTTGTGCGCGGATTGCGCGAAGCCGGTTATGCCACCGATCCGGTCCTCGTCCAAATCATGTGGCTCGCCACTCGCATGCAGAAACCGATTTTGCTGGAAGGCCCGCCGGGAACGGGCAAGACATTTCTCGCGCAAGCCCTCGCGGCGGCAGCGAAGACTGAATTGATACGGCTCCAGTGCTTTGAAGGCATCACAGAGAAACAGGCGATTGGATCATTCGACGAGGCGCTCCAACGCCTGTATCTGGAGACGCAGGAGCACGTGATTGACCGGGAGTGGGAGAAGCTCCGGTCGAGTCTACATACGCTCGACTTCTTCACCCACGGACCGTTGATGCAGGCGCTCCTACAGCCGAGGCCCGTCGTCTTGCTTATTGATGAGTTGGACAAAGTAGATCAGAAGTTTGAGGCATTGCTGCTTGAGATCCTTTCGGATTGGCAGATCACGATTCCCAAGCTCGGCACCGTCAAGGCCAAGACAATTCCGTTCGTAGTGATGACTTCCAATCAGGAAAGGCGGCTGGGCGATCCACTGCGGCGGCGCAGCCTATACAAGCGCATCGAGCATCCCGACGTTCGCAAAGAAGTCGAAATTCTTGATATCCGCACCGTCGATGCCCCGCTGGAACTGAAGGCGCAGGCGGTTGGACTGGCGCAGGCCTTACGGGGATACAACCTAGTGAAGCCGCCGTCCATTGATGAGATTGTGCAGTTCGTACGGGCGTTGCAGTTATTAGGCGAGGTCGAGATTCGGTCGGATATGCGGGACGTTCTGCTGCCGTTCCTCGCAAAGACGGAGGAAGACGTGAAGCGGTTGCTATTGAAGGATGGTTTCAAAAGCCTGGTTGCGACGGCTCTGAAGTACAGAGACGAAGCGCTTGCTGCCATGAAGGGCTCTAGCGAGGTAGCAGCGTGAGGCTGGCCGTCATTCTTGCGATGGCGGCAACCGTCGCGTCCGCGCAATCGAATGATGTGCGCCGTTGGGTCGATTATTGGGCGGACCGCTACGGCGTCGAGCGCGAGCTTGTCCACGCCGTAATCGAAGTTGAGTCGGCTGGGAATTCGCGGGCAGTATCGAGCGCAGGTGCAGCGGGCGTCATGCAATTGATGCCCGATACGGCAGCCACGTTTCGGGTAACCAACAGGTTCGATGTGCGCGAAAACATCAGGGCGGGTGTGGCGTATCTGGCGCTGCTGCGGGTCCGATTTGGCGATGACAAACGGCTCATCATGGCCGCCTACATCGCGGGCGAGCGACGGATACCACGAGATGGGCTGACTGTCGCCTTCTCGAAGGAAGTTCACGACTACGTGGAACGCGTGGCGTATCTCTATCGCCGAAATCGTTGGGAGACGCTGCTGCGGGAAGGGGTGGGAACTAAATGAAACCTTTTGCGATGATTGCAGTGGCCGCGCTCGCGGCGGCGCAGACACAGATCAAACCTGTGGTCAGTCAGAGAACGGTGAACGACCAGGTGAGCGTGGTCCGATTGGCCCCGCGCTTCACCACTGCGATCCGGTTGCCGGAGGCGGTCAGCTCTGTGGTGCTAGGGGATCCGGGGAAATTCCTCGCAGAGCACTCTGAGAAGGAGCCGACGCTGGTGTTGGTGAAGCCAGTGTCCGAAGAGGGCGCGGCTTCCAATCTCCTGGTGACGACTGTGTCCGGTCGGCATTTGAGCTTCCTCCTGAGGAGCGATGGCCCGTCAGCGCAGCCGCCCGTGGACTTCGTACTTACCTACCGACTAGCCGAATCGTTCCTGGTTGAGGAGAGCGGCGCTAGTGGTGCCGAGACAGCGGCTCCGCAGAGAGTGGTGCCGGTTCTCACGTCCCCAAAGACTCCCGTTGAGTACGCGCCAATGAGCGAAGCAATCGAACGCGATGGGCTCACGTTGTTGCTCGAGCGGCAACAGCGCGCTGGCCTTCCCGTACTCTATGGAATGCGAACGGACACGCCGGACGCGCGCGGGGATAGGGTTAAGGCGGGGATTTCCGAGGTGATCGATCAGGGTCAGGAAGTTCTCGTGCTGTTTTCGGTGGTGAACACACAGCCTCACGCGATTGAGATTCTGCCGCCACAGATTCAGTTGGCAGGCAAGGTAAAGAAGGGCTTTCCGGTGAAGCGAGGCCGCTGGAGCACAAGCGAGCAACTGGCCGTGGAGCAATACCGCCTGACTCGAAAACGAATCGGCCCAGGCGAGCGTACCGATGGGGTCGTCGTCTTCGCACGACCCGGCTTCAAGCAATCGAACGAGACGCTGTTCTTGCAAATCGCGGAGAGCGGCGCGGTGGATCGACCGGCGCTCGCACCCATCGGTTTTGGAGTTTCCGCTGTAAGGAAGGAAGGCCATCATGAAAAGTGACTCAAAAGATGAATTCCAACAGGGTCGGCTACAGGAAAACTTGGCGCCTACGGAAGATGCAAAACCGATGCAATCCGTCGCGGAGCCGATTCCGGAACAGGTGTCAGAAGCCGATACCGATAGATCACCGGCCGGGAGCGCGTTTGAAGCGTTCGCTGCGCGATTCCGGCGGGTTCCGGAATCGGCGAGAGAGCAGAAGTCGGGCGACCGGGTTCGTGGCGCGGTGATTCTGGGCGCTACTGCGGTGGGCTGTCTGTTTCTCTTCTTTGGCCTATTTACGACCACGACTGATCCGTCCAATAAGGAACGGAAGACACAGCCGAATCTCGGACGGCCGCAGGCCGATGCGACCGCAACAGAGTCTGCGAATCGCTCGGTTATTCCCCAGTTGAACGCGGCCCAGCAGTCGAACGATGAAACGGGTGAGCTGACCGAGAAGGATCTGCTTGGAACGATGCGGAATCGCGGAACGCCGATACCTACAGAGAATGTCCCCAGGCCGGTCGCACCCGTGAAACGTCCAGCGCGTCCGGCACTAGGCACAGTCGATTTCGAGGACCCCGCCCTTGCCGAAGCATACCGTCGACAGGGGCTGACGCCACCGCCCAGACGGGCAACCGAGGTAACGGATTGGAACGCTGCAATCGCTGAATATCAGGCGAAGCAGAACACTGCAAAGCCCGCGCCTCCAGTTCCCGTGGCCCCAGCGTCGAACTCGAACGACTCGCTCAAGAAGTCGTCCTTTGTCTTCGTTCGTAGCAATACCGGCAGTGTCGCGGGCGGGGGCGGAGCTCTCCCGGCAATGTCTCGACTGAAATCCGCGCCGTTGCTGCCGCAGGGAACAAAGTTGGTGGCCCGTCTGCAGCACACCGTGAGTTCCGCAGCGAAGGTGCCGGTCGTAGCAGTGATCGAATACAACTACGAACGGAACGGTGAGATCGTTGTGCCGGCTGGCGCCAAGGCATATGGCACGCTGGCGCAGGCGACTCCTCAAGGGTGGGTCAGCCTCAAGTTCGATTCCATCGAATTCCCGGATGGGAGGCAGGAGACGATTAACGGTTTGGCGGTGAGCATGGAGCAGGGCGCGTTGAAGGGTTCTGTCAACGGAACCAACGCCGGCAAGAAGTTCTTGACCCGCACACTGACTGGTGTTGGAACAATTGCTGCGTTCGCCGTGGGCGGTCGCGGACTGGGCGGCCAAGTGGACAATTCGATTTTGCTGCGGGAACGTCTCTCGTCAAACATCGCCATGGGCGGTGAGCAGCAACTTGCGATGCTCGCGTACCAGCAGAACATCGTGGTGGCGTTGCCCGCAAACACCCGCTTCTACCTCGTCCTCAATGAGCCCGGCGTCAATGCTCCGGCCCCGACTCAAGAACTGCGGGTGCCTCAGAGTTCAACTACTTCGCACCAAGCGGACTCGCAGGTGGGTTCCCCTGTCGCAGGGATGTCGCCCCAGGAGTTGCAGGAATTGATTGCCATTCGCAACGAAATGCGGGAGATGAATCGGTTGATCAAGGGTCCGGGCGGAACGAGTGAACCGGTTCCGGAGCCAGAGAAGTAGTTCGCTAGGAAACAGGCGCGAAATTGCGGTATGGACCGCTTCCAGTTCGAGAGCGAATCAGATATTCTGAGGGTGCTCGACGGGAAGATAGAGCCCATGCCGCAATTTGTATTTACGGGCCCCTGGAGTTGGCTGTCCTATAAGATCGGCTGGCTGTTGGGTGCGGGTGCAACCAAAGCCGTCCGCGAGGCGCAGTACCTCTCCGGGAGAACACAGGCGTCATCCGCTTCGGAGCGGTCCGCGTGGGTGACTCGTTGCATTGTGTCGATCATGCTGGTTGCGGTTGACGGGGCCGCCTGCGTATACCTTCTGCCTCGTGGATTCGTACAAACACTCGGTGCCGCCGTCCTGTCTTGGGTGATACTCTTCGCCCTACCAACGCCGAGCGTTCGCCTTCCTCTCTTTGTTGCCCGCCTGATCGTTGCCGCAACGACGTCCGGCACGCTACAAGGCTTGGCGGAGTTCTATTTCGCCTTCGGGGGAGCGACGGCGACTAGTTGGAAGTTCCCCATCCTCACCGGTTGGTTCCTCACCGTGAGCGCGATGCTAGTTTGGTCCGCTGCTGCATTATTTCGGCGCCAATCGGCAACTCGAGTGCAGACGACTCACGGCGGGAATACCGCTAGGGTCAACAATGCCGTCGCCAGTCAATGGTCTAACATCCCACGAATCAGAATGGAAAATGTTGGCGGCATTGCCGGAGCGAAAAAAGAGGTGCTGGCCGTCGCCGCCAATCGGTTCCGAAAGGGCGGGACGACGGTAGTTCAGAACGGGATTCTTCTCTACGGACCGCAAGGAACGGGAAAGAATCTGCTGGCCGAGGCTACGGCCGGTGAATTCGGCGTCAACTTCTATCAGGTGCGGTGCCCGGAGTTGGTGGGGCAAAACACTGGCTCGGGTGCCGATAGAATCCGGGGTGCTTTTGAAGCCGCCGTATCCAACCGGCCGATCGTTCTATTCCTTGATGAGATCGATTCGATCGGTAGCCGGAAGCAAGTGCAGGGACACGGAACGGATGCTGGCGGCGGGGGGCGAGAGTACAACTCGCTCGTGACCCAGTTGATGCAGTCAATTGACCAGTACCGGCAAACTGACGGCCTCTTGATCGTCGCCGCAACGAACTATCTCGACGGCCTGGAGCCGACGTTGATCCGCGATGGAAGGTTCGACGCGCGGATTCGCCTGGACCTGCCCAACGAATCCGAGCGG
>JBEBFS010000137.1:0-6928 GCA_040081855.1 Bryobacteraceae bacterium | reverse complement strand
CAACTGAGCGCTGGCAATTCACGATACGCAGGGTTACTGATCAAGCTAGATCGCCGGTGGTCTCGACGGTTCCAATTTACGGCCGCTTATGCCTTGGCGAGCAGTGTCGGATTGAACCGGATCATCAATAACAACAACTGGTTTGAGAGTTACGGGCCGACGGCAGGTGATCGACGGCATTCCCTTACAGTTTCCGGCATCGTGGATCTACCCTGGGGCATTCGGTTTTCCTCAGTCTCTACGTTTCTAAGCAAGCCTCCTTTCCGCGCACAAGTTGCCGGGATTGATTTCAACGGAGACGGGACCCTCAATGACTTGTTGCCTGGAACGAAATGGAACGAACTGAATCGAGGTCTGGACCAATCCGACCTGCGACGGTTCGTCGACGACTATAACAGCGGATTGGCTGGAAACCGCTCTCCTACAGGCCAGGTGATTCCCAGAATCACACTACCCACAAACTTTGCTTTTGGCGACAGAGTTTTCTCGACCGACATTCGATTGGGGAAGATCATTCGACTCCGGGAGCGGTACGAGATGAGCGTCTTCGCAGAGGCGTTCAACCTCCTGAACATCGCGAATCTCACCGGGCACAGCACTGATCTTCTCCAGCGTTCGGCCTTCGGCCAACCTGCGAGCAGGGCCACACAGGTGTTCGGCTCGGGCGGCCCGAGAGCCTTTCAGCTCGGCGCTCGGTTCAGTTTCTAACTCACGCAAGCACAGCATTTAAGACCCGGCTGGGCGTTTGCCGGTCGACAAAATCATTCTCCCCCGAATCTCTACAGCCCTAGGTCCGTTCGAACGGCCCTTTGTAGATGCGCGGAGGAAACCATCTGCCATCAAACGGAGGGCGGCCATGAGAAATTGGACCACCAAGGAAGCGAAGCTGGCTCTTGAGTGGGCACGTGGGCCAGAAAAAGAGAGATCCCACATTGACGAAATCGCGGAGCGGTTGAACCGGTCAACACGAGCGGTGCAAGAATTTCTGCGACGAGTATTGCCAGAGGGCCAAAGACCCTGGCCGGACAAACCCCGATGGAGTGAGGATGAGATCGCTGGCCTTCAGTTCGATCGAGGAAATCCGCCTTCCCGGTCGACGGCGGCAATCAAGCAGTACGCCAAGCGTCACAACTACAACGGCCGGACAGAGTCTTCGGATGACGACTCGGAGCGGTCCGCGCTGACGGTCACACAGGTGGCGGCTGATCTCGGGCTGTCCCGAGCGTCAGTGTATCGCTTGCTTAAACGCGGCGCTCTCCGGCGGTTCAAGGGCGGCGTGGCGGAGACGTCGTTCTGCGACCTCTTACGCGAGCACCCAGAAGCCATTCCATACTCGACGCTCCCACGCGATCAAAGGGAATGGCTAGTTCTGAATGGATACTCGGATCCTTCGCTGTCTGTAAAACGGCCCAGCGTTAGGGGGCTTCTTGACTGAGGTCAGCCTCGAAGATGTGCGAACTCCGGAAGCAGTTCGAATCGCTGCATCAATCGCTCGACGCTCTCACCGCGCTGTTCAATTTTCGCAATATCTAGATTCCCAAGCGGCGATGCCATCTGAAGGTGGCGGACGCGACCGGGATCAATCCCCATCAAGCGGCAGCAAGTTGCGTCAGCGGCGACAGGATCGTCTGCGAAGACGAGACAGTCAAGACGCCTCATCGGACCGTGCAACGGCCCATTGCCTTCCATGGTCTCAATCCCATCGGCGATAACAAAGTGAATCGGGACGGACACTGCGAGCTCGACGATAGAGTTGTCGATGCCCTGCCAATGCAGAACGTTTTTTGGCCAGCCATAGATCGAGCCGGGCAGAAATCCGAAAGAATTCTTAAGGCTCAACGTGACGCCTGCCCAATGGTGAGTCTTGATCTTCGGCATGGAGATCACGACGTCCGCAGACTGGACCGTCGTGGGGATCCAGATTTCTTCCAATTGAGTCAAGCCGGTTCCGGGTAAGACGCGAGTGACGGAATCGAAGTTGAGATCGACGAACTTGGCGCGTTTGAAAATCTCAAGCTGCGCTCCCAGACCGCTTTCGTCCAGTAATAGATCCGTGTCCCGAATGTGGCCGGGGCCTTCGGCGACGATTACCGAGGCTGCACCCAGCCTACAGAGCGCGTCGATGACCGCCGCAATCAACATCGGGTGTGTGTTGATTGGGGCCGCCGGTGAGTACTCAACAAGATTCGGTTTCAGAAGCACGCGCTTCCCTTGAATCGACGGCCTCACCAGTTGAAGGCCATCCTCGACGACCCGTGGCGTCTGTTCGTAGCGGTCACAGTGAAGAACCGCGACATGGGAGCGTCTCGGCCTGCGGTACGGGACATGAGACGCCTTGGATTGATGGATCGCTAGGCCAGCCGTAGCCGCCAATGCGGCCGCACCCGCTAATGAACGCCGATTCATCGGGAGGGCTCCTGAAATGTGTATGGGACGTCTTCCAATGCGAGCGCCACCAGCGCGAGAACGCGGTGAGGCAACTGGTCGACCTTCGCGGTGGTTGAGCGCTCGAGACGGTTCTTCAGGTGCTCCACTCCTTGGTGCCCATGCGCTGAGAGTGCCATCACGGCCCATGCCAAAGAGTACGGTGAAGAAGATCCTTCCAGGCGAGTCCCAAGGTAATCCAGCGATCTGCGCAACAAGACCTCGTGGCCAGGACTACCGTTGCGCAACGCAACGAGGGCCATTGCGGTGAAATCGGGGTGTGGATCTAGGTCGACTCCAAAGACTACGGAGTTGCCGGCGTTCCAACCGCCTTTGGGACACGCCCGATCCAGGAGCATCGCAATCGCGGGCGCGATGCGCGTGGACTCCCGGCGCCATGCCCGAAACGCCGCGATGGAAAGCGCGGTGGGAGCGACCCAACTTACGGTATCCGGAACCCACGGCCATCCAGATTTCAAAGGGTCGAAACGAACTTGCCTGTCAAACAGACGGAACTTCCACTGCCAGAGCCAATGGGACTCCAGGCCCCGCAGTTCCGATAGCCACTCGAATGCACGCCCGACCGCACCTCTGACCGCCGTGGTTTGAAACGGTCGAATTGCCAAAAGCGCCAGCGCGGTGTGAAAAGCGCTCAGCGGCTCAATGTTGGGAAGGGCCGACCATGCGCCGGAGCGATGTTGCGTTCCGAGCAATGCGCGAGGGTCCGCTCCGGAATTCCTTAGCGCCAGGAGACTCAACGCCGCGTCTTCGATCCCGCGGCCGGAAGTCGTGGTCAGCCGTTGGAGTATCTGGCTGCGAATCGTCACACAGGATATTACCCTCATTCAGATCCAAATGAGGCCAGTTCTCGCTAAAGCTCCGTGTGATGTCCTGGCCGTCGCACGTCCGTGGGATGACTTGCCCGTACAGGGCACATTTGTCTGCGGGATGTCCAGGCGGTCTCCCGTTTGTGGGATGTCATCCGTGTTCAAGATCAAGTTCGTGTGCGGTGTCAGCAGCGTCTCACGGTTGCGGGATGACCGGCAGTGTCGCATTGGTGTGGGATGTCTCGCGCGTCCGCATGAAGTCCCTGAGGGATGTCACGAGCGTCTCCAGGTTGGGGGATGACTACCGCTGTCGCGCCGATGTGGCATGTATCGAGTGTTCAGCATAAAGTCCTTGCGGGATGTCACGGGCGTCTCACATCCGTGGGATGTCCGCGCATTACGCCTTTCTATTGACAAGTGCGCGGCGGGCACCTTCCCTGATCGAAGGATGCCCTGGCGAGAGAAGGTGAAAGCTCGGTTTGTCTCTTACTAATCGCGCTGTATCCTTTTCTCAAATGTTCGCAACACCGCAGAACGTCGCCTCGGGGCTCCGCGAAGCCGGCTACGCGACGGACCCCGTTTTGGTGCAGATCATCTGGCTCGCGACCAAGATGCAGAAGCCGATTTTGGTCGAGGGTCCCCCCGGAACGGGCAAAACCTTCTTGGCTCAGGCATTCGCAGCGGCAGCGAGGACTGACCTGATCCGGCTGCAGTGCTTCGAGGGAATTACAGAGAAGCAGGCCATTGGCTCGTTCGATGAAGCGCTGCAGCGGCTCTACCTTGAAACGCAGGCAAAAGTGATCGACCGCGAATGGGACAAGCTGCGGTCGAGCCTGCACACGTTAGATTTCTTCACGCAAGGTCCGCTGCTACAAGCCCTATTGCAACCGAAGCCAATTGTGTTGCTGATCGACGAACTCGACAAAGTCGACCAGAAGTTCGAGGCTCTTCTGTTGGAGATCCTCTCGGATTGGCAGATCACGATTCCAAAGCTCGGGACGGTCAATGCCAAAACCATTCCCTTCGTGGTGATGACATCGAACCAGGAGCGGCGCTTAGGGGACCCGCTGCGCCGTCGCAGTCTCTACAAAAGGATCGAGCACCCAGACGTCCGGAAGGAAGCGGAGATTCTCGATATCCGCACTGTCGACGCGCCCCTTGAGTTGAAGGCTCAGGCCGTAGGACTTGCACAGGCCTTGCGCGGGTATAACCTGCTGAAGCCCCCATCGATCGACGAGATCGTTCAGTTCGTTCGAGCATTGCAGCTATTGGGCGAGACCGAAATCCGGGCGGAGACGCGTGATGTGTTGCTGCCCTTCCTGGCTAAAACGGAGGAGGATGTCAAACGTTTGCTGCTTAAGGATGGATTCAAGAGTCTGGTGGCAACGGCCCTGAAGTATCGGGATGAGGCTTTGGCCGCCATGAGAGTCAACACTGGAGCTGCTGCATGAGATGGTTGGCATCCCTTTTGTTGGCTGGACGCTGCTGCCTGGCGCAGCCTGCCGAGGTGCGACGATGGACGGACTATTGGGCCACTGAGTACGGGGTAGAACGCGAGCTGGTATACGCAGTGATCGAGGTGGAATCCCGTGGAGATCCCCGAGCGATATCGAGTGCTGGAGCTGCTGGAGTAATGCAACTGATGCCCGACACGGCAGCCGTGTTCCGAGTCCGAAACCGATTCGACGTTGAAGACAATGTGCGGGCTGGCGTTGCCTATCTGGCATGGTTGCAGGATCTGTGCGGTGGAGACCGGCGGCTGATGGTTGCCAGCTACATCGCGGGCCAGAACCGCGTACTGCGGCTCGGGCTGAACTTCGCCTACTCCAAAGACGTTCACGACTACGTCACGCGCGTTGCGTATTTGTATCGTCGAAACCGTTGGGAGACGTTGCTACGAGAAGGAGTGGAGACAAAATGAGACCTGTTATTTTCTTCGCTGGCGCGGCGCTGGCGTTGGCACAGACGCAGATCAAGCCGGTCGTGAGTCAACGAACCGTGAATGAGCAGGTGAACATCGTGCGCTTGGCTCCGCGCTATGCGACGGCGATAAGACTACCGGAAGCGGTTAGCTCAGTGGTTGTCGGCGACCCTGTCAAATTCCTGGCCGAGCATTCCGACAAGGAGCCGACTCTGGTGTTGGTGAAGCCGGTATCCGAAGACGTCGCTGAATCGAATCTCCTGGTAACGACCGTGAAGGGACGGCATTTGAGTTTTCTGCTTCGCAGTGAAGGGCCGTCCGCGAGGCCACCCGTAGACTTGGTTGTGAACTACCGGCCCGCGGGTTCGTTCCTGGTCGAGGCGAGCGCTGTGGGGACCGCTGAAGTTTCCGGAACGGAAGATCTCGTACCCAGGCGGTCGGTCGCGGCGTCGGGGCCAACGGCAAACAAAGTTCTTAGACCGGCGCGGGTGGAGACCCAGAGAACCATTGAGCCGCCCGAGCGCGACGGGCTGGCCCTGCTGCTAGAGCGGCAGCAACGGGCCAAGCTCCCGGCTCTCTATGGGTTGCGCACGACCACGCCGGATGGGAAAGGAGACCTCGTCAAGATTGGAATCTCCGAGGTTGTCGATCAAGGCAGCGAAGTCGTCGTGTTGTTCTCAGTGGTCAATCCGCAGGCCCACGCGGTGGAGATCCTGCCACCGCAGATCCAGTTGGCGGGCAAGTTGAAGAAGGGGTTTCCAGTCAAGCGGAGCCACTGGGGCACCAGCCAGCAACTTGCCGTGAAGGACTTCCGGCTGGCTCGGCGTCGCATTGGCCCGGGCGAACGTACGGATGGTGTCGTCGTGTTCGGGCGTCCCAGTTTTAAGCAATCGAATGAGACGCTGTTTCTCCAGATTGCGGAGAGCGGCGCGGTGGACAAGCCGGCACTTGCGCCGATTGGATTCGGAGTTTCAGCCGTCCGGAAGGAGATGAGCCATGTCCAATAGCTTAAGAAAAGAAGATCGGCCCCTGGGGACTGGAGAACCGGCGGCGTCCGAACTGAATCCAGATCCTAACGCGCAGCCGGATGTCGCAGTGCCCGTTGAGGAGCCTGAAGAGGCTACCTTCAAGGGCAGGATTGAAGAGTTCGCGGCCAAGTTTCGCCGCCCGGTGGAATCGGTCCGGGAGCAGAAATCAGGCGACCGGCTTCGGGGCGCGCTTATTCTGGTTGCCACGGCCATCGGGTGTCTATTCCTGTTCTTCGGGCTCTTCACAACGACTACTGATTCTTCAAAGAAGGAACGGAAGACGCAACCAAACCTGGGGAGGCCGCAGACGGCGGGCACGACGGCCGAAACTGCAAACCGGTCGTTGGTTCCGCAGTTGAACGTCACGCAGCAGCCGAATGAAGAAACCGGCGAACTTACCGAGAAGGATCTGTTGGGAACGATGCGGAACCGCGGGACTCCGGTTCCAACGGAAAACGTGCCCAAGCCGGTAGCAACAGCGAAGCAACTGCCGCCGAGGCGCGTGCCGACGAATCCGGCGCTGAGCAGCGTCGACTTCGACGATCCAGCTCTGGCAGAAGCGTACCGTCGGCAAGGGCTGACTCCGCCGCCCCGTCGCACAACCGACGTGACGGATTGGAACGCAGCAGTATCCGACTACCAGGCCAAGCAGAATCCAAAGCCCGCGTCGACGACGCCCGTTTCCAACCCCAGCGAAGCGTTGCGGAAATCATCGTTCGTCTACGTCA
>JBEBFS010000073.1:0-24328 GCA_040081855.1 Bryobacteraceae bacterium | reverse complement strand
TCGCGGACCCATTCGAGGGCCAGCACCATATCGCGGATGCCCGCGTTGCCCGCTTCCGCCCATTTTGCGCCGCCGATCTCTTCCAGATACAGCCAGCCGAAAATGTTCAGGCGGTGATTGATGCTGACCATAACCACATCGTGCTTGGCCGCCAGGTTGTGGCCGTCATAAAGAGCGTCGCCCGAGGAGCCGGCGACGACGCCACCGCCGTGGAAGTAGACCATGACGGGGCGCTTGACGTTGTCTTTCAAGCCCTGCGTCCAGACGTTGAGGCCAAGGCAGTCTTCGCTGAGCGGGCCGTGATACTCCATGACGTCGTATTCGGGAACCAGATTGCCGGGAAGCTGCGGGCAGCGGGGAGGCAGCTCCCGTGTATTGAGAACTCCAGCCCATGGCTTCGGTTTTTGAGGAGGCTGGAAACGCGCGGCACCGCTGGTGGGCGCTCCATAGGGAATGCCTTTGAACGTGCGAACGCTTGCGTCGATGTAACCGGAAACGCGCCCGTTAGCGGTCTCGGCAATGACCGGCTTCAGCGCTGCTGCTTGGGCTGCGGACAAGCGGTGGAAAGCCCCGCCCAGCAGACTCGCGGCACCTGCATTTACGGCGGCTGCGTTCAAAAAACTCCGGCGGCTGAGGCGGGAGTACGAATTGGGATTCATGGCGTTTCTCCAAGGTACGTTTCGGACGAACGATCAGCCAGTATAGCCCAATGACGGCGTGTGTAAAGGCGGTTGTTCCACCTATTAGAGCGCGCTTTCGCCGCGGTCGTCGTTGCGGATGCGGATGGCCTGACCAACATCGAAGACAAAGATTTTGCCGTCGCCGATCTGGCCGGTGCGGGCGGCGTTGGCGATGGTTTGTACAACTTCGTCTTTGCGATTGGAGGCGACCACCATTTCGAGTTTTACTTTGGGCAACAAGTCCACCTGATATTCGCGGCCGCGATACACCTCTTTGTGGCCCTTTTGACGCCCGTGTCCGCGGACTTCGGTGACGGTGATGCCGTCAACGCCGATGGCCTTCAGGGCCTGGCGGACTTCTTCGAGCTTAAACGGCTGAATGATCGCCTCAATTTTGTACATGTGTTAGTCCTCGTAAGCGTAGCCCTCTTCCCCATGGAGAGCCACGTCCATTCCGTTCTCTTCTTCCTGCTTGTCCATGCGCATGGGCATCACCACGTCGGTGACCTTCAGAGCAATCAGCGTGCCGATCACGGCGAAGGCGATTCCGATCAGTGCGCCGATCAGTTGATTGAGTATCTGCCCAGGGTTGCCATCGACCAAACCCAGCGGCGCGGGCTGGCCATTACCAAGTTTGAGCCCATCGTTGACCAGACGCGTCGCGAAGACGCCGGTGAGCAGGCAGCCGACGAAGCCGCCGACGCCGTGGACGCCGAAAGCGTCCAGCGAGTCGTCATAGCGCAGTTTGTTTTTGACGACGGCGACCATGGTGTAGCAGACCGCGCCCGCGATAAAGCCAATGATGGCGGCAGGAACGGGCTGTACAAAGCCCGCGCCTTGCGTGACGGTAGCGAGCCCCGCGACGGCACCCGAGATGGCGCCAAGAGCGCTGGATTTTCCATTACGCATTTTTTCCGCGAGCATCCAGGAAATTGCTCCGGCGGCGGAAGCGAAGTGCGTTGCAACAAAGGCGCTGGATGCAAGAGCCGAAGCTGCGAGCGCGCTGCCTGCGTTGAAGCCGAACCATCCCACCCACAACATGCAGGCGCCGATGAAGCTGAGAACAAGGCTATGCGGCATCATCGGTTCATTCGGATAGCCATGGCGCTTTCCGAAGTAGAGCGCCGTGACCAGTGCGGAGAAGCCGGACGTGATGTGCACGACCGTGCCACCGGCGAAATCGAACACAGGGATCTGGCCGCCTAAGAACGGATTGAGAAATCCGCCTTTGCCCCACACCATGTGTGCGACGGGGAAGTAAACCAGGAAGAGCCACATGGTGGAAAACATCACCATGGGTCCGAAACGCACGCGTTCGGCAAAGGCACCGGCGATGAGCGCCGGGGTAATGATGGCGAACATCATCTGGTAGACCATGAACGTGAGGTGCGGAATGGTGGGAGCGTAGTCCGTGTTCGGTGCCCCGCCGACGCCGTTCAGGAAGAGGTAGCGCAAATCCCCGATGAACGCGTTGCCTTCGCCAAAGACCAAACTATATCCGCAGATGCCCCAGATAAGCGTGACCACCGCCATCATGACGAAGCTCTGCATCATGGTGCCGAGCACGTTTTTGCGCCGCACCAATCCGGAGTAAAAAAGGGCCAGTCCGGGCCCGGTCATCATCAGAACCAGAGCGGCACTGATCAGCATCCAGGCGTTATCGCCTGCCGATTGTGACGCTTTGACCGCAGCCTTGAGTGTTTCGAGATCGCTTTCGCCCGCAGCAAAAAGTGAGAGAGGGCAAAGCAGGAGGAGAGAGATTTTCCTCGGTGACAAACTTTGTCTCCATTCCAGGAACTACATCTTGGTAGTTCAGCTTTGTTCGGCTGCACTGGCTGCGGACGGGGGAGTCAGGAGACAACCGAATTACTGATTGTGCATGAAGCCAGGCCCCGGAGCAAGTTTCGCCGAAAAATGCGACGGGAGTTAGCGCGAGGGGCAATCGCCGGAGCCATCGGCGGGCAATCCGGCGACATATTCAAACCCTACTGGCTTGACGAGAAGCACACGCGGCGAGCCGAGCGGGCCGAGGGGGCCTATGGATTTTCCGTCTACGGTGAGTTCGCTCGCACCGGAGCTACCCAGGCGAACAACGGCCTTCTGGTCGAAGGAGAAATTGAAGTGGTCGCCGTCCTGCATCAGCTTTCGAACTTGCTCTTTGGTATCGGTGCATACGGCAACCCAGGTGATGGACGTCGCGTGTAAAGACGCCTGGTGAGCTGAACTTGTGGAGGCGGACGTGATGGCCGCAGCGCTGGTGCTCGCGGTGGCCGCTGCCGGCTTCGCCGCGGAAGCGATCGGGGCGGCAGCAGACTTCGCAGCCGGATCGGGCATTGGAGTTGTAGCCGCTGTTTTTTCGGGCGTCGAGGAGGCGGCGGAGTGGACATTTCCCTGCGCGGCTTTGGGCACGGGTGTTTTGTTGGACGAGCCTTGCGCCGGGTGCCAGTAGAATCCGGCGGCGGCAACCGCGAGCAGACAGGCAACCGCTGCGGCTGCAATTATCCCTAGACGCGAACGGTTTTGATGCTTCCCGTCTACGTCGTTCTGAGCAACGGCCGTGCCTTCGCTGATTTGAGGGCTCTGGATGGCACGCATGTACTCGCGTATGTCGGGCAACTGTTCCGGTTGTGGATCTGCCATGTGCGTCGGGACCGGGGCGGCGACATCCGCTGGTGCGACGTCCAGGTGAGAGCTCTGCAGCGCAACAGGGGCGTGGGGTTCCGCAATTGATTCGACGGCAACACGACAACGCGCAGGTTCCGGTCGCACCGGGAGTGGGATTGAAATTTTGAGGTCCGGCATCAGTGAGGCAACCGGTGGGGTGGTTTCTGCATCAGCGGTTGTGGTTTCCGCTTGCGCTACGGGGTCATACGGCGGCGCTACTGGGCTGCCGGTAAGCCGTTCCAGTTTCTGCTCCCAGGTTGCATTCTCCGGTAGATCGACCCGTGGGATGGTGGCCAATTTCCGGGCACCGAGGACGAATTTATCGCCGCGCGGATTGAGGTAGCGGACTTCCGCCAGAGCAATGTTCGACTCGAGTTCGACAAGAATTTCTGTGCCTTCTCCCAAATCCTTAGAAACAATCAAGCGCAGCCCTGAGGCAGAGACATCGGCCAGCAAGGCATCCAATGGATGCGATGGATCGTTGAGAAGAATGACGACGGCGCGGGATTGCACCGGAAAGCGGTCATCAGTACGTTTTTCCACGGGAGTAGGATCGTCCTGATCAGGGAAAAACATTAGATCCGAAGTGGTTTCGTTCTATTCCCCGACCGAGGGGGCTATCCACCAGAAAACAGAGATAATCGAATCTGGTATGCGCAACTATAAACTCACCGTGGAGTACGACGGATCGAAATTTTCCGGCTGGCAGGCGCAGTTAAATGCGCGCACCGTGCAGGGTGAGATGCAGCGGGTGGCGGACGAACTGTTTGGTGTTCCGGTGGACGTTCAGGGTGCGGGCCGGACGGATGCGGGAGTGCATTCGATCGGGCAGGTGGCGCACATTAAAGTTCGCAGCTCGAAAAAAGATCTGCCGACGGCGCGGGTGATGCGGGAGTTGAACGACCGGTTGCCGTCCTCGATCGCGATCCTCGAATGCGAAGAAGCTGATCCGCGGTTCCATGCGAGGCATGACGCGATTTCGCGGGCGTATTTTTATCAGATCTCGACACGCAAAGCTGCGCTTTCGAAGCGCTTTGTCTGGTGGATCAAAGAACCGCTGGATATTCCGCGCATGCAGGAATGTGCGGCCATGATTGCGGGGCGGCATAACTTTGTTTGCTTCCGCGCGGCGGACCCATCGCGGCCTGGCGAATCGACCACGGTAGTGGTGAACTCGGCGGAAATTGCCGTGGACGATCATTTGGTGGTCTTTCGCATTGAGGCCTCGCACTTTGTTTGGAAAATGGTGCGGCGGCTGACCGGCACGCTGGCCAAAGTGGGACTGGGTGAGGTGAGTGTAGACCAGTTCCGCGGACTGCTTACGGGCCGCAAAGACCCGGCATGCGATGTCGCAGCATGGACCGCTCCCGCTTCCGGGCTATTTCTCGAAACGGTCCGCTACTAAGGTCCGCGCGGGCGTGGTTTGCGTCCGTCACTTTCTTTCGCAACCTTCGTTTCCCTTCATTTCGAATGCTTTGTATTTGCGCTTGGGCCGCAAGGCCCGAGGTGTGCGGCTATGGTGAACGCGTGAGAACGCTTGCGCTGTGGTGTTACAGAAGGGCGTCGCGAAGGAGCTTATGAGAATTCTTTTGATTGCGTGGATGATGGCGGCTGTCGGCGCGTCCGGTCAAACCAAAGTGAGTTTGTCGAATCAGTCGAAGGACGTGGATTTTTCCGGGGCGGCTTCGACGAAACCATTTCGTTCGGGCGCTTCGCTTCCGGGGAGTTGCGTCGACGGTGAAGTCTTTTATCTGACGACGGCGGGACCGGGAACAAGTTTGTACTCGTGCTCCTCAAATACTTGGTCGTCGGTAGCGCTGCCCTCGCTGAGTGGGCAATCGGGGGCGGTTTTGACGAATAGCGGCTCGGCGGCCAGTTGGGCTGCCCTGGGCGGCGATGTCGCAGGCACACCGGGTTCCGAACTGGTGAAGGGACTACAGGGGATTCCGGTTTCTTCGACACTTCCCGTGAACGGCCAGGCGTTGGTTTTTAATGCGGGCCTGAATCGCTGGCAGCCAGGCAGTGGCGGTACGGTTCCGGATTGGCCGGTGACGCGTGCGAGCAATACGACGATCACCGTGGGCACAGGGCCTGGCGTTCGCATTGGAAATGTTTACTGCCAGGTGCCCACGACGCCTGCAACGGTGACCGTGGGCAGCGGAACAGGAACCATCTTCCTTTTCATCCGCTCGACGTGCGAACTGGTTGCCGCGGCCAATCTGGTTATCAGCTCTTGCAGCGGATGTACGGCGGTGGGCGGAGCCGGCTATGAGCCGGATTCGTTTCCGATAGCGCAGTGGAGCGTTTCGGGCGGAGTGCTGGCGGCCCAAGGAACATCCACCATCACGCCGTACTTTGTGCGCGCCCTCGAAGCAGGACCCAACATCCAGCTGACGTACAACAGCGGCGTGACGCAAATTAGCGCGGGGAATCTTGCTTCGTTACATCCGGTACGGATGATCAGCGAGTCATTCGATGGTGGGAGTTCGGCATTGTCGGCGGGCGTTACGCGGTATGTGACGATTCCGTTCGCGTGCACGCTGCATGGCTGGAATATGGCGGCGGATCAGGGAACGGCAACGGTGACCATCTGGAAAGTGGCGGCGGGTACGGCAATTCCGACGGTTTCGAACAGTATCTCGACGGCCGGTATTTCGCTGGCGGCGGGTACCTCAATTCACAGCACGGACATGACGGATTTTACGAGCGTTGCGGTCGCTCCCAATGACATTCTGGGAATCCATTTGTCTGCGGTCAGTTCCACCCAGTTTTTAAACACAACGCTCGAGTGTGTCCAGTAGGGCGCCGGCAAAGACGAGTGCAGCGGACATTCGAGAACTTTCGTCGATAATAGAAAGGTTATCCAAATGAGTACATGGAGATTCGCGCTGTTGTTGTGCCTGAGCGGTTTGTCTTTCGCGCAGACGCCCTCGTTTAGCGTGAGCCCGACGGAGGTCAACTACCGGCTTCGCAGTCCCCACGTGTACCCGACGTGGAGATATATGGCGCCTGCAAAACAGGTGCTGGAAGTGACGGCCGCGCCGGGACAGGCCTGGACGGTTCAGGTAAGCGGCGATCTCAGCACGGCTTGCCTGTATTCCTCGGCGTGTTTTGTGATTTCAGACGAACATAGCAATCAGGCCATTTCCGCTGGCGTGGGGCCCCAACGGGTTGCGGTGAACTGGTACCCGAGTCAGGTTCCGGATTTGGAACCCGGTCAGTTCGAGGGGGTAGTGTCTTTTTTCCCAATGGGTGGCGGCCCAACGCAGGTAGTCACTGTCCACTTAAACGTCCTGTCGGCGGCGGAACTGCCGGCCGCGGCCGAGATGAAAGCGACTGCACTTTACGAAAACGGTTGTGTCGCATCGGATCCAGCGCTTTCCTACACATATGCGGTGCGCTGCGCTATTCCGCTGGAGGCGCCGATATATGATCCTGCGCTGACTCAGCCCCCCGTCGGGCACTCGTTTATCGACCCTACCTTTGGCGCGAAGATCACGCGCATCACGGGTTCCGGATGTTCTACGGAGTATGGGACGACAACCGCATTCAGCGCACGGAACACCTACATCTGGACATCTTGCGGTATTTACCGCCGGTCCGATCTGACGCTAGTCCGGGGTCCCCGGGATAGCTTGGCTGTTACGGCTCTGAGCGCATCGGACGACGAGGTCTACTATCACTTTCAAGACGCAAAGCTGTTGCGTTACAACTTTGTCACGGACACAGATGAGTTGTTGGCCGATTTTTCCGCAGCGCCCTATGGTTTTGACAGTGTGTCGGCGGGTGGCACGGCACCGGTAAGCAGTGATGAATGGATCGCGTTCTACGATAGCGGGTCTTCTGGATTTCCTAAGGTATGTGCGGTGGATTTGGCGGCGCTGCGAATGGCCGGAGTTCCCGGGCCAAGCAATACTTACTGCACGAGCTATCAGGGAGAGCGGCGCCTGAACTTCCTCGACTGGGTGGCCGTGGCGGAGCGCGATGACACCACGGGAAAGCGTTACGTCTATCTCTCGGCCATTCCAGTGAGCACCGTGTTCTTCGTCGGAGAAGCGGATTCCGGACAACTGCAACAGGATTATTTGGTTCCCGAGCAGCCGGGGTGGGCGCAGAACAACGACGATGGCAATTGTTCGGCGGGTGAGGTTTGTTATAGCGCGAGCAATTTCACGCACATCGCGCTCATGAAGGATCGTGACGGGCAAGTGAAGGTGTTTGGAAATCACCAAGACATTTTGCTGGTCCGTGACTATAACAGCCTTTATCGCCTGAACGCCGGTGCGAAGATTTTCCGGCTGGATGTGGAAGGTGGAGGCCAGACGATTCTGGGCCGCACGCTATTCGACAAGCAACCTGGATGTTCCCCGGCGATTCAGGGCTGCACCGCTTCGTACGTTGAAGTGGGTATCCGGTATGCGGCACGGGTCACGGCAATGGAGCCAATGTTCGGCTCTACACGATTGACGTTATCCGCGCCGCCGGGCTGGGAGTTGAACTCGAGTCACGATGTGCGCGTACAAAACGGAGTGGGCTCGTGGAATTGTGTCAATGGAAAGTGGACCGCCTCGGTAGTATCGGCGACGGTATTGGATGTACCTGCGATTTGCATAGGTGCTTCGGGAGATTTTAGTCACGTTCTGTTGGGCGACGCATCGCAACCGTTTAGCGGCAACCTTAACGATAATCGGGGCCAACTGCACGTCCTGCGTCCAGGGCGCCAAGTACACCGGGTGGCGATGCACCGGTCGGTAGTTTGGAACGACATTCCCGGCACTGGTGTTTCGGTCTACGGAACCACACCGCGAGCCTCGATTAGCCGAGATGGGAGCTTGATTGCGTTCAACTCCAATTGGGGTTCGCTCGACTTCGACGGTGAATCGGTTTACATCGTAGAGACCAGCTTGGGAGCATCAGAGAGCAAAATTACAATAAAGAATGTGGAGCCTGCAACGAATGCGGCTGCATTAAACTACGACATTCCGAACGGGCAAGCCTGCTCCATTGAGTTGAGTGGAGATCCAACGTTTTCTAGCCCGTTGGAGACAGTTACGGACTCTGCAGGCAGCGTAACGCGCTCCACGTATCTGGGCCGGACGGTGTTGCTTCAACCATCCACCCGTTACTGGATCCGGATGCAATGCGGACTGGAAGTGGAGTCGCAGGACTTTCGGACAATGCCCGCCGTGACAGCCACCCCGAAGGCGCTCACGACCGACGTGGGTGCGTCAGAAGATTCTTCCGTCGCGCATGTAATGATTGAGTACCGCACGGCGGGCGAAAGCAACTTTACGAGTACCTCGCCGCAGGCTTGCGCGACGGGTTGCCAAGTGACGTGGACGGGTATGGCGGGAACGGTGAGCGAATATCGCATCGTATATCTGGATGCCACTCTTTCGGCGATTTCAACAACGGATACGAGGGCCCTTACGGTGGCCGTGACGAACCCTTGACCGAGACTGCAAACGTAGGGCTTACCGCTTGGCGCGGCCTGCGATCAATTCCAGATACAGTCTCGTCAAATTGCGGGCCGCGGCGGCTGGTGTGAAATTTTGTTCGGCCGACTGGCGGCCCGCTGCGGCGAGCGCGCGCCGATAGTCTGCGTCGATAGCAAGTTTGCGAAGAATGGTGGCCAAGGAGGAAACATCGCCGACGGGGAAAAGCAAACCGTTGTAGCCGGAATTAATGATCTCCGGGTTGCCGCCGACGGCGGATGCGACCACCGCGCATTCCGAACTCATCGCTTCCAGTAACGCATTCGAGGACGCTTCGGACGTGGAGGGGAGTACGAAGACATCCGTTGCCTGATACCAAGGTTGCGTATTGGTGGTCTGCGGCACAAGCAAACATACATCTTCCAATCCGAGTTCGCGGCGCAGGGCTTCAATCTGCGGTTCAGCCGGTCCGCTGCCCACCAGCACCAAGCGTATTCCGGGAATTTCCGGAAGCACTTGGTGAACGGCTCGCATTAGAGTAGGTAGATCCTTCTCCTCCCGGATGCCGCAAACGCAGCTGATCACGAGCGAGGCGCCTGCAAGTTGCGGGGGCCGGCGGCGGTCCGATGGATCGGTTGGTGGGGGAAACTCCAACGGGCTGACTGCGTTGTGGAGCAGGTGGAGACGCGCCGGATCGATCGCCTCGTTTTGCACAAGGTCATCGCGAACGCCTGAGGAGTTTACGACAATGCGATCGGCCCAGCGCTCGGCTTGACGAAGCAGGAAGCGGTATGGCTGAGGTGTCAGATCGCGGTAGTTTCGCAGGCTGGTCAGCAGCGGAAGTTTCTTGCAGGGCGCGACCGCAGACGTGAAAAAGATAGCCGTGGGGTAATCAAAGCAGTGCACCAGCGCGACATTTTCTCTTTCGATCCAGCGGCGGGCGCGAGCGGCCACCAACGGGAAGCGCGGGGAACGAAAACTACGATTTGGAAATTCAACGACGGGCAACCCGGCGGCATCCAGTTCCGCGCGGCGCAGGCCGTGCGGAATAAAGCAACCGAGACTAACGCGAAACAGCTTCGGATCAAGCAGACGTGCGACCAGGCATGCCTGCCGTTCCGTGCCGCCGATACCGAGTTCGCGGACTGTGATCAGAATGTGCGGGGGCGAAGAGGTTTGATGCATGGATCAGGCGGCCCCCCGCAGCGCGGCGCGGAAGTTCAAAATCAATTGGCGATGGTCCGGCGCAAGCACTAGAACAAAGCAGCAGGCCAAGTGGAAAAGCCCCAGGGTGGCAGCGATCGCAAGAAGGGAATACCAGTCGGAGGGCGGCATAGTTCGAAGCAGCACGATGCCGAGCGTCGCGGTGAGCGCAGACGCCACAAGCGGGCGAATGTAAATTCCCCCGAGCAATCCGGCAAAAGAAATATGGAGCGTCCGGGCGACATGCCAGGTAGGACGGAGACCGCGGCTTAGAAAAAGCGATATGCCCCACCAAGCCGCCGCAAACCAGAGTGGTTGCGACGGAATAAAGAAGAACCAACCGCCGAGTAGGATCGCGGACTCGATCAGCAGCCCATAGCTAAACCATTGATGAGCAGCAAGTCCAAACAGCGTACCGATCGAGTTCTGATGAGCAGCGTACCCATATGCGTATCCGAAAGCGAGCCACGGAATAATGGGCCGGCACTGCGCGGCGACCGTGGGTCCCACCCAGAGCGTAAACAACGAGTCGCCAAATAGAAGCAGGAAAACAAACACGAAATGAAATAACGCGAATGCATACCGGTTGAGATACAGCACGGCACGGCGCATCGCGGTTTGTGCATCCTCTGCGGCCAAGCGGGCCATGGCACTGGTTGTGATTCCAGCGGCCTGGGACAGCAATTCGTAGAGTCCGGCGAGAAGGCGCAGCACCAGACTGTAGTAACCGACGCTGGCGGCGTCTTTGAGGATGCCAAGGAGTACGACTGGTCCGCTGTAGAGAAACTGGCCCGCCACGCTGCCGACGAGACTCGGAACTCCGTAACGAAAGAGTTGGCGGAACATTGCGCGATCGAAATCGTGCGGTGCCACCGAGAAATCGGGGAAGTGCCTGCGGAATACCCAGATGAGAATGACGAATCCGCACCAAGTGGCAATCACCGTGGCCCAGCCCAAACCGGCCAAGCCGAGATGGAAATGCAGAGCAAGCAAAGAGAGCGTGGCGCGAATGGTGCTGACGCAGATATTAATGCGGCTGATCGCAGGAAATTCCTGGATCCCTTCCAGCGCGGCTTTCGGCACATTAAAGAGAAGCTGAAACGCTATGGTAATGCCGGTCAGGCGCAACAACAATACGTAGTCTTCCGTGAGAACGGGCGGGATATGAAAGAAGGCGACTGAGATCCGCGCGAAGAGGAATATGACCGAAGCCAATATGGCGGCAATCGAGAGGAAGTACAGGAGGCTGGCATTCAAAGTTTTGTATAGTTGGTCCTGATCGTTGAGTGTTGAGTAGTGCGCGACGTACTTTACCGTCGCTGAGCGAATTCCCAGATCAGCGATGTTTAGGTAATCGAGCAGGCTGAAAACCAGCGCCCAAACGCCGTACGCTTCGATACCCAACCCGCGCACCACGAGCGGGTTGATGACAAAGGCACTCACCAGCGCGACGACAAACGCGGCGCTGTTCCACAGCAGCAAGACGGCAAAACGGGCCGAACGGGAACTCATGCCGGGACTGGGTACTCCTGAAACCAAAATTCCAGCATGACCAGCCACCACAGCCAATGAGAGTTATCCCGTCGGCCGGACTGATGCTCTTCGAGCATCCGGCGAAGAAATGGAGGCGAGACGATATTACGGTTAAGGAAAGAAGGGCTCAACAACGTGTCGTGCAAAAGTTCCCGTAACTCTCCGCGGAACCAGCCAGCGATGGGAATACCGAAGCCCGTTTTCGGACGCCGGAGCAGTTCCGGGGGGATGCGATCCTCCATGGAGCGAATTAAGTTGTATTTCCCACGGCCATTCCGAATTCGCCAGGAGTGTGGGAACCGGGCGGCGACGCCGGCCAGTTCGTGATCGAGGAAGGGACAGCGCACTTCGAGAGAGTAGGCCATGGACATGCGGTCAACCTTGACCAGCATATCGCCGGGGAGGTTTACGCTGGTTTCCCAATATTCCGCCTGACTGAGTGTATCCGGCGGTGCGTGGCGGAGTTGAGATTCAAACACGCGCGCGAGAGAGGCGTCGTCGTCGGGAAGCATATAATCCTGCGTGAGCAGGTTCTGGCGCAAAAACCAAGGTGCGTAATTTTTTTCGAAGTATCGTTCGAGACTATTCCTTCGCGTCATGACCCGGAGGAAATTCTTGCCAAAGGTTCTATATGGAAGCAAGCGGGAGAGCTGATCGAGCGTAAAACGCGCGACGCCCGGCATGCAGCCAAATTCGTCGAGGCGCGCGACGCTTTGGTAGCGCGAATAGCCGCCGAAAAGTTCGTCGCCGCCATCGCCGCTCAAAGCCACTTTCACGTGTTGGGCGGCAAATTCCGAAACGATCGCGGTGGGGATTGCCGAGGAGTCGCCGAAAGGCTCATCGCAGTGGTGAACAATCTTGTGAATGAGGCCCACCGAATCGGGCCGGACGACGATTTCGTGGTGTTGCGTTTTGTAGCGTTCGGCAACCAAGCGCGCATACGGGAGTTCACTCGATTCAGCTTCGGCGAAACCGATGGAAAAGGTACGGACAGGCTCTTTTGTCTGCTGCGCCATCGACGCCACGACCAGTGTTGAGTCGATGCCGCCGCTCAAGAACGCGCCCACGGGAACGTCGGCCATGAGACGCAGGCGGACGCTTTCGTCGAAGACTTCACGGAGCCTGGCGAGGCTTTGCTCTCCATCAAAGCCGGGGCGCTCGTCCACCTCCGGAGCGGGTGGATTCCAATATTGGCCGGGACGCAGCGTACCCGAGCGCGCATCGAACTCAAGCCAGCTGCCGGGCATAAGTTTGTGCACGCCTTCGAATGCGGAGAGGGGGTCCGGCACGTAGCCGAATTTGAAGTAAAGGCGCAGGGCCTCGCGATTCGGGCTAAGGCGGATGCCGGCGGCGCGGAGGCATTTGATCTCGCTGGAGAAGAAGAAGCCGGATGGATTTTGCGTATAGTAGAGCGGTTTTTTCCCGAAGCGGTCGCGGGCAAGAAACAAAGTTTGTGTCCGCGCGGACCAGATGGCGATGGCAAACATGCCTCGCAACTTCGCCACGGAATCCGTGCCGTACTGCTCAAACAAATGGAGGATGGTCTCCGTGTCGGACCGGGTTCGGAAGCGGTGGCCGGCACGCTCGAGATCGGCACGCAACTCCAGGTGGTTATAGATCTCGCCATTGAAAACGATCCAAAAAGATTCATCTTCATTTGGGATGGGCTGGTGGCCCGTGACGAGATCCAGGATGCTCAAACGGCGCATGCCGATTGCAAGAGGGCCGTCCAGGTGCATGCCGGAATCGTCGGGTCCGCGATGGCGGATCGAATCGAGCATGTCCTCCAGCACCCGTGCGGGTGGACGGACCGGTTGTCCGACAAACCCCGCTATTCCGCACATACGTTCCCGCGCATTCTCTTCAACTATCGCAGAGCCGCGCCGGTAGGCGCATGCCCGACTTTAGAGGCCGCCAGCCTGTAAAATACGGGGAAACTGCGGCCCGTTTGCCGCTAAGTTGCTGCTAGACTTGGGATGCGTGGCCCGATTTAACGTCATTCCACCGCCCGGATCTCCGGTCCAGACGGCCCCGGTGCAACCGCAGGCGCCGGCACTGCGTCCGGCTCCGGCCGCAGGCAGTGAACCCGCGGCGGCCCGGAGAGCACCTCAGCCGATGTTGCCGGGGCTCAGCGAGAACAGCATCGCACTGGCACTGATCTGCGTGGCTTTGTTTATGGCGGTATCGCGGATTTCAGACTTGATCGCTCGGGAGCTTGGCAACTCCCTAAGAATCGCCCTCATTGTCACGGGGCTGGCGGGTCTTGCAGCATTCGTCACGGGGAGCATTGTAGATTCTTTGCGCAAGCCGGGCACACTGGCGATCGCGGGGCTAACCGCCTGGTGGGCCTGTTGCGTTCCGTTCAGCGTGTGGCCGCGTGGCACCTTACTCAAATTTAAAGACGATTGGTTGTTTGCTCTTGCAGTGTTTTTTGTCGTTGCCACCGGTGCGCAAACCGCTCGAGGACTGCAGCGGTATGCGGGCACCTTGGCGATGTCCGCGATATGCGTGAATTTGGTGCTGATTTTCTATGGCATAGAGAAAGATCTGCGCGGAGCCATCGAGTTTGAGGGCTCTTTAAGCAATCCGAATTTTGCGGCGCTCCATCTGCTCATTGGACTGCCTTTCCTGATTTATTGGACGCGGACCCGGGGGCTCTTTTCGTTCTGGGGCTTTGTTGGTTTAGTCAACGCGATTATTCTTGCGGTGCTTATTATCACCCGTACGGGCTCGCGCAGCGGATTGCTGACGCTGATCATCGTAACGTTGCTGATGTTGGTGGGAACGAAAATACATACCCGTGTCGCGCTGGCCTTAGGGCTGGTGGTGGGCGCCGCAGCGGTCATTCCATTTGTGCCTACCTATTTGATTTACCGCTACGGGACACTGATTCACTCCACGGATTCCGATACAGGCGAAGCGGCAACGTCTTCGCGCGTCCGGCGGGAACTTTTGACACAGAGCATCGAACAGACCCGGCAGCACCCGATTTTCGGCGTAGGGCCGGGGCAGTTCCGCATCGCGGCGGCGGCCGAATCGAAGGGAGAAGGGGAGCGGGCCCTTTGGTTGGAGACGCATAATACATATACGCAAGTCTCGAGCGAAATGGGCATTCCGGGATTCGTTATCTACCTGGCGATGATTTATTTGTCGCTCATGCCCCTAGCCAAAGACTTGCGTCAAGCACGCCAAAGAGGGATACGGCTGCCCCGTCATGAATATGCCAGAGCCGTACTGATTTCCACAGCAGGGTTGCTATTAAACTCATTCTTTACCAGCATCGCCTACCAATACTATTGGCCCGTGCTCTGTGGCTTGGGCGTGGCCTATCAAAGAATCATGGCCGCGGATTCGACCGCTGTTGCTGTTCGGGCGCAATGGAACAACAACGGAGCCCTGCCGCGTCCGGCTGGGGTTCAGGGCTGACTCACCTAGTGGCGCACTTCGTTTCCACTTGTGCAGCTTGACTCCTCGCCAAATAGAAGCGACTTCGCTTCCGTCTAATAAATGCCTCCGGATTCCGGTAAACCTACGTTTGTCGTGAAGTAGAGGAACCTAGCGTCGCGAGAGCTCGCCCGGGGCACCACCGGCACGGGGCCGGCCCAATAGGGACCCCGGCAGGCTTCGAACATTTCCGCGCGGATTCGAGCCGACACGCAGTCGGAGGTTGCGTCCCTCGTGCCTGGTCTGCAGGCCGGCAGCCAAGAGACCCGGCGCCCAGAAGGACGCGTAATTGGAATAATTTCATCGATTTGCCCACCATTCCCGTATCCGATCCTGCGGGCCTATGATAGCCTACAGGCTGGAAGTGTCGCTCACTTCCTCTTCCAACGGTGCTGTCGCTTCGATCTCTCGGATTCTATTGCTACTTCCAGGCCCTGTGCATCGGCCTGAAGAGCATCCTTGCAGGCGATGCCCGCAATGGACTGAAGCTCCTGGGGGCCTCGGTCGGTTACTGGCGTTTCCTGCCCAATGCGCTGGTGCTGCGGTTGGTTCGCCAGAACAAACCGGAGCGCATTTTGGATGTCAGCAGTCCGAAACTGTTGAGTCTAATTCTATCGGCGGATCACGACGTGCTCGCGTTGGATCTCGATGATCCGCAGCTTGAAATCCGCTGGGCGAAAACCGCGCGCATCCTGGGCCACACACGTTTTTCGCATCGTTACGAGAACGCCTGCCAGTTGCATATCGCTGACGCGAGCTATCCGTTCGTCTATTCGCTGAGTGTCATCGAGCACATTCCCGGCGATGGAGACACGCGGGCGATGCGGGAGATTGCGCGCGTGCTGACGCCAGGCGGCAAGGCGCTGATCGAAGTGCCGCTTCGCTACGAGCACACCGACGTTTTCCGGAAGTACGACAGCAAGGGATTTGCATTGCCTCAGGCGCAGTTCTACGAGCGTTTGTATTCTCCTGAAAGCATTTCGCGCCTGCGGATTCCCGAATTGCGTTTGATTGGTGAGTGGGCGATGGGTGAGTTCCTCCCCTTCGACCCCTGGATTGCCGGTCCACGGCTGCCCCGCTTGTTACGGCTGGCGGCATTGCCGTTTGAACCTTTTCTGGGTGCCTGGAACATGTGGCTGGAGGCGAAGCCGGGACGCGCGCGACCGCTCTCCATGATCTTGTTGTTTGAGAAACCAAAAACGGAGCAATGACCCGCAACATTTTAAAGTAGGCGCCTTGCACGTTATGTTTGTCACGTGCCAGGATCGGTTGCCTCTTGTTTCTGTACTTCTGCTAACGCTTGGCTTCTATCTGCGATTCGTGCGTTTGCCGCCGCGAACATAGGATAGGCAAACACAATTGGAACGACCGGGGAAATGCGCAAATCTAATGAGGGGGAGTTGTTTCGGTGATTTCGGCCTCGGTCCAATAAATGCTGTTCAGTTCTGGAAGACCAAGGTTGCTACCAAAGCCAATGAATCTACCATCTCGCGAAAGGCCCGCACGGGGAGACGCCCAGTAGAAACTGAGATCACCGTGTTCCGCCCACAGCTTCGAGCGATGAATAAGAATTGGGCGAGCCTCGCGATCCAACCGTGTGTGGACGATCCAATCTCGTCCCGGAGCCATCGGAGCCCATGGGCGGGATTCCGCTGCGTGACCCTTCCTTTGACCGTACCGACCTGAACAGGCCTGTCCGTCCAAAACGACAGTTCGGCGATCCAGTACGCGTAATTTATGCACACCATTCACGCCGCGCATTTCGCCAACACCCCCGATTGCAATCTGGGTACCATCCTTGAACGGTGTGTCGCCTTCGAATTGGACCACGCAAGGTGAGCCGGCGCGCACATCAGTAATCGTCCAGTTCGGAATTCCTCCGGGAACGGGGTCCGAGTAAATACTCACGACACACTCTGCTTTCCAGTTGCAACCATAGTGCGCGTCCCACCGAAACCCTTCAGGCATCGGGAACAGCAGGGCTAACCCGCCTCCTTCCTCCAATGGACGGACTAGCTGCGGGCCTCGATTCAGAAGCCCCGTCGCTGCGAAGGATTTGTTGCCGTAGGGATCGTACCAGGCCCAAAACAAAAGCTGTCTGCCTTTGGCGTCCTGTCCCACGTCGGAGTGCGGCGTGGTGATTTGGGGCGGCATTTCAAACTCGTAGGTCAGCTTGTGCTGCGCCGTATCGACCGTGAACACATGGGCGCGCGGTTCGGCCAGCAGGAGAACGTAGCGCTTTTTGGACTCGCTATCGATTTGGGTCACCTGCGGAAAATCGATCACGCCTACACCTAAGGCTCCGTAGCTTGTGCAATAGAGGTGCTCTTCCTGGTTTGCGGGAATCAATCCTTTCAGATCTATGGCGCAAACCATCTTGACCTTCTGGTCGGTAAAAACCCACCAGTTATCGTCCGTGTTGTCGGCGGTACCGCCGGTGCTCATCTCGTTGAAACTTGGGCGGCCCCCCCAGGGCTTTCGATAGTCGGCCGCTATCGTGACTTTGCCTTTCTGGACATCTCGATAGCCCACTTGCCCGCCTTCGATGAACCAGATTTTCTCTTCCGCCGATGGATCCCATACGGTTTGCGACGCGTTCGATCCACTAAATCGCTCGCCGACTTGTTTGTTGGTCCCTCGTTCCCATACGTGCAAGAAGCCCTCGGGATCAGCCCCCAAAACGTAGCGAGCGGTTGCCGAAAACATCCGAACTGTGGAATAGGCCAAAAAGAAGCCGGCCTCCGTTAGGCGATGAATGGGAAATCCAAACTGCGGGTCCAGCAGAACATCTCCTGGACGGCCGAGACCGTCCAGTTTCTCGGCAGGCTGTTCATTTGTAATGACGCAGGTGTCCAGCGCAGGCAGCTTTGGATCACTTTTTCGGCAGCCCTTGGGATAACCCGAAAGGTACACGAAGGGAAGATAAGGCCTGCGCGCGATGACGTTGAGCCTAATGTTCCAGCGCTGTTGACCGATATCAACCGTCGAGCTATGCACTCCCACCTTTAAAATCTCCGCGCCATGCCCCGTAAAGGAGACTTCCAGTTCGCCCGGAGAGCCGCCGGCGTGAGGACGGATAACAAAACAGGGGCCGCCACAAGCATTGGACATTTCCCCACTGATTCGAGCCGAACTATTCGGCGTCTGTACCCGGATGATTTGGTCTTCAGGATATGCGGTGCTGATCCAGGGGGAAGGCTCGCCAGCACGCATTCGGAAGTCCAGGGTTTGCGCATGAACACAAGCAGACAGCAAGAAACCAGCCCCCACGAGTGCGCGTAATATGGATGTGTTCATCGACTTGATATTCGATCCAACATCACCATATTAACGCCCTCAAAAACACTGACGCTTTGACCTCTATCGGCGGGCATCTCGCCCCGGTCGTACTTCGCTGCGACGTAAATCTGCCCAGCGAGGGATGGTGAACGTTAGGTAGGATTTATCCTCAAACTGAGTCCCGCTTTGGCGATGAGATCGGTAATGAATCACTCATGCCGAGTACTGATCGTCGTCCTGGCAATAACTTCTCTCCAGGCGCAGCCGTCCCAATATCCGAAAACTTCTGTTTCTTCGCCAAGTTATCTGGCACCGGGCTTGCCGATGGGGTGCGTAGGCATCGACTTGTCTGTTTGCTATCCTCCGGCATCGGAGCCCTCGCCCAGTCCAGGATTCAGTTACCAGGACTACAATTTGGGGGGTACAGTTCAAGTCTTATTACCGGCTAATCACCAGTATTCATCCCCCAGCGCCTTCAATGTATCCGGCAGGTATTTGCATACTCTCGATCTTGCCGGCTATTCGGCGATTGTTGACTCAGCAACGGGGGGTTACGTTCGCGCTCCGGGTAGTGGGGTGCCGTACCCCGACCCAAGATGGTCCAGTTTAGACGAAGATCTGATGTATTTTATCTCGCCGTCGGTAATCTACACTTACCGAGTCTCAACCGGGAAGACCGCAAAGTACATGGATTACGGTGGCAGGTTTACAGCAATGTCGAGCGGTGGGACGGGAGATCTCAGCGGTGACGACTGGATGGTGTTTTTTTCCCAGCCAGAGCATACGATTTGTGCGGTCGATTTGCCGAAGAAGGCGGACTACTGCGTTGACTATCTGGCTCCGTCTCCCAATAACCGCGTACCAGTGAATGCAATCGACTATGCGCTGATATCCAAGGGGGTCGATAGCAAATCGGGACTTCGATATGTAGTGTTACTAGCAGCCCCATCTGCTGCCGTGTTTTCGGTTAACGTAGGCCTGCGACGGTTGGACTTCGTTTTCAAACCTGAACTTCCCGATGGATCGATGGTTGGCAGGCCCGGTGGAAATCGGGACAACGTCTGCGATCCAGGCGAAACTTGTCTGGAAACACCGCACGGCGATATTTTCGAGGATTCTGACCGGCAGCAGTATTTCATTATGAGCTTCGGGCGGGAAGACTACTCCGTCAGTCCCCCGATCTGTGACATGACACTTTCTACAATCCGCCTGAATGCGGGCTTGGATATGCTGCGACCGGAGTCTTTAGGAGGCGGTCGACGCGATGTTATGGTCCTCGCGCACTGTGGTGGCGAGACGTGGTTCAGTGGGCATGTGGGTTGTGCCCGTCTGAAACCTTACTGTGTTATTTCGACGGACAGCCCGACTATTGCGCAGAATGGAACTAGTCCGTATTGGAATGAACTTCTCGTAATGAAGGGAAACGGGGTTGAGTTACGACGTATCGCCCTTCATCGAAGCGCCGTACTAAGTTACTGGGACCAACCCAGAGCGTCGATCTCCGCGTCCGGTGACCGCGTAGCGTTTAGCTCAAACTTTAATGGCCTGAGCGGACAGTGGATGTCCGTGGCCTGGACCGGTTTCGAATCAACAGGTCAAGCCGAGATGATTAGCGGTCTTTCACTGCTGCCATCTTCGGTAGCAGCCGAGGAGAAGACCAGAGCCCGGATAACTCTCCGCCGACCAGCAGGAGTCGGAGGTTTGGTCGTTGGTGTCGAGAGTTCGAATTCGTCAGTCGTAAGTGCTCCGGCCGCAATTTTTATCCCTCAGGGAAGCACTTCGGCGACGTTCGAAATTTCGACGAGCCGGCGTTTTTCTGGGAGTAAAACCAGCGTCACGGTTACAGCGCACGCGATGGGTATTGAGAAGTCGGCTAATCTTCAAGTCACAAAGAGGTCGCGATAAGGCCCGTCTGTGATGGCCGGCCATCCGCTTGCATGTTGTCAAAGGGCCGCATGATAAACTCAAGTCGAGTTGCGGGCTGCGTGGAGCGGATGCACCCTCTTGTCCCTGTCGCGTCCGGCTCTCACGAAAGAAAATGTCAGATTGCGATTTGGGCCGAGAGGACTGGGCTCCATCTGACATCGGCAACGAAGATTTGAATTTGCCCCAAATGTGTTTCTATTTCCCCTTGGATTTCGTCTGGGCATCTGCACCGCGCTTTGCCTTTTGGCATTCTACCGAAGCGGGCCGCAAGGATCGCGAGAGAGTCTTTTACGACCGCAATACTGGCAAAGAGCTTGCGCTCAGTTACGATCTTGAACAAGTCTGCGAGCGCCTGGTCCTGGGACAGTTTTTCTAACGGCACTCCTGATGCTTTCAATTGCCTACATCGTCAGCCAATATCCCACCGTGAATCACACCTTCGTGCTGCGCGAGGTGAGAGCCTTGCGGGCGTTGGGATTTAACGTGTTGACGATATCTGTACGCGGTCCGGATCGTGATGCTGCACGCCTGACTCCGGAAGAAGCCGAAGAAGCACGGAGCACACTCTATCTATTGCCGGCAGGCTTGTTTCCGATTCTCACCGCGCACCTGTGGACCTTCCTCAGCCGGCCAACCGCCTACATAGCCGGGCTAATCATGGCGCTGCGGCTGGCGGGACTGCATCTTTCCCGCATACCCGCGCATCTCATCGCCTTCGCGGAGGCTGTGGTCATCGGTCATTGGGCCCGGCAACGCGGCCACACGCATCTACACACGCACTTTGTGACGAATGCGACCATGCTTGCCGCGCACATATTTCCGCTGCAATATTCGATGACGATCCATGGACCCGATGAGTTCAACGACGTGGTGTCTTTCCATCTGGCGGAAAAAATCGCGCGCTCCCGCTTTGCATGCGCCATCAGCAAATTCGGCAAGAGCCAGATGATGCGTGCGACGCCCGCCGGGCACTGGGACAAGATCGAATATTGTTATCTCGGTGTGGATCCCGAGGCCTTTGAACCTCGTCCCTTCCGGCAATCCCTTCGACCGTTTCGTGTCGTATCGGTCAGCCGCCTAGCTCCGGTGAAAGCGCATCGTATTTTAATCGACGCGGTTCAGATGCTGGTAGCAGAAGGACGAAGCGTCGAGCTGGTGATTGCAGGTGACGGTTCAGAGCGCAAAGCGCTGGAGCAGCATGCGGCATCAGGTTGCGCGGCGGCGCAGATTCGTTTTCCAGGGGCGCTCACGCAACCTGAAGTGCGCGCGCTTTACGCGGGAGCCGATTGCTTCGCGCTCGCGAGCTTCGCCGAGGGGATTCCAGTGGTGCTGATGGAAGCGATGTCCATGGAGATTCCGTGTGTGGCGACGTGGGTGAACGGAATCCCCGAATTGATCCGGGATGAGCGCGAAGGCCTGCTGGTTCCGCCTTCGGACTCCGCGGCGGTGGCGCGACAGATCGCTCGTCTGATGGATGACGGCGCACTATGCGAGAGACTCGGAAAAGCTGGACGCGCCCGTGTCATGGAATTCTTCTGCCTGGAGCGCAACGCCTCGGCACTTGCCGGTATCTTCAAACGGCGCCTCACGCAGTAGCGCGCGCCTCTTCTTTTTACGGCGAAATCCGAGAATCCTTTTGCTTGTCTACAAGCGGCGGGGAAATCCAGCGATGATACGATTGAGAAGAAATGTGCGGCATCGCGGGGTATGTAGAGACAGAGCAATCGGTGCCAACTGCACCGGATGTTCTGGAGCAGATGACCCGGGCGATCCGGCATCGTGGACCCGATGCCCATGGAATTTGGTGTAACGGTCCGGTGGCATTAGGTCATCGCCGTTTGAGCATCGTGGATCTGTCCGAGGCAGGGCAGCAGCCGATGTCGAACGAAACGGGCAACGCCTGGATCGTCTACAACGGCGAGATTTTCAACCACGCGAGCCTGCGTCCTGCATTGGAGCGCGCCGGGCACCGTTACCGTTCGCATACCGATACAGAAACGATCGTGCATTCCTGGGAAGAATACGGCCCGGAATGCCTGCAGCAATTCCGCGGGATGTTTGCGTTCGCGTTGTGGGACGAGCGTGCGCAGTCGTTGTTTTGCGCGCGCGACCGGTTGGGGATCAAACCGTTCTACTACTACTGGGACAAAAAGGTTTTCGTCTTTGCATCGGAAATAAAAGCGCTGCTAGAGCATCCCGCAGTGCCTTGCGTGTTCGAAGACGGCGTGCTCGCGGAGTATCTTTCTTTCGGATACACCAGTTCGGATCAAACCATGTTTCGGGGCATTCGCAAGCTGATGCCCGGGCACTGGTTACGGCTGCAGTTGGATTCGAAGGTGCCGAAGCTTGAGATCCACCGCTATTGGGATGTTCGCGCGGCAACAGATTCCGGAACCCCCGCTTCCGAGCAGGACTGGATCGCCGAATGCCGCCGGCGCCTGGAAGAAACAGTGCGAATGCGGCTGATGAGCGATGTGCCGTTGGGCGTGTTCCTGAGCGGCGGAGTGGATTCGAGTGCCATTGCCGCGTTGACCAAGCGCTTTACCAACGGCGAACCGGTAAAGACGTTTTCCGTCGGCTACCAGGAAGCCCAATATAGTGAACTAGGCTACGCGCGGCAGGTGGCGCAATCGATCGGTTCGGACCATCGCGAAGTGGTCATCGGCATGGACGAGTTTTTGGACGCCCTGCCTCGCTTGATCTGGCATGAAGATGAACCGATCAGCTGGCCCTCGAGCGTTTCTCTCTATTTTGTTTCGCGCCTGGCGGCCGAGGATGTCACCGTTGTTCTCACGGGTGAAGGTAGTGACGAATTGTTCGGTGGCTATGAGCGCTACCGGCACTATTTGTTGAGCCAGTGGATATTGCCGTTCTATCGGGGCATTCCCGGCCCAATCCGGCAGGGTTTGCGAAACGCCATTGCCAAAAGCAACGTTGTTTCCGGCGATCTGCGGCGGAAGCTGCAGCATACCGTGTTGGGGCGATGTGACAGCGTGGAGTCGCTGTTCCTGGATAATTTTTATGGTGCGTTTTCGGGCGATGCGCTGACCCATATGCTCCGGCAACCCGCCGGCGCGGACCCCTACCGTTCCTTCCATGCGTATTGGGACGAGGGACGGCCCGCGCTTGAGCGGATGCTCTACGCCGATCAGAAAACGTATCTTGTGGAACTGCTGATGAAGCAGGATCAGATGAGCATGGCGAATTCGATTGAGAGCCGCGTGCCGTTCCTGGATCACACGTTCGTCGAATTTGCGGCGGGTGTCCCGGACGCTTTGAAGATTCGCGGTTCGGAGCAGAAGTACATCCTGAAGCGGGCCGTGGAAGGCCTGCTGCCCAAGGAAATCATCTATCGCAAGAAGATGGGTTTCCCCACGCCTCTGCGCGATTGGCTGCGGCAACCGAAGGCGGCACCTCTGCTCGACATGCTGACGCACTCGCGGGGTCTGGTTGGAGAATATTTGCGGCCGGAGGCAGTGCAACGACTGGTGGATCAGCATCGCGCCGGTCTCGAAGACGGCACGGACCGGCTATGGCGGCTTATCAACCTGGAATTGTGGGGCCGTGTCTTTTTCGAAAAAGGCGGCACGGAACGGCAGGCTTTTGTTGCCGAAGGTTTGTCGGAAGTTTTCCAAAATCCCCAGCGGTCATGAGAGCGCTCTACCTTTTTCACGATGATTGGACGGAGTGGGTGAAAGCGGATCTGGCCGCGTCGATGTTCCCCTTTGAAGCGTTCATCGTGGTACGGCGGACGTGCCCGCGGTGGGGCCAGTATATTTGGAAGCGGGCACGGCGCTTTGGCTTTGGCAAGGTGCTGGATGAAGTTCTTCTCCGCGTCTTTTACACGGTTTTTCAGGCCGGTGAAGACAGGCATCAATTGAACGAACTGTTTCGTATTGCGAAGGGCAACATTCCCAACGAATATCGAAGGCCTCCGGTATATACGGTAGAGGACATCAACTCCCCGGAGGCGCACGCGTTGCTTGAACAGTTGCGGCCGGATGTGTGCGTGCTGCTGTTGAATGCTTTGGTCAAGCCGGACACCTTCACCATTCCGCCCAAAGGGATGCTGGTGTTTCATCCCGGCGTCATACCCGAATACCGCGGTGCGCATCCGGCGTTTTGGGCGGTTGTGAATGGCGATCGCAAAGGCATCGGATGGTC
>JBEBFS010000136.1:0-6980 GCA_040081855.1 Bryobacteraceae bacterium | reverse complement strand
GAACTGCGCGCTCCGTCGCAGCCCAAGCCCGGAGGGCGCTCCGCTGTCGCCATCGTCAAAGCCGATTCCTATTCGCACGATCTCGCCAGCCGGATGCTTGAAGGCATTCGCGAATGCGGCCTGGACGTGAAGGGCAAGACGGTTCTGCTCAAGCCGAACTTCGTCGAGTTCGACCCGAATACCTGTATCAACACCGACGTTGCCGTAGTAGCCGCCGCGCTTGAAGTGTTCCGCAGTCTGGGCGCCGCCGATGTCCGTATCGGAGAAGGTCCAGGGCACCGGCGCGACACGTACGCGATGGCGGAGCTCACGCGCTATCGTTCGGACATCACGAAGTTTGACGATGTTTTTGTCGATCTCAATCGCGATAATGTCACCAACGTAGGCCCATTCGCTGATCGCAAGGAATTCTACTTTCCGAATTCTGTGCTGAGCGCGGACTTGATCGTTTCGCTCGCCAAGATGAAGACGCACCACTGGGCGGGCGCGACGCTTTCGATGAAGAATTATTTTGGCCTGGTGCCCGGCTCCGTCTACGGCTGGCCGAAGAATGAACTGCATTACATCGGCATTCCGAAGTCGATCACCGAACTGACTCGCCTGTTTGGTCCGAAGAGCTTCGCGATTGTCGACGGCATCGTCGGCATGGAAGGCAACGGACCGATTCAGGGGACCCGCAAGAAAGCCGGCGTGATGGTGATGGGCTCGGATCTACCTGCCGTGGATGCCACCTGTTGCCGAATCATGGGCATCGATCCCGCCAAGGTGGAATACCTGCAGACCGCGTCCGATGTATTGGGAGTCACTGAGGAAGCCCGCATCGACCAGCGCGGCGAACGCATCGATAGCGTCCGCACCAACTTCGAGTTAATCAAACAATACACCCACCTCCGCCTCGCGTAAGAACCGTGTGGCGGATTGGAAATCCGCGCGCGAGTGGCACTCGCGCAGATCAAGTCGCGGACAAAAGCCCCACGCGAAGCGCCCCAGCGCCTGCCTTCCAATCTCCCGCCTGCCCGCGCTTGATATGCTGAGATATGCGCATCCCTCTGATGGCTGGCAACTGGAAGATGTACAAAACCGCCAGCCAAACCACTGAATTTTTCCAAAAGTTTCTACCTCTGATTGCCGACGCCACGGGTGTCGAGGTCGTGATTGGCGCGCCGTTCGTGAATCTGCCTGCCGCGGTAGCCGCCGCGCAGGGCAGCGCCGTTGGCGTCGGTGCTCAAGACGTTTTCTGGTTGACGGAAGGCGCGTACACCGGCGAGGTGTCCGCTCCGATGATTGCCGATATCGGTTGCAAGTACGTCATCATCGGCCATAGCGAACGCCGCCAGTATTTCGGCGAAACGGATGAGACGGTGCTGAAAAAGACCGTGGCCGCGCTGGAATCCGGCCTTACGCCCATTGTTTGCGTCGGCGAAAAACTGGAAGAACGCGAAGCCAACCAGACCGAAGCCGTGCTTGGTACGCAGTTCACAAACGGCATCAGCGGACTCGACGCCGCGCAGTTCGCGCGCATCGTGATTGCTTACGAACCCGTGTGGGCGATCGGCACGGGCAAGACCGCAACACCTGAGATCGCACAAGCCGCTCACGCGTTCCTGCGTTCGCAGATCGAAGCGGCTTACGGTGCCACTGGTGCTGGTGCGTGCCGCATCCTGTACGGTGGCAGCGTGAAGCCCGATAACGTCAAAGGTCTGATGGCGCAAGCGGATCTCGACGGCGCATTGGTCGGCGGTGCAAGCCTCGACCCTGCCTCGTTTGCCAGCATCGTTAAGTTCTAGAAAGCGACGTAGGGCGGATTGGAAATCCGCGGCGGAGTGGCACTCCGCCGGATGCGCCGGTCGAAATGCCTCAAGAAGCGGGATGGCCAATCCCGCGCGGAATTCCATTCCGCCCCACCATGCGGTACTACCGTTCCAGCGGCACTTCGTAGTAGAAGTACTCTTTCCCCGAACTCGCGTCGCTGATGCCGGTCAGATAGATCGTCGATCCGTTTTCGAGTGGTGTCTGAAAGTAGAAGAAACCCGCTGCGGTCTCGCCCGGTGGAACCAATTTAGTGGAAAACTCGCGCCCCGGAATTTGCCAGACATTCAGCGGTCCCTTTTTTTCCCGGCGCGGCAGCGGATTGGGCAGTGGCTCGTAGAGCTTCGGAATCTTTTTCACGCCCGTCACGTAGATGACGTCCTTGGCGGGAGTCGCTTCCAGTTTGGCCCCGTTCGGGCCGACGTAGATCGCTTGCAGATCCAGGCGCAGTGTTTTGCCGGTGTTGTTTTCAATCACCACAAGCACGGGCAGCACGCCGTACTTATTCGGATTCAGCTTGTCGAACGCCTTGCGCGTTTCTTCATCAGTGACATATGGCGCTGCGCCAATGGTGATCTTATCGCTGGTCTGGTGCCCTTTGTAAGAGGAAGCAGAGCCCGCGACAAAGCGGTCTTTGTCCTTGTCGATAGCGTACGCCATCGGTATACTCAAAAGAACCATTAACGCGACGCGTCTCATATTCTTCCTCTATCAGGCCCTGCAGGCCGTCCTGTCGCCGGCGGCGATCCTTTATTTACTTTACAGGGGATTCCGCAACCCTGCCTATTTCCGCGACATCTGGGAACGCTTTGGATTTTTACCCGCTGCTATTCAGCCGACGGGCGCCGGAACCATATGGTTACACGCGGTTTCCGTAGGCGAAATTCTCTCAGCCGTGGAAATCGCGAGGCTTCTTCGTTCCCAGCATCCCTCCGTGCAGATCTTCGTATCCACGGGAACGCTTGCCGGCCGCGCCACGGCGGAACAAAAGCTCGCCGGTTTGGCCGATGGCATCTTCTTTCTTCCGATCGATTACCGCTCCTGTGTGCGGCGTGTATTACGGAGGTTGCGCCCGTCGCTGGTGGTCATTCTCGAAACCGAGATCTGGCCAAACCTGTATCGTGAGGCGAAACGCGCCGGCGCTTCCTTGATCGTCGCCAACGGCCGCATCTCTGACCGCACCGCGCAACGTTACAAAAGTTGGAGCTGGTTCTTTGGCGCGGTCCTTCAATGGCCCGATGCGATCTTCGTGCAGACGGAAGAAGACGCGCGGCGCTACATCGCTGCCGGAGCGCCATCCGGTCGCGTCCACGTCGGCGGCAATCTGAAATACGATTTCAATCCTCCTGCCAACGGCATCCAGCCCGACGTCGCCGCGTTTCTCGATCAAACGGCGCCCAGCCGTATTTGGATCGCCGCCAGCACCATGCCTCCTATGCAGGGGGGCGACGTGGATGAAGACGACGCTGTTATTGCCGCGTTTCAGCAGATCGCGCAACCTGGCCTGTTGCTGATTCTGGTTCCGCGCAAACCGGAACGTTTCGCTGAAGCGGCGGTGAAATTAGAAAAGGGCGTTATCGCTTATGTGCGCCGCACCGCGCTTGCCCCGCTCACGTTGCCCGGAGTGTTGCTGCTGGATACCATCGGTGAACTGGCCGCGCTCTTTGAACGCGCCGACGTCGTCTTCATGGGCGGCACGCTTGCGCATCGGGGCGGACACAATATTCTGGAGCCCGCCTATTTCGGCAAGCCCGTGATTGTTGGTCCGCACATGGAAAATTTCGCGGCCATCGCCGAAGAATTCCGCACCGGTGGTGGCGTGCAGACCATCAGCAGCCCGGCCGAGTTGGCTGCCGCTGTTCGCGAACTGCTGCTCTATCCCGGCGGCATCGGCGAACGCGCGCGCACGCTCGCCCAAGCCAAGCGCGGCGTCACGCTGGCTCTGACCCGGCATTTGTGGGAGGCATTCTCGCAAGCGGTACCCGAGCCGGAACAGCCTTGGCCGCAGCGATTATTCCTGGTACCGCTGACGTGGATCTGGCAAGCCGGGCATTTGCGCAACATGGTGAAGGGACTTGCCGCGGCGCAAAGACTCCGCACGCGCGTTGTCAGTATCGGCGGGCTCACCATGGGCGGAGCAGGGAAGACGCCGGTGGTTGCGCACCTCGCCGTGAAGCTTCGCGAAGCCGGATATAACCCGGCCATTCTCACGCGTGGCTACAAACGAAAATCGTCCGAGCGAATGGTGATTATCCCGCGAGGCGAAAGCGCGCCGGTTTCCATGACCGGCGACGAAGCGCAGATGTTCGTCCGCGCGGGAGACGCGCACATCGGCATCGCAAAAGACCGCTTCGCCGTGGGACAGGAGATGGAAAAGCAACTCCACCCCGATATCTTTCTTCTCGACGACGGCTTCCAGCACATGCGCCTGCGCCGCGATTGCGATATCGTTTTGATCGACGCGCTGCATCCCTTCGGTGGAGGAGTTTTCCCCTTGGGCCGCGCGCGCGAATCGGCCGCTGCTCTAGAGCGCGCACACGCCGTCATCATCACGCGCGCCGAGCCCGGCCTCAGCTACTCCGGCCTGGAGCGTGCGATCCACGCCGCCAGTCCATCCATTCCGGTGTTCCGCTCGTCCGTGCGTCCCGCGTATTGGGTGGATGCGGGCACGGGCGAACAAATTCCGCTAGCCGCGCTGCCGTTCACTCGACTTGGCGCGTTCTGCGGGCTGGGCAATCCGCGCTCCTTCTGGCGCACGTTGACGGATCCCAAACAAATTGATTTAAAGTTGGATATCGCCTTCCGATGGGCGTTTGGGGATCATCACACGTATCTTTCCGAAGAGATCCAGCGTTTGACGGAACTGGCGAAACGGGACGGCGCGCAAGCGATTGTCACCACCGAGAAAGATGCGCTGAATCTGTGCGACCGCGCTGCCGAACTTGTGGCGCCGCTCAAGCTGTACTGGCTCAAGATCGGCGTGACCATTGAAAACGAAGAGGAGCTATTGCGGCTGCTGCTGACATCCAAGCCGCGTCAATAAAGAGCGTGATGCGCGGAGGAAAAGGCACTCGCTTCCTTAGAAAGCTTTGGTAGATAGCTCTGTTTGATTAGCTCTGTTTGATAAGAATGAAGACGGCCATTTTCGGCGGCACCTTTAACCCGATCCACACCGCGCACCTTGCGATGGCGCGTGCGGCTGCGGACATCTTCGGCCTGGACCGCGTCCTATTTATTCCCGCGGGCAATCCCCCGCACAAAGAAACCGGCACTCCTTACGAGCACCGCTTCCGGATGGTGGAAATCGCCTGCGCGGTGGACCCTCGCTTCGTTCCATCGCGCATCGAAGAGGGCAGCGCGAAGAGCTACTCAATTGTCACCATCGAAAAGCTAAAGCCTGCAGGTGGCCAACTCTTTTTCATCATTGGCTCGGATGCGTTTGAAGAAATCACTACGTGGTTTCGATGGCAGGATGTTTTGAAGTCCGTCGAGTTTATCGTCGTCTCTCGCCCCGGTCACAAGATCACTGTTCCTGAAGGTGCGCGTGTGCACAAGTTGGAGACGGTGGAGCTGCCCGTATCGTCTTCGGAGATTCGCAGGGCACTGGCCGCAGGTCTAACGCCGGAAGTTGTGCCTGTGGAAGTGTTGCGCTACATTCGCGAAAACAAATTGTACGGGGTGCAAGCCGGATTTAGCGGTCGCGCTCGGTGACCAGATCGGTAACCGCGGTGAGAGCGCGCTGATAGGGAGACTCCGGAAACTCGGCGATGATGGAGCGCGCTTTGTTGGTGAAAGACTGCGCCCGCTCCTGCGCTCGCTCGATGCCGCGATTGCGGTTCAGGATGTTAAGAACCTTGCTGAACGGCACCTGATCGTAGTTGCCATCGGCCAGCACGGTTTCCACCAGCTTGCGCTCTTCGTTGTCGGCGGTTTCCAGCGCGTAAATGAGGGGCAGCGTTACTTTTCCTTCGCGCAGATCGTTGCCCACGGGCTTGCCCAGAATCTTCTCGCGCGAGGTGAAATCGAGAATATCGTCCACCAACTGGAACGCGATGCCCAGGTTCCAGGCGTATTCGCCGAGCTTGGCTTCGGCGTCGGAGCCTGCGCCCGATGCAATCGCGCCTAAGCGCGCGCACGCGCCGAAGAGGCTGGCGGTCTTGCGGTCGATCAGTTCCATGTAATCGGCTTCGGTAACGGCGATTTTGCCGATGCGGTCCAACTGTAGGAGTTCGCCTTCCACCATCATTTGCGTCAGGTTGATCAACACATCGAGGATGGGGAACTGGCGTTCGCGCAGAGCCACATGAAACGCCTGCATGTACAACCAATCGCCTGCGAGTACGGACGTATGATTGCCCCACACCACGTTTACCGAAGGACGGCCACGCCGCGTTTTTGCCAGATCGATTACGTCGTCATGAACCAGCGTCGCGGTGTGGATCATCTCCACCACGGCGGCCATACGAATCAGGCCTGGGGTAGTTTCGCCGAACAAGCGGCCGGAGAGCAGCACCAGAATCGGGCGCAGCCGTTTTCCGCCTGCCGCTTGCAGATACTGATTGATGTAGTTGATGGCCTCAATGGAAGCGATGGTTTCCACGCCGATCTCTTTTTCAACTTTTGCGAGATCGCCGCGGACCAGATCGTAAATTTCCAGTGCCGAAAAGGTCTGACCAATTTTGCCGAAGGCCATGGGAACTTCCCATTTTAACGTAGTGGTGGCAGTTTCCGAACCTCCCGTACGGAAATGCTGCCCGTCCAGTTCCGTTCTGGACTCGCCGGCGTGATAAAATCCCAGTTCCAGTGAGGTGTTCATGACTCATCGCATTCCCCGCGCCGCGGCTGCAATCCTTTGCATTGCCGCCAGCTTCGGTGTCAGCCACGCACAGGCGCAAATCGCCGAGAAAGATTTGACGCCCGCCCAGCGCAACGCGCGCGCCAAGGCCCAGAACGTGCCGGAGATTCCGTATGAATCCGTGCCGAATTTCCTGAAGCTGCCGCCGAATCTGTATTTGGGCGAAGGCATCGGCGTGGCGACCAACTCGAAGGGTCATGTCTTTGTTTACACGCGAAGCCAAGACACGCGCCTGTTTGAGTTCGATCAAACGGGGAAGTTTGTGCGCGAGCTTGGCCAGGGTCTCTACGGCTTTCTCTTCGCCCATGCGGTGCGC
>JBEBFS010000072.1:0-24402 GCA_040081855.1 Bryobacteraceae bacterium | reverse complement strand
TTCCGCGAAGTGTGACCGTCGTTTCCCCGCCCGATAAAAAACACCACCCTCGGATGGCTCGCGCACGCGCATTAGTCGCGACGGCCGATGGCGCCCCAACCAGTTCACGAACAATCGCCGCATGCATTCGCGCCACATCGCGCGTTTCGCCGTCAATGGTGGTGGATAGGATCAAGGTTTCGTAGCCAAGCGCGCGGGCCTTTTGCGCCGCGGCGACGATGGATTGCCGGTTGCTGCCGACAATCACATTCCTCACACTGCGAAACACGGGATTACCAGCCTTCGGTGTTTCCGTCAGCGGCAACTCGCCGATGCCGCGCGCACGAAGAATGCCCTCCACATCGGCACAAGTCGAGCGATCCGGCACCGTAGGCCCGGAGCCGATGGTGTCCAGATCATCGCCGATCACATCGGAAAGAATCAGTGTCACCAGCGTCGCAGGATACGCCAACTCCGCCAGGTGCCCGCCCTTGATCGCGGACAAATGCTTTCGCACCGCATTCATCTCATGGATGCTCGCGCCCGACGCCAGCAACTTCCTGGTCATGGCTTTCTTCCGCGCCAGCGTCACGCCCGCAGCGGGCAGAGCCATCAATGCGGAGGCTCCACCGGAGATCACGCAGAGCAGCAGATCGCGTTTCCCTGCTCCCTTCGCGATTTCCGCGATGCGGCGCGCGCCCTCCACGCTACGCTTGTCTGGGATCGGATGACCGGCGGCATGCAGATGAACTCGGCGCACACGAACAGTCTGCCCGTCGGGAACATTCACCCACCCGCCGTCAATGCGGCTGCCAAGGATCTGTTCCAGCGCGAACGCCATTCGCGCACTGGCTTTTCCGGCGCCAATCACTTGAATGCGATCGAAGCGGTTGAGCGGATACTTTGCTCCGCCCACCGTCAACACGCCGTTGTGGAGTTGCACGTGTTGCCGAACTGCTTGAACAGGGTCGGCCGCTTTGACGGCAGCGCGGAAGATAGCGAGCGCGTGAGTGCGGCTCATGGTTAAAGCAGAGGCAACTGCAAAATGCGCGCGACAATCGCTTCGGGCGATTGCGTGCCGGTATCGATGCGATAATCCGCCTGCCCATAAGCATCGCGCCGCGAGTCATATAAGCGGCGGAAACGATCGGGATCGGTGGCCAGCGGCCGGTGCGTTTCGGCGGCGATACGTTCCTCAATCACTTCGATGGGCGTATCCAGCCAGATACTAATGCCGTGGTTTTCCACCAGATCGACATTTTCCTGAATGGTGAATGCACCTCCGCCCAGCGAAACCACCTGTGGCCGGCCCGTGCGGATATTCATCACACGCTTGCGCAGCGTTTCGGTTTCCAGGCGCCGGAACCCTTCTTCGCCGTGCGTCTCAAAAATATGTGCGATGGTCTCGGATGCCGCCTGTTCGATTTCGGCGTCTAAATCGACAAAGCTCCAGCCGATTTCGTCGGAGAGCGCACGGCCGACGGTGGATTTGCCGCACCCCATGAAACCGACCAAATAAATTCCTGGAGAGAGCTTTAACTTGAGATTCATGGGTCCGCGAAAGTCATAATAGTAACATGCAGGAATGGCTGCCGTTATTTCCGCTTCAAGTGGTTTTGCTGCCGGGTGCCGAACTCCCGTTGCACATTTTTGAAGAGCGTTACAAAGAGATGATTCGCGAGGCCGTGCGCGATAAGACCGATTTCGGCGTTGTGCTCGCAAACGATAAAGGCATCGTCAGCGCGGGCTGCACGGCGGTTATCGACAAGGTGCTGCGCGAGTATCCCGATGGCCGCATGGACATCATGAGCAAAGGCCGCCGCCGGTTTGAGATTTTGGACGTGAATGAAGAACGCGTATTCCTGCGCGGAAAAGTCGCCTACTTCGAAGACGACGATTTAAACGAGGCGCCCCCGCAGGACTTGCTGCATTCCGCAATTCACAGCTATAACGAACTACGCGCGCTGGAAGCTTCTGCGCCGTTATCCGACGCCGAGGCCAAGGGCCTGCAAGTAAGCTTTAGACTCGCGCAGCCCGTGGCCGATCTTGCCATGCGGCAGGCGTTGCTCGTGGCCCGCAGCGAAGCCGAGCGAATCCGGCAACTCGCCGCGTTCCTGCCGGAGTATGTCGATACACAAAAGCAAATCGTACGCATCAAGCGGGTTGCGCCACGCAACGGCCACGGCCACTCCGATCTCATTCACTAAATGACTTCCGAACGAATGAACCTTCTCATCGACGCCGACGATACGCTTTGGGAAAATAACATCTACTTCGAGCGCGCCTTCGACGATTTTTGCGATTACCTCAATCACTCCGCCCTCACCGCGCAGCAGATCCGCGACGTGCTGAATGAGATTGAATTGGTGAACGCGAAGATTCACGGCTACGGCTCGATGAACTTTGGCCGCAACCTCCAGCAGGCCTATCAACACCTGGCCGAACGCGAAATTGGACATGACGACCTCAACCACGTTTTCTCACTTGCGGAACGGATTCTCGAGCAACCCATTGAATTAATCCCTGGCGTGGAAGAAACGCTGGGCTATCTGTCGCAGCGGCATCAGTTAGTGGTCTTCACCAAAGGCCATCCCGACGAACAGCGCATGAAGGTGGACCGCTCCGGCCTCGGCGAATATTTCCGGCACACAGCGATTGTGAAAGAAAAGGATCGCGAGGCGTACCTGAAAATTGTCGACGAACAAGGCTTCGAAAAGCCCGTTACGTGGATGATCGGCAACTCTCCGAAATCCGATATTAATCCCGCGCTCGAAGCCGGGCTCAACGCGATCCTCGTGCCGCACGAACACACCTGGGTGCTGGAGCGTCAAGACCTCCGCGTTCCCCAAGGCGGACGTTTTCTAATGGTCGAATCTTTTGTGGATTTAAAAAAACACTTTTAGCGCGCGTGCGTCAAACGCGCACCGGCTCGGGAATCGCCGCGCCATCGGAACGCGGATCGGACGCCGCATAGTTGGTTTTCGTCGAGGAATGGTGCAAAATCGCCTGCCCTCTGCCCATTTCCTGTGAATACTCAGGACGCACGGAAATGATATGGCCGGAATTTTCCAACTGCCTCAGGGATGCTTCCGGCAGGCGCGCTTCCATCGAAACTTCGCAACCCGCCGGGCCGCCCTTGAAGAAACGCGGCGTCTCCATGGCTTGCTGCATATTCATGCCGTAATCCACCACATTCGAGACGAACTGCGCGTGCGCCAGCGGCTGATTCGCGCCACCCATGATGCCGAAACCCACGTGCTGATCGCCCTTCTGCATGAACCCGGGAATGATCGTGTGATACGGCCGCTTGCCGCCCGCGAGAACGTTCGGATGACGCGGGTCCAGAGAAAATCCCGCACCGCGATTTTGCAGCGGGAACCCCATCCCTTGCACCGTAATGCCCGATCCGAAACCAGCATAAATACTCTGAATCCAGCTCGCGATGTTTCCATCGCGATCGACAACGGTCAGATACACGGTGTCGGTGCCGGGAACGTTTCCAGGAAGAAAATCGCCGTTGGCTTTCGCCGGGTCGATACCAGCCGACCGCGTGCGCGCCCACTCCTTCGAAAGCAGCGTGGACACCGGAACATCGGCGAATCGCGGGTCGGCATTGTAGCGGTAACAGTCGGCATAGGCGAGCTTCATCGCTTCAATGCGCCTGTGCAGTTCCGCCGCGCCCAACGGGCCTTCGCTATCGGCAGGGAGATGCTCCATGATATTGAGCATCTCGAGTGCAGCCATGCCTTGCCCGTTCGGAGGCAGTTCGAAAATCCGCCAGCCGCGATAATCGATTGAGATCGGCTCTACCCACTCGGCGGAAAACGCCGCCAGGTCATCCGCCGTCATCGTGCCGGCGCGCGCCGCGCACGTCCCCACAATTGCTTTGGCGATCTCGCCGCGATAAAACGCCTCCGGGCCATCGCTGGCAATACGTCGATAGGAAGACGCCAAATCCGGATTCCGAAACACTTCCCCCAGCGCGGGCGCGCCGTCACTGTTCAGGAACACACGCGCGGACTCCGGATCACTTCGCAGTTTTCCCAACGTCGGCGCATCCGCCCACAGCTCCTGAATAATTTCGGAAACCGGGAATCCCTGCTCCGCATAAGCGATCGCCGGTCCGAACAACCGCGGCCAGGGAAGTTTGCCAAACTTCGCGTGCATCTTTCCCCAACCATCCACCGCGCCGGGAACCGTGACGCAGTGCACGCCTGCCTCGTTCATCGCATGGAATCCCTGACCACGCACCAGATCCGGGGAGAGAGCCTTGGGCGCTGGTCCGGAAGCATTCAAACCTGTAAGCGTACCGCTCTTGGCTTCCCAGTGAAGAACGAAGAGATCTCCACCGATGCCGTTCATCATCGGCTCCACCAGCCCCAGCACGGCATTCGCCGCAATCGCCGCGTCCACCGCACTCCCGCCGTCCGCCAGAATCTGCGCTCCTGCCGACGACGCCAGAACGTTGCTGGTGGCCGCGATTCCCTGCTGCGCGATCACCATGGAACGACCGTAATCTCTCCCGAACGGAGGTTGCACGCCAAGCATACATCGCAGGGTATCAGGATTCTTCCCGCGGCCTCATACTTTTATCACGCGGGAGCTTCAAGCGAATTGCCCCTCCCTCATCCGATTCGCTATTCTGCAGTTTGTTCCTCATGTTGGAAGCAAGCACACAAACTATCTCCGTTGCCAACGATCTTGCGGAGATTTCGCGCCTCAACGAGATGCTCTCTCAACTTTGGCAAGAGAAGGGCTTGCCGGAAGACCTCGAAATGCCCGTCGTGCTAGCACTGGAAGAGGTCTTAAGCAACTCCATCCGCCACGGCTGCAAAGGCAAGGCGGATGCCGATATCCGCGTCGATTTCCGTTTTCATCCCGATGCGTTCGAGTTCGTCGTCTCCGATAACGGCTTGCCCTATAATCCCTTGCTTCGTGAAGATCCCGACATTCATCTACCGCTGGAACAGCGCACTCCGGGCGGCTTGGGCATTTTTCTGGTGCGGCGTCTGGCGGACGAGGTTCAATACGAATTCCGCGACGGCCGCAATCAACTGCGATTCCGCAAACTGCTGCAAGGCGACAGCGCGGCGCGCTGACCCCGCGTACACTAAAATCGCCGAATTCCAATAACACTTACAAACGAGGAACCCATGAGCAATCCACGCGACGTAGTCATTGTGAGTGCCTGCCGCACGGCGATCGGCGGCACGCTGGGAACATTGAGCGACATCCCCATGGCGAAGCTCGGAGGCGCCGTGGTTCGCGAAGCCGTCAAGCGCGCGGGCATTGAACCGGCCCAGGTGGATGAAGTGATCCTCGGCAGCATTCTCACCGCCGGCGCGGGTCAAAACGTTGCGCGTCAAGCGGCGATGGACGCGGGCATTCCCGCTTCCGTTCCTTCTTACGTCATCAATAAAATGTGCGGATCGGGCCTGAAATCGGTGATGCTTGCCACGCAGGCGATCCGCTGCGGCGATGCGGAAGTGATTGTTGCCGGCGGCGTCGAGAGCATGTCGCTTGCCCCTTACGTCTTGCCCGGCGCGCGCAAGGGTTTTCGCATGGGCAACACGCAGTTGATCGACACGATGATCTACGACGGCCTCACCGACGTGTTTCACAACTATCACATGGGAATTACTGCGGAGAACATCGCAGAGCGTTTCCAAATCTCCCGTGAGGATCAGGACCAGTTCGCTCTCGCCAGCCAAACCAAAGCGGAGGCCGCCATCAAAGCCGGGCGCTTCGCCGATGAGATTGTGCCCATCGAGATTCCGCAAAAAAAAGGAGCGCCGATCGTCTTTACGCAAGACGAGCACCCACGTTTTGGCGCCACCATCGAAGCGCTCACCAAGCTGAGGCCCGCCTTCAAATCGAACGGCACCGTAACCGCCGGCAATGCATCCGGCATCAATGACGGCGCCGCCGCCGTAGTTTTAATGAGCGCGGAAAAAGCCGCTGCCGTCGGAGCCAAGCCGCTCGCTGTCATCCGTGGGTATGGTTCGGGCGGCGTCGAACCCGAAGTGATGGGACTGGGCCCCATACCAGCGTCGCGCAATGCGTTGAAGCGCGCGGGATTGACCGTGGCCGACATGGATCTCATCGAAGCCAACGAAGCCTTCGCGGCGCAGTCGCTCGCCGTGGGCCGCGAGCTTGGCTTTCCGATGGACAAACTGAACGTAAACGGCGGCGCCATCGCACTGGGCCATCCCATCGGCGCCTCCGGCACGCGTATCCTGGTCACGCTGTTGTATGAGATGCGGAAGCGAAGCAGCCGGCTTGGGCTAGCAACTCTCTGTATCGGCGGCGGCATGGGATCCGCCATGGTCGTCGAAAAGGCTTAGCCTCCGAAGCTAAACTTGTTTCGCGGCCTCGCTAGCGCCGTGTACGAAAATGATCCGGCTGCCTTGGGATGTGAAACGGAACGGCGTCTCGCGCAACTTCGACAGTGCCTGACGAATCGACGCATGGCGCTCGCGCGGCGCATAGAACATGAGAAACCCGCCGCCGCCTGCACCCAGAATTTTGCCGCCTTCCGCACCCGCCAAACATGCGGCGTCGTAGGCTTCATCGATCACTTCATTCGAAGCGCCGCTCGCAATGCGCTTCTTGATCTGCCAGGACTGGTGTAACAAGCCACCCAATGCATCCAAACGGCCCGCGCTCAACTCAGTAAATGCGGCTTCCGCAAGGCCCACCATGTCGCCTGTTGCATCCGACTTCTCGCCTGGACCTGCAACGTCCGCCGACTGTTTCTGCAACAACGCGGACGCAGAACGCGTTAGCCCCGTGTAGAAAAACAACAGCCTTGATTGCAGTTCTTCCAGCAGCTCCGGCGAACAATGCACGGGCTTTACTTCCACGGTATTGTCCGTGTGGAAGCGAATGAAATTGAATCCGCCAAAGGCCGCCGCGTACTGGTCCTGTTTGCCGATCGGTTCTCCGCACCGTTCGATCTCCACCATGCAGCTTTCCTTTGCGAGAGACTCCGCCGTCGCCTGCTTTCCGCAATGTGCGTAGAGCGAGTTCAGCAGTCCAACTGTGAAGGAGCTGGACGACCCAAGACCCGTTCCCTTCGCCGGAATATCCGCAACCGACGTAATCTCAATGCCACCTTCAACGCCCACCAGCGCGAGCGATTCGCGCACCAGCGGATGCTCCACCAATGACGCATGCGGCACTTCTTCTGTGCGCGAGTAGCTGACACGCACGGCATCGTCAAACTTACGGCTGACCGTTACATAAACCGATTTATCGATTGTGGTCGATAGAACCGCTCCCCCGTGCCGCCGGTAATAAGACGGCAGGTCTGACCCGCCGCCAAGAAAGCTGACCCGCAAGGGAGTCTGCGAAATAATCATCGAACCGAAACTCCTTGCCCAGACTCCAGAAGAGACGCTTGCAAAATCAGTCCGGTGGCCTCGGCGAGGCTCTTGGCAATGTGATCGGGAACTGCCGTGCCTTCAGGCCACGCCGCGTTCGCCGAACCATGCGTCACTCGAACGGAACGTAAACCCGCACGCCGCGCCATTTCAATATCCATCGCCTGATCGCCAATCATCCAGGAACGCGCAACGTCCACAGGCAGATCGCGGCACGCCTGTTCGAAAAGCCCCGTCGCCGGCTTGCGGCACTCGCAGCGGAACTTCAACTCTGGCCGTTCACCAGCGAAGCCGCTGTCCGGATGATGCGGGCAATAGTAGATGGCGTCCAGGAATGCGCCGTCCTTGCCCAGCTCCCATTCCAGCTTGCGGTGAATCGCCGCGACGTCTTCTTCCGAAGCTTCACCGCGCGCGATCACCGGTTGATTCGTCAACACTACCAGCGCATAGCCAGCGTGCCGCAACTGCTTCAGTGCGGCCCCCACCCCGGGAAACACTTCCAAATCTTCATGCCGCCCCAGGTGGCCTTTTTCGACGTTCAACGTGCCGTCACGATCGAGGAAGACCACCGGCCGGGCCCCGCCCGCTGCCAACTGTATTTTCCCCGCGCGCCAATCCGCGTCCACCTTTTCAAGCCGTGCAGGAGTCCCCATGTCTTTGATGTACTCGGCCGAACGATAAGCAAACACGCGTGCAGCCGACGCCAGCAAGCCACGCAGAATCACTTTGGTGAAATCGCGCTTCGCCGGTCCTTCCACAAAGCCACGCAGCGCTTCGCGGCGGATCACATACAATCCGGCGTTCACAAGATTGTTGTAGAACCGGTCCTCTGGATGCGGATACGCGTGAATAGCAGTAGCCCAACCGTGTGCGTCCGTCTCAATCAAATCCGAATCATTCGGATGGTCGTTCGGGTGCACCAGCATCGTGAGGTCCGCGTTTCGCTCCAAATGCTGTTGCGCCATCTTCTGCAGGTCCACAGCGAGCATCACGTCGCCGTACATCGCCAAGAACTGTTCCGGCAGCGAATCCAAATGCTGCAGCAGTGCACCTGCGTTGCCCATCGGCTGATCTTCCACCAATACGCGCACGCTTAAGCCAAAGCGTGAACCGTCGCCGGTAAAGTCCGTGATCCTTGAAGCCAAGTGTCCAGCGAGAATCGTCACTTTGCGGACACCGAATCGCGCGGCCAATTCCAACTGGTGCTGCAGCACCGGCTTATCGCCCACCGGCACCAGTGCTTTCGGCAGGTCACCCGAAACGGTGGCGAGCCGGACACCCTGCCCTCCGGCAATGATCACCAGATGATCCACGTGTGTCAACCAACGTCTCCCGCAATTTCTTCGATTGCGCGCAACACGGCTTCGTCGGAAGTCAGCTTTGGCCCCCAGCCCAGCGCGGCCAACTTTCGCGTCGAATATGTAAACCGAGGCACGTCTCCCACCCAGCCTCGGTCCCCGCCCGAATACACAATGGCGGTACCTGGAGATATCCGCGCGATGATTTTTTCGGCCAGCAAAGAAACCTTTGTCCCGGGGCCTTCCGGTCCGATGTTATAAACGTTTCTGCGATCTTCGGCATTGCTCGCGATCCAGCGAATCGCATCCACTAATTCCGATACGTGCAGATACGGCTTCGTCTGTGTTCCATCGCCAAGCACGCTGAGGGATTCGCTTCCCTGCCGCAACCGGTTGCGAAAATCGTACAGCGCTCCGTGCGTCATGCGCGAGCCAATCACATTGGGAAAACGGAAAATCCAGATGCGCTCCAGAAACGTTTCCGCTGCGGCGCTCACCAATGCCTCGCTCGCTAGCTTCGCGGCGCCATAGTTGGAAATCGGCAACAACGGACCCGAGTCTTCCGTCATCACATCGTGCCGCTCGCCATAAACAGCGGATGTCGAAGCCAGCGCGAAGCGTCGCACACCGGCTGTCTTGCTCGCCTGCAACGTCGCGAACGTGGTCTGCAGCGTTTTCCGGAAATCGACCGTTGCATCGGCAACGCCCGCGGCGATGTCGCTGTTCGCGGCCATGTGCCACACGACATCCGGTTTCGCACCCCACTCGGTTGCGTCCTGTAGAATGCGTGTCACCTGGGCGGTGTCACTTACATCGCCGCGCACAAAAAAGAATCGGCCGTGGCCGTGAACGGCGGCGATATTTTCGATGCGTCCCAACGAAAAATCGTCCACCCCGCTGACTCGATGGCCCTCGGCAATCAAGCGTTCGGCTAAATGGCTGCCGATGAAACCCGCGACACCGGTAATGAAGTGATGGATCATGCTCAAGCGCCATTTCTAGTATTGCCGATTCACCGGCGGATGACCAAGAAAAGCGGCAACATTCGACGCGCTATTCGTTCTGAAACTCCACGTAAAGCTTGTCCGGCGGTTCAAGCAGGATGCGAACGCACGATCCGGGGCTGATTTCCCCATTCGCCACCAAACGCGCGAGCGGCTGCGTCACGCTACGAAGAATGGTTCGCTTGAGTTCCCGCGCTCCGTACTCCGAACTCGTCCCCGCCTCCAGCAAGAACTGCCGTGCGCATTGCTGCACTTCCAAGGAAAACGCCCGATTCCCCAGGCGACGATCGATATGCTCCTGCAACAGCGCGATCTGCTGATCCACAATCGCTTCCAGTGCTTCCCGATCCAGCGGGTGATACGTAATCACTGCGTCGATTCGGTTCATAAATTCCGGCGGAAAACGCCGCTTCGCCGCACGGCTGCCGACGCGCTCCAGTTTTTCGTCCTGCCCGGCCGAAGCAGCACCAATGCCCGCCCGCGCCGCCAGGCCTTCCAGACCGAACGCCGGAGCCACTTCATTCCGAATCTGCTCCGAGCCCACGTTGCTGGTCAGGAAAATCATCGTTCGTTCAAAATTGACCGACGTGTTGTCACCAAGGCGTAAAACAGCCTTGTCGAGAATCCCCAGCAGCAGTCGAGTCATACTGGGCGCGGCCTTCTCGATCTCATCGAACAACACCAGCGACAAGCCGCAGCCTTCACTCGCTACCGATGAAAGCTTCTGCTGCGAAAGCATCGGCGGCGTTTCGCGATGCCCCAGATATCCGGGAGGCGCGCCCACCAGCTTCGCCACTTCATGGTCCATCTGGAACTCGCCGCAATCCACGCGCAGCAGATGCTTTTCGCTGCCGTGCAACACGTCCGCCAACGCTTCCACAGTGCGCGTTTTACCAGTGCCCGTGGGACCGAGTAGCAAGAAAACGCCCGCCGGTCTCCCATCCGGCGCAAGACCCGCCGCGTGCATCTGCACATAGGGGGCAATCTCGGCGATGGCATGCTCCTGCCCCACTACGCGCTCCATCAATTGCTGCTCCAGGCCCGGATTCCCGGTATCGATTCCCGAGCGCCCTTCTAACCTATTTTGCGGAACACGCACCGGCGCCACCCCCTGCGGAGAGTGTACGGGCGTGTGACGGATTTACAGCAGTTGTATAGCGCTAAACCTTTGTGAAATAGGCGCGAACGAAATCGCGAATGCGGGCGCTGGCGTTCCCGTCGCCGTAAGGATTGTGCAATAGGGAGCGACGCGCGTACTCGCCGGCATCATCCAAAAGCAGCGATGCTTCGCCGAAAATCTTGTGCGGATCGGTGCCCACCAATCGCGCGGTACCCGCCTGCACAGCCTCCGGCCGCTCCGTTTTTTCGCGCATCACCAGCACTGGTTTTCCCAGCGACGGCCCCTCTTCCTGGATGCCGCCCGAATCCGTCAGCAGGATGTGCGCACGCCGCATCAGGTCGACGAACGGTACGTAGGACATCGGCTCCACCAACTTGATGGAAGCGATCCCTTGCAAGTGCTCCTCGACGGCCGCCCGCACCTGCGGATTCGGATGCACGGGATAAACAATCTCGACATCCCCCCGCGCCGCAATTTGGGCAAGCCCCTTGCAAATTCCCTTGAACCCCGCGCCGAAACTCTCACGCCGATGCGCCGTGACCAGCACCAGCTTCTTGCTGGCATCAAGCGTGGGCAGTCCTTGCGACGAAAGTTTACCGGACGCCAGTGCATCGCGAGTCTGCAGCACTGCGTCTATCCCTGTGTTCCCGGTAATCGTCATTCGCGAGGCGTCCACGCCCTCGCGCCGTAGATTCTCCGCAGCCATCGCCGTCGGTGGAAAATGCAGCGCCGCCAGCCGTCCCGTCAGCAAACGGTTCATCTCTTCGGGAAACGGTTCGCGCAAATCGCCCGTGCGCAATCCAGCCTCCACATGGCCCACGGGGATGTCTTGGTAAAACGCACTGAGCGCTCCGCAGAACGTGGTCGTGGTGTCGCCTTGCACCAGTACCATGTCCGGCCGCTCGACCTCCATGACAGGTTCCAGAGCGCCGATCATACGCGATGTCGATTGCGCCAGCGTCTGGCCCGGCCGCATGACGTTCAGGTCGTGATTGGGCGCGATACCAAAAACGTCGAGAGCCTGGTCGAGCAGACCACGATGCTGGCCCGTCACGGCAACTCGTGTTTCGAACCCCTCAGACGCGTGAAAACACGAGATGAGCGGAGCGAGTTTGATCGCTTCCGGCCGCGTCCCCAGTACGAACAGAATTTTATGCAATTTTATTTGTGGCGGTAGGTGATGCGTCCCTTGGTGAGGTCGTACAGTGACATCTCCAGGGTGACGCGGTCGCCCGCCAGGACCCGAATGCGATTTCGGCGCAGCTTACCGGCCAGAATGCTTTTTTCTTGATCCAACGGAACGCTGAAAACTCCATTCGGAGACTTTTCAACGAGGGTTCCGGCAACTTCGTTCCGGCAACTTCAATGTGATCGTCTTTGCTCATTGCCCTCCACGCAAGATTATATAACGTCTGTATTTACCGTCGCGATCCGGTATCCTGCCGAATCGCTCTCGAAAATATTCCCCGGTTCCAGGCCTTACCCGCCTATCGAACGAAGGAGATTCCACCGATGAGTGGAACGAGACTGATCTCTTTTGTGACCGAGAAACGCCGATACCCGCGACGCAAGCCGTTTGCCACCCAGCCGCATCTTTGCGCCCGGGTGCAGGTGGACGGCGAATCCAAAATCCTTTCGGCAAGATTGCTGGACATCGGCCGCGGCGGCCTCCGCATCGAACTCTCTCATCCGGTGGGTGAGGGAGACGCCATAGATATGTCCGGCGAGATCGAAGACCTTCGCGGCAAACAGAAGCTCGATCAAAAGTGCTACGTGCAGTCCTGCACGGCGGCCGATAACGGAACCTTCGTCGTCCGCCTGTCCTATGAATCGAAAAAAGCCCAGGCCGTCGTCAACACAAGCGCGGACCTATACGAAATCCTGCAGCTGAGCCGCAATGCGGACTTCGATACGATTCAACGCGTGTTCCGGATCTTTGCGCAACGCTACCATCCCGATAACCAGGACACCGGTAACAGCGAAATTTTCCAGCGCGTTATTGAAGCGCACTTGATACTGAGCGACCCCGAACGCCGTGCCGCCTACGATCTACAGACGCAGCACCAGGCCGCCAACAAATTTAAGCTATTTGACTCCTGGCAGGACACACAAGGTACGGCGGGAGAGCGCCGCATCCGCAAAGGGGTGCTCACCATTCTTTACCGCCACCGCCAGTTGAACCCGCGACTTCCAGAAGTCTCGCTCATCGACATCGCCGAAGCACTGGGCGTTCCGCGCGAGCATCTTGAATTCAGCCTGTGGTTTCTGCGTGAGAGCAAATACATCCGCAACGCTGACAGCGGGCGGTTGGAAATCACGCTAGCGGGCGTACTGTCCGTGGAAGAAGACGAAGCGATCGACCGTAGAGACATCGTGGAACTCCCCGCCATCGAAGCGGCTAACTAAACACGCCCCGCGGAAAGTGCAATCCGGAAGGCCGCAACGTAGTTCTCCGCTCGAACGCTTTTCAATCCGGCGCGCACCGCAAGCGCCACCAACTCTTCGCGCGTAAACGCCGCCTCCACCGAAATGGCCCCGTCGTAGACCGACACCGGATGCCATCCGAACAGCCATCGCGTATTCGCTATGAAGTAGTACGCCACGGGATGCCTCCAGAGGTCGATGATCAACACCCGCTTGCGCGCGACGCGGCCAAACTCCCGGAGCAGCTGCACTACTTCGTCATCGGAGAAGTGATGCAGAAAAAGCGAGGAGAATACGTAATCGAAACTCACATCCGCAAATGGCAGCGCAAACGCGTCTCCGGCAACGCGCGGCCCAGGACACGTTTCCATGTGAGAAACAATGTAATCCAATGAAGTGACGCTGGCTCCGGCGCGCATGTCTCGAATGCACTGGCCCATGTCCCCCGACGCCGCACCAACGTCAAGCAGCGAAAACTGTTCGCCTACGGAAATCGCACCGTCGATCAGCTTGCGGAGCGTGCTGTGCCCGCCCCAGTGCCGGTTGATGCGGACCAGATCCAAAAGACTTTCGCGCGCCTCGTCAGGAGGCAGCGAGTCCATGATTTCGGCTTTCCGCACGCGTCCGCCCAGGCAGTGGATCACGAGATCAGGCTAGCAGAGCGAGAGAGGGTTGGAGGAAAGCGGAGCGCTGTAGGGAGAATCCGGCGAACTAGCTGAGCACGTAGCCATCGGCAGCCAACTCCGTCCAAAGAATTTCGGACTGGTGCCCGCGCGACGCGAAGATGCCCCGAACCAGTTCGCAAACGCCTTCTTGACCCCGCTCGTAGAACACAAGAATCGATGGACCCGCGCCACTCAGCGCACAGCCGAGCAAGCCCGGCGCACGTAGCTTGATGATCTCCTCAAGTCCCGGAACCAGCTTGGCCCGATACGGCTGATGGAGCCGGTCTTCAAGCGCCGCTGGAAACGCGCTGGTGGTTCCCGTAGCCAACGCCGAAATCAGCAGGGCGCTGCGTTGCACGTTAAAGATCGTATCCTGCTTCGAGTAGGAATCCGGCAGCACACGGCGCGCTTCTACGGTAGGCAAAACAAAATCGGGAACAACGATGGCGACCGCGTAGCGCGGGTGCAGATCCAATCGCACCGCGCGGGCAATGCCGTCAGAATCGATTGCACTGGCAACAATCGAACCCAGCACGCACGCGGCGACGTTATCGGGATGCCCCTCGATGCGCGCGGCTACATCCAGCACTCGCTGTGGAGCCCACCGTAGGCCCAGTAATTCATCGGCGATCACAACCCCGGCAGTCAACGCCGCGGCACTCGATCCCATGCCCTTACCGAGCGGAATGGCGTTCTCAATTTCCAATTCCACCGGAGGCATCTCGCGTCCAACGTCGGAGGCAACCTTCAACGCCGTTTGCCAAATGAGGTTATCCGCTTCCGTCGAAATCGATCCGGAGTCGCGGCCTGAAACACGAATGGTCAGTTTGTCAGCAGGGCGGAAACGGCATTCGAGGAAAATGCCCAGCGCCAATCCCAGGGCATCGAATCCGGGGCCGAGGTTTGCGCTGGAGGCAGGCACCCGCAGGCGCCGAAAAGGGACTGCCGTCACGATTAGGCGAAACCTTTCTTCAAAAAGGCCGTCTGATCTTCAAAGCCGGAATTCTGTCCGCGGGAAATAGGGCTGAAGGGCACTAGCTTCTATTCTGCCATGACCAGCCGGTTTACGGATAAAATAGGCCATAGAGAAACGGATAAAATATCGTTATGAGCACAGCCACCGCCGGGTTCCCGGAAGATAGTCTCGCGATCCCTGCATGGAAGAGCATCCTCAGCCACATCGGCGCCGCCGTCACCGCGCTTCTATTCCTGGCCGCGGGTATCGCCAAGATGGTAATGCCGTTCCAGTTCCAGCAACTCTTCGAACAACTCCTGGTTCCGGCCTCCATTAGCCTGCCACTCGTGCTGGTGCTCGGCGTGATGGAAACGCTCGCCGGTGTTCTGGTGCTCGTTCCCAAACATCGCCGCTGGGGAGGGGTGCTTGCTTCCCTTCTCTTGGTCGCGTTCATGATCTACGTTGGCGCGCGCTACGGTTCTCTGGTCGGCCGCGATTGCAGCTGCTTCCCGTGGGTGAAGCGCGCCGTGGGCCCCGCGTTCTTCTGGGAAGACGCCGGAATGCTGGTGGCTTCGCTCGCCGCCACCTTCTATTCGCGCAAAGCGCTCAGCCTCAAGGTTCCCGCGATGGTCTTCGCCGGCCTAATCGTTTTCTCCGGCGCAAGTTTCGCCTACAACACCATGCAGCAGAGCGGAATCCAGGTTCCCGAAACCATCACGGTGGACGGCAAGCCCTTCAATCTGCGCGAAGGCCGCGTGTTTCTGTACTTCTTCGATCCGCAGTGCAGCCACTGCGAAGAGGCCGCCCGCAACATGGCGACGTATAAATGGAAGAGCGACATCACCGCCATCGCCCTCCCCACCAACATGCCCGAATGGGCCGCCGGCTTCCTGCACGATACGAAGTTCAGCGCGAAGGTATCGAATGACACCGCCGAGCTGCGCAAGCTCTTTGTCTTCCCCTATCCGCCCTACGGCGTTTTCGTCGATCACGGCCGCGTCAAAGGCATCGTTTCGCATTTCGACCCTCCTACGCAGCCGAAGGAAGAATTGGCCGGACTCGGAATGGTGGAATAGCGGCCCCTTTTCCGCACCGCGATTTCGCCTGACAAATTGATAAAGACGCGCATCTTCGTCTCGGTCGTCTGGGTTTGCTTTACGATCCGCGGAGTGTTTTTCGCTTCCGTATTCCCGCTGTGGGAAGGCTTTGACGAGTATGCGCATTTCGCCGTCATTCAATATTTTTCCGCTCATAGCGGACGCCTTCCCGACCCTGAATCGGCAAACACTTCCGCACATGTTGCTGAGTCCCTGCGGTTAACCCCCGTTTCGCCGGTCATCACCTCGTTTGCGCCAAATCTGACCGACTACGACACCTACTGGCGATTGCCGGAAGCCGAACGAACCCATCGCGCCGCGCAACTGAAAGCCCTCCCGCGCGAGTTGGAGGCTGTCGATGCGACTCCAAGACTGGGTCTTTACGAAGCGCAGCAAGCGCCTCTTTACTATTGGCTAATGTCGCCGGTTTACCGCCTGACTCGCGGCTGCAGCCTCTTAACGCAGGTGTGGATTCTTCGCTTTTGCAGCGTCCTCATTGCATCCCTCGCCATTCCCATTGCCTACCTCTGGTTCAAGAGAATCTTTCCCGGGCGTTCCCAAATGTATGCGGCTTTGGGATTGCTGGCATTATTTCCCGGCATGACGTTTTCGATCTACCGCATCGGCAACGAATGTCTCGCGATCGCCGCCGGGTCGATCCTTCTGTACGCCGCAACCCGAGTACTGGATGCCACGCCATCGCTCGGCGAGGGCCTTCGCTTCGGTGTCGCCTTCGGTCTTGCATTGCTGACCAAAGCGTATTTTCTGGCACTGGCTCCGTTGGCCATCCTAGTTTTGGCGGCGCCTATTTTCCTGAACGCCCGCCCAGGTGTCACGAAGGGAAATGCCGCGTGGATGCAGGCTTTCGCGGCCATCGGAAGCTCCGTCGCAGTGGCGTCCTGGTGGTATATCGCGAATGTCCAGGCCGGCCGGTCCATTACCGGAGAGCAGGTTGCTTCCGGGGCGGGGATCTCCGCCCTGCAGGCAATGGCGAACACGCCCTGGCCCGCGGCAATTTCGTTCGTCACGAATTCCTATATTTACTTGGGGAACTGGAGCTTCCTTGACGTCCGGAGCTGGATGTATACACTCGTCAAAGCCGCGTTCTTCGCGGGCGGCGCAGGCGTGTTGTGGCAAATGATCCGCCCTGCCTCAGACGCGCCTGCGCGCAGGCATATTCTCGCTGCGGCCCTTCCTTGCGTGACTTTCGTAGCTGCGGTTTGCTACACAGCCGCCATAAACTACGCCACGCCCAGCCATGGCTTCACCTTCGGCTATTATTTGTACGGCCTGGCACCCACACAAGCAGCACTTCTCGCGATAGGGCTTACGCGGTGGAGCGCCCGCACCATCCGGTTTGCGCCAGTGGCGCTGCTCTCCCTGATTTTCTTCGCGATCGAAACCTACGGTACGTGGTTTCGGATGCTGCCCTATTACGCGGGCTTGGTTTCGCACGACGTCACCGGCCGCATGCCGGCACTGCATATCGGGCAGCTTTCCGAAGGGGGCTTGGCCAAGCTCTTTCTAAACCTCGCGGCGAACAAGCCGCCGTTTCTTACGCCAGAGGCCTTGATTTCGCTCGCCGGACTTTATTTCGCCGCAACCGGCGTGCTGCTGGCCATGATCTTGCGTCTGCCGTGGATTCGTTCTATCCCTCAGGAACAACAACCGCCTGTCTAAGCAACCGACGGAACGGCTTCCGGCTCAAGCTCGACGCTCGGATTTTCCTGCAACAGATCCAGAAACGCCTGCGCCACGGGATGAAAACGCTTCTTCTTGCGATGGATGATGCCCAGCGGCCGGTAGAGATTCGAAGCCTGGAACGGCAGCGCGACCAAGCGCCCCTGCTCGACTTCATCGCGCAGGATACGCGCCGGCATGATGCTGACGCCTTCATGGTGCGCAACGGCTTCCTTGATCATCTGCAGGTTGTCGAAGTGCAGCGTTTCGGTGACCTCCACGCCCTGCTCGCGCAGGAAGCGGTCCACATCACGGCGGATCGGGAGGTCGTCGTCAAAACCCACAAACTCCGTCCCGTTTAAATCCGAAGCCTGAACACTTTGCCGCCCGGCCAGCGGATGGTCCGGAGCCACGGCCACCACCATCTCTTCCTGCCTCCACGGGATCACCGTGATTTCGCGGCTCGGTTCGGGGTAGCTCACTAGACCGAGATCGGCATCGCCCGCCACCACGGCTGCGTAAACCTTCTCCGGGCGCAGATATTCGACTGCCAGATGAGCCTCCGGATGGCGCTTCGAAAACTCCTCCTGTAGCTGGGCCATCTCACTGAGACCAATGGAGTAAATGGATGCAACCCGCACCGTGCCATCCACCTGCTGCTTCATCAGGTCGAGCGCCGTCTCGAACTCTTCCTTGCGCCGCAAAGCGTCTTTACAGAATTCGTAGTAGAGTTGCCCGGCCAGGGTGACTACGAGAGGCCGCGTAGACCGGTCTAGGAGTAAAGTCCCCAGCGTGCGCTCCAGTTCCTGGACATGCTGACTGGCGGCCGATTGGCTGACGTCATTCATGACGGCGCCCTTGCTGAAGCTTCGCGTCTGGGCGATGTCCTTGAAAAGTTTGAGGTTTTCGAATGGCACTGAGCGAAGTATAACATCAGTCTTGCTTATGTTTCAAGTCGATAAATATTGTTGACGTGATATTGTGGGCTGAGGTATTCTGAAGTATGTCTTACCCCGCCGAATTCGCGCCCCTCCAGGCGCAAGGGCTATACCACCCCAGTCATGAACATGACGCGTGCGGCATGGGCTTCGTCGTCAATCTGAACGGCGAAAAGTCGCACGACATTATCCGTAAGGGTATTGAGATTCTTATCAATCTCACGCACCGCGGCGCATGCGGTTGCGACCCGGAAACGGGTGACGGCGCCGGTATCCTGATCCAAATCCCTCACGATTTCTTCGAGCGCGAATGTTCCGCCTTGGGCTTCCACCTGCCTCCTCCCGGCGAGTACGGGGTTGGCATGATGTTCCTGCCGGTGGAACACCAGCAGCGTCTGCAGTGCGAAGGGATCGTCGAACGCATTGCGCGCGAAGAAGGTCTCACAGTGTTGGGCTGGCGCGATACGCCGCTACACGGCGACGCCATCGGCCGTCAGGCGCGCGCGACACAGCCGTATATTGAGCAGGTTTTCATCCGCAACGGCGAAAACATGACCCAGGATGAATTTGAGCGCAAGCTCTATCTGGTTCGCCGCCGTGCCGAAGCCGAAGTGGCCGAGGGCGACTTCCACGAGAAATCCTTCTTCTACATCCCGTCACTCTCGTCGCGGACCATCGTCTACAAGGGCCTTTTGCTCGCTCCGCAGATTTCCGAGTTCTATTTGGAACTTGCCGATCCTCTGGCGAAGAGTTCGTTGTGCATGGTGCACCAGCGCTTTTCGACGAACACTTTCCCCACCTGGCAGTTGGCGCATCCGTTCCGCCGCATCTGCCACAACGGCGAAATCAACACCATTCGCGGCAACGCGAACTGGATGCACGCCCGCGAATCGGTTCTGAAATCCGATCTGTTCGGCGATGACATCACGAAGATCTTCCCCGTGATTCCTGCCGGTGGCAGCGACACCGCATCGCTCGATAACGCCGTAGAAATGCTCTCGCTTGCGGGCCGCGAACTGCCGCACGTCATGGCGATGCTGATTCCCGAAGCGTGGGACGCGGACTCCACCATGTCTGACGAGAAGCGTGCGTTCTACGAATACCACGCCTCTTTGATGGAACCGTGGGACGGCCCCGCGGCCGTGGCCTTCACCGACGGCAAATGGCTGGGCGCGACGCTCGACCGCAACGGTCTCCGTCCCGCTCGTTATATGGTCACCAAACAGGGTGAATTGATTCTCGCTTCGGAAACCGGCGTACTCGCCGTGAGGCCCGAAGACGTGGACTATAAGGGCCGCCTGCAGCCCGGCAAGATGCTGCTGGTGAACCTGGAGGAGCATCGCATTGTTCCCGACGAAGAGATCAAGCACATGCTCTCCAGCCGCCGCCCTTATGGCGAATGGCTGAAGGAAAACCAGATTACGCTCGATAAGCTCCCGCAACCGGCGCGCGTGTATGGCTTCGATCCATCCACCATCCTGACGCGCCAGCGTGCGTTTGGCTATTCCGAAGAAGACCTGAAAATCATTCTTGGTCCCATGGCGAGCAACGGCGAAGAGCCGATTGGCTCGATGGGTATCGATACTCCCCTAGCCTGCTTGTCGAACAAGCCCCAGTCGCTGTTCAGCTACTTTAAGCAGCTATTTGCCCAGGTGACGAATCCGGCGATTGACCCGATTCGCGAAGAGCTGGTGATGTCGCTCACCAGCTACGTCGGCACCGAGCGCAACATTCTCGAAGAAACGCCGCAGCACTGCCACACGATGAAGCTGCCGCATCCGATTCTGACGAATCTGGACCTGGAAAAGCTGCGCCGCATCAGTTGGGGCGACTTTCTGGCCACCACCATTCAAACGCTCTACCGCGTCAACGGCGGAGCGACGGAACTGGAGCGCGCTCTCGATTTCATCTGCCGCCGCGCCGATCTCGCGATCCGCGACGGTTACCGCATTCTCATTCTCAGCGACCGCGGCACCGATAAGGACTACGCCCCGATTCCCGCGCTGCTCGCGTTAACCGCTGTGCACAATCACCTCATTCGCGCACGCACACGTACGCAGGTGGCTCTGATCATTGAATCCGGCGAGCCCCGCGAGACGATGCACATGGCGCTGCTGATCGGCTATGGCGCAAGCGCAGTCAACCCGTACCTGGCGATCGAGTCGCTCGAAGACCTGGCCGGGAAGGGCCGCTTGGGCAACATCACGTTTGAGCAGGCGCTGAAGAACTACAAAAAGGGCATCAACAAAGGACTGCTCAAGATCTTCTCGAAGATGGGCATCAGCACGCTGCAAAGCTATCGCGGTGCGCAGATCTTTGAGGCGATTGGTCTGAATCACGATCTGGTCAACAAATACTTCACCGGCACGGCGTCGCGCATTGAGGGCGTCGGCCTCGACGTGCTCGCGCGGGAAGCGCAGATGAAGCATGAGCACGCATTCCGCCCCGTCACGGAATCGGAAACGGAACTCGATGTGGGCGGCGCTTACCAATACCGCATCAAGGGCGAGTACCACATGCTCAACCCGCAAACGGTGAGCAAGATGCAACACGCCGTCAAAAACAACCGCTTCGAGACCTTCGAGGAGTACACCGAACTGATGGACAAGCAGAGCCGCGATCTGGCGACACTGCGCGGCTTGATGGAATTCAAGTTCCCGAAGAAGGGTGTGTCCATCGACCAGGTGGAACCGGCCAGCGAAATTGTGAAGCGCTTTGCGACGGGAGCGATGTCGTTCGGGTCCATCAGCAAAGAAGCGCACGAAACACTGGCGATTGCGATGAACCGCATTGGCGGCCGTTCCAACACCGGTGAAGGCGGCGAAGATGAAGAACGCTTCACGCCGGACGCCAACGGCGACTGGCGCCGCAGTTCGATTAAGCAGGTGGCCTCGGGCCGCTTTGGCGTCACCACCAACTACATGGTGAACGCCGATGAGTTGCAGATTAAAGTCGCGCAGGGCGCCAAGCCCGGCGAAGGCGGTCAGCTTCCCGGCCACAAGGTGGACGAGATCATCGCACGCGTTCGTCACTCGATTCCCGGCGTGCCTCTGATTTCGCCTCCGCCGCATCACGATATTTATTCGATCGAAGATCTCGCGCAGTTGATCTTCGACTTGAAGAACGTCAATCCGCGGGCGCGCATTTCGGTTAAGCTTGTCGCCGAAGTGGGCGTCGGCACCGTGGCCGCGGGTGTTGCCAAAGCACACGCCGACCTCATCCTCATCAGTGGCTACGATGGCGGCACCGGCGCTTCCCCGCTCACTTCCATCCGCCACGCGGGCATTCCGTGGGAACTGGGCCTGGCCGAAACGCAGCAGGTTCTGGTGATGAACGACCTCCGCAGCCGCGTGCGTCTACAGACCGACGGCAAGCTTTCCTCCGGCCGTGACGTGGTGATTGCCGCGTTGCTGGGCGCAGAAGAGTTCGGTTTCTCTACCGCTCCGCTGGTCGCCATGGGCTGCATCATGATGCGCAAATGCCACCTGAATACGTGTCCGGTGGGCATTGCGACCCAGGATGAAACGCTTCGCAAGAAGTTTGAAGGCAAGCCCGAGCACGTCATCAATTTTTTCTTCTTCATCGCCGAACAGGTTCGCCAGTTAATGGCGAAGCTCGGCTTCAAGAAGCTGGACGACATGGTCGGCCGCTCGGACCTCTTAGAGATGCGTCCGGCCATCGATCACTGGAAGGCCAGCGGCCTCGATTATTCGGAGCTGTTATTCACGCCGCAGGTTCCCTCGCGCGTTGGCCGCCGCTGCACCATGGCGCAGGATCACGGATTACAGGATGCGCTCGATTACAAGCTGATCGATCTGGCGCGGCCAGCCATCGAATACAAATCGCAGGTGGAAGCGACGCTTGCCATCCGCAACGTGGATCGCACGGTGGGCGCCATGCTTTCAGGCGAAATCGCCAAGAAGTTTGGCACCGAAGGTCTGCCGGCGGAAACGATTCACTTCAAGTTCACTGGCTCTGCCGGACAAAGCTTCGGAGCGTTCCTGGCGCATGGCATCACGCTGGAACTGGAAGGCGATTCAAACGACTACGTCGGCAAGGGACTCTCGGGCGGCAAGCTGGTTGTGTACCCGCCGCGCAACTCGACGTTCCTGCCGGAGCAGAACATCCTGATCGGCAACGTCGTGCTGTACGGCGCGACGTCCGGCGAGGCGTTCTTCAATGGCCGCGGCGGCGAACGCTTCGCGGTCCGCAACTCGGGCGCGACGGCTGTTGTCGAAGGCCTGGGCGATCACGGTTGCGAGTACATGACGAAGGGTATGGTTGTCTGCCTCAGCGACACCGGCAAGAACTTCGCCGCCGGTATGACAGGCGGCATCGCCTACGTTATCGATGAAACCGGTGAGTTCCAGGACACCCGCTGCAACAAAGCGGGCGTGGATCTGGAGCCGGTGGAGAGCGAAAAAGACATCGAAACACTGAAGTACTGGATTGCGCGGCACGCCGAAGAAACCGGCAGCCCGCGCGCGAACTGGATCCTGGAAAACTGGGACGCCACGCTGCCCAAGTTCGTAAAGGTGTTCCCACACGAATATAAGCGCGTTTTGGGCGTGCCTCGCTACCAGGCTGCGGCGAAGGGGTAATCAAGAATGGGAAAAGTAACCGGTTTCATGGAGTACACGCGCGAGCTGCCTTCCCGGCGGCCCGTTGCCGAGCGCGTTAACGATTACTTCGAAATTTACCAGGACTTCCCGGAAGACAAGGTGAAAATCCAGGCCGCACGCTGCATGGATTGCGGTATTCCCTTTTGCCACAACGGCTGTCCGGTAAACAATATCATTCCGGATTGGAATGACCTTGTTTACAAGAACCGCTGGCAGGAAGCCGTGCGCGTACTGCATTCCACCAACAACTTTCCGGAGTTCACCGGCCGCATCTGCCCCGCCCCGTGCGAGGCGGCTTGCGTGCTCGGCATCAATGAGCCTCCGGTGGCGATCAAGGTTGTCGAACGCACCATCATCGAACACGCCTTTGAAAATGGTTGGATCAAGCCGGAGCCTCCGGCCGTGCGCAGCGGCAAGCGCGTGGCGGTGGTGGGCAGCGGTCCCGCAGGTCTTGCGGCGGCGCAGCAGTTGGCGCGCGCGGGCCACTGGGTGACCGTGTTTGAAAAATCGGATCGCGTCGGCGGCTTGCTCCGCTACGGCATTCCCGATTTCAAGATGGAAAAGCATTGGATCGACCGCCGCATCACGCAGATGTCAGGCGAAGGCGTTGAGTTCGTGATCAATGCCCATGTGGGCGGCAATATTTCACTGGAGGATCTCCGCAAGGATTTCAACGCCATTGTTCTCGCGATGGGCGCCGAGCATCCGCGCGATCTTCCCGTCCCCGGCCGCAATCTCAATGGCATTCACTATGCCATGGACTTCCTGCCGCAGCAGAACAAGCGCGTCGCCGGCGATGAAGTTCCCGATCAGCTTCTCGCCACCGGCAAGCACGTCATCATCATCGGCGGCGGAGACACCGGAGCGGACTGCCTGGGCACCTCGCACCGTCAACACGCGGCTTCCGTGCATCAGTTCGAAATTATGCCGATGCCTCCGGCGGATCGCGCGCCATCCACTCCGTGGCCGCTCTGGCCGCTGCAGTTGCGCCAGGAAAGCTCGCACGAGGAAGGCGGCAAGCGCGAATGGGCCGTCGCTACTACGAAGTTCGAGGGCGACGCCAACGGCAACGTGAAGAAGCTGCATGCCATCCACGTGGGTCCGGCGCCGAAGTTTGAGCCGATCCCCGGCACCGAGTTCACATTGGATGCCGATCTTGTGCTGCTCGCCATGGGCTTTACGGGCCCGGTACGCAGCGGATTGCTCGATCAACTGGGCGCAAAGCTCGATGCGCGCGG
>JBEBFS010000007.1:0-86894 GCA_040081855.1 Bryobacteraceae bacterium | reverse complement strand
GATGCTGGTGTTTCATCCCGGCGTCATACCCGAATACCGCGGTGCGCATCCGGCGTTTTGGGCGGTTGTGAATGGCGATCGCAAAGGCATCGGATGGTCGCTACGAACCTTGCAGGCGGGAGTCGATACGGGCGCGGTGGTGGCGCAAGGCGTCAGTAAATGCGCGAATCCACTGCGGCAGAGTCACGTGGTGATGCAGCACTTTGCTCACTTGGATGGCACCGCCGGCTTGGTCGAGGCTCTGCGGACAATAGGGCGCGGTGAAACGCCGCTGGTTCCTACGGAAGGCCGCATGAGCCGCAAATTCACGGACCCTGGACTTACGGATTACTGGAAATACCGGCGTCAAATTCGTACGTGGCAACACGCGAACGAAAAGTGCGGCTGCAGCTAGCCCCGTTTAGTTGCGCTTAAGCGGAGCGGGCACACGGCCGGCAAGATCCAGTACGGGCAATCCGCTGGCTTGAATGGCGGCGGACACTTGCGCCGATGGCTTTTGCGCAACTACCAGATGATTCGCCCAAGAGAGCACATCGTCCGAACTCGCGGCCATTAGTTTGTCGATGCCCGGTACTGCGTCGAGGAGATAGCGTAGGTTTGACCCGTAGATCTGCTCAATCCTGATATGCGGATCCCAAATGCGAATGTCGCGGCCCTGCGCGATGAGGTGCTGCACCAGCTTGAGTACCGGACTTTCGCGGAGGTCGTCCGTGTTTTCTTTGAAGGCAAGACCAAGAATTCCCAGCCGTTGCGAGGGAAGGGCGTCCATGGCAATCAGGGCGCGCTCCAAATGCCGTTCGTTTCCGGGAAGAATCGAGTTGAGCAGGGGTAGATCCAGATTGAGGCGGTCCGCTTGATAGCTGAGGGCCCGCAGATCCTTGGGTAAGCAGGAACCGCCGAACGCGAAACCGGGCTTCAGATACGCGGTGGAAATGTTTAACCCGCGATCACGGCACAGTGTGGCCATCACTTCATTGCCGTCGATGCCCAAATGCGCGGCCAGCGTGCCGATCTCGTTCGCAAAGCCGATTTTCAGCGCGTGGAACGCGTTGCACGCATATTTGATCAGCTCCGCGGTTTCCAGCGAAACCAGGCTCGGCTCCACGGGCAGGCTCTTGTAGAGTCCAGCCACGCGGGCAACCGCGGAATGATTCTTGCCGCCGACAACCAACAAGGACGGCGTCCGAAAATCCTGCACGGCGCTGCCTTCGCGCAGGAATTCCGGATTCGAAACGACGCTGACAATTTCAGGACAGCCGATCAACTCCGCAACCATCTCGCACGTGCCGGGGAACACGGTACTTCGGATGACGACGATCAGGGGCTCTATCCGGTTTTTGACAAGCTCGCCAATTTCGCTTGCGACGTGCCGCAACTGCGTGAGGCTCAGATTTCCGTCGGGACCGGAGGGCGTGCCGACGCAGATGAGTGCAACAGCGGATTGCGCAAGCGCTGGTGCAAGCGCCTGGCTTGCCGAGAGACACCCGGAAGAAACCGCTTCGGTCACAATCGCATCGAGTCCGGGTTCGTAAAAAGGACTGCGCGATTCGCGTACCGCTTCCACTTTGTGGAGATCGGGATCCACGCCCACAACGATATGCCCCAGTTGCGCCAGGCACGCGGCTGTCACGCAGCCGACGTAGCCCATGCCAATCACCGTGATCTTCTCGCCCGAAAACGTTTGTTCCGCAAGACTTGTAGTTGCACTCATTCGCACGTTCCGGAGGATGTCATGGTGTCAGAAGGCCTTGGCTCCAGTCTACAGAAATAGCAAAGTGTGTTGGTGGAAATACACTCGGATACCACCCGAGTTTCCTTACGGAAGTATCCGTACTGGAAGGAGGTTGGTTATTCTACTGGATGAGTCGAACCATTCGGCTGGATCGAAAGAGGCCCGTGCGCTGGTGAAACTACGCTCCCCTGCAGAACTAATGTTTCGCGCGCGCCAGGAAGCCGCAAACCTGTGGCTTGCGTACGGTCCACCGAGTGAGACACCCGCGACCAAACCCCTGCCGCTGCCTGATCCCTCTGCGGTGACCTCCATGCTACGCGGCACGGCGTATGAAGCGCGTCTGTTGGCGATTGCCGAGGGAATACTCCGCCGCGAGTTCGCCTTGCTCGGCTATTCGATCCAGACGGAGCCGGGAATTCGATGGCGCAGGGATTACGTCCACGCGCGCGAATCGGGCCTCGCCTACTTTCGCCGGATTCCCTACTTAAACACTTTAGCCGTGGGCGACCACAAGGTCGTTTGGGAGTTGAACCGGCATCAACATCTGGTGGTGCTCGCGCAAGCTTATTGCTTAAGCGCGCGCCCGGTATTCCTCGATGAACTATGGCTGCAACTCAAGAGCTGGTTGCAGCAAAATCCTTTCTGCCAGGGCATGAATTGGACCAGCGCACTGGAGGTGGCTTTCCGCGCGATCTCCTGGCTTTGGATCGAGCATCTGGTCGGCCGGCACATGCCCGCCGCGCTGCGCGAGCCGTGGCTGCGGATGTTGTTCCAGCATGGCCGTTATTTGGAGTACAACCTCTCCGTTTACTTCTCCCCGAATACGCACCTGCAGGGCGAAGCGCTTGCGCTTCACGCATTGGGCGTCTTCTTTCACGGCGACTCGGCGGAACGTTGGCGTTCCTTGGGTGCGGCGACAATGGCCCAGTGCATGGACTCTCATGTGCGCAGCGACGGGAGCCACCGTGAGCAATCCAGTTATTACCACGCCTATTCGACCGATATGTTTCTGTTTCACGCCTTGCTAGAACCGGCTCCGGAGGCGTATCGAAACAAGCTTCGAAAGATGGCCGAGTACCTGTGGGCGTTATCGAGTCCCGGTGATCTTCCGCTGTTAGGCGATGACGACGGTGGCCGGTTGTTTCATCCCTTCGGGTTGCGGCGTACATTCGCGCGCGGCACGCTGGCCGCCTGCGCCGCGTTTTTGGGCAATACCCCTTGGCATGGAGATGAAGCGGACTTGCCGGAAGTGGCCGCATGGTGGCTCGGCCCAAATCGCGTGCCGGAAAACGGCGCGGCTCACCCTTCGTCCAGCCTCTTTGTAGATGCTGGAGTGGCCGTGTTTAGCGAGAATCGCGTCCATGCCGTCGTAGACACGCGCGCCTTTGGCGCAGGCTCCGCGGGACATAGCCATGCGCACGCGCTCCATTTCACTTTGCGATTCGGAGACATTGATGTGCTGGCAGATGCCGGAACCTTCACGTACGTTGCCGATCCGGCGTTGCGCAATCGATTTCGCGGCACGGCAATGCACAACACCGTTCGGATCGACGGCCTGGATCAAGCCGAGCCGGGCGGGCCGTTCCGCTGGAATCAGTTGCCGCTGTCAAGAATTCACAACTTCTGCGCGAATCCATGGACACTGGATGCCAGCTGTCGCTACCGGGGAGTTGATCACCGCCGGCGCATGGCCTGGGGTGGGAACGTGCTCTTTGTGCTCGATTCCTTCGAAGGCGGCGGCACGCACCGGCTGGAGCAGTTCTGGCATCCCGCAGGCGCCGTGCGGAGGATTCAGCCGAAGGTGCTGGAACTCCCGGCGGGAGTTTGTTTGGTTACGGGCGACGCCGCGGTTTCACTCGAGGAAGGCGGCGAATTCGGCTGGATATCCGATGTGCCCGGTTCCAAAATCAGTGCGCCCGTGATTTGTTGTACTCGCAAAACCACGTTCCCCGCGGCGCTTGCCGTTGCGTTTGTTTTTCCACCTCACAAACTGGCCGCGGGGGGATTGCAGACGGAAACGTTGCACCTGGAAACCACATCGGGCACCCTCCGGCTGTCGTGTGCCGGGCAGTCCGCCGAATTCGGGCGGGAAAAGCACATAGACTAGAGGGGATGATTCGGTCACGCGGGAGGTTTATGCGATGAGAAGGTTCTGTTTCGGCGCCCTATTTTTTGGCTTTGGGCTGGTGCTTTTCGGTCAAAGCGGACCGCAGTTCGAAGTGGACCCCTCGTGGCCGAAGCCGTTGCCCGAAGGTTGGATCACGGGCCAGTTGGGCGGCGTCTGCGTGGATAGTCACGATCACGTGGTGGTGGTGAATCGCCGTGATATCACCGAAGAAGAAGCGGAAACGTCGCAACAGGCCCCGCCGATCATCATGTTCGACGCCGCCGGAAAGATGATCGCGTCGTGGGGCGATCCCAATGTGGTGCCGAATTCCATTCACGGTTGTGCGTTCGATCGCGACAACAACGTGTGGGTGGGGGCCAACGTCGATGGCATCATGCAGAAATACAGCCACGACGGGAAACTGTTGCTGCAGATCGGCAAGCGCGGCAAGTTTGACACTGCGGACGGCACCGCAAAAGGCAAGGCGCTCAACGCCGCCAAAGATCAGCTCAACGAACCGGCGGGCATGGTGGTGGATCCATCGAACGGGGACATCTATGTCGCCGATGGCTACGGAAACCGGCGCGTCGTCGTCTTCGATAAGGCGGGCAAATATCTGCGGCAATGGGGCCGTCAGGCCACGGCAGAAGAGACGCAGCAGGGCGTCGCGGGTGTTTTCTCCCAAGTGGTGCATTGCATCAACATGAGTAACGCCGGGCTCATCTACGTTTGCGATCGCCAGGGCGACCGCATCCAGGTTTTCGACAAAATGGGGCAATTCAAGCGCAATATTTGGATTCGCACCGGCACCCCAGCGCTGCCCGACGCGCGTGGCACCGCGTGGTGGGTTGAGTTTTCACGGGATCCGCAGCAGAAATACCTGTATGTGGTGAATGGCCGGAACGAGAAGGTCCACGTATTGGATCACGAGAGCGGCAAGATTCTGTCTTCCTTCGGCCGGCCCGGCCACCAGATGGGCAATTTTACGCACGGTCACACGATGGCTTTGGATTCGAAGGGCAACATTTACATCGCGGAAACAAACTTCGGCCGCCGCGTGCAGAAGTTCCGGCCAGTTGGAAAACAGTAGAGGTAATCGGCGTGGCAAGCAAATCCTGGCGCGGAATTTTGTGGACCGCAGGGATCGCCGTTGTGGTGGTGCTGGGCTTTGCGCTGCGGATACTCCAGGACCGTCTCCCGTTCCGCCGCCCCGCGCCGCCTGCGGCCACGTTTTATTTCTCGAGCGGCAAGTATTTGTTTCCTGTGTCGCGTTCTCTCGATAGCTCCGCGGACGCTCCGCGAATTTCTATTGAGGCACTCCTTCAGGGACCGAAAGAACGAACCGGTTTGAGCAGCCCCATTCCCTCCGGCGTGCGGCTGCTTTCCTTCTCTGTATCCGGAGAAACCGCGCGCGTGGATCTTTCCTCTGAGTTTCTGAAAGCCGAAGATCCAGCGCTTGCCCGCACCGTCGTTGTGGACACACTGACGGCATTGCCCGCGATTTCTTCCGTCGTGTTGAGCGTGGAAGGAAAGGCGCTGGACGCCGCGCCCTTGACTCGGGTACCGTTGCTTTATTTCGCTTCAGACCAAGGCATGATGGCCGTTCCCACGCGTGCGGCCGATGCTCGCGCGGCGCTCGATGCGTACCTTGCCGGGCCGCCGGAGAGCCAGTGGAATGGTCTACCCCAAGACGTTCGGGTTTCCCAGTATGGAGCGAGCGGCGGCATTGTCTCCCTGAGACTTCCCTACACGGAATCGGTCCGTTCCCTGGCCTTCGCCCGCCCGGACCGGATGCGCATGGCGTTGCTGGGATTGATCGCCACGATGACGGAATATCGCGACGTCAAAGCGGTACGGATTGATTTCGAGGGCCACTCGAAGTTGGGCCTCGGATCCTGCAGCGACCTGTTACTCTCCGTACAACCGCGTCCGCGCATGCTGAACGACGAACGAATTCTTGGCCTGTAACCCGGTCCATAACGCGGGTTTGCCTCTAGCGGACAATATGGTAGACGCTCATGAAGGTGATCTACTTCGACCACGCGGCAACGTCCTGGCCTAAACCGGATGGTGTCCGCGAGGCTTTATCTGCATATTTCGGAGAAGCCGGAGGCAACCCGGGCCGTTCCGGACACCGCATGTCCATCGCAGCGGCCCGCGTAGTGGAAGACGCTCGGGATGCCGTGGCACGTTTGTTTGGCGCCTCCGACCCAAGCCGCGTCTCCTTCACTCAGAACGCAACGCATGCATTAAATATCGCGATCTACGGTGTCTTGAAGCCGGGCGATCGAGTGGTCACAACCAGCGTAGAGCACAACTCCGTTATGCGCCCATTGCGGCACGTGGAAACGCTCGGTGTTTCCTTGGATGTCGTAAGCAGTGAGCCAGATGGTTCGCTCGACCTGGAAAACCTGCGTAAGGCTTTGAAGGTGGGCGCTCGGCTGCTGGTCACTACGCACGCTTCAAACGTCGCGGGCGCAATTCTACCCACTGCTGAGATCGCCGCGATAGCTCACGAGTACGGCGTACTTTGCCTTGTGGATGCGGCACAGACGGCCGGGGCTCTACCTATCGCCGTGGAAGCATCGGATATCGATCTACTCGCGTTCACGGGACACAAGTCTCTTCTCGGCCCTACCGGCACCGGCGGGCTCTACATCCGCGAGGGCTTACATGTGGAGCCGCTGCTGCGCGGCGGAACCGGTAGTGATTCGGCGCACGAAACGCAGCCCACGTTCGCCCCCGATGCCCATGAAAGCGGCACACTCAATGTTGCCGGGCTGGCAGGGCTAGCCGAGGGAGTTCGCTTCATCCAGCGCGTGGGCGTCGATGCAATTCGCAAGCACGAACAGGAGTTAACGACCCGATTCCTCACCGGCGCCTCTGGCATCGCGGGGCTCTACACTTACGGTCCCGCGAGTGTAAGCGCTCGATGTGGCGTTGTTTCTTTCAACATCGATGGCGCTGTTTCTTCCGAAATCGGCCAAATTCTCGACGATTCCTTTGGCATCCTCTGTCGCACCGGTTTACACTGCGCGCCCTTGGCCCATCGGACGATGGGTACGTTCCCCACGGGCACGGTTCGTTTTAGTTTTGGATACTCGAACACGTTGGAAGAAATAGACGTCGCGCTCAATGCGTTGCGCGAAATCGCCGCCTGGGCCGCGAGTGGAAAACAGGCAGGTGCTGCGTGGACGGTCTGATCAGTTTCTTCGCATCGCACTACGCCATTCGCGCGGAAACTGTTTTGAAGCGCGCAGGCTTTACTTCGCAATTGATTCCCGGACCCAAAGATCTCAGCCCGAACTGCGGCGTCGCGCTGCGTTTTGAGTACGCGCAACGCGCGCCCATTCTAGCCGAACTCACGGCGAAGAAAGTGCAGATCGATGGCGTTCATCCATACACGCCGCGCACAGATCAATGGCGGGCACGCGCTTCGCAGGAGGAGCAAACGTGACCCGCCTCAGCATGCGCGTGTCTTCCGTGACCATGGGCATCGTCTCGGCGCTGCTTGCCGTGGCCGCCGGAACATGGTTTCAAGTATCGCCTCCTGCCGCCTACGGCATCTGCATGGCCTGCCATGGACGCGACCTCGTCAACTGGACGATCAATCGATTTGCAGGCACAAACCTCCTTGTCGCCGATGCCTCCTTGGTATATCCGGTTCTCACAACGATTGGCGCGCTAGTGGGTGCTCTAATCGCGTCCATTTCGAATGGTGAATTCCGTTGGCGCACACCCGATCATCCCGTGAAAACTTTTCTTTACGGAATGCTGGTGATGAACGCGGCGCTGATCGCCGGAGGCTGTTCCATCCGGCTGCTGCTGCGGTCCGCATCGGGAGAGCTTCTTGGTCTGCTCGGCTTTGCCGGTATGGCCGTCGGCGTCGCTCTCGCCACGTTCTGGCTTCGATGGAGGGCCACACGATGACGCCCGCCATCGCCACGCTGGTCATCGGCCTGATCGTTGGCTATCTCGCGCAACGCTCACGCATGTGCTTCATCGGTGGAATTCGCGATTTCCTTCTCATCCGCGATTGGTATCTGCTCAAGGGCCTCATCGCCTTCGGTCTCACCGCGTGGATCGCGTTTCCGCTCCTGCGCGGAGCAAACAACTCATTCGACCTGCCGGACGCGGTCACTCTCGGCATCACTGTGCTCGGCGGCTTCGGCGTCGGTTACTTTTCCACCCTTGCCAACGGATGCCCACTGCGGCAACATGTGCTGGCCGCCCAAGGAACAAAAAGCTCCATCACATATCTCGCTGGATTCTTTTGCGGCGCTGCCATCTTCCACCTGTGGATTGCCCCGTGGATCGCGCGGCTGATACCCTAGTGCGCAGATTTGGTTTTTGTTCGCGGGAAAGGGGAGCGTATGAACATTCCACGGAACCATTTAAGGCTTGGCGCGGCCATGGGCTTTTCGCTCCTGCTGGTGGCCGGATCGACCGGTTGCGGCAAGAAAGTTTCCTCCGTCCAGGCCCAGGCCGATAACTGGGTGACGCCTGAGGCCCAACGGCTGGGCGTTCGCTTGCTCGATACGCGCGACTCCAGCGGTTCCCCTGCTTATCCGGTTGCCGATGGCGATCTGCTCTTCTTCACCAACGTCGGTACCTCGTACGGGGCAAAGAACCCAAAGAATTCCGTGGTGGTCATCAATGCGAAGACAAAGAAGCCGATCGCAATCTCCGATCTCGACCCCACCTACACGCAGAAATTCGCCAGCCATGGCATCGGCGTATCGCCCGACGGCAAATACACCTATCTGCCTAGCATCACAAGCATTGCAGGCCCAGAAGGAAAAACTCCGGACACGACGCTGGTGCTGGATACGCGCACGTTGAAGATCCACCAGATTCTTGCCACCGGTGGCGCGTCGCATCACGCCAAGATCATCCGCCTCGCTTCGGGCAAGGAACTGATGCTGATTGAACACTTCAACTGGAATACGCCGCGCTCGCCGGGCAAGGGTTTTTTTGTGGTCGATCCAAACGACAACAACAAAGTGGTCGCGGGCATGTCCACGGCGGAACTTCACGGGAATCCATACTCAGGCTTCTCGACGCCCGATGGCCGGTTTCTTTACTACTCCGTTCCTCCGCCCAATCGCGGGGATCTGCTTCGCGCCATCGACGGCTGGCTCGCAAAGATCGACACCTCAACCTGGGCGGTGGTGCAGTCTCTCCCCCTGAAGAAGTATCCGATCTGGACCGTCTTCACCAAGGACGGCAAGTACGCCTGGGTGACGCAGTCCGAAGAAGAAACCGTTGCCAAGGTGCAGCGCGCGCAGCAGCAAGGGGAGCGCGACAAAGTCGTTGCCGAGGTTCGTACAGGTCCTGGTCCCTATGGCATGCGTCTCAGCTATGACGACAAAGAACTCTGGGTAGCCGATAAAGGCGAGTCCGGCCCGAAAGACGGCCTCACCATCACCGTCATCGATACCACCGATAATCGCGTGAAGCAGACGATTCAAACCGATTGCGTGCGTAACGACCACATTATTCTTTCGCCCGAAGGCTCGGAGATGTGGGCCACCTGCAATACCTCGCACGATATCGTCGTTATCGATGCAAAGACGAAAGCGATCAAGACCCGCATACCGATGCCGAACCTCGGCGATAGCCACGGAGGCGTATTCGTGCAATACACGCAAGGCCCCAATGGTTTAAAAGCCGAAGTGCTTTCCGATCAAAACGGCTTCCAGGGATCCGCGCTGGATGCGTGGCTCAAAGGCGCCCCGCCGGTTGTAGCCCAGGCGCACTAGGAGCCTTCTCGTATTTCGTTAAATTCGTTGCATATTGCAGCGGTTTTCCGCGTCGCATTGCCGACTGGCTGTGGCACCTTTCGCAGCGAACCGATATATTAGAGGAAGTGAGCCCTGCGTCACCGCGTCCAGCGTGGCATCGCTGGAAACCGAAGTTATTTGACATCTTACCGACGTACCGAAAAGAAGACTTCCTCGCGGACCTCATTTCCGGTATTACGGTGGGCTTGGTCGCGCTGCCTCTTGCCATGGCCTTTGGCATAGCCTCAGGGGTCACACCACAAGCGGGCCTCTATACCGCAATTGTCGGCGGCTTCATCGTTTCGCTTCTCGGTGGATCGAAAATTCAAATCGGCGGACCGACAGGTGCGTTCGTTGTCATCGTTGCCGCCATCATCCTGAAGCACGGCATATCGGGCCTTTACATGGTCACGATGATGGCCGGGGTCATTCTGCTTTTTCTTGGTTTCACGGGCTTAGGAGTAGCGGTACGCTTCATTCCGCGACCCGTTGTCATCGGATTTACCAATGGCATTGCGCTGCTGATCGCCTCCACGCAGATTAAGGATTTCCTCGGCATGAAGACCGCGGAAAATCCCAGCGAGTTCATTGGCCGCATGGGGTCGATCTTCTCGAATTTGAACTTGATTGATACCAAGGCCGCCGCGTTGGGCGCGGTTTCACTGGCCGTCATTCTTCTCATCCCCAAAGTGTTCCCGAAAGTTCCCGGCTCCATCGTCGCGTTGCTTGTGGCGACCGCGGCCAGCGCCACACTGGGCCTGCCTGTCGAAACCATCGGCAGCCGCTTCGGCGGTATCGGGAGCGGCCTGCCTACTTTTCAGATCCCGCAATTCCGGGCCGATCTGATTCTTCCGCTGCTGCCCTCCGCGTTTACCGTCGCGATCCTTGCCGCTTTGGAGAGCCTACTGTCCGCAGTGGTTGCCGATTCGATGTCGAAGGATCGTCACAACTCGAACGCCGAACTGATCGCTCAAGGGATCGCCAACATCGCAACGCCTCTGGTGGGCGGCATCCCGGTCACGGGCGCCATCGCCCGCACAGCGACCAACGCACGCGCCGGTGCGCGCAGCCCCATCTCCGGCATTATTCACGCGTTTACCTTGCTCGGCATTGTTCTGGCGCTAGCGCCCTTGGCCAAGTTCATTCCCATGGCGACGCTCGCCGCGGTGCTCTTCGTCGTCGCCTACAACATGGGCGAGTGGCGTGAGATCGGTTCCATCGTTCGTCTGAGCAATGCGGACCGTTCCGTCTGGCTGATCACTTTCGTACTGACGGTGGTGGCGGATCTGACGGTTGCCGTGGAAGTCGGCATGGGCCTTGCCGCGCTCCTCTACATTTACCGGATTGCGCAAACCACGACGGTCGGCGTGTTGACGGCGGAAGACATCGAGAGCGGCCGCGAACATAGCCTGCAAGACCGGCAAGTGCCGCCGTATGTCACGATTCTCCGCATCCACGGGCCGTTCCTGTTCGGAACCACCGAAAAATTGATGGAGGAAACGGCCGACCTGAGCAATTTCGCTCCCATCGTCATGATGCGCTTGCGGCACATGACGGCGATTGACGCCACGGGCCTGCACGCGCTCGAAATGCTCAGCGACCGCTGCAAGAAATCCGGCCGCACGTTACTGCTTTGCGGCGCGCGCCGCCAGCCCGCGCACATGCTGCAGCGCGCGGATTTCGTCGAACACATCGGCAAAGACAACATTCTTCTTCATGCCCAGGCCGCCCTCGAACGCGCCCGAGTCATCCAGGAAGGCTTCTCCGGCGTCGGCGAAGAGTTCGCCCGCGACCTGAAGAAGTCCTCCATCTAGCGTTTTTATGTTTGCGCAGTTCGAGGCCCTGCCCGCGGTATTTCGTCTGATACGCTGCGTAGATGGGAATGAATCGCGAGCGCTCCCTGGAGATTCTCGAACTGAAGCCAGGAGCAAGCCCCGAGGAAGTTCGCCAAGCCTATCATGATCTCGTCCAGGTGTGGCACCCTGACCGCTTCGTTGGAAACGAGCGGATGCATCGCCTGGCCGAGGAGAAGCTTCGAGAATTGAACGAGGCGTATAAAGTTCTTCAGTCATCGCTCAGCCCGCCTCCCGTCATCGCCCCGGACGCCCAAAATGTTAACGCTATGGACATGGAGCGTTCAGCCACACAACCTTTCCACACACAGCCTTCGAGTACGCAATCCCCCGACACCCGCAGGAATCCATTTCTTCTGTTGGGGATCGAATCCATGCGACAGCGATGGATCCTGATCCTTGCCGCCGCGTTGTTACTTGGCCTAGGAGGGTGGATGGGCAACCGGATCTTCGATTCGTTGCAGGGTTCGGAAGCCTCCTCGACGGCCCCGCAGCCCGGCGCGGATGCGGTGAGCGCAGGGAACGCATCGGGGGGTGCTTCTTCGGGCGTTATGTCTCCTCGAGTGAACGCCTCGCAGAAGCGGGACAACGCTTCCATAATAGAGACCCCACCCTCAACGTCGCCGTTGTTTATGGACCCCAGTGTTCCAGCGCCACAGGGGAGCGTGCCGGGCGACACGGGAGAAATCGACGTGCGTAACGAGTTGGGATCGGAAGCCACGCTAGCCATTCTGTCCACCCGCTCCCCCAAACAAATTTTGACCCGGTCGCCGCTGCCGGCTGGCGGAAGTGTCGTTTTGCGGGGGTTAATCCCCGATAGCTACTGGGTGGACGTTTCAGTTGCAGGCTATGGCCAAAGCCCGCTCAGGCTTGGACCGTTTGCCATCGTCCGTACATCAGGAGAAAAGGGCGCATCCGCCGACCGGTATGAGGTTCACCTGCGTCCGCAAAGCAAACCTTGACCCGCTGAGCTGATCGTTGGGCTGACACGTGACTGCCGCTTGGTTCACTCCCCCGTTCGGGGTTTGTCCCAAGTTCGTTTGTTGTGCTATTAGTAGGAATTCGGCTGTCAGCACCTTGATGGACGGCCGCTCGCGAGAAAAAAACTATGGCTTACGTAATTGCAGAACCCTGTATCGGTGTAAAAGATGTGGCGTGCGTTGACGCATGCCCGGTGGATTGCATCCACCCCAAGAAGGATGAGGCGGACCACGGTACCGCGGAGCAGCTCTACATCGATCCGCAGGAATGCATCGACTGCGGCGCTTGCGTTCCGGTTTGCCCGGTTTCGGCAATCTTCGCCGTCGACGACCTCCCGGAAAAGTGGGCCGATTTCGCCCAGCGCAACGCCGCCTACTTCGGCCGCTAAGCTTTTACCAAACCTCTGGCAATGTAGGGGTTAGAGTGTATTTGCGGACCCCGTTCAAAACGAGTGGGGTCCATTTCCCCGCCCACGCGTCTCCATTTGCGCCGCACACCCCGCGCGCACTACGTTCTGTACGTCGCGCTCTGAATGTCCGTCTCCCACACCTTCACCAACTGTACTCGCACCGGTGCGGCCGTGATCCCCTTCTGGATTTCCTCATAGAGGTACTTGGCGATGTTTTCCGCCGACGGGTTGAGCACGTCAAAAGGCGGGATGTCGTTCAGATGCTGGTGATCCAGCCGGTCGATCACATCGCCCATGATCCGTTTCACATCCAGGAAATCGATCAGCAGCCCGGCTTCGTCCAGCTCTTCGCCCTCGATGACAACGTGCACCTTCCAATTGTGCCCGTGCACGTTTTCGCACTTGCCCTTGTAGTTGCGCAAGGCGTGGGCCGAGGCAAACGATTGCTCTACACAAACTTCAAACATAGAAACTCCATTTTCGCACCCGCCCGCCGTTACTGCTTCTGGAAGAACTTCTCCACGTCCTCGCGCTTGGTGGTAAATGCGTAATCCGGCAGGCTATCGAAGAAGATCTGTCCGTAGCGCGTCTTGGTAATCCGGTTATCGAGCAGCGCCAATACGCCACGGTCCGTGCGGCTTCGGATCAACCGTCCAAACCCCTGCTTCAGCGCAATGGCCGCCTGCGGGACTTGGTAACTCGAAAATGCTTCACCGCCGTCATTCTTGATCGCGGTGATACGCGCCTCCACCACCGGATCGCTCGGCACCGCAAAAGGAAGCTTGTCGATGATGACGCAGCTTAATTGATCGCCCGGCACGTCCACACCCTGCCAAAAAGACGACGTCGCAAACAAGACGGCATTCGGCGTCGAGCGGAACTCATCGAGCAAAGCGCTGCGCGGTCCGGTTCCCTGCATCAACGTCTGATAGGGGATCTCCAGCGACACGCGGTCATAAATCTGCCGCATCTGCTGGTAGCTGGTGAAAAGAACGAAGGCGCGGCCTTTGCTCAGCATCAGCAGTTCAATGATTTCCCGAGACGCGGCGGACGTGAACGCCTGATTGCGCGGATCCGGTAAGTCCTGCGGAACATACAGCAGCGCCTGGGATGTGTAATCGAAATGACTCGGCACCACCAGCGTCCGCGCATTGCGCAGGCCCAGACGCTCTTTGGTGAAATCGAAACCGCCCGCAACCGCCAAAGTCGCCGATGTCAGCACCGCCGTGTCGATGTTGTCAAAGAGGCGCTGATCCAGAAGCTGCGAAACATCAATCGGCGTTGCTTGCAGAAACGTTCCGCGGCCGCGTTTTTCAATCCAGTAAACGTAGCTTCGATCGCCCGATTCCAACCAGAACTGCAACCGGCGTCCGATTTCTCGCGCGCGGCTGATCAGCGGAATCGCTTCTTCCGGCGCCGCCCGCAGCAACTCCAACTGCAATGCGACAATCTCGACGGCAGCAAGAACGTCCTTGTAGATCTCCTCGTTTGTTATGAGAAAGGCTTCCTGGGAGCGGAAGCCGCTTCGTCCATCCGTCGCTCCGAACAATGAGAAGAACTGAGCCGCGCGCTCGCCTGCCACGCGAAGAATGCGATCCAACTCCCCGGAATTGAAGTGCTTCCGGTGCGAGAGCGCCGCCACATCGCGAATCAGCTCTTCCACCTGGAAGCTGGAAACATTGACACCGAAGTATTGGCCCGCGACGTCTTCGATATCGTGCGCTTCATCGAAGATCACCGCCCCGTAGTCAGGAATGATGCCCCCCAGTTCGTTGCCCTTCACCGCAAGATCGGCGAAGAAAAGATGGTGGTTGACGATGATGATGTCGCTCGCCTGCGCCTTCTGGTGCATCAGCGTTATGAAGCAGCGTTCAAACTGCGCACACTTCTGGCCGCTGCATAGCTCGCCGCGCGCATCCATCTTCGCCCACGCGCCGCTCGATTCCGGTAATGTCCGAATCTCGGCACGGTCGCCTGTTTCCGTCGTCTTTTCCCACTCTCGAATGATGCGGAAATCCGCTACTTCCTCCAGGCCCTCCAATACCGGCTCTTGTTCGGCGTCGTAGATCTTCTGCCGGCACGCATAGTTCGCTCGCCCCTTCATGTAGCAGGCGCGCAGCGGACCCAGGTGCTCCTCAAGAAACGGAATGTCTTTGAAGAAGAGCTGCTCCTGCAAATTCTTGGTGCCCGTGGAGATGACGACGCGCTTGCCGGAAAGAATCGCGGGAACCAGATAAGCAAGCGTCTTGCCCGTACCGGTTCCTGCTTCGACAATCAGGTGCTTCTTATCGGCAAGTGCCGCCTCGACCGCCTCGGCCATCTCCAACTGCCCCGCCCGGAATTCGTGGTTCGGGTGCCACTCCGAAAGCAGCCCCTTGCGGCCAAAAAAGTGCCGGACGGTAAGAGTCTTGGTTGCAGGGGGCAAGCCTCAATTTTACCGTGCAACCCAACTCTCCCCGTGGCGCACGCTCCCAGCGTGCCGCGTCGAGACTCGTCTCGACGCCTTCCAATAGCTCCATCACAAGCCAGAGGGAAACAAAATCAGCCGCAGTATCCACCACATCCCACTTCAACCTGCGCACGCACCGCACAACCCACCGTTAGAGTATGGGCAAGAAGTCCCGGTGTTGGTCTTGCACAGTACGGGGCCACCAAAGCACGAGCATTCGCGACCCTGCTCGTTGCAGTGTGAAAACCTCCCGCAAGGAGGAATGGATGATTCAAGTCGTGAGCTGTTTCGAAACAATAGCCGGTCGTCGTCTACCGATAGTGGCGACAAAGGAACGCGTTCCTGAACATTTACTACGGTTTTGCGAGCCCGGGACGGGAGCCTCGCGTACGTCGCGCGGGACTCGCGCGCGGGCTTAAGCTAGTGCAGCTCTTCCACGGGTACGTCGAAGTAGACCGTGTTCTCCACGCCTTTACGCTGGAACTGAACCCACACGCGGTAGGTGCGCGTGCGCGGGAAGATCACGTTGAACTGGATGTTCTCGCCTCCATCCGCCAGGAACGGATGCGTGTGGATCATGTCGATCAAATCGTCGCTTGCGGCCAGCATGTGACCCCAGGCGCCGAGTAGCTTTTCCAAACCGAGGTCTTTATCGTTGGGGTCCTTCGGCTTCACCCGGAAGAACATCATTGTCTTGGTATGGGCGATGGGCTGCGGAGGATCGGTCACCAGCTCCACCTGCAGGTTGGCGTCCACCTTCGTCGAGTAATCCTTCGTCAGCGACAAAGGCGCCGGCGCGGTTCCGGGCACGAAGACCGTTTTCGTAACCAACTGCGGCGTCGAGCCATCGGGATAAAAATCGCCAAGCACCCGATACATACCCGGAAAAGGCAGCGCGGCTTTGTAGCGGAACGTGCCGTCGTCCTGCTTGGTGGGGTGATCGTGCAGAAAATACTTCAGGTCCTGGCTGACCACGAACATGTGGAAGAGCCGCTCATGCACAATCTGAAAATTCGTGACGATGTTGTTCTTCCACGGATCGCGAATGGCGAAGTCGAACATCACCGGCTGCATCGGCTTAGGCGCCGGGGGATTCACCGTGAGGTCCATCAGGTATTCGGTGGGATCGGGGATGCCGGAGACCAGCTTCATCCCGCAGCGGACGCAACTGCCCTCTTTGCTCGAGCGCACGTCGGGATCCATCGGGCAGACGAAAACCTCGTCTTGCGCGAGAAACACGCCTGCCGTCATGCCCAGCAGCAAAACCAGGGCCAGCAAGCGGGCTGCTACAGACATGGCAGTCCTCCCACTGTCTTAGATACCACAAATAGGCTGTTGGCGTAGGTTTGTGTCCCGGCAGACGGACGCCGCCGGGACCAGGGAATGGGAATTCTCTACAGATCCGCCGGAATTTCCGGCAGAGGGCCGTGGATGATAATGCCCCGCTTCGCGGCGGCCTCAATCAAGCGAGGAACGTCGGGAGGACCGGGAGGCGTATCGAACGGCTCTTTCATTTCAAACACGAAATCTTCAAAGCCTGCGGGATTGCACAGAATCACGATCCGGGCCGCTTCTTTGCCCACCACCTGAAATCCGTGAGGGATATTTTTGGGCCCGAACACAAAGTCGCCGGCGCCGGCCTTCATCCACTTGCCGTCGCAAATAAAGGCGACCTCACCTTCGACGATGTAAAACGATTCATCTTCACGCGTGTGCGTATGCAGAGGCGAACCATATCCCGGCAGCGCGGACCAATGCTCCATCAAAGCGAATGCGCCGCCGGTCGTGGCTCCGGTGGCACGCATCGCGGTGGGGGCGCCAAGAAAACGGAAAATATCCGCGTCACGTTTGTTCAAAAACGGCTTTACTTCGCTTGTGGCCATGTTTGCTCCTTAAACTTGCGGACCGGATACGGCTCGCCGGTCCGCGTTTTCTGTGTTCGTGTTTAGTGGAATGCGACCGGCTTACTGGGTGTCCGCCGAGGGGCCGTAGATGCCGGGTACTTTGCCGCCCATCGGGCGAATATACGTGCTCAGTTGGCCGCGGTGATGCACGGAGTGCTTGGTGGCCATAGTGATGAACACTGCGGCGGGCGCCTGCACCATACCGAAGAGGTCAATCACCTTTGCGAGCTGCTCGCCCGAAAGCGAACGCACGCGATTCAATGCGGCGGGGACCTTCTCTTGATAGCGCGCGGCGGCATCTGTTGGACTCATGATGCCGCAGGCATCGGAATCGTCAGGCGGCTGCGCGAACGCACCGTCTGCGATCGAGTTCAGCAACCACTCATCTTCGAGAGCCAGGTGGCGAACCAGACCGAGCGCCGTCTTGGCCTTTTCATCCGGGCGATAGCTCAAATTGTCGCTCGGTACGGCTCGGATGACTGTCACGGTGGTCGGAATTTCGCGCTCGAAATCGCCGGTAAGAAAATCTGCAAGTGCCTTTGCTTGTTGCGGGTCCATTCTACTCCTTTTTGTCCGGCTCCTTTGCGCGGCCGGAGTTTTGCGCAGTCTACATTCGGTAGTGTAACCAGGAATCAGTCTAATCCAAATGACAACGGGATGAGGAACCACCACGACCGCGCAAACGGAGCGCGATAGACTGGGTTTCTATGAGCGAAGCCTTCCTCTGTGACGCGGTACGCACTCCTTTTGGACGCTACGGTGGAACCCTGGCGAATGTCCGCGCCGACGATCTCGCGGCCTTGCCGTTGAAGTCGCTGATGGAGCGCCATCCGCATGCCGATTGGGGCGCTTTGGACGACGTGATTTTCGGATGCGCCAATCAGGCCGGTGAAGATAACCGCAACGTGGCACGTATGGCGTTGCTGCTCGCGGGCTTGCCGAAAGACGTGCCGGGCGCGACGGTCAATCGTTTGTGTGGATCGAGCCTCGAAGCGCTCAGCGTTGCCGCACGCGCGATCAAATCCGGCGAAACGGATTTCATGATTGTGGGTGGTGTCGAAAGCATGACGCGCGCCCCGTTCGTCATGGGCAAGGCCGACAGCGCCTTCAGCCGCAGCGCGGAGATCGTCGATACGACCATCGGCTGGCGGTTTGTGAATCCCGCGATGAAAGCGATGTATGGTGTGGACTCGATGCCCGAGACAGCGGAAAACGTTGCCGAGGATTTCGGCGTCTCGCGTGCCGATCAGGATGCGTTAGCCCTGCGCACACAGCATCGTTGGGCGAAGGCGCACGCCGATGGGTTCTTCGGCAACGAAGTCATTCCGGTTCAGTTGCCGCAAAAAAAGGGCGATCCCAAATGGTTTGTCTCGGACGAACACCCGCGCCCGGATACGACGCTCGAAGCACTGGCGAAACCCAAGCCCATCGTGAAACCCAACGGAACCGTGACGGCGGGAAATGCCTCGGGCGTAAACGATGGTTCCGTAGCGCTGATTGTGGCGTCAGAGGCCGCAGCGAAAAAGCACGGACTCACGCCGAAAGCGCGCATTGTTGCAAGCGCGGCTGCAGGTGTGTCTCCGCGCATCATGGGATTCGCACCGGCGCCGGCAACGAAAAAGCTGTTCACGAAAACAGGGCTGAGCATTGGTCAGATAGACGTGATCGAGTTGAACGAAGCCTTCGCCGCACAGGCTCTCGCTGTCACCCGCGATCTGGGTTTACCCGATGACGCCGCGCACGTGAATCCGAATGGCGGCGCCATTGCGATCGGCCACCCCCTGGGAGCGAGCGGCGCGCGATTAGCGGCAACGGCGATGTATCAATTGCACGCCACGGGCGGCCGGTACGCGCTGTGCACGATGTGCATTGGCGTGGGGCAAGGTATCGCGACGATTCTGGAACGGGTTTAGCGGGCGGATTGGTCGAAGCGGTGGGAAGGGCGCGGCGGGAACCGCGCCCTGGTGTTTTGCTACGGGGCGACCGTCTTATCCAACGGGGGAATCGTGGTCAAGGTTCCATCGCTCTTCGCGCGCAAACCAACGACCGCGATATTTCCGCCTTGCGGAACCACAAACTCGATCATGCCTCGCCTATTCGCCGCGAAGGCGTACTTATCGGGAAGCAGGAACGAGGTATGGCCGTGGGCCGCGAGTGAAATTGTGCCGCTCCCAATCTGCGTGCCGGCGTCGTCGCGGATGATTACGGAGACGTTCGCGGCCGTGTTGCTCGATACCGCAACACCGGTGGTGAGTCCACCCGTGTTGTCGAAAATCAAGACATAGCTTCCTGGCGAGCGCGTTTCGACAGGCACGGAAGCTTCCTGGCCGAACGTGGTCCAGCGGAAGATCTCAAAACCACTGACGTTACCAGTGGTTGTAAGAACGGCGGAGCCGGAAATGCCGGGCTGCGCATCCTGGGCCACGGTTTCGATGGCGATCACCGCGCCAGGGGCTAGCGTCTGCGTAAACGTGGACGTCGTCTGCGTTACTCCGGTGGCTGGTAAGCGCAGCGGCACCGATAGCGGTGCGCCGGTGGTTTCGTTATAGAAATTTAACGTGAACGATGCCGAAGCCGAGCCTGTGTTCATCATGTAGAAGACGCTGGTGAAGCCGCCGTTGTAGGTGACGTGCGAGATGGAGCCGCCCGCCGCAGTCACGTTGGCCAGCACCGGCAGCGACGTCAGCGCTGGACCGTTCGCCCGCAGGCCCAGCACGGTCACTTGGCCTCCGGAGGGCTTATCGAACTGCACACTACCGCGCTTGCCCACCGTGCTCGCATACCGCTGATTCAGCATGAAGGAGATGTGTCCGTTGTTCGGAAGCGTAATAGTATCGTTTCCGATCACCGCGCCATTTTCATCGCGGAGGGTCACGACAATTGCGCCAAAGCCGCTGACGGCCACGCCGGTGGCGAGGTTGCCAGTGTTATCGAAGGCAAGGTAATACGAATTCGCGTTGCGCGTCTCCAGCGGCACCACGGCGTCCCAATGGAACGTCGCATTGCTGAAGATTCCGAACGCGGTGATTTGGTCGCCGGTGCCCACGAAGAGATTGCCGGAGCCGATCGCCGCCGGACTTGCATCCGGCCCTGTGCTCTCCATCACAATATGAGCGTTTGGATTCAAACGCCGGTCAATCGTGAACGCCAGAAGAGGATTGGTTGCCAAGGGAGACGGACTGGTGGCTTGAGGAAAAGTCCATGGCAGATTGAGCCCGATACCGGCTTCCGTCGAGAAACCGAGCCGTCCAAACGCTTGAGATGCACCGAGGTTCGCCTCCACCAGCGTGAATTTCCAGGTACCCGCGGATGTGACGTGGGCGATGCGTCCACGCACGCCCGGGTTGCCTAAGCCGCTCGGCTGCTCCAGAACGAAAGTGCTGCCGCCAACGGTAATATTCGCGCTGCGTTCGGCGCCCGTATTGGCCTGAACCTGCAGGTTCATTTGACCCGGGCCGACGGAGGTGGCTCCGTTGGACGACGTGGCCCAGGACGGCAAGCCCGAAATGCTCCAAGCACAACCGTTGGCTGCGCCGACGCCAATATTGTAGGTTTGGCCATTTATAAAAGCGGACAAGCCGCCAATTGTAAAGCCAGACTGCGTGAACGTGACATTGCAGCGAGGCACATAGGTGATGTTATCCATGCCAAACAACCCGAACTGAGCGGTGCTGGACCCCTTCGTGAGGGTGACGGCGGTCAGATTCGTCCATTCAGAGGGGAAGTTGTACGTCTGGAAACTGGTGGTCAATGGAACCGACGTCGAAACGGTTCCTCCACTCGCCAAGGTTCCGACGAAGGTTAGGGAGTTGGCGTTACTAAAGCCCATCGGAAGGGAGCCTGCGTCGTTCGCCGTCAGCTTGCTGAGATCAATCGACACCATGGTAAACGTTCCACCCGGTTGCGTGAAACGAAAGGTGTCGCCTGCGGTCAGCGCCAAGCCCATATAGGGGGTTCCATTCGTTACCGCCGTAATGCCCAAATCGGAAAGTGGTGAGCCGGCAGGGTCGGTCACGATGACGTTACCGCCATCGTCCTGAGCTTGGGTCAGGGTCAAAACAATACCAGCACCTGTCGTGAGCGGATTGGCTGGATCCGGATTCGGAGGATTCGATCCGGCAAAGCCATCGAAGCCAACCACACGGGTCTGTGCCTGGAGTGAAAGCGAAAAGGCAAGTGCGACAACGAGGAAAGTCAGTTTTTTCACGGGCGAACCTTTCTTCTTTCTACTTACGATATACAGCAATCTCAGTAGTATAGTCGACGCATACGCGAAGCGCCGAATTTTGTAATTATTTTCAGGCACACCAGTACCGTCGTGGGAGCGCTATCACGAGGGCACGTCCTATAATGAAAAGGTTTCGGGAGTCTTTACCCATTGGCCCATCCCAAATCGGCAAGAATCGTTTCCCTGCGCGAAGCCGTCGCCGAGCATATTCATGACGGTGACACGGTTGCGCTGGAGGGATTTACCCATTTAATTCCCGCTGCGGCGGGGCACGAGATCATCCGCCAGAAGCGGCGCAATTTGGAGCTGATCCGGTTGACGCCGGACCTCGTTTACGATCAGTTGATCGGCATGGGCTGCGCGAGCAGTCTGCGCTTTTCCTGGGGTGGCAATCCGGGTGTGGGCTCGCTGCACCGTTTTCGCGACGCGATTGAAAATGGCTGGCCGCAACCGTTGCAGATTGAGGAGCACGAACACGCCGGCATGGCCGTTGCCTATGCGGCCGGAGCGTCGCACCTTCCGTTCGGCATCTTGCGCGGCTACTTGGGTACCGATCTCTCCGCGAATACGTCCGTTAAGTTTATCGATTGTCCATTTACCGGAGAAAAGCTAGCCGCCGTGCCCGCGATTCGCCCGGATGTAACGGTGATCCACGCGCAGAAGGCGGACCGTAAGGGCAATGTTTTTCTTTGGGGCATCGTGGGTGTGCAGAAAGAAGCGGTGCTTGCAGCCGAGCGTGTGATTGTCACCGTTGAAGAGATTGTCGATGAGTTGCACGCGCCGATGAACGCGGTGGTGCTGCCGTATTGGGTGATCGACGCGGTTTGCGAGGTGAAGGGCGGCGCGTATCCTTCCTACACCCATGGATATTACAAGCGGGACAACTCGTTCTATAAAAAGTGGGACGCGATCTCGAAGGACCGCGACACGTTTCTTGGCTGGATGGACAAGCACATTCTGCAGACCGCGGATTTTGACGAATTCATGAAGAGTATTGGGGCGCAGGTGTAGAGATGGCGGAGATCCCATACACATCCGATGAAATGATGACGATTGCCGCGTCGCGCATGCTGCGAAACGGGTCCACGTGCTTTGTCGGCATTGGATTGCCGAGCGCGGCGGCGAATTTGGCGCGTTTGACGCATGCTCCGGACGTGGTGTTGATCTACGAATCGGGCACCATTGCGACGAAGCCCAACGTCCTGCCGCTTTCGATCGCCGATAGTGAATTGGCGGAAACCGCGGAAACGGTTGTCGGCATGGTGGAGATGTTTCAGTACTGGCTAATGGGCGGCAAGATCAGCACTGGTTTCCTCGGCGCGGCGCAGATCGATAAGTACGCGAACCTGAACTCGACGGTGATCGGCCCGTACGGAAAGCCAAAGGTGCGGCTACCGGGTGCGGGCGGCGCTCCGGCGATTGCCGCCTCGTGCGGCGAAATCCTGGTGACGTTGCGGCATAACAAACGGGCATTCGTGCCGAAGCTGGAATTCGTCACTTCTGGTGGACATATGGAAGGTGGCGATAGCCGCGCGAAACTACGCTTGCCCGGCAAGGGACCCGTGGCGGTGATCACGGATCTCGGCATTTTGACACCTGATCCCGAAACGAAGGAACTGGTGCTGACCAGCGTGCACCCTGGAGTGACCGTGGACCAGGTGGTGGCGGAAACCGGCTGGCCCCTGAAGGTTGCCGAACAGGTAAAGACAACGCCTGAGCCGACGGAGTTGGAGTTGCGCGTCCTGCGGGAATTGAACGAGCGCACGGCGAAAGCGCACGCGGGGCAGGCGTAAAGCCGGTCGCCGGACGCCGATATGCTGTCGCCTGGGATTGGGCGCCGAGGCCTTCGGCGCGCCTATGTCGTTGCCAGACGAATACCCGCGAAGCCTAGCCCCTTCTTCGGGTGCGAGGGGCCGACCGAACGACTAATTCCCCAGCTCGATCTTCAAATCTTTTCCATCCGCCGTCATGACCTTCATCACGCGCATCACGTGAACGCCACTGCGGGCTTTGTGTCCGGAGATGGTGATCTTGTCGCCGGGTTCTAATGTCGTAGGCGTCCAACCCTTGGTGGCCAGACGCGTGAGGCTGGTTAATTCGCCCTGCCATTTCTCGGCTTGGCCCTTCTCGTTCTTCACCGTGAACTCGATCACCGTGTGAGGGTTGAAGAAATGAAACTCGGTGACAGTGGCTTGAAAGGTGACGTTATCGTCAGAATTGAAAGCCGCCCACCCGTGGTGAGCGAACGCGGCCACGGGAATCGATAGTGCCAAAACAACAAGTGGTACGCGGAAATATGCAGATTTCATGATTACCTCCAGAACAGAAAACTAACGGGCCGGCCGCGCGGGGCCATCGTCGACCCAACGTTCGAGATCGCGAACGTAACGTCGGCCATTAAAGACATACGAAGGCACGGTGAGCACCAAATAGCCTTTGCCAACCAGGGGTTCCCCTTCGGCGTCGGTCTCGTTCTTGGCCTTGGCGATCACCCATAGATCGAAATTATTGTTGGCGCTTTTCTCGTTGGGCGTGAAGAAACCGTTCTCGCTGATTTCGCCGACGTGATCCGTCCGGTGACCCTCGGGCTCGTAGAAGATTTCAATGGACCACGTTGCGTCCACGGGCCCCAGTTCCAAATCGTCAGCCGTGTGCCGCCGTCCATCGGGGCCGCGATGGTAGCCGATCACTTCATACTGCTGATAGCCTCGGGCTTTACCTTCGCCGCCAAACGCCGCAAGCGATGATTCCGGCGTGATCTTTAAGTAATCGACGCGGTCGTAGACGACCAGGGCGTTAGCGAGGGACGCGGGTCCCACGGCGATGGTGCGCCGGCCTGATGGTGCGTTGGCCGCCACGTCGACTTCGGCAACAATTTCTTTCGCATTCGATGAGATCACTTTGGTTACGGTGACGCCTGCACCCAACGTGATGTCCGTTGCGGCCACTTTCACGGGGAAATTTTCGCCGACGAACCGAATGGGAGTTGCTTTCGTTCCTGCCTTGAGCGACGGATGATCCAAGGCAAGCAAAGTTGCCGTATTCGAGTAGCGCTGCAAGTGAACGTCGAATCCGAATTCCTGATACTGTCCCCAGAACCAGCGACCCTCGGCACTGGTTTGGTCCGCGGAAAACCACAGCACCTCGCGCGCCTCGTTCGATGGATCACCCGGGGCCGGAACTTCGCCCACGCCTTTGGATCGGCCTCTCCAGGCGTAGCCGCTGTAGACCGCAATCCTCCCTGTTCGCGCCAAGATAGACCCGTCGCGCATGGAGCGCAGGACGACGCGCGTATTGAACTCATTGGGGCTTGGCGTGCCGCCTTCCATCACCGGTTGCAATTGCGCTTCTCCATAGAACCGCCCGTATCCGGCGAGATAGGCAGTGACGAGCCATCGCCCATTGAAACCAGCCGCGGCGGGACGAGTGCTCCATTGGTTCCATTCCGCGGAATGGAGGGTGGCGGATTTGCCCAGATAAGCGGCCGCTTCTTCGAGGGGAGGAAAACTGTAACGCTTGGCATGCGAGGCCAGATAACGCTTCCATTCCTCAGGCGATCGCCGCCACGATAAAGGCTTCGCAAACGTATGGCAGCGCGCGCAGGAGCGCGATATCGCTTCGCTGGGGAGGCCGGTTTCTTCGTGCATGCGGCGCTCGACGTCATAAGTGACGGGCTGCATCTCCGCGGGAGCGAGGCCATGGCGGTCGCTCAAATATTTCACAATCGCGCGAGCCTCCGGCGGCGTCACCATCAGGTTTTCGGAGAGAATCATGCGCTTCAGCGCATCCTGCCAGCCCTCGGGCGTGGTGCGGGTCCACGAGATGATCTTCAGACTGCCGCGATCATCGGCCTCGTGGCAGGCGCCGCATTTCGTTTTGACCAGCGCGTCGGTTACCGGAATTCCCTCTTCAGGCGCGGGCGACTGCGCCCACACGACGCCCGTGAACAGAACCGTGAGAGACACCGTGAGAATCTGCAAAAAACGCGAAGTCCTAAGCATGACTGCCTTTGCGTTCCTGGTTGGTGCGCCAACGGAGCGATGCCAGACGATGAAGGAATCGTTGAATTAGAAAAAGTTGTTGAAGGCGAACGACGGGGTGGGCGACCTACGAGGTCCCGGACGCACACACTTGGTGAGAGCCCGGATGTTCAAAGTCTAGCGCAGCGTGGCGTTGCGCTGCAGAAAGGGCCCGGCCTAGGCCGGGCGACGCTAACGGACTTCCCGCGCAATTACTTCTTCGTAGTAGCGTTCGTACTGGGGAATAATTCGTTCCGTGCTGAATTGCTCCTGCGCCCGGAGCCTTCCGGTTTGGGTGATTCGAGTGTGCAGCGCGTCGTCGGAAATCAGCGCGGCCACACGCGCCGCCTGTGCTGGAACATTGCCCACCTCTTCCATGTATCCTGTTTCGCCGTGCGTAATCACTTCTGGAACGCCGCCCACACGGGTTCCGACGGGTGCCACCCCGCACGCCATCGCTTCGAGCGCAACCAAACCAAACGATTCCATTTCACTTGGCATCAGCAACACGTGCGCCAGCGGGATGAGCCGCTCGACGTGATTCTGCTTGCCCAGAAATGTAATGTGCTGCGTGACACCCAGCTCCCGCGCCAGATGCTCGGCGGGCCCGCGATCCGGACCATCGCCCACCATCAGCAGGTGCGCGGGCTCACTCTTGCGGACCTCCGCCAGAATGCGAACGCAATCGAGCACGCGCTTTACCGGACGGAAGTTCGAAACGTGGATCAACAGCTTCTCGCCGTTTGGCGCATACGCGGCCGCGCCTGATTTATCCGCCAGCGGCTGGTACAAATCGCAGTTGATAAAGTTCGTGATCACGCGGATCTCATTCGCGATGCCAAAGACCTCGTGGGTGTGCCGCTTCAGGTCTTCACTGATGGAGGTGACGCCGTCGGACTGCTCGATGGAAAACTTCGTGATCGGGAGATACGAAGGGTCCTGGCCGACGAGGGTGATGTCGGTGCCGTGCAGCGTGGTGATGAAGGGGAGCCGCCGCGGCTTTTCTTTATGGGCGGCCAGCATCTGCTTTGCGAGCATCGCGGCGATGGAGTGTGGAATCGCGTAATGCACGTGGAGCAGATCCAAGTTGTAGGCCTCGGCTACTTCACTCATGCGGGAAGCGAGCGCGAGGCAATACGGCGGATATTGAAACAGCGGATAATTCGAAACTTCCACCTCGTGATAGTGAATGCGCGGAGTGCCGGGGTCCAAGCGGATGGGGTTCGAATACGTGATGAAGTGAACCTCATGCCCGCGAGTGGCAAGTTCCAACCCAAGCTCCGTTGCCACAATGCCGCTGCCGCCGTAGGTGGGGTAACACGTGATGCCGATGTTCATTCTTCACCTCGATCGCTTGAGGACAAGCAACGAGCGCGTGGAGCGTTCGAACTCGGCGATCCTCATCATATTTTGACGGATTAGGTTCTCGATCTCCACACTGCGAAAGTCACACCGGTCGATCAGGATGATTTGTGGCCGCCCTCCGTGCTCGCGCGAGAGCTCGACGAAATCGCGATCGGCTGTAAGAATTGTGAAACCGTTATCGCGGGCATGCTCCCAAATACGCACATCTGGCGTAAAGCGGGCGAGTCCGGTTTCAAATACATGAGTGGTCTCTCGAAAGAGCCCGGCCAGCCTTGCCGCAAGCTTCGGCGACAAATTGGCGTCGAGGAGAAGCTTCACCCGGAGGCGCGTTCACGGCCTGTTTGCGCCGCGTACGCGTAAATAGCCGCAAAATCCAATTTCTCAAGATACGGATAATCCGCGAGAATTTCGCCCTCTGTCATCCCCCCGGCAAGCATGTCGAGTACATCCCAAACCGTAATGCGCAGTCCTCGAATGCACGGCTGCCCGGACCGCTGGCCTGGAACGACCGTGATCCGTGCGAGGTCAGGATTTGTGGTGACCGCCATGATTCGTCCTCTGCCCCGATTGTCGCTCTTTCTCAGGATAAGTGCCACTAACAAACAAAAGGGCAAATCCAGAAGTTCTGGATCTGCCCCTTTTTCCGTACCGTTTTGCGTTACGCCAAATCCGCGTTCCGCATCGGCAGTCTGCGCAGTCGCTTTCCTGTGGCTGCGAAGATGGCGTTGCCGATGGCGGGAGCGATGCCCGGGGTGCTGGCTTCGCCCATGCCGCCCGGCGCTTCCGTGCTCGGCACAAGATACGTCTCAATCACTGGCATTTCATCGATACGCGTCACGTCGTAGCTATTGAAGTTTCCCTGCTGGACGCGGCCTTTGTCGATGGTGATGGCGCCCTTCAGCGCTGCCGAAAGGCCGTAGATCATGCCGCTTTCTGCTTGCTGGCGGCTGATGGCCGGGTTCACGTTGTGGCCGCAATCGCTTACGATCACCACGCGGTGCACCTTCAGCTTGCCCTTTTCGATGGACACTTCCGCCACTTGCGCCGTGAAGCTACCGATATTGTTCACCACCGAGATTCCGCGCGCGTGGCCCTTGGGAAGCGGCTTGCCCCATCCGGCTTTCTCGGCCGCCAGGTTCAGCACGTTGAGCATGCGCGGAGTGTTCTTGAGAAGGCCACGGCGGAACTCAAGCGGGTCTTTCCCCGCCGCATGCGCCATCTCGTCGATGTAGCTCTCCATGAAGAACACGTTCTGCGAGTAGCCCACCGAGCGCCAGTACGTCACCGGCACGTGCGTATTCGCCAAGTGATAGTCCACCTGCACGTTCGGAATCGCGTAGTGCATGTCGTGGATGCCTTCGACGGCCGTGCTGGCGATGCCGTTTTCGACGCGGCCGAACGGTGGGGACGCCACCTTAGCCGTCATCGCCACAGGATTGCCGCTTGCATCCAAACCGCCTTCGAACTTCACGTAGGAAGCCGGGCGGTAGAGATCATGCTGCATGTCGTCTTCGCGCGACCACACCAGCTTCACCGGAGTGCCCGGCACGGCTTTGGCGATCTCCGCCACTTCCTGTGCATATTCCGTTGCGCCACGGCGTCCGAAGCCGCCGCCCATGAAGGTCGAGTTGATTGTGACCTTTTCCTTATCGATCCCCGACCCGCGCGCCGCCGAATCGCGCGCAAAGGTCTGCGCCTGTGTGGGAGCCCACACTTCGCATTTGCCATCGCGAATCACAGCCGTGCAGTTCATCGGTTCCATGGGCGCGTGCGAGAGGAACGGAGCCTCATACACCGCGTCCACTTTCTTGGCCACTTGCGAAAGCGCCGCTGCTCCCTGGCCTTCCTTGCGGGCGTTCGCGCCGGGCTGCTGGGTCTTTTCGATGAACATCTTCGTGATGCCAGCCGAGTCCACGCTGCCGCTGCCGTTGTCATCCCACTGTACGGCGAGCGCTTTGCGGCCCTGCATCGCGGCCCACGTATTTTCCGCCAACACCGCAATGCCGCTCGGCGTTTGGATCACGTCCTTCACACCGGGCACGGCCTTCGCCTTCGACGCATCGAAGCTCATCGCCTTGCCGCCAAATACCGGCGGGCGTTCCAGCACGGCGTAGAGCATGCCGGGCAGGCGCGTGTCCATGCCGAAATTCGCCTGTCCCATCGCCTTGATCTTCGAATCGACGCGCTTCACAGGCTTGCCGATGAAGCGGTAATCTTTCGGATCCTTCAACGCCACGTTCATCGGCACCGGCAGCTTCGAAGCCGCCTCGGCGATGGCGCCATAGTTCAGGCGGGCGTTATTCGCCGTGTTGATGACGAAACCGTTCTCTGTGCGGAGTTGCTTCTTATCCACGCCCCACTTTTGCGCGGCGGCTTCGAGCAGCATCGCGCGCGCCGTGGCTCCTGTGCGCCGCATCGGATCCCAGTACGTGCGGATGCTGAAGCTGCCCACCACCGATTGCACCGCGCCATACAGCTGCGGATTTACTGGAGCGATCTCGCTCTTGATCTTCGACCAATCGCAATCGAGCTCGTCGGCCAGCAACTGAGCCAGCGATGTCAAAGGGCCTTGGCCCATCTCGGCCTTCGGACAGATGAAGGAAACGGTGTCATCGGCGCCGATCTTGACGTAGGCTTCGGGATGCACTTCCGGCAAGCGCCCAAACTGGGCGTCGAGCTGATTCGATTCCGGCAGCGTAAAGCCGAGCGCAAGACCTGCGCCCACCCCAGCGGCGGCTTTGAAGAAACCGCGGCGGCTGACGTTGGTGATTTGTGTGGATTGTGTCGTGTTCTTCGCCATGGCTATCCGCGGCCTCCCTTGGCTTTCAATTCTGACGCCCGATGGATCGCTTTGCGGATGTCCTGGTACGTACCGCAGCGGCAGATGTTGCCGCGCATCACTTCATCGATGTCGGCGTCGCTCGGCTTGCTGTTCTTGTTGAGCAGTGCCGTCGCCTGCATGATCTGTCCGCTCTGGCAGTAGCCGCACTGCGGAACGTCGAGCTCAATCCAAGCGGCTTGCACCGGATGGCTGCCATCGGTTGAAAGCCCTTCGATGGTCGTGACGTTCTTGCCGCTCACATTCTGGACCGGCGTCGAGCAAGACCGCACGGCGTTGCCTTCCACGTGTACCGTGCACGCGCCGCACAGCGCAGCGCCGCAGCCGAACTTCGTGCCGGTCATACCCAGCACATCGCGCAACACCCATAACAACGGCATCTCGGGGACCACGTCCACCGTCTGCGATTTCCCGTTCACGTTGAATTTTACTGAGGCCATTCCGTTTCCTCCCTATCGGGTTCCGCCGGGTCCAGCTGCCCAGCCTATTCAAGCCAATGTTGCCGCAATACGGTTTCTGAAAAGCGTATTCCGGCCGAGCATCCGCTGGCGAGCGGCACCTGTTCGCAGCCCACGCGTACCTGTTCGGTCCTTCTAGCATACCTCTGGCCAAAGGCCCGCGCTTTGGCCCAATTTTGGCCTGTTTTCCAGAGTGGCAATGCAAAGTCATGCTCGTGGGGGAATAGGAAGCAGCTATCCGGACCTGTTATACTGATCGACCGGGACACCGGTCCACCGGCTACCGCCGGGAATTTCAGGGAGGAATACATGAATCTGTTTAAAAAGCCCGTTGTCACGGGACTGATCACCACGGCGTTGACGCTTGGCCTTGTTGCCACGGCATCCGCCCAGAACCTGGCGAAGTTTACCATCTCCGATCAGGCCGCGAAGAAGACGTTGATGAAGAATGAAATCAACGCCGACACGGCCCGCAAGATCCTCGACAAGTGCATCGATATCGCCACCAAGGCGAACATGCCGATCACGATCTTCATTCTGACCCCGACGGGCCAGATTGTGGCGTCGCACCGCATGGACGGCCAGGTGCCGATCAACATCGAAACCGCGCTGCTCAAGGCCCAGAGCGTTCTGGTCACCCGCGATTCCACGCACCTGCGCGCGAACATGATCGCCACCAACATCCCGCAACAGATCAAGTGGCATGCAATCGGCGTGTTCACGACGTCCGGCGGCCTGCCCATCGTTGTCGACGGCCAGATGATCGGCACCATCGGCATCGGCGGCGGCAGCAAGGATGAGGAAATGGCGTTCGAAGCCCTGGAAGCCGTGGTTGGCCCGCAACCGCCGCTCGCTCCGAATGCTCCTCCGGCTGCTCCGGCGAAGTAGTTTTCGCCAGCCGGCTTTGCGATAAAAGCTAAGGGGTGCTGCCCTGTGGTTTCTCCAGAGAGAGCTCACAGGGCGGCACCCCTTTGTGTTTTTGTTGGGCAGAAGGCGGGTCCACGCGCCGAGGCCTACCTTTGCTGCAGAGGTACGCCGGAAGCCAGCCGGGGGGCTGGCTGCGGATCGGGGGATCCGCCTTCCGCGTCACCGTAGGCCCTCGTTTTAGTGAATCGCGTAGGCGAACACTTCCCACTTGCCTTCCTCCTTGGCAAGCGTCAGCCGCTCCGTGATGTTCTTGTCTTTAAACCCGGTTGTGTAGTGAATTACCGCGTACTCGCCGTCGGGCGCGCCGCGCATGCTTTTCATCATGTCCACTCGCGCGGGTACGCGTGACACCGTCGCCCCCATGGGCTTACGAATTCTCTGGAGAACCGCCAGCCACTGTTCGGGTTTCACCTCGCTGCGGAACGTATTGCCGGCCTTATCCCAGCTATCCTGATACTTTTCGCCGTCGAGTAAAGCCAGCCATTTGACGCCAATCACGGCTGCGTCTTTTTGTTCCGGAGTCAGCTCCTGGGCTTCCGTGGCAGCCGCCTGTGGGGCAGCCCAAACAGGAACCGCCGCTGGCCCGGCCAAAGCGATCATCAAAGTCACGATTGTGGATGGATTCGTAAAACGCCGACGCATATTCTCTCCAGTTGGTTTGATTTGGATTCCGGAGAACAGGTCCGGCGAGTGCGGGCGTTGCAGGAAAACGACGGGGTAAGATGCCGCCGACGAGGGTGGCCGGAAACTCCAGTATAGCGCCTGGTTTCCGGGAGCCGCGTGTTTTCCAGAAGTGTCTTCCAAAAGAAAAAGGGCGGGAGTTTCCTCCCGCCCCAATTTTCGTTTCTTCGATCGTGAACTACGCCGTAACTTTGGCGGGCACTTTCTTCTTGCGGCCCTTGGGAACGAAGGCCGCAGCAGCCGGGGAGTCGTCCATCGGGATGCTGGTGCGGCGGATCTTGTCGAACTTGTATAGCGCACCGGCAACCGCGCCGGCTGTTGCCACCAGTCCGATTTCACCGGCGCCTTTCGCACCGTAGCCGCCCACTTCGTCCGGAACCTCGATGAGGATCGCGTCGATGTGCGGTGTTTCCTTCGCCGGAAGGATGCCGCAATCGCGCATCTTCAGTGAATCCGGAACGCCGTTGGTGGCCGTGAAGTTTTCCGTCAGAGCGTAGCCGAGGCCCATATGGACGCCGCCTTCCACCTGGCCGGCGCAAGCCATCGGGTTGATAGCGCGACCCACGTCGTGCGCGGCAACCACCTTCTGCAGCTTGCCGTTATCGTCGAGGATCACCACCTGCGTCGCGTAGCTGAACGTCAGGTGCGTGGTCGGGTTCTTTTCGGCTTCCGGAGTGCCGGGGCGCGTGGTGAAGGCGCAGACGTATTCGCCGATGAACTCCTGGCCAGCGAGATCTTCAAGCTTCTTGGTCTTTAACGCTTCATTTAGCTTCTTGCAAGCGTCGATGGCGGCGGCGCAGGTGAGCGTGCCGCCGCGCGAAGCCCAGGTTTCGCCCGACTTCGCACCCATGTCTTCGCTCCATCCGCAATCGATATTTTCCGGAGCGATGCCGGTTTCTTCCACCACCGACTGGCGAAGGATGGTGAACAGGCCCTGGCCCATTTCCGTGTGGCCGGTGAAGGCCTGCAGCTGACCCCCAGGCAGAACCACAAGCTTTACATTGCCGCTTTCCACCGTGCCATTGCCGAGGCCGGTGCTCTTGATGCCGCAACCGATGCCGGCGTACTTTGCGTTCTTATAAACGTCCTTCACCGCTTGCAGCGTCTGCAGGATGCCGACACTTTCGCGCATAATCTGACCGGTGACGTAGGCTTCGCCCGGACGGAGTACGTTGCGCTCGCGCATGTCGTAGCCATCGAGGCCGACCTTTTCGGCCAGCATATCGATGACGCCTTCCATCGCGAACTGCGCCTGGTTGCTGCCGAAGCCGCGCATCGCGCCGCTGTTGGGGTTGTTGGTGAACACCGCTTTGGCTTCAATGTCGACGTTCGGAATCTTGTAGGGACCACCGGAGTGGCAGGCCGCGCGAAGGGCGCACTTGGCGCTGGTTCCGGCGTAGCCGCCCGCGTCGCTGATGATGCGGGAACGCAAGGCCACCAGGTGTCCTTCGACGTCGCAACCGGCGGTGACGTGCATCCGCATGGGGTGGCGCTTGGGGTGCATCTTGGCGGATTCGGCGCGCGTCAGCGTCGTTTTCACAGGCGTGCCCAACACATGAGCCGCGAGCGCGGTCTGCGCCTGAATGGTGAGTTCTTCCTTCGCGCCGAACGAGCCTCCGCTGGAGAACAGAGCGACTTCGACATCGTTCGTGGGAATGTTCAGAACCTTCGCCACCATGTCGTGATCGTAGGTGGAACCCTGGCTCTGCGAGTAGACCTTCACGCCCTTGCCTTGCGGCTCGGCGACGCAGGATTCGGGTTCGAGGAACAACGGGTCGATCGCTTGGGTCTGGAAGACCTGGTCGACAACATGGGCGGCCGAGGCAAGCGCCGCGTCCACGTCGCCGCGCGAGAACGCCGTGATGTCGATCAGGTTCGGATGCACGTGCAGATTGCCTTCGCAATGCACCTGCGGCGCGCCGGGCTTCAGGGCTTCCAATGGATTGGTCACCGGCTCCAACACCTCGTAGCCAATCTTGACGGCCTTGGCCGCTTGACGGGCATGGAACATGGTATCGGCAACCACAAGAGCGAACATGTCGCCAATGCAGCAGGTGGTTTCGCCCACGGCGACGAATACCGGGAGATCGGGAACCGCGAGGCCGGTGCCGCGTTCACCGGGCACGTCCTTTGCGGTGAAGACGCGAACCACGCCGGGCATTTTTTCTGCTTCGGCAGTGTCGATGGAAAGAACCTTGGCGCGCGGATGCTCGGTGAGAACCACGGCGCCGTTCAACATGCCGGGCAGGCGGAGATCGTCGACAAATTTCTTCTGGCCGAGAGCCTGATCGATGCTGCCGTAGCGGATGGTGGAGGCACCCACGCCGTTCGAACCTTGGGGCCTTGCTTCGGTTGTGCGCTTCAAACCGAACTGCTCGCCAAAATAATCATCGCGGCGGGGCTTGTCGGAGACCAGTTTGTGACCGTTGGCCCACGCTTCGCCTGCTGTCTGAATTGCGTCGATAATGCGCTGCCAGCCGGTGCAGCGGCAGATATGGCCGGTGAGAGCCTTGGTGATTTCGTCGCGGTCGGTCGCCTTTCCCTCCACCACAAGGTGAGAGGCGCGCATCACAATGCCGGGAATACAGAAACCGCACTGCACCGCACCTTCCTGAGCGAAGGCGTCGCCCAGAACGCGGCGGAGATCTTCCTGCAGGCCTTCCATCGTGGTGATTTCATGGCCTTCCATGTTCTCCGGCTTGCGCAGGCAGGTGAGAACCGGGCGGCCACCGTCCAGAACGACGCAGCAACCGCAGGCACCTTCCGGCGAACAGCCATTTTTTGCCGATGTTACGCCGCACTCCTCGCGCAGCACCTCCAAGAATGTCATCCCAGGCTCGTAGGAGGTGGTGACGGGCTTACCATTGAGCGTAAATTTAGTATTCGGCATCGGTGTCTCCAAGCAATTGTGTCTGAAAAGAGCGAGTCGCGGCCAAGCCGCAGGGGTGGACACTACCCTGGTCCTATAATAGGACAAACTCGACGGCTTGGCACTTCCATTTGGCCAGCGGCTGGCGGCCCGGAAGGCTTCGTGCGGTGATTTGACTCCGTTTTCCGCCACCCCATATACTGATCCGTGCCATGAGCCAGATCTCCCGACGTGAACTCCTCGCCAGCGCGGCCGCCGCAGGTGCGTTTCTCGTAGAAAAACAAGCGCTTGCCAAGGCATCGCAGCCTGCAACCAAGGTGAATTTTGAGGTGCCCGCGGGTGCATGCGATACGCACACGCATATCTTTGCGGATCAGAAGGCCTACCCGCTTTCGCCCAACCGAATGTATACCCCGGAGGACGCGCTGCCGCCGGAGATGAAGGCGCTGCATAAGGCGCTCCACATGGAGCGCGTCGTGATCGTGAACCCTAGCATCTACGGCACCGACAACCGGGCGTCGCTCTATGGCATGAAGGCCTACGGGCCGGGAGCGCGCGGTGTGGCGGTGATTGACGAGAAAACGCCGGAGAGCGAGCTGGATTCCATGCATCAGGCAGGCATGCGCGGCATCCGCATTAACCTGGCGACGCAGAATCAAACGGATCCGGCTTTGGGGCGCAAGCGGTTGATCGACGCGATTGAGCGCGTGAAGCGGCGCAACTGGCACGTGCAAATGTATATCACCGCCAGCATCATTCCGGGGATCAAGGATCTTGTGATGTCATCGCCCGTCCCGGTGGTGTTTGATCACTTCGGCGGCGCGGAGACCAAGTTCGGCCTGAAGCAGCCGGGCTTCCCGGAACTGGTGGAACTGGTGAAGGCAGGGAAGGCGTATGTGAAGATTTCGGGGGCCTATCGTGCGTCTACGAATTCGCCAGGATATGAGGACCTGCTTCCCTACGCGAAGGCGCTGATTGCCGCCAATCCGGACCGCGTCGTTTGGGGCAGTGATTGGCCGCACCCGAATTCGACGCCGCCTCCGGGCAGGAAAGCAACGGAACTGAATCCCGTGTTCCAGATCGATGACGGCCGGTTACTGAACCTGCTGCCGGTGTGGGCTCCGGACGCTAGTGTCCGCAAGAAGATCCTGGTGGATAACCCGGCGAGGTTGTACGGGTACTGAGGATTGCCCCCCGCAACGCGCAGGGGCGGTCCGTCAATTAGTTGATCGCGAAACAGTAGAAGAGGCCCGCGCCGCCCTTGCTTTCCAACGCCGACTGGGTGCAGGAATTCGTGTCGTTCGAGGAATTCCAGGAGGAGCCGTTGCCGATTCGATCGGAATGGCCGACCCGCGCGGAACCTTCCGAGCTGCTGGTCCAGTTGTTGCACGTGTGGTCGCTGTTGTCGGTGTAGGCGCGGCCGTCCCAGTTCGATCCTGTGAGAATTTCGTGCTGAATGGGCGGCGTGTCGCCGGGGCCGTGAATAACCTCCCCATGCTCGTTGCGTGCGGACTGCTTGAATAGATTGTTGCCGCGCTGCGCCTGGACCAGCGTGTCTCCGTGGAGATCCCCAAGGTCGGCTGAAATGAAGGCGTTTTGCGGCGGGCCAAGCTGCGCGTAGGAATAGTTGAACCAGGGCCCGGTGCCAATACGGTCACGCGCGTTAACGGCGGGCTGGCCGGGACGGGCCTGCGTGCTGAGATAGGCGTGCCAGGTATGACCGCCCGCGCCGACAGCGGCTGCCAGCTTTTGGCAATGCGCGTCGGCACCCGCAAGTCCGCCGAGATCTCCGCCCTTGCCGATACCGGCGCTAGTGACGAAGAAGGTCATTCGAGCCGGAGACACTGGGGACCCTGGGGGCGGTGTGACGCCCTGGGTATTGTAATTCTGAGCCAGCAAGAATGAAGGGGCCAGCATCAAAGTAGACAGGATGACAAAAGGGGTCTGTCGCTTGGTCATATACGTTTAGTTCGTCGCGAAGCAGTAAAACAGGCCAATACCGTGGGTTTTGGGCAAATCGGTCTGGGCGCAGCCGCGGGTTCCGTGGGCAGAGTTCCAGGAGCCGCTGCCGCCGCCATTGCGATCTGGAAAACCGATCTGGGCGTTCGGCTTGCCCTCGGCGGCATTCAGATTGCCGTTCGGCGTTCCCGGGGCCGGACTTTTGTTGCTGGTCCAGTTATTGCAGGTGTAATCGACACTATCGGGGAACGCGGTGCCATCGGTCCGGGTACCGGTGAGCATTTCGTGGCGAGTGGAAAACCGGGTCGTTTTGGCGTAGTTCCAGTCGTTATCGCGCGGATCGGAATAGTCATACAATCCCGGCACGATCTGGCCTTTTTCCGTTAACCCGGTTAGCTTATTCAGATTATTTCCCTGATGGGCGAGCTCCATCGTATCGCCGTGCAGATGCGCGAGATCCTGCGCGATCATTTCGCCTTTGAAGTTGTACCAGGGACCTGTGCCGATGCGGTCGCGCGCGTTCACAGCCGGCTGGCCGGGACGCGCCTGCGTGCTCAAGTAAGCGTGCCAAGTGCGATTTCCGGCACCTACGGCCGTTGCGAGCTGCTGGCAATGTGCGTCAGCACCGGCCAGTCCGCCCAGATTGCCGCCGTCGCCCATGGTTTCGCTGGTCACAAAATAACTCATCATCGGAGAAGGCTTCTCTCCCCGCGGATACTCCCCGGGCCTGAGAACCTGCCCGACCAACAGGCTGGGCGCCAGCGAAAAAGTGCAAGACAACAGCAGAGCTGAAGTTTTTATTCTGATCATCGATCGCTCCAAATGCGAGGGCAGGATAACACAGGAAGCGTCGCGCGGCCAATTGCTGTTCGGTTAGCCTGTGCTTCGCACCAACGTTCCGGTGGACTGCTCTAGGAGCGATGCGGAAATGGACTGACTCCGGTTGGAAAAGCAAGGGCGCTTTCGAACGGAAAGCGCCCGAACTGCCAATTTGTTAGCGGTCGCGGTCGTCGTTGTCGCGATCCCAATCATCGCTATCGCGATGCCAGTCGTCCCCATCGCCACCGCGATAGAGCGGTTCCGGCAGGTACTGCGCGCGGCGCTGGATGCTGGCTGTAGCAGGATCGATGTCAAACGCGTAGATCTGGGTGGCCAGCGTAGTATTCAGATCGTTATCGCTAACTACGAAGAGAACATAGTGCCCGTTGTTGCGATTCCGTCCCCACGCCAAGCCTTCCATCTTTTCGGCGATCACATCCTTGATAGTTTGCGTGGCGCTGACTTTGTAGGCGGCGTCCAGAAGGTCGATGAACTTTGTCTTCGTGACGGCTTTGATGTTGGCTGCGGCCAGTTCAGTGCCTAGCTGCGGAAGGCTGGCCACATTCGACACGTCCGTCAGCCCCGATTCTTCCAGGTCGATTTTGTAGATCCGTTTCAAGTTCGGGCTGGAACCGGCCAGGTTGGTCCGGTTGTCGCGCTCGAGAACCAGGAATTCGTGATCGTTCACCGCGAGGATCTCATTGACACCTCTGCCCTGGTTCACGGCATCCATCGTGTAGACGTATTCCTGGGTCTTGCGGGTGCGGAGATCGTACTTCAGAATGCGGTTGTTCATGCCGACGCGGCCCGGAGGCGTGTTGCTGTTTAACCCGTGGTCCTGAATCAGCGCATTTTGCATGATGCCGATCAGGTACCGGCCGTTTGGGGTGATGGTTAAACCTTCCATTCCGCGATTGGCTTGGCGGCCGCTGATATTGTTTGCCGGATACAGCTCCAAGGAGTTCCCGGAGCCATCGAGATCGCCGCTGGGATTGGCGATCAGAAACTTCGCGGGGACCGGAATTCGGCGGATAAGGCGGCCTGAACGGCTAAATTCGTAAATGAACGGGCCGTATTCATCCGAGACGAAGAAAGTGCCCTCGCGGCTGATGGCGACGCCTTCCGGATCGAAACGCAGATTGCGTAGAGGATTCGTGGTGTTGAAAGCCGAGGAATCGCCCACAAGGTTCTGGCGCGCTTCGTTCGTGAGGAAATCGGTATCCAACAGCTTCCAGTTGATGTTCAATGTGCCGGAGCTGGGCAGGATATTGGTGTCGACCGTCATCCGTAGGAAATGGAAACGATCGAGGTAGGGCAGGTTCGTGCGCCCGTCGAAGGGACCCCGGTCCGGCACCGCAAGAAACACGTTGCCGTAGCCAGTGTAAGTAAGGGCCGAACCAAATCCGCCGAACGTCGTTTTATCGATGCAGGCGCTGCCGTCCGCGGGGTTCTGGCAGATTTGACCGGTGAGACCGGATTTGTCAGCGATATTGCCCGGTATTTCACCCCGGCCAATGAACGTCACCCCGGCATCGGCGGCCCATAGGGCGGGACTTGCCAGCGTCAGAGCGGTAAACAACGTCCGCGTCAAAATCTTCATTGAATGCTTCCTCCGTCAGGTTGGGGCTCGACGGTTAGGTTAACAATCGATAATGAAAATGGTATTGCGAAACCGTTAACGGCTGATGACTTCGCTGTTAATCCGATGCAGAGATTGGCTGAGGCGCAAGGCGGTTACAAAATGCGCTGGATGAACGAGTTAGTAGCGCGGCACAGACGGGTCCACGGTCAGGCTCCACGCGTCGATGCCGCCGGTCATGCTCTGGCATTTGGCCACCCCTTCTTTTCTAAGCCAGTGCGCTACGTTCAGGCTGCGGACGCCGTGGTGGCAGAAGATAATTAACGTTGCTTCCCCGGCCTTGGCTTCCAGCTCCTGCAAATTGGCGGGCACTTCGCGCATGGGCATCAACTCGGCTCCTTGAAGCCGGTTGATCGCGAATTCGTCGCGCTCGCGGACGTCAATCAAAATCAAGGGCTCGCCCGCGCTCATGCGGTGTTGCACATCGACGGCGGTGGTTTCCAGGGGCAAATTTGTCTCGCTCACGAATTCGAGCATAGCAGTTGGATGGCGATGCGTGGCTAAGCTCCGCTCGGGTGGGTTGGATAGTGTGTTTCGGCGATAGGCTGGGACACAAGGGGTTGCGAAACAATGCGTTGCGACAGATGAAGCGCGGAATCTTCTCTTATATAATTTCTTCAGCAGTTCGCGAAATTGTGAGGTGATCCATGAGCAACTCGGAAGCGAAAAGGCGGGAAGAGATGCGCCGTCGCGATTTTTTGAGGAGCACGGCAGGTGTATTGGCAGGGGCGGCCGCGGGCGCCGTGGGCGCGCGGGCGCAGGTATCCGGTTTAACTCCGGAAAATAAGACGCCGATTATTCCGCTGCCGCTCGGCTCGAACGATTTCCTCGACCGGAAGATGTATGCCTCCGGCATGGAGGTGATCTCACATATTTCGGGTTCCACTATCTCCGGTGGCGAGCCGTTGATGGCGATGTGGGCGCGTGGCAAGCAGAGGTTGCTGCCCGCCAACGGCGGCTTTGTCGATATCAGCGATCCGAAGAATCCAGTGGTGGTGAATCGTGGCGTGATCCGCGGCGGCGGTGCGGTGGTTTACAACACGAAGCTGAAGAAGTGGGTGATCATGTGCACGGCCGCGGCGCCGCTCACCTCGGCCACGCCTGAGTTTCCCAACGGCCAGTATGACAAGGAACTGCGCGAGAAATCGACGGGCTACAAAGGCCTGCGCGGCGTCCGCAACTACGACATTACGGATCCAACAAAGCCAAACCTGCTGCAGGAATACAACACGGGCGAGACGGGCAACGGCACGCACCACAATTTTTATGATGGCGGTAAGTATGCTTTTCTGGACTGCGGTTGGGACGACAAGCTCCGCATGGAGAATCACCAGCGGCCGTACAGCAACGCGATCATGATTGTGGACATGACGGACCCCGCGAACGTGAAAGAAGTTTCGCGCTGGTGGGTGCCTGGTCAGCGGATCGGCGAAGAGGCCGAATACAAGAAGTATCGTTTCGCTGGAGACAAAATTTCCTGGACTGGAAATCATGGAGCGTTGAGTGTTCCCAAGCGGGTCGAGGACGGCGGCACCGTGGGCTACGGCGGGTTCGGCGCGTTCGGCATGTACGTGATGGATCTCTCCGATATCACCAAGCCGAAGCCCTACGGCCACGTGCAGTGGGAGTTCGACGCCATGGGTACGATTCCGTTCCACACCTGCTATCCGGTGACGCCCGATGCACGCTTTCCTCGCCTGTCGAATCTTGTGATTGGCGTTCCGGAAGCTCTGGAAGCCGATTGCCGCGAAATTTATCACACGCCGTACGTCGTGGACGTGAAGGACCCGCGCAACCCGAAAATCATCGGATTGTTCCCTCGACCAGCGGCGCCGCCCGATGCTCCGTATAACGATTTCTGCATGGCGCGCGGACGGTTTGGTTCGCACAACACGCAGTGCTGGCTTGCGCCGGGCGGATCGCGCTCGAATTTGATTGCGATGTCGTGGTTCAACGCCGGCGTCCGGTTGTTCGACATTTCGAATCCAACCGCGCCCAAGGAAGTGGCGTGGTTTGTGCCCCCGACCTCGGGCCAAATAAACGATTACGAAAGCTGGTGGCGCGGCACTACGGAAAATGTGTTCGTCGAATGGGACCGTAACCTGATTTGGATCGGCACGCATGAAGGCAGCTACTGCCTGACGTGCCCTGCGCTGGGGCGTCCGGTGCTGGAACCGAAGAAGGTGGAGAAGTGGTCGGTTCCGCACTGCAACGTGGGCTGGGACGATGCGACGCCGAAGGCGTTTTACTTTGGCAGGGGTATCAGCAAGGTGAACAGCTAGCTGCCGCGCGGCACTGGTGCTTACCTTGCCAGCGCCTTCACATGCGCCGTCACCGCGGCGGACAATCCGCTCAAGCTATAGCCTCCTTCAAGCACGGAAATCAAGCGCCCTTGCGCGTGCGAGCCGGCGATTTCGATCATGACTTTCGTGAGGTCGGCGAAGTCTTCATCGGAAAGCGTGAATTGCCCCAGAGGATCGCCGAGGCGGGAGTCGAAGCCGGCGGAAAGCATCACCAGATCGGGTTTGAATTGGTCGGCGGCGCGGCGCAGGTTTTCTTGGAACGCAACGACGATTTCCTTGCGGCCTGAGCCTGCGGGGAAGGGGAAATTCATCGTTGTGCCTTTGCCCTTTCCTTCTCCGGTTTCCTTCGCAGCGCCGGTGCCGGGGTACCAGGGCGATTGATGCGTGCTCATGAAGAATACGGAGCCATCTTCGTAAAACGTGTCTTGCGTGCCATTACCGTGGTGGACGTCCCAATCTGCGATGAGCACTTTGGCAAGCCCGTGCTTTTTCTGTGCGTAGCGCGCGGCGATGGCGATGTTATTGAAGATGCAGAAGCCCATGCCTTGATCGGGTCGCGCGTGGTGGCCAGGTGGGCGCACCGCGCAAAAGCCATTTGCGGCCTTACCGGTGACGACTGCGTCGACCGCGTTCAACACTCCACCCACGGCGCGAAGGGCTACGTCGAGCGATTCGGGGCCCACGTTGGTATCGCCCGTGCTGAGTGAACTAGCTCCTGAGGCGATTTCCCTCTTGGCAAGATCGATGTATTTGTGCGTATGAACCAGTGCAATTTCGTCATCGGTGGCGATGCGCACGGGCACATGCGCCATCGATTTCGCCATGCCCGTTGCCTCCACGGCGCGAGTGACGGCGTCATAGCGCGCGGGCTGTTCGGGATGGCCGGGGCCGGGATCGTGCTTCCTGTAAATGGGATCCAGCAGAAGTGCAATGGGCTTGCGGTCCGCCGCGGAAATATCGATTGCCATGTTGGTTCCTAGCAGTCCGGCGATAGCGCCCTTTGTGCCGTTGGCTACAAATGTCCGCCGCGTCGGGGCGTTCATTGCGGCAGCTCCACTATCCCGGTCCAGAATTGATTCCCTTTGCTGGTATCGACGTCGTATTTGCGGACGTAGTCGAGTTTGCCGTCGGCCTTCACACGATAGACGGCGAGGCTTGCGGGGACGCTTGTACTGTTACTCGATAGCAGCGCAGTTTGATTTCCGGCGACCAGCAAACGGGCAGAGGGATCTAGCGCGAAGGTGCGTGGTTCGGCGCCATGCGTTTCGATATTCTGAATGCGCGTGGGCTCGCCCGTCTTTGCGTCGAGCGAGTAAACGGCGATAGTGTTTTCACCGCCCCCGTCGATCGTCTTGCCTTTGCCGTCGGGCACCGCGGAGCGATTCGCCTGGTAGAGAAACTTTCCGTTCGGATGAACGTGAATTGTTCCGGCGTTCTGCCGCTGCGGCCTTCGCGATGAGTCCGTGATGCTGTCTTTTGTGAAAAGAGGATTCGCGTTCAAGACACCATTTTCCAGTTTGTAAAGCTGCAACTTGCTTTGACGTTCCAGGGAAACGTACACCCAAGGACGCGTCGGATGAAAGTCCAGGTGCCTGGGTTGAAAGTTTTCGCCGCCGTTGGGCGCGATGGAGGCTTCGTCGCCAAGAATGCCGTCGGCGTAGTGAAACACTTTGAGTGCGCCGCGGTCCTCCGGGCGATTCTTTCCCGGACCGTTGCCGCGGGCCACCAGAATCAGCGTCTTGCCGGAGGCGTCCGTGCGAATTTGATGGGCGTAAATACCGGCGTCGATCTTCGCGGTTTGCGGAACAACGGCTCCGATGGTGCCGTCGGTATTGATCTTGTGGATCGTCAGGTTGCTGGGCTCGTTATAGGCCAAAAGCAAATGTGTACCGCTTGCATCCACGCTGTTATGGATGGGCCGCGCGGGGAGCATCACAGGCTTCCCGATCAACGTCAGTGCGCCATCGCGTTCGATTCGGTAAGCGTTCACGCCGTGGCGATCGCCGCGCGGGACGGCCGTGGCTCCCGGAGACGCGCTGGCGGCACCGCCGTTGCTCCACGAAATGTAGAGGTACTTGTGCGATGGATGCGGCCATGCGTACTGCACGGCGGCGGGAAGCGTGATGGACTCTTTCTTCGTTAGCGCCGCGGCATCGGCGTCGATTTCATAACGTGAGAGTTCCGCGCCCGCTGACGAATAGAGGACCCCCCGAGCCGTCTTTGTAGGGGATTTCGTTTGCGCGGTTACCAAGAAACAGCAGGCGGCTAAAAGCAACGCGACGTGCGATGCCGCGCTGTGTGAACGAACTGGGATGGTTGGAATCCCCATGGGCCCCTCCCCTATTGGGGAACCCGCGCTGGTGGCGGGGCTGTTGGTGCGTTTTATTCGCTGAAAAGCTTCAGCTGATTATCCACCGTGGTGACGCCTTTGACTTTCTTGGTAATGCGCGTGGCTTTTTCCTTGGCTTTGGTGTCCCGCACGCGGCCCTTCAGAACGATAGCGCCTTTATTTACGGCGACTTCAATAGCGCCGCCCTTCACGTCGGCGTCGTCGGCCAGTTTGCGTCGCACTTCGTCGTAGATGCGGTCATCATCGGCTCCGCCTTGCGCCAGAAGCGCGGCGGGCAGGAGGCCAAGTGTCGAAGCGAACGCGAAGGAGCGGCGAGTCATAACTCTTAACATCTTACATTCCCGTGCCGCGCCAGTCGATAGAGCGGAAGAAGCTGGGGTCTTCGCGCCAGCCGGCGCGCACTTTCACCAGCAACTCCAGAAACACTTTGCGCCCGAGCATTCGTTCCAGTTCCTGCCGCGCATGCGTTCCGGTTTTCTTGATTGCTGCGCCGCCCGCGCCGATGAGGATCGCTTTCTGGCCTGGTCTTTCGACGATGATGCTCGCCACAATGCGGAGCATGGGGAGCTGCTTGTCGCTTGGTTTCGCTCCGGGGCGCGGCTCCTCTTTCCATTCTTCGACGACAACAGCAACGGCATGCGGCACTTCTTGCGTGGTCTGATGCAGGATCTTTTCGCGGATGACTTCGGCGGCCAGAAAGCGTTCCGGCTGGTCCGTCAGGTAGTCTTCCTCGTAAATCGGCGGGCCTGCGGGAAGATGCTGGATCACTTCCTTGAGCAGGTGATCGAGTCCGTCATTTCTTCGCGCGGAGATCGGTATATAGGCGGTGAAATCGAACTGATCCCGGTAGGCCTCAATCAGCCGGATGAGTTTTTGTTTCTCTTCCAGCCAATCGATTTTATTGAAGACGGCAATCACGGGGACGCCGGCTTTCTTTGCCAGATCGAGAGCGTGAACGTCTTCCTCTTCGACGAGTTTGTTCTGGTTCTTTTTGCCGAGCGCGCCATGGGCGTCGACAACGAACAGGCAAACGTCGGGAGCCTCCGCCGCGGCACGCACGGATTCCATCATGTGTTTATTCAGGAGCGATTTCGGCTTATGAATTCCGGGTGTGTCAATGAAGACGATCTGCGCTTCGGGCAGCGTAATCACGCCCTCGATAGACGTGCGTGTTGTTTGCGGTTTCGAGGCGACGATGGCGAGCTTCGTTCCCATCAACGCGTTCAGTAGTGTGGACTTGCCGGCGTTCGGAAGGCCAAGAATGGCCACAAATCCAGCGCGGTGTTTGCTCTTGCGATTCGGGCGCGATGGCTGTTTCACGGCTGCGCCCTTCTTTTGTTTTTCACTCATTGTGCGGATGCCTTCGCCACGCGGACTTGATCGACGCGAACATGATTGGCGGAGAGCACTCGAATGGCAATGCCATCCCGCGCCACTTCCTCGCCTGCAGCCGGTACGTGGCCAAGCCATTCGGTCACAAGGCCGCCAACGGTGGTTGATTCGGTGTCGTCAGTGGGCTGATAGTCGATCAGGTCCTCAAGGCGGCCGATGTCGAAGCTGCCGGAGACGACGAAGCTGCCATCGGGTTCCTCGCGGAAGTCGCGCTCGGGTTCATGTTCGTCGTGAATCTCTCCGACGATCGCTTCCACCATATCTTCCATGGTGACGATGCCGGCCGTGGCGCCGTATTCATCCACCACGACGGCCATGTGAGCGCCTTTTTCCTGCATTTCACGCAGCAGATCGTTTACCGGTTTCGATTCCGGCACCGGTTCAATTGGGCGCGTGATCTCGCGAACGCGATGGTTTTTGCGATCCTCTTGATCGCGCTCAAACATGTCGCGCACGTGGACGAAACCAATCACCTGATCGATATTTTCTTCAAAAACGGGTATGCGCGAATATTGTTCGGTGATGGCTAGCTCGCGCAGCTCCTCAAGCGTAGCGTCCGCACGGATGGAAACGATTGTCGGCCGCGGCGTCATCACTTCGCGCACGGTCTTGTCGCCGAACGCGACCACGGATTGAATCAATTTGCGGTCGCCTTTTTCGATGATGCCTTCTTCTTCTCCGGCGGCGATCAGCGCTTCGATATGTTCTTCGGGTGTCGCGGCATCTTCCGGCTTATTGCTTTCGCCGAGGTCGAAGACCGATTCGATGAAACCGATGAGCCAGGTCATGGGCCGCACGATCAAGGCCAGCGCGCGATACAGCGGTACCAATGCGACAAGCCCGTGGCCATTCGTTTTGCGGTACACAATCTGCGGGATCACATTCGTTCCGAGCACCGTGTAGGCCGTCACCAGCAGAATCGCTGCCGCTAGCGCTTCCCCGGGATCAGCGTTTTGCGCGGTTAATGCCAGCGTGAGGACGCCAAGTACCGTCAAGCCAATGTGTTTGATCAGCGAGAACGTCAGTGAACCTTGCTCGGTTGCGAGACCGATTTTTGCTTCCAGGACTTCTTTGAAAAATTCGAGCGCGGGCAATTCACGCGGATGGACGCGCTGCGATTCCAGATAAAGCAACTGGACGCAGGTTGCCGCGGTGACAATAAGTCCAAGGACGATGGCAACGATAAGAATGAGCAGCGTCACTTCGCCCGGCCTCGCTTCTTTGCACGTGCCTTTGCACTTGCCTTCGCACTTGCCTTTGTCGCATCCAATTTCGCGGCGCTGTTCTCGGCTCTCTCAATCAAACCCGAGGGAAGTTCCAGGCGTTTTCGCCAGACGGCTTCGGTTTTGCGCATTTCGCCGTTGTCGGTTTCGTGATCGTAACCGGCAAGATGCAGGGCTCCGTGGAGCATCAAGATGAGGAGTTCCTTGATCACGGAGTGTCTATGTTCGGCCGCCTGCGCTTTCGCGCGATCCACGGAAATGGCGACATCGCCGCACTCTCCAATGGCGGATGGAGCCGGAAAGGAAAGCACATCGGTCGCGTAGTTCTTGCCTAGGAATCGTTTGTTCAACCGTTTCAGTTCAGCGTCACTGGTAATCAGGCACGTAAATCCCCGGCCGCGTAGGACCTTTCTTTTGAGGTCGGCGTGGAACTGACGCAGTTCCGCTTTCCGGTACCGGAATGGCGTTGGAAACAGCAGCGGTATGTCGTCTGTGGACATGAGGTCGGCCTAAATGCCGGTTGGATTCGTTTCGGGCGCCACAGCTGGAGTTGCCGATTCGCCCGGGCTGCCATCCGGAGTGGTTTGCGTTGCCGCTTCCGAAGGCCCGGTGTTGGGCAGGGACAGCGGTAGCTGCCTCTGGATTCCGAGAGCGTCATTGTATCGCTCATAAGCCTTGACGATGCGTTGCACTAAGCTGTGGCGGACCACGTCGCGTTCGTCGAAATAGACAAAGCTGATCCCTTCCAGATTGCGGAGTACGTCCATCACTTCCACCAGTCCGCTGCGCTGGCGGCCGGGAAGATCAATTTGCGTGACGTCGCCGGTGACAACCATTTTTGAGTTGAAACCCTGCCGCGTGAGAATCATCTTCATCTGCTCGGGCGTTGTGTTTTGCGCCTCATCCATGATGATGAAGCTATCGTTGAGGGTTCTACCTCGCATGAAGGCGAGCGGTGCTACCTCGATGGTGTTGCGTTCGAGAAGTTTTTCGATCTTTTCCGCCTCAATCATTTCATGCAGGGCATCGTAGAGAGGACGGAGGTACGGATCGATCTTTTCCTGCAGCGTACCCGGCAGAAACCCGAGACGCTCGCCCGCTTCGACCGCAGGACGGGTGAGTATAATTCGATTGACGCGCTTCGAAAGAAGTGCGGCTACAGCCATCGCCACGGCCAGATATGTTTTGCCGGTGCCGGCGGGGCCGATGCCGAAGACAAGATCGTTTCGTTCGATGGCATCGATGTAGCGGCGCTGCGTTATCGTTTTTGGAGCGATTTGTTTTTTGCCGAAGCTGCGCTGTTTGCCGCTATCCACCAACCGGCGCAGCGTTGTCTCCGGGTCGCTTGTGACGATCCGAAGATAACTGTTGAGATCTCCGTTGTTAAAAACAACGCCTTCCCCGATTAGTGCGGCAAAGTCATCTAATATTCCGGCGGCTCTTTGAACGTTCTGGTCGTCGCCTTCAATTTCAATCCGGTCGTTGAGCACCCGTGTACGCACCCCAAGTCCGGTTTCGATCACACGGATGTTCTCGTCACGGGTCCCAAATAAGGACTCAATGCCGCGGGAGATGGGTACGCTGGTTTTACTCACAGGTGTTACTCACAGGTGTTGCTCACAGTGACTTCATTCCGCGCAAAGATTTGGAAGCAGACAGAACACGGGAGAGTGGTGCGGAAACTCAGAACGGCCGGTCATCCGCAGGCGCGGAGGATGGGTGGACATTTATTCCAAGCATAACAGAAAGAGGGAAAAAAGGCCGGACAGCTAGGAAGGGACGCCAGGAATCTGTTTTGGAGCGGGAGACGGGATTCGAACCCGCGACATCAACCTTGGCAAGGTTGCACTCTACCAGCTGAGTTACTCCCGCGTCTGGCAAGCGACTAATCTCTATTGTCGCGCCGGGGCGCTTCTGTGTCAACGTGGGCGGCTGAAAAGTGGAAGACACACTCTCGAAACATCGTCCCTGGAGTTTTTCCACAATGGTTTCGTTGGCCGTTAGAGGGCCTCTGCATACCATTACGGGAGTCCAAATGCGAAGACTTTGTCAGAATAATTTTTGTGGAAACGCTTCTGAAACAAAATGTTTGATTGGTTGGGGAGTCGTCGGTAAGTTGTTGGTTATAAATACTTTAATTTTTTTTTGGGAGACACTTGCGTTGTGGATTTTTATGCTATGCTGTTAATCCGCGAACGACAGGAGACTGGATCAAGCTAAGGCGTCCAGGGCCAGCCGCGCATAGAAGTTCCTGAAAAAATTGAAGAGTGCCGATTGGTTTTCCACAAGCTGTGGAAAACATGTGGGAATCGTGTCGCTGTTCGGAGGGTCAGTTGGGGGAAGTAGCTATTTTTATGGAAGATCGCACGGCGGGATCGGCGAATCCTTGGGATGAGATCAAGAACGGTCTGGTTTCGAAGATCAGCATCCGAGCTTATGACGATTGGGTTTCGAGAACCGGGCTGGACGGGGTGGAAGGAAAAACCGTTCGTGTTTCCGTCCCCGATCAGGTCACACGGGATTGGATGGAACAAGAGTACGCTGACCTGATCCGCACTGTCATTACCGAGTTGAAGCTTCCCGTGGATCACGTCACTTACGTGCTGCGCGGAACCAATGTCCAGCAGCCCACGGCCAGCGCGGCCGGCGATACGATGTTTGCTTCGCCGATCAGTCAACTGAATCCAAGATTTCGCTTCGATAACTACGTCGTTGGGTCCTGCAATCAGTTCGCACATGCCGCGGCGCGGGCGGTAGCGAATAGTCCATCTCGCAGTTATAACCCGTTGTTCATTTATGGCGGTGTCGGGATGGGCAAGACGCACCTGATGCACGCGATCGGTACGGCGCTGCTCGAACAGCACCCGGCGATGCGGATTGTATACACGTCCGGTGAGCGGTTTATGAACGAGATGATCAATTGCATCCGCTCGGACCGCATGCCGTCGTTTCACCGGCATTACCGTTCGGCCGACGTTCTATTGATCGATGACATTCAGATTCTGGCCGGCAAGGAACGCACGCAGGAAGAGTTCTTCCACACGTTTAATGAGTTGTACGAACACCAGAAGCAGATTGTGATTTCAAGCGATTCGGTGCCGAAAGCAACCCCGGGCCTGGTGGAGCGTCTCCGTTCGCGCTTTGAATGGGGATTGCTGGTGGACATCCAGCCGCCGGATCTCGAAACCAAGATGGCCATCCTCGACAAGAAGATGGAGACCGAAGGCGTGGGTTTACCCGAGGAAGTTCGCGTCTATATCGCTACCAAGACTAAGTCGAACGTTCGCGAGCTGGAAGGCGCGCTGGTAAAGCTGGTGGCCTACTCTTCCGTCACTGGTACCCCAATAACGCTCGCCATGGCGCAGCAGGTGCTGAAGTACCTGATCCCTGGCCAAGAGCGCCGCGTCACGATGGACTCCGTGCTACGGGCCGTTGCGGACAAGTTCCAATTACAGCCTGGTCAACTGAAACAGAAGACCAATGCGCAGAACATCGCGTATCCGCGTCAGATTGCCATGTACCTGATTAAGGAACTGACGCAGTCGTCGCTTCCTGAGATTGGCCGCATGTTTGGGGGCAAACACCACACGACGGTTTTGCACTCCGTGCAGAAAATTGACAAGTTACGCCAGAAGGACGCGGATTTGAACAGACTGATTCACAGTGTAATTGATTCAATCCATTAGAGTTGCTTGTGTTTTCCACATTGGGGTGTTCGCGCAGGGTGTCAGAAAGTGTGGAAGACTCCAGATGGTTCAAACGGTCAACGTGGGCACACCCCTTTACCCACAAGTTGTTGTGGCTTTAACCCCTCGTTTTTGCTACAATTTAGGGAGAAATCAACGTTTCAACACTCCCTATCAATTCGATTCTTCTTCTGTATATTCTCTTGAGAAGATTCATGAGAAGGGAGCGCTGGAAGGAACATCTTCATGGAATTCACTGTCAGCAGGGCTGATCTTGTACGTGAACTGAATCTTTCGCAGGGAGTCGTTGAGAAGAAAACAACGATTCCGATCTTGTCGAACATTCTTGTCGAAGCGGACGGTGACCGGATTCATCTCACGGCGACCGATCTGGAGCTCGGCATTCGTTGTTCGTGTGCGGCGAAGGTGAAGAAGAGTGGCGCGGGCACCATTCCGGCACGTCGGCTTCTCGACTACGTTCGACTGCTCTCGGACGGCGATGTACAGATCAAGATCGGCGAAAACAATTGGGCGAATATCAACAGCGGCCGCTCGAAGACGCGCATCGCTGGAATGTCTCGCGATAGTTTTCCTGAGCTGCCGGAGATGCCGGCGGTTCTCGCGGAGATTCCTATTGGCGTTCTTGCGGGAATGATTTCGAAGACGGTATTTGCGATCTCTTCGGAAGAATCGCGCTTCACACTGAACGGAGCATTGCTGGTGCTGCGCAAAGGCGGCCTGGTGATGGTGGCGACCGATGGGCACCGCTTGGCTATGGTGGAAAGCACTGGTGAGCTGGAAGGCGTGAACGCTTCGTACCGGGCGCTGTTGCCTCGTAAAGCAATGCTGGAAATTCAGAAGCTGGCAGGCGATTCCGATCCGGCGGCTTTGTTGCAGTTTTCTGGTGACGAAAATCATTTATTCTTCAGGCTCGGCGATCGCTTGTTGCTCAGCCGGAAACTGACGGGCAACTTCCCCGATTACGAGCGTGTATTGCCGAAGGATCAGCCGAATTCGGTTTCGGTGAGCCGTGACGAATTAAAAGCGTCCATTGAGCGTGTGTCGCAGTTCTCCGATGAGCGCTCGCGTGCGGTTCGTGTCCGCGTAGACGACGGCGAGATCAAAGTTCATTCGTCTGTTTCAGAAACCGGCGAAAGCGAAGAGAGCATACCGACGGATTACAAAGGCCCGTCAGTCGAAATCGGGTTCAATGCTCAATACCTGCTCGACTTCCTGCGGGCGATTAACGACCAGCAGGCAACGTTCCTGTTTAAAGATGCGCATAGTGCCGGTGAACTACGTCCTTCCGGTGAGAAGTCTGACAGCTACCGGTATGTGATCATGCCGATGCGCATCTGACGCGGTTCGTGAAGAGAGCGTAAAGGGCCTATAGGCCCAAAGAAGGCCAAAAGGAAACGATGTCCAGTTCCACGTACGATTCCTCCAGTATTAAAGTGCTTGAAGGGCTGGAGGCCGTCCGCCTCAGGCCAGCCATGTACATTGGCTCCACCGGTGAAGCGGGTTTGCATCACCTTGTGTACGAGGTGGTCGACAACTCGGTCGACGAAGCGCTGGCTGGTCATGCCAGTGAAGTGAACGTCATCATCCACGTGGACGATTCGGTAACGGTCATCGATGACGGTCGCGGAATTCCGGTGGACATGCACCCGGACGAAGGTGTTTCGGCCGCCGAAGTCGTGTTAACAAAACTGCACGCTGGCGGCAAGTTCGATTCGAACAGCTACAAGGTTTCCGGCGGACTCCATGGTGTGGGCGTCAGCTGCGTCAATGCGCTCTCGGAACGTTTCGAACTTGAGATTTGGCGTCCAGCCAAGGGCGAGACGGCGTCGTCTACCTGGGAGCAGGAATATTCCAAAGGAATTCCCAAGGCCCCGCTGAAGAGAACGGGCAAGGCGGGCCGGAAGACAGGGACCAAGGTCACGTTCCTTCCGGATCCCACGATCATGAGTGTGTCGAAGTTCAACTTCGACACGCTGGCAACGCGACTTCGCGAATTGGCGTTCCTCAACAAGGGTCTGAAGATCACTCTCACCGATGAGCGTGAAGACCCGGCCCGTGCCTCGGAATTCCTCTTTAACGGCGGCATCGAAGAGTTTATCAAGCACCTGAACCGCGGCAAGACTACGCTGCACGACAAACCGATTTACTTCGAAGGCGAGCGGGATATCGCAAACGGCAAGCTGACGATGGAAGTGGCGCTGCAGTACAACGACTCCTACAGCGAAACGGTCTTTAGCTTTGCAAACAACATCAATACGGTGGACGGTGGGTCGCACTTAAGCGGTTTCCGCAGCGCGTTGACGCGTACGATTAATGCCGCTGGCCAGCAGGCCGGCCTGTTCAAGGACGTGAAAGAAAACCTGACGGGCGATGACGTCCGCGAAGGGTTGACTGCTGTGGTGAGCGTGAAGCTGCCGCAACCGCAGTTCGAAGGCCAGACCAAGGGCAAGCTCAACTCCGACATCCAGGGCTACGTCGTTCAGTTGGTGAACGAAAAGCTGGGCGAATACTTCGATAAGAATTCGCCGGTGATGAAGAAGATCGTGTCAAAAGCGATTGATGCCTCGCGCGCCCGCGAAGCCGCGCGCAAAGCTCGCGATCTTACTCGCCGGAAGGGCGCGATGGATTCGGGCGGGTTGCCCGGCAAACTGGCGGACTGCCAGGAGCGCGATCCGGAGCGTTGTGAACTCTTCCTCGTCGAGGGTGAGTCGGCAGGTGGTACCGCCAAGGGCGGACGAGACCGCCGGTATCAAGCGATTCTGCCTCTGCGCGGTAAGATCCTCAACGTTGAGAAGGCTCGCTATGACAAGATGCTTGGACACGAAGAAATCCGGGCGATGATCACGGCAATCGGCACCGGCATCGGCAAGGACGATTTCGACGTCACGCGGCTGCGCTACGGCAAGATCATCATCATGACGGACGCCGACGTGGACGGATCGCACATCCGCACGCTGCTGCTGACGTTCTTCTTCCGCCATATGCAGGAGTTGATCAAGCGCGGCAACATCTTCGTCGCGCAACCGCCGCTCTATCGGATCAAGCGCGGCAAGTCGGAAAAGTACATCAAGGACGACAAGGAGTTCACGCGCGAGATTCTGCGGCGCGCCACCGAGAACCTGAAGGTGGAACTCGGCGATAAAAAAACGGTCCTTGAAGGCGCCGAACTCCGTGCCTATCTGATGCAGTTGGATGATTTGCAGAATGCCTGGCGGCGCATGGAGCGCCGGTTGCGTGAGCCGCGTGTGGTCGAAGCGATCGCTAATCCGAGCCTGGCGATCGATACACGTGCCGACTTCTCCGACCAGAATAATTTACGGCCGGTGCACGAGGCTTTGAAGGAACTTAAGATCGAGACCGAGCTCCGCCATGAAGAGGAGCATTCCGCGTGGCTAGTCACCTTCAAAGACCCCACGAACGCCGAGCGCCTGATCAATATCGATTTGGCGACAACCGCCGATTACCGCCGCCTGCGCGCGCTTTCAAAGCAAGCCGCGAAGCACAACAATCCGCCGTTCACGGTTATTCGTGACAACCACCGGGAAACGCTGGGCAATTGGCGTGACATGTTGAACCACGTGAAGAGCGAAGGCACGCGCGAAGTCAACATCCAGCGCTACAAGGGTCTGGGTGAAATGAACGCGGAGCAGTTGTGGGAAACCACAATGAACGCCGAGACGCGTACGCTGCTGCAGGTATCGCTGGAAGATTTGGTGCAGAGCGACCAGATTTTCACCACGCTCATGGGCGAAAATGTCGAGGCGCGCCGCAAGTTCATCGAAGACAACGCGCTGGACGTTCGTAACCTCGACGTATAAGTTGCACCAGATGTCCGAAGGCCTCAGAATCACACGGCGAGCTGTTTTGCTGGGTGGTCTTGGTGTGCCTTTACTCGCGCAGCAAAAGGTGGGCCCGCCGCCGCACGAGCATGGTCCGAAAGTCTTTCTCGACTACGACCAGGTGGAACTCGATGCAGCCTACGATCAGGCGGCTTACGCAACCAACAACGCACAGGTGGGTGAGCGCGGCCAAAGGAACAGCGATCTGGTGCGGGGGCGGCTGGGTGCGCCGTTGCGCGTTACTTACGGAAGTAGCGCAATAGAAAAGATCGACATCTATAAAACGGCGAAGGCGAATGCGCCCGTACATATTTTCATTCATGGCGGTGCATGGCGCGGTGGTTCGGCAAGAGGCGTGGGCTACATTGCGGAACCGTTCGTAATAGCGGGTGCGCACGTAGCCATTCCAGATTTCGCTCCTGTGCTGGACGTAGGTGGTAGCTTGCTGGCGATGGCCGCGCAGGTGCGCAGTGCAATCGGCTGGGTTGGGAAAAATGCTGGGAGTTTCGGCGGAGATCCCAAGCGGATTTATTTGTCCGGGCATTCGTCGGGTGCGCATCTGGCAGGATGTGCGTTGGTCGTGGATTGGGCGAAGGAGTTCGGTTTATCGCCGGATTTGTTGAAGGGCGCGCTGCTAGTGAGCGGCATGTACGATCTGAAGGGCCCGCGGATCTCATCGCGCCACGAGTACGTTCGCTTTGATGACGAGACTGAGGAGTCGCTGAGTATTCAGCGGCATCTCGATCCCATTCACACGCCGGTGACGGTTGCTTATGCGAGTTTCGATACGCCCGAGTTCCAGCGGCAGAGCCGGGATTTCGCCTCCGCGATGCGAGCGGTGGGTAAGCCGGTGGAGCTGCTGGTTGGGCAAGGCTACAATCACTTCGAGTTCATCGAGACGCTTGGAAATCCATATGGAATTTTGGGCCGCGCGGCGATGGGGATGATGAAGCTGTAGTTTCGTCAGTCCACGTAAAGCCGTTTGACGCGGGCGTGTATGCCGCAGAGAACGGCGTAGGAAATGGTGCCTGCCCAGCGCGCTATTTGTTGCGCGTCGATGGAGACGCGATTCGCGCCTTCGCCTTCGGACCCCAAAAGCTTCACGGCGTCGCCGGCTCGAAGGCCCGGACACTCCGTGGCATCGATGGTGGTGAGATCCATCGATACTGCGCCGATGATGGGCACCAGTTTTCCTTGTGCGATCACCTGGCCTCTGTTCCCCAGGCGATGAGGGATGCCATCGGCATAGCCAGCGGCCAGCACCGCGATGCGTGTGGGCTTGGTGGTGCGATGAATGCCGCCGTAACCGATGAGCGCTCCTGCTTCAATTTCTTTGACGGCAAGAACGGATGCTTTCCAAGTGAGTGCCGGAGCCACATCCAGTGCGCCTTTCGGCGGACGCGTGCCGCGTGCGGGGGAGATGTATCCGTAGATGGCGTGTCCTGGCCGTACGAGGTTGCCCCATGCGTCGGTGCGCCTGTAGGCGACCGGAATCGTTGCTGACGAATGAACATAGCGCGGAGCAATTCGAGCGTCGCGCAACGCCGCGAGGATCGTTTCGAATCGTGCGACTTGCTCGCTGGTTTGAACGCTGTCGTAATTGCCCGATGAAGCGAAGTGCGTCATCACGCCTTCCAGTTCGCCGAAGCCTGCCGAACGCGAGGCGAGAACGGCCTTTGCGATTTCTTCCGGAGTCGCGCGAGTGCCGAGGCGGCCCATGCCGGAATCGATCTTCAAGTGATAGGGAACGCGAACCGCGGCGACGTCTTCCAGGGAGTGAAGGACGGGCGTCAGGTGAAATGCCGACAGAGCTTCGCGGTCCTCGGGCAGATAATCCGCCATCACCAGGACGCGAGCTCGGATACCTGCGTCGCGCAGTGCGACGCCTTCCTCGACGTTGGACACGGCCAACCAGTGTGCACCTTCGGAGACCAACGCGCGGGAAACTTCAATGGCGCCGTGGCGGTATGCGTCGGCTTTGACAACCGGCATGACATCGATGCCCGTACCGACCAGACACTGAACCGCGCGAAAGTTCGCTCGGATGCGGCTCAGGGAAACTTCCACCCAACTTCTCATTACCGTTCGATTCTTCCTGGAGCTTACCAGAACAGCAGCGAACTACCGCGCGGCGAGCCCTGTTAATAGTTTCTCGTATTGATCGGTCACCGCGTCCCAGCTGTAGCGGGAGCGCACGCATTCGGTGGCCCTGGCTCGCCATGTGTCCCGTTCCGCTTCGGACATGGCGAGAACGCTATGAAGGACTTCGGCGAGATTGCCCCGCGTGAATGCGAGGCCTGCGCCGCCGGCCACTTCCGCATTTTCGGGTGTATCAAGATAAAGCGTGAGCGCGCCGCGGCCCATGGCTTCGATGAGCGCGGGGTGCGTGCCCCCCACTTCGGTTGCGTGAATGTAGGCGAAACAATGCGAGCCCAGTTCCCGATAGCCTTCTCCGTAGATCGCGCCGGGGATGATGATGCGCGGGTCGTTGGTGTCGCGAACCTTGCGAATGTAATCGGCCGCATAAGGAGCATCGCCGATCAATGCGAGTTTGTAATCGGTTGCCACTTTCTCGAATGCTTCGCGAACCAGGAGGCCGTTGTTTTCCGGCTCCATCCGGCTGACGTAGAGAAAATATTTACTATGTTCGAGGCCGAGTGTGTGGAGTACGTCGTCCGTCGCAACGGGGCCTAGTTCCGCACCGTAGGGAATCATGACGGAATCGGTATGGTATTCGTCGCGATAGTAATCGGCGATGGCTTGGGCATCGGTGACAATCTTGGTTGGCATCCACGTCGCCAGCCATTCGGAGACGCGATACCAGGTTTTCGCCAGTGCATTCCATTTTTTCCGATTGCGTTCGAGGCCATCGACGTTCAGCGCGACCGGCATGCCGAGCACGCGCGGCATCCATGTGAAAACCGCGTTCGCCGCGTTGCAGTAGAGCAGTGCGTCGTAGCGCGATCCAAGTAATCGCAGCGTGGAAAAGCAGGTGTGCGCGATGGTGTCGAAATACTTGTGGCGGATGGTGGGAAGGTAAACGAGGTGAACGCCTTTGTAGGTTGGCTCCGTGTGGCGTTCGCGACAGTAAATGGTGACGTGATGGCCGCGCGCGGCCAGACGAGATCCTAGTTCTTCAGCGAAGGTTTCGAAGCCACCGTACCGGGCTGGAATGCCGCGCGTGCCAACGATTGCAAACCGCACGGAGTTTTTCGCTTATCCGCGAGCGGCTCGTGCGCGCGCAATCAACCGTGCGTTCGGCTTCGCCGCAGGGCGGCTGGTCGGCTGGAAGGCGAACCAACTGGCGATGTATTCGTCCGTGACGCGCTTGCGGCTCATGATTTCGGCGCGCTTTGTTTTGAAGTGTCTCCAGTTACGCAGAACGTAGGTAAACGCCTTGATCGAAGAGTGTTCATGCAGGAGGCAGGCCGCGAAAACAACCAGATCGCGCGCGGTGATGGAAAACCAGTTGCGGCGGTAAACGTCCGGCGTGATGTTTTTGATGCGCATCAGGAAGCGGTTCTTTACCGAATGCATGTTGATTTCCGGCGGCAGCGCGCGGCGGTTGCCGGGGAGAACATTGCGAACGTGGTAACCACGAGCCGACGGTGTGTAGATGCAACGCCAGCCCATGAGCTGCGCGCGCCAGGCAACATCGGCGTCCTCGCGATAGACAAAGAAATCGGAATCGAAGAACTCGCCCATCACAGAGATATCGTCGATCATCTGGCGGCTGTAAAGTGCCGCCGCGGCGGTTGCCCCGAAGACGTATTCGAAGTTGACGAAGTGGCCGCGATCCACCTCCTGGCTGCCGCGATCCAGGTGCCGGAGCGTTGGGGTGAAGTAGATGCCGGTGGAATCCACCAACTGTTCATCGGGAAGATCGAAGGTGGGGCGGATGGAGAGTAGCTTTCCGCAGACGGTGCCGACTTTCGGATCGATGTGTGCGGCGTCCACCAGTGCCTGAATGAAATTCGGCATCAGCAGAACGTCAGGATTGAGCGTCAGAATCCATTCGCCGTTTGCAAGTGCGATGGCTTGATTCTGCGCGGCGGCGAAGCCGAGGTTGTCGGTGTTGTAGTAAATCCGGCAGCGGTCCTGGAAGGGTTCGAGGATATCCACCGTGCCGTCAGTGGAGGCGTTATCGACCACCACCAATTCGAGATTGGGATATTTCTGCTCGAGGACGGATTCCAGGCAGCGCTTGATAAACCGGCCGCTGTTGTAGGTAACCAGCGTTACCGAAACGAGGTCCTTGTCTGACGATCGCATTCTTTCTTATCGTGCCGGGCTCACTTCAGGCACAGCCGCCTGAATAAAGCTTCGGACACTCACCCAGATCACTTTCCAATATGATCGAACCGACTGCAAACTCCGTTCCCGGATCGCCCCCGCAACAACCCGCGGAATTGAGCCAACCACTACTGCCGCGCACACCGTACGAAATCCCAACATCGTAAAGTGTTTACGTGTGTATCTTAGAAGACTAACATACCAAAAGACCGCACGGTTTCCCGAGGGTATCTTACCGACGGAACTGCCGCCGTCATGCTCGGCTGCAACGCTCGGGTCGAAGTAGATTCCATACCCGGCATCCATCGCCCGCTTGCAGAAATCGACGTCTTCAAACCATACGGGATGAAAGCTTTCGTCGAGGCCACCGAGTTTCGTCCAAACGTCGCGCCGAAACATAAGCAAAGCTCCGGCCGGTTGTTCGACTAAGGCGGGCTGGTTGAGGTCCAGATCCAGATACCGGTAATGCCTATTGACCGGGTTGGATGGCCATAACTTATTGATTCCTAAGGATTCAAAGACCACCGCTGCCACTGTAGGGAAGCGGCGGAGGGTGAAACCGGCTTGTACGTTCCCCGATGGATCCACCAGGCGCCCGGCAGCAAGGCCGTGCTTGTGGCAATCGGCGGTCAACTGTGTCAGTCCGGTCTGGAGGCGGGCGTCGGGATTGAGGAGCAGAATTGGATTTGCATCGGGCAGAGCGCGAACGCCCTGGTTGACGGCGGCCGCAAAGCCCCGATTTTCTTTGTTTTCGATAACCATCACACTGCGCTGTTTCACATGCGCAACCGTCTGGTCGCTGGAGCGGTTATCCACGACGACCACCTGCCATTCGGGAGCAAGGCGTGCCACTGCGTCCAGGCATGAACCGATTTCGACCGCCGAGTTGTAGGTGACGATGACTACCGCGCCAGCCACGAGTAGGCCCTCCAGTAGGCATCGAACCCGGTTTGCTCTTGTACTGCAAAGATTTCCTTCTCACTCTCGGCGAAAACTGCGGCAAGGCGCGACCGTTCTTCGACCGTCCTTGGCCGGACGTTACCCGCCGCCAGCTTACCCGCTCGCCGCCCTTCCCGAAATGCGCCTCCGCAACCGTGTTTTGCGGCCACCAAACCCCATAGCAATTGGCCCGCCAGAATTGGAAACCTTGGTTGTCCTTGCAAATATTTTGCTGCGAGCAGAACTTGGTTGCGCGCGATGTACCGGACCGTATCCGCGCTCCACCGGCCTAGCGTAGAGCTGCCCCGATGATAGGCGATAGCTGACGGGACGTAGAGGCCGGGCTTTCCGGCTAACGCGCATCGTATGCCGAAATCGACATCTTCGAGATAAGATTCAAAGGATTCGTCCAGGCCACCGAGCTCCGTGAGCAGTTCACGCCGGAATAGGGCCGCCGTCATTGGAGCGAAGCGTATTGTTTTTTCGCGATTCCAAAAGGGTCTGTCGAACTTCCCCGCTCCACAGCGAAGCGCACAGGCCCCGCGAGAGATTTCGTCGTAGGTGCCGTCGATTCGCGAGTGGTCGGAGGCATCCAGCGTCTTCCCCGTGGCGAAAAAAGAACCGGCAGCGATGGCGCGAGTGAGAAGTTGATCCAACCAACTTGCGTGAAAGGTAATGTCGTTGTTAACAATCGCGACCCAATCCGTATCTGCTGCTTCCATGCCACGGTTGACGGCGGCGGCAAAGCCCAGATTCTTTTCGAGCCGGATGACCCGCGCGCCGAAAGATTCCGCAAGCGTCGCGGAATCGTCTGAGGATCCGTTGTCGACGAGAATCACTTCATCGAACTGGCGCTGTTGCTTGTGGAGACTATCGAAGAACGCAGGCAGCAGATCGCGGCGATTCCAGTGCGGGACGATGGCGGCGACGGTGTGCCGGACCTCAATCGGCATGTGTCCTATTAGAATAACCGTGCGCCGGCACCACCGCGCGATCCACCGCCGCGCTTTAATTGGATTTTGGACGGGCCTTGGTTACTTCGTCGCGGTAGCACTCGACCATCCTTTGCGTCATCACTTGCATGTCGCGTTTGTCCACAACATGATGACGAGCGCGCTCGGCCATCGCTTCCGCTTTTTGCGGATCGCGCAACAGATCGACAACGTGCCGGGCGAAATCCTGAGGATCATCGGCCAGCGCGCAGATATCGCCATCCACATCGGCGAGTCCCTCGGCGCCAATGCGCGTGGACACCACGGGGATGCCGGCGGCGTAAGCTTCAAGAAGTTTCACGCGAACGCCGGAGCCGCTGAGGATCGGGCAAACGAACAGAGCGTATTTCGCGAGCGCGTCGCGAATGTCATCCACGAAGCCGACAAGCTGGATCGCGTCCCCACCGGGCAACGAGTGGCGAGCCGGAGGATCGGAACCAATAACAATGAGCTTCGCGCCTGGTTCTTCTTTCAAGATATGCGGCAACACGTTGCGCGCGAACCAGTCCACCGCTTCCTGATTCGGAGGATGCCGAAAGCTGCCGAGGAACAGCATGGTCAGTGGCTCGCGCGGACCGCTCCTGAAGTTGTAGAGCGAAGTGTCAATGCCTGCACGGTAACCATCGTCGATGCGGCCTTTGAGTTCCGGCAGGAAAGACAGCAGGTAATCGCCGTTATCGCGGCTGCAGACCTGAACGCGATTCACCTTCGGCAGCGCCCGCAGCTCGTAGCGGATGGCTCGCAGATATTCCCAGCGGGCTTCGATGCGCTCCATCAGCCCCTTCATCAACGGCAGGCGGCGGCCGATGGATTGGAAGTAGACGTCGTGCTCAAAGAGAATGGTCGGGATGCGCTGGAAGCCAAACGCGTATTGTGCCATCGGCGTGTATTCTAGCTGGACCACGTCGATCTTATGCGTGTAGATGGCTCGATGGATGGACCATGCAACATTGTGATTGCTGAATTCCCTGACGGCGTGTGGCTCGATGGACCCCAGCGCTTTTTGCTTTCCTTCCAAACGCACAAAGTAATCAGTGGATGCGCAAAGGCGGTCTAGCTCGTCGTGCGGAGGACGCTGGTAATCGTAATCGAGCATCACGATGGAGTGCAGCTCGCAAAGTTTCGCCAGCCGGTTCACGGTTTGATACATGAAGACGCCGCCGCCGTGCGTGGGCGGGCAGATCGGATACGGTGACACAAAGAGAACCCGCAGCGGATCTGGGTTCGCGGGGATGACGTCAAAGGTGTCGCGGAAGTAGCCGCCCAACGGACGGCGGAAGGCTTCGGTATCCGATATGGCGGCCATGCGAAGCGCTCTTGACCGCGAGTGAAGGGCGCCCGGCAGTTGCCAGACGGCGCGTGCGATTCCCGCGAAGCTGCTGCGTTCCGGGGAGTCGCCAAAAATCCAGTTGACGGTGGCGCTGGCCCACGTGAACGCGAAGTGGCTCAGCAAGCGCTTCCATTCATGAATGTTTTTCCACGTGAACAGAAGAAAGTTTTTCTTGAGGACCCCTTGAATGTACTCTTGCGAAAACTTTTTTCCGATTGTCCCGCGGTGTTCGTGATAGACGATGCTCGCCGGTTGGTACATCGTTTTCCAACCGCGCTTCCATGCCAGGTAACCGAGGTCGGTGTCTTCCAGATAGAAAGGCCGGAGCAGTTCATCGAATCCGCCGAGTTCATGAAACTTGCGGCGATCATAGGCGCAGGATCCGCCGCCACCGTAGGAGCAAGGATACAAGCCGGTGATTTTGTCATCCGCACGATGACGGACACGCAGCGCTCCTTGCGCCCACCAAGTTTCCGTTAGCCCCGTTTCTTCGCGGAGCCGCTTGGGATCGGAGAAGAAGATTTGGCAGGAAACGGAGAAGACCAGTTCGTCTGTGAAGCCACCGAGGAGCGGCGGGAGGAAATCCGGCTCGACGCGCATGTCGCTGTTTAGAAGAACAACGATGTCGTGTTGTGCCGCTTTGAAGCCAGCATTGGAGCCGCCGCCGAAGCCGAGGTTTTCTTTCAGCACGAGTAGCCGAACTTGAGGAAAGTGCTGACGCACAAAATCGGCGCTGCCATCCGAAGAACCGTTGTCGACTAGAATCACCTCGCTGCCGGGGACGTTCTCAGCCGCCGTGACCACTGAGGGCAGATACTTTTCGAGTAGATCGCGGCCATTCCAGTTAGGAATGACGATGCTCGCAGCGGAGGTATTAGGTTGAGTTGACGTGGGCAGTTTTTTGGGGAGAAGTTTGGCAATCAGATCGGAGAGCAGCGTGGCGGCTGCCGTGATCAGTAAGAAAAGAGGTGCCAGGAGCGCCAGTGGCAGCCCTTTGATAATGCGGACAGCGGCACGTTTTGCCGGAGAATCAGACATCGGTGTCGATTTTCGGTCCCAGGCCGAGCTTGCGGCCCAGGCGCAACCATCGCGATGCCTTGGCTAAGTGGAGTTGGTGGTCCAGGCGTTGTGCCCATTGAGTGCGTTCGATCACGGTGGCTTCGGCGTTGTCGAGGGCCTTCACTGCTGCGGCAAGATCGTTGCCACTCTCTTTGAGACGGAGGTCAAGATCCTTGGCCCACATGTTTTGTTGCTCAAGGTGCTTGGTTTGTTCGTCGTGAATTTGGATGATGCGGTCGCGCTCTGTTCGCGCTGTGGCCAGTTCCTTCTGGAGCAACGCTATGTGGTGCTCGCGCTCTTTGAGTACGTTGGCCGCACGTGGAACGTAAATATAACTTTCTAGCGCCGGTAGAGGCGCGTTGGAACAGACGGCCAGAAAGAAATGCGCGTCGTCGGGTGTTCCGCGTGACCCTGCCATGGACGCCGCAACGGGCTGATACGTCGCGTGAGGGTAAAAGGCGAAAGCCTCCATGCGGTTTTGTAAGAAAACGATAGCGTGGGGGAAGTACTCGGCGAGCGCGGCTTGGAATTCCTCATACGTAAATTCGTGCGTGTGATAAGGATTCGGACCTTCGGTGCCGCGAGATTCCGTGTAGTAGAGTTTGTTCGGCGTGGAGACCAGGAAGAGGCCGGCGTGCCTGAGGAGTCGCCTCGCTTCTTTTAGTAAAGCCCTATAGTCGTCGAGATGTTCAATGACTTCGAACGCCGTGATCAGATCGAAGGAACTGTCGGCGATGGGAATATTTGTTGCGGATGCCTCGTAGTATTTTACGTTGGTGAGCGGATAGTTCGATTGCGCGTAGGCGATTGCATCCGGCGATACATCAATGCCTTGAGCCGAGTGTCCCTCTTGGGCCAGCTCCGCAGTTCCATAGCCTGTGCCGGAGCCGATATCCAAGACATCCCCGCGAGCCGCGAATCGTTTTGCAAATGCATAGCGGGAAATATGTTCGGCCCACAGGTCATCATTCACCTGGCCTGGCACAACGCGTTCGCCGGTGAATTCGGTCACAGCGTGGGTTCTCCCGAACCGATCTTGGAGTTGACTTCAATACGGCAAGGGAACCGGAAGGTGCCGTACATCTGGCCTGGGGGCTGAATCATTTCAAGCACAAGTGCGTTTTCGACGAAATCGCAGATTTGGAATTTTTCCAATGTCCCCGTTGCGACAGCCGGCGAAAAGGACAAAGTGGTGGTGTAAATGGTTGGGATCTCCAAGTAGAAGTCTACCGTGCAAACCTCGCCTTCGAGCAGCGGTGGCAAGGGGCTACCATCGTTTGTGGTGTTGACTCCTGCGAGATCGAGGCCTAACTGATTTCGAAACAGGACTCCAATGATCGGTTGGTCGAGGTTTTGTTTTGCTCGAGCGCTGACCCGGACGACGATGGTGGAATCGGGAGCCAAGGTTGTGACTGGATCACCAGACAAAGTGCAGATTGCGATACCGATAATCTCGGCGCGGCCATCACCCGAGCGGTGGTCGACGTTGGGGATGCCCTCCACAATTTCGAGTGGGCCGTGAGTAGCGTGTGGGCGCTGTATGGTTTCTTGCTGTTGATAGTCCGCATCTTTCTGAGCCATCGCGAGCAGGTATTGAGACACAACTCGGTCGGTATTCCCGATGGCCATGAGTTTGCCGTGATCGAGCCACATTGCACGGTCGCCGAGAGCTTTGACCTCTGAGGCTGAATGGGAAACGAAAAGGATAGTAACGCCGCGTGCGCGCAGCTCGTGAACCTTGCGAAGGCAGCGTTGACGGAAATAGATGTCACCGACGGCGAGGGCTTCATCGACCAGGAGAATTTCTGGGTCAACGTGAATGGCGACGGAAAAGGCGAGACGGACCATCATGCCGCTCGAATAGGTCTTCACCGGTTGGTCCATGAAATTCCCGATTTCGGCAAACTCGGCGATGCTGGGAAAGCGGCGGTCCATCTCCTTCGAGGACAAACCGAGAATGGTGGCGTTGAGATAAACGTTATCGCGTCCGGTGAATTCGGGATTAAAGCCGGCACCCAGTTCGAGCAGGGCCGCTACCCTTCCCTGGACCTGGACCGATCCGGATGTGGGTTGCAAGATTCCGGCGCAGATTTGAAGAAGCGTGCTTTTGCCGCAGCCGTTTTCGCCGACGAAGCAGAAAGTTTCGCCGCGCTTGACGTCAAAGGTGATATCGCGGAGCGCCCAATAATCCTGGTGGAAGCTGCGGCGCTGGAAGGTGGCGAGCTCCTTCAGACGATCGCCCGGCGCCGCATAGATCGGGTAGCTTTTCGAAACGCTCCGGAATTCGACGGCGGGCTCGGACACTACTCCAGATTGTAGTGCACGGATGGCGGAATCCACAAAACGAGTTTCAGACCTGAAGGTCCGAAGACTTGACAGAAGAGGGTCCGGCTGCATACGCTGGAGATGCGCCGGTGTAGCTCAGGTGGTTAGAGCGACGGTCTCATAATCCGTAGGTCGTAGGTTCAACTCCTACCGCCGGCACCATTCCTCAGTTACTTCCCATGATGTGTTGGTAGAGCCGATCAAGCTCCGCCTGGGAGTAATACTCAATCTCAATTCGCCCACGCTGTTCGCTGAGTTCAACGATGCGGACGCGCGTTCCGAGGGCGCGCTCCAATTCCTCAACGGCGGCGCGAACATTGGGATCCACCGGCTGTTCGCGCTTCGGACCGGAACCGGACTTGGGACGATCCGAGGTTAACTCCTGCACCAGTGCTTCCACCTGGCGGACCGATAGCCCCTGCGCAGCGGCTTTTTCGGCGACTTCGATTTGTTGCTCCGCCGTTGCCAGCCCAAGTACGGCGCGTGCGTGTCCCATGGCAAGCCGATGTTCCGCCAGAAGAACCTGGACTTCCTTGGGCAATTTCAGCAGTCGCAGCATGTTGGCGACCGATGCCCGGTCCTTGCCGGTGCGGCGGCCGATTTCTTCCTGAGACAGACCGAGTTCGCGGGAGAGGCGGTCGTAGGCATGCGCGGTTTCCATCGGGTTGAGATCTTCCCGCTGGATATTCTCAACGAGGGCCACCTCCAGGAGTTGCGGGTCTGCGATTTCTTGGACGACGACGGGAACCTCGGTCAGACCCGCAAGTTTGGCGGCCCGCCAACGACGCTCGCCCGCAACAAGCTGGTAGGTGTCATTGGGCTGCTTGCGAACAATGATAGGTTGAATGATCCCGTTCGCGCGGATGGACGCGGCCAGTTCCTCCAACCTTTCCGGCTGAAAAACCACGCGCGGCTGCAATGGATTGGGCTGAACTTCGTCGATGCGGAGGCGATTTGGCGCGATTGGCGCCGGTGCAGGCGCGGCTGCGGCAGGTGCGGTTGCTGTGGCCACGGACTGCGCTTGCGGCTTGTTCGGCAGAAGAGCCGAAAGGCCCCTACCCAGCGCTTTCCGCTGTTTGTCGTTTGCGTTGCTCATTGTTTAGGATCTCCTTCGCCAGACGGATGTAGCTTTCCGCTCCCTTGGATCGAGGATCATACAAAAGAATCGGTTTACCGTAGCTGGGTGCCTCGGCGAGGCGGACGCTGCGAGGAATGACGGTCTCGAGGACGTCGTTTTCAAAGAACTCTTTCAGATCGCCAGCGACTTGACGCGTCAAGCTGGTGCGGTCATCATACATCGTCAGCAAGATACCTTCCAGTGGCAGCGGGCGCTGGAAGGTCTCGCGGATTCGCTCGACTGTATCAATTAACTGGGAGAGACCCTCCAGCGCAAAGAATTCACACTGGATTGGGACAAGTACAGAGTCCGCAGCCACCAAGGCGTTGAGAGTTAAGAGATCCAGTGCCGGCGGACAGTCAATCAGGACGTAATCGTACTGATCTCGGATGGTGGCAAGTAGTCTCGCCATGCGATGTTCCCTGTTTTCAAGATCATACAGGTCCAGGTTGGCGGCAACCAGGTTCTTGTCGGCCGGCAAGAGGTCTAGTCCTTCACAAAGGGTTTTCACGATAACGGAGGCAAGGGGCTCTCCGTTAATCAGTGCATCGTAGAGGGTTTTTGTCTCAGCTAATTTTTCGGCGCCAAGGCCGGTAGTGGCGTTGCCTTGGGGATCGCTATCGACGATCAAGACCCGAAGATCGTTGGCCGCCAACGATGCCGCTAGATTGATGGCCGTGGTGGTCTTCCCAACGCCGCCTTTTTGGTTGGTGATCGCAATGATTTTTCCCACGGATGCGATCTTAGCATGTTTTGCGGATACTTGATGTTTCACGTGAAACATCAACGACCTGTTCCACGTGAAACCATTTCTAGGCACCGCTTTTCACCCCAGGGGAGCGGTTCTCCCACATCTCCCACGGTGAGAAGCGCGAAATTTGGTGCTAGACGAAGGTGGAGCAGGTCCTTTTGGGCAACCGCGCGACTAACGACCCAGTCGAAGCGCTCGGCCACGTGCTCCGCCCTGCGAGCCAAAACGCGAACATTCTTCATCTCACGGGTGGCCTCACGTAGGAAAATCGCCTTCCGCTGATCAGATTCGATCAAAGCTACGGAACACTCAGGTCGGAACACGGCGATGGGAATGCCCGGAAAACCTGCACCCGAGCCCACGTCTGCAATGGAAAGGCTGCCTGGAGGCAACCGCAACGCCAAAAAAAGCGATTCACAATAGTGAAAACGAGCCGCTTCAACGGGATCCGTTATTCTCGTGAGGTTAACTTTCTGATTCCACCGGAGCAAAAGCTCAAAATGAGCCTCCAGTGCACTCAATTCCTGCTCCGAGAGAACCCGGAAAGCCGCGAACTCCGTTGCAAGAATTTGGCGGAAGCTCACGAGCCGCTCACGCTTAAGTAAACCTCAAGCACGGCGACAGCGGCGGGGGTAATGCCCGAAATCCGACCCGCTTGACCCAACGTCTCGGGGCGAAACTTCTCGAGCTTCTCCTGGACTTCGCGGGAAAGGCCGGGAATATTGGAATACTGAAACTCAGCGGGGATCCTCCGACGCTCTGAGGAGCGTACTTGTTTAATCTGCCGCTCCTGCTGCGCCATATAACCGGAGTACTTCACTTCTGTTTCTATGGTTTCCAAGACGCCATTCGCCCATGGCTCCTCATGTGCGGGCAAGCTTGGCATCGCCGCTATCTTGGATTCCGGGCGGCGCAGCCATGCGGCGGCAGATGGATTCTTCACAAGATGGGCGCGAAGCTTCTCTTTCTGGGCCTGCTTGGCCTGAAAAACTCCCCACCGTTCGTCGGTAACCAAACCAATGCGCCGGCCCTCCGGCGTCAGGCGTTCATCGGCGTTATCGATGCGAAGCCGCAAACGGAACTCTGCCCGGGAGGTAAACATCCGGTAGGGCTCATCCGTACCCTTGGAGACAAGATCGCTGATGAGTATCCCCGTGTAGCCCTCAGTCCGGCCGACTACGAACGGATCTTCGCCACGAATCCACAGAGCGGCATTGAGGCCTGCAACCAAGCCCTGGCAAGCGGCTTCTTCGTAGCCGGACGTACCATTAATCTGGCCCGCTAGGAATAAACCGTCCACGGTCTTCACCTGCAAAGCGTGCGTCAATTCCCGGGCATCAATGGCATCGTATTCGATTGCATAACCGGGGCGGATCATCTCGGCGCTCTCTAGTCCAGGAATAGAAGCGATCACGCGAGCCTGAACGTCGATCGGCATACTTGTCGACATGCCATTGACGTAAATCTCATTCGTATCAAGGCCTTCCGGCTCCAAGAAGATCTGGTGCCGCGACTTATCGGGAAACTTGACGATCTTGTCCTCGATCGACGGGCAATACCGTGGGCCTATGCCTTCGATTTGACCGCTAAACAGAGGCGAGCGGTAGATGTTCTCCCTGAGGACCGCGTGAGCTTCCGGCGTGGTATAAGTGATATGGCAGCACACTTGCTCCCTATCTATCTTATTGGTAATAAAAGAAAAAGGAGTTGGCACCGGGTCGCCGTATTGCGGTTCGAACCGGGACCAATCGATGCTGCGAGCGTCCAACCGCGGTGGTGTGCCGGTTTTGAGGCGTGTCCACGATAGCCCAAGAGTCCGAAGCTGGTCTCCGAGCAAATTTGACGAAGCCTCACCGCTCCGGCCGCAGCTATAGGTTTGTTCGCCGATGTGCGCCAGACCATTGAGGAACGTGCCGGTGGTGACAATCACGGCATCTGCTTCCAGGGAGCGCCCGTCCCGCAGGTGCACACCTTGAATTCGTCTCGGAGCAGCGTCGGAAATAATCAGCTCGGCTACTTCCGCCTGTAAAATGCGAAGGTTTGGCTCTTTTTCGAGCAATTCCTTCATCTTCAGGCGGTATTGCTTCTTATCGCACTGCGCGCGGGGCGACCAGACCGCAGGACCGCGGCTCGTATTGAGCAAGCGGAATTGGATGCCGACGGCGTCCGTGACCTCACCCATCACGCCGCCGAGCGCGTCGATCTCCCGAACCAGGTGGCCCTTCGCTATGCCGCCAATCGCTGGATTGCACGACATCTGTGCGATGAGGTCAATGTTCATGGTGACCATCGCGGTTTTCAAGCCCAAGCGTGCACACGCTCGCGCGGCCTCACAGCCAGCGTGCCCCGCGCCCACGACGATTACTTGATAGCGAATTGCCACGATGTGAAAAACGGCTCTTCAACCATTCTATCGGAACGCGTTAAACTGGCAGTTTCACCGTGAAAATACTTGTCATTGGTAGTGGCGGCCGCGAGCACGCGATCGCTTGGCGCTTGTCTCTGGAAGGACATGAAGTGATTGGCGCACCCGGAAACCCGGGCATGGCGCAGGTGGGCCGCATTGTTTCCAGCACGGACTATCTCGACGTTGCGACCACGTCTGGCGTTGATCTAACCGTGGTTGGCCCCGAGGTTCCGCTCGCCGCAGGAATCGTTGATCAATTTCGCGCAAAAGGCCTCGCCATTTTCGGACCGACTCAGGAACAGGCGCAACTCGAGGCAAGCAAAATCCACGCGAAAGAATTCATGCAGCGAACGGGCATTCCCACCGCCCGCTTCATCCGCACGGAGTCCGACCAGGCGGCTCTCGATGCTCTTTCCCAATTCTCTCTACCCGTGGTTGTGAAAGCCGATGGGTTAGCCGCCGGAAAAGGCGTCATCATTGCGCAGACGTGCGAAGAGGCCGAAGCCGCGGTCCGAACGCTTGGCCCGAAACTGGTGATCGAAGAATTTCTAACCGGTGAGGAAGTCAGTTTCATCGTGATCAGCGATGGACGTTTGGCAATTCCGTTCGAAGCGACTCAGGATCACAAAACCATCTTCGACAACGATACCGGTCCCAATACCGGCGGCATGGGAGCCTACTGCGATGGCCGCATCATTACCGCGGCCGAAACTTCGGGGATCATGGAAACGATCATCAACCCTGCGATTCGCGCTACCGGCTTTACCGGGTTTCTCTACGCCGGCCTGATGATGACCGCCGACGGACCCAAAGTCATCGAGTTCAACGTGCGTTTGGGTGACCCTGAGACGCAGCCCCTCATGCACAGGCTGGTTGGTGGTTTCGGCGACACGCTCATGACCGCCGTTCGAGGGAGTCTGAACGGTGTCACGCTGCAGTGGAAGCCGGAACCATCGGTATGCGTTGTCATGGCGGCCTCCGGTTATCCCGGAACCGTGCACACCGGCGACCTGATAACCGGCATCGAAGATTGTGGGGCACAGGTTTATCAGGCGGGCGTTAAAAATGGATCGAACGGCCTCGAAACATCCGGCGGCCGCGTATTGGGCGTTACCTCTTCAGGACCCGACCTGGCCACCGCAATTCACAACACGTATGCGGCAGTGGAAAAGATCCATTTCCAGGGAAAACAGTACCGGAAAGACATCGGCAAAAAAGGTCTGAAACGCTGGCCTCCGCAGTGATTGCCACCAAACCATCCGGAAGATTCGAAGAATCCGTCGATGTGCCACTTGCTACAATCAAAACGCAGATACCGTGGGGACGTAGCTCAGATGGATAGAGCGGTCGCCTCCTAAGCGACAGGTCGGCAGTTCGAATCTGCTCGTCCCTACCAGTACCTCGCCGCCCCAGAAAATATCGCCACGAAATCACGGGCGCGAGGAATTTTCTGGCCTCACCTCCCGAACACTACACACCGATGAAGAGAACGTATGGCCCGGGTGTTCCTCATCTTCATCACGATCATGCCCCTGATGGCCCAGGAGTACACGGTCACGGCGCTTTCCCGCCATGTGCTCACCAATGACAGTGTCATTGCGCTCGCCAGCGCCGGCTTCGACGAACTCTTCATCATCGAGCGCATTCGAACCTCCAGAACCCGCTTCGACACAAGCGTCGACGGACTGATTGCCCTCAAACAAGGCGGCATCAGCGAAGACGTGATCCGCATTATTGCCCAACAGGACATACGGAACTACCCGACGCCGCTGCAGGCCGCCCCCGCCGGATCCGTGGAAGCGGGCAAAGTTCGGGTGGAAAAACACTGGTGGGGTTTCCGCTGGGTTAAGGTAACTCGATAGCGGTTCGTTTTGGCATCTGCGGGACGCTTTCTTTCGCCCTCGCGTTCGCGCCTTCTACCACCAGTTCCACGTGGACAACGGGAGCGCTCAGAATTTCCCAACCAGAAACAGCCAACTCACCGAAATATTTGCCCGCACTCAGGCCCTTCACATCCACGGAAACGGAAACGAAATCCTCCGCCATGGCGGACATCGCGCGGGGCGTAAATCCGTGCTCTGGAATCCCCTTCAACCATTCCACGTTGCTCGAAACCGAGTAACTGAACCTCGGCCACGTTGCCGAAACCCGAAACTTTTGCGCCGCTGGGACTTCTCCACCGTTCGACACGAAGGAGAGCCTTGCCGGGCTAACAGTCAAAATAGGGGCACCCGTCACCGTTAGAACGAAGTGCCGCGCCGTCCACGTACATCCATTCGAAACACGGACAGCAAATTCAAACGCGCCGGTTTTTAGCGGTGTACCGGAAAAATAGCCAAGACGCGAAAGTTCCATTCCATCGGGTAGCTTCCCGGCCACAACGGCATAGCCCACGCCGCCGAGCGGGCAAGCTCCACTTGTCCGTACTGCAAACGGAGGCGCGTTGTAGGGGTGATCCACAATGGCCCATGGAAGCTCTTGAGTTACAAACTCAATATCAGCCGCGTTCAGCGGTATGGGTAGTACCAACCATAAACCAAGTACTAGATGCGCTCTTGACATGAAGGAAGCCATATAAACATCCGATAGATGAAGTTAGTGTTTGCGGGACAGAAATCTTCTCCAAGGAAGGCACTTCGTGGGAGCATTTAACAATCCGTCCAATTCGGCACAATTCGAAACTGGCGAAGATGACGGGCATTTTCAAACTGGGCTGGTGGGGTCCACCTTTGGCACGGTAGATTCCCCGACCCCGAAGAAATTCGCTACCAAAATCACGATCCCGGAACCAAATCCCATTCAGTCGCTCCATAACGCCATCGTCTCCGAGGAAAACAGAGAGCGCGGAGAAGTGGAGGAGCAGATTGTTCCACCGGTTCCGGAGTCGCTCGCGGATCTGGGCATTCCGCCTGCGATCGTGGAACAACTTGTTCTCAAGTTTCTTTACTTCCGCGGCGAACTCATGGGCCGTGAGATCGCCGGCCTGCTGGGGCTAACGTTCAGCCTGATCGACGAACTGCTCGAAAACTTCAAGCGGCAGCACTATGTTGGCGTCCGCAAATCCCTCGGCATCGGAAACTCGTCCGGCATCTTTTTTCTCACCGAATCCGGGCGAAACATGGCGCGCGAGTTTCTTGAAAACAACCAGTATGCCGGTCCGGCTCCGGTTCCGCTTTATCAGTACGGGGAAGTGGTTCGCCGCCAACGGCTCAAGGAAAACTGGCTGAACCCCAACACGCTGCGCCAGGCGTTCCGGCATTTGGTGGTGGAAGAAGACATTCTCGCGCAGATTGGGCCTGCGGTAAATTCCAATAAATCGTTTCTCATTTACGGGCAGCCCGGCAACGGCAAAACCGCGCTGGCCGAATCGTTATTCCGGGTGACAACGGAAAGCATTTACATGCCCTATGCGATTGAGTGTCAGGGCAACATTATTCAGCTCTACGATCCTATCTATCACCAGAAAATCGAAGATGGGGAATCCGTGCTCACGGCGCTCTCGAGCGAACTGACGCACGACGGCCGTTGGTTCCGCTGCCGCCGTCCGTTCATTATCACGGGCGGTGAACTGGCGCTCGACATGCTGGATTTAAGCTACAACCGGCATTCCAAAACCTACGACGCGCCTTTCCAGCTCAAGGCGAACAACGGCATCTACCTCATCGATGACTTTGGCCGCCAGAAGGCAAGCCCAGCGGAAATTTTAAACCGGTGGATCGTCCCGATGGAACGCCACGTGGACTACCTCAGCTTCCAGGCGGGCGGCAAAATGACCGTTCCTTTCGAAGCCTTCCTGATCTTCTCCACCAACCTGCGGCCGGATAATTTAGGCGATGAAGCCTTTCTCCGCCGAATTCAATACAAGATGTTCCTCCGCAGTCCGCGTGAGCCGGAGTTCCGCACGATTTTTCAACGCTACGCCGAATCGCGCCAATTGTATTGCCCGCCAGATGTGACGTCCGCGTTCATCAGCAAGCATTATTTGGATGGAGGCAAAAAGTTCCGCCGCTGCCATCCGCGCGACGTCATCTCGCACGCCATCGACATCATTCACTTTGAGGATCTTGCCATGGAGTTGAATGAAGACGTGCTTGACCGCGCGTTCTACAGTTGCTTTGTAGAAAGCGTCGACGTGAACGACTAACGCGGCGCAAAAACGTCGTTTCGCACATGTCGTTTCGCACAACGCGCTGGCAATGCCGCCCTTGCTACTCTCTAATATTGGGCTTCCGCGGCCGCCTCAGCCGCTGAGCCAATGACGGGAGCACACTCGCGGCCATGAATCTACGCCAATGGTTTGACCTGACGTTCCAGCCTCGCGCAAAAGTGGAAGGCTTGGAATGGGCCGGCGTTACGTACACTTTCGGCGAAATCGATGCACGCAGCAACCGCATGGCGCGGGCCCTGCAGGCACGCGGATTCGTGAAGGGCGATCGCCTTTGCGTCTATCTCGCCAACTGCATTGAGATGATCGATCTTTATCTCGCCTGCATCAAGCTGGGCGTGATCTTCGTACCGATCAATATTCTTTACCGGGATCGGGAGATGACGCACATTTTGAGCGACGCGGAACCGCGGCAGTTGATCACCGCCGCTGAACTGCCGGCGCTGCTCGCCGAAGCGGGCACGCAGCGTCCGGATCTTGCCGAAACGCAGCTAGAGGGCGAAGATACCGCCGCTCTGGTGTACACGTCAGGAACCACGGGCGTTTCGAAGGGCGCGATGATCACCCACAATAACCTGGCGGTGAACGGCGCGAATCTCATTCAGACGTGGAAGATTACGCCCAACGACCGTCTGTTGCTTGCGCCGCCACTGTTCCACGTGCACGCGCTTGGCAACGGTCTGCATAGTTGGCTGATGACGGGCTGCCGGATGCGGCTACTGGAGCGGTTCGATCACAATATAGCGCTGCAGCAGTTTGAAGATTTCGAACCGACGCTGTTCTTCGGTGTGCCCGCAATGTACGTCCGTTTGCTGGAGACGCCGCGAGAGAAGGCGCAGGCCATTGGCAAAAAAATGCGCCTGTTTGTCTGCGGTTCCGCTCCCCTGCCCGCGCAGATTTTGGAAGAATTCCGCGATCTCTTTGGGCACACGATTCTGGAACGCTACGGTATGACGGAAACGATGATGAACATCTCGAATCCGTACGACGGCGAACGCCGCCCTGGTAGCGTGGGACTGCCGCTTCCGGGCGTGATCGCGAAAATCGTCGGGCCGGATGGCAACGATCTTCCCGACGGCGAAACCGGCGAGGTGTGGCTGAAGGGCCCCAACGTTTTCAGGGGATATTGGCGCCGCGAAGAGGCAACGAAAGCCGCGTTTGTGGACGGATGGTTCAGGACCGGCGATATCGGCTTCCGCGCACCCGACGGATACTTTACGCTGGCGGGCCGCAAGAGTGACCTCATCATTTCTGGTGGCTTTAATATTTATCCAAGGGAGATCGAAGAGTTCCTCATGGAGCAGCCTGAGGTTGCCGAGGCGGCTGTGGTTGGCGAAGACGACCGCGTGCGCGGCGAAGTACCCATTGCCTATATCGTCTGGCGCGAGGGAGCTGAGCCTGATGCAAAGAGCATCGAAGCCCGGTGCCGCGAGACGCTGGCCTCGTTCAAGATTCCACGCCGCTTTGAGACGATTGATAAACTCCCGCGCAACGCGCTGGGCAAAGTGCAGAAACATCTTTTATGTCGCGCATCTTAATGGTGGCGTCGGAGGCCGCTCCGTTTGCAAAGACGGGAGGGCTGGCCGACGTACTCGGTGGATTGCCGCCCGCGCTTGCAAAGCAGGGCGAAGAAGTCGTAGTCGTGATGCCGCGCTACGGCTCGGTCGACATTCCCGACGCTGAACGCATTTGGCACGTCCTGCCGGTGGTGGCGGGTCCCCATTCTTATACCGTCAGCATCGATCAGGTGGTTCACGGCGGCGTGCGCTACATGTTTGTCGATTGTCCGCCGCTCTATGGAAGGCCTGGCATTTATAGCGAGGCCGGATTGGATTATCCGGACAATCACATTCGTTTCGCCGTGTTGAATCTGGCGGCAATCGGTATCGCGCGGCAAATCTTCCGGCCGGATGTCTTCCACGGGCACGATTGGCCCGCGGGGTTAATCGGGCCGTATCTCAAAGAAATGTTTGCGGCCGACCCAACGTTCGTTGCCAGCAAGGTGGTTTTGACCATTCACAACCTCGGCTACCAGGGGAATTTTTCCGGCGGGATTCTGAATGATCTCGGCTTTGACGCGACGGTCTTTCATTCCGAAGGCCTGGAGTTCTGGGGCCAGATCAGCTTCTTGAAAGCGGGCATCGTATGGGCCGATGCCATCACCACCGTCAGCCCGACTTACGCGAAGGAAATTCAAACGCCCGAATTCGGATTCGGCATGGACGGCCTGCTGCGCGCGCGCGCCGGAAAGATTCACGGCATCTTGAACGGCGCCGATTACGGCTCGTGGGACCCGGCGGTGGATACTTACCTTCCGGAAAACTTTTCCGCCGCAAATCGAAGCGGCAAATTGGCCGTCAAGCGCGCCCTGCTCCAGGAAGTCGGATTGCCGCAGAACGATGCGCGGCCGGTGATCGGCATTGTCTCGCGCTTCGCGAATCAAAAAGGATTTGACCTGGTCGCTGCCGTCGCGAATGAAATCGCGCAAATGGACGTGACTGTGGTGGCGCTGGGGTCCGGAGAACCGGACTATGAGGATCTCTTCCGCGGCCTGGCGCATCAGCATCCGGACAAATTTGCCAGCTACATCGGCTATAACGAGGGCCTGGCGCACCGGATTGTCGCCGGTTCCGACATGTTCCTGATGCCGAGCCGCTATGAACCGTGCGGGCTGAGCCAGATTTACAGTCTTCGCTACGGCACGGTACCCATCGTCCGCGCGACCGGCGGCCTTGAGGATAGTGTCGACGAAACCACCGGTTTCAAGTTCGATGACTTTACGCCGGAAGCTCTACTGGGTTCGGTGAATGCGGCCCTGAAAGCTTGGAGAGAGAAAAAGGGATGGGACGCGCGTGTCCAGGCCGGCATGGCCAAGGATTTCTCGTGGAACGTCGCCGCGGTGAAGTATAAAGAACTGTACGCGAACCTGCTGAAGTAGCATGGCCGCGATGGTTACTGAACTGTCCAGCGCGTACTTCCGCACGAGGAACACTCGCGCGCATTCGGGTTCATCGTTTCCCCGCAGTTCAGGCAGTACACTCCCGCCGGCTTCGACGCGCCCCGGGGACGCGACTGGCGGAGCATTGCCGCCGCGCCAATTGACGCAATCACTCCGGTGATGATCCACGACCCGACGTAGTAGTAAACCGTCAGCGCAGCCAACACCGCAGCCACCCATCCGAGCCACAGTTGACGCTTGAGCGGAGCCTCCATTTGCCCGCGATTATCGCACGACGGTAGCAGTCGTCCCTTAATATCCGTGTAATCAACAACTTCACGGAATATCCCTAGTGAAGGGCCGTGTGACTTCCGAGAAGAAAGCCACCTTAGTGGTCTTTCAGTTGCATCCCACGCCCTTGTTTTTGCATCATAAAAGCCGGAGCAATAAGCAATCATGGCTGGTGACAACACACTGAATTTTACTGACGGCGCCTTCGATCAGGAGGTTTTGAACTCAGAGGTCCCCGTGCTGGTGGACTTTTGGGCCCCCTGGTGCGGCCCGTGCCGCGCGATGGCACCCACGATCGACGCCGTTGCGGACGAGTACCTGGGCAAGGCGAAGATCGGCAAGCTGAACACCGACGACAACCCGGGCACCGCGCAGCGCTACCAGATCCGCGGCATTCCGACGCTGCTGTTATTCAAGGGCGGCAAGGTGGTCGACCAGCGCGTCGGCGCCCTGCCCAAGCCCGAAGTGAAGAAAATGCTGGACGCGCAAATCGCGAGCTAAGACTGTTTCCTGATCCACTCCTTGTACGAACCCCGCCCGGGTGGGCGGGGTTTTTGTTTTGGAATCCACTAAATTGCCGTGTCAGGGCACAAGGGAGCTGCACTCCTGAATTCTGCGTGGCTATCGTCGCGCTCACTAGGGACTTTTTGACCTGGGCGCTTAGAGAAGTATTTTCAGTTCCTGCTCCAAGCGTCCGATGTCCCGGTCGTCGTTATAGAAGTGTGGCGAAATGCGAAGATAGCCGTGACGGGCGGCAACGAGCACTCGTTTTTTAGCTAGGGCTTTGGCAAGTTCCGAGACATCGCGGCCGGGGAATTTCGCGGCGACAATCTGGGAGTTTGGTTGGTTGATTCCCGCCTCTTCATCTAAACGAGCACCGAGCCTGGCAACGCGGCCGCGGATCTCGGCTGCAAGGGACAAGACACGCGCCTCGATCGCGTCGATGCCGATCGAATGGATCAACTGCACCGAAGCCTCCATGGCGTAGAGCAAAGCCGAGGGAAGGCCGCCGCCTTCGTACTTCTCGGCGGAGTTTTTGAATACAGGCGTTCCGTGACTCAGGTGATCGACGTTACGCCAGTCTTTATCGCTCCGCCAGCCGACGACGCTCGGCGTAATCCGCTCGCGCAGCTCCGGTGCAATGTAGAAAAAACCGGCCCCGTTCGGCGAGATCAACCATTTGTATGCGTGGACGGCGTAAACATCCACCGGTGTCTCGGCAACGTCGAACCGTAACGCACCGGCGCTTTGTGTGCCGTCGACAAAGAAAACGGGGCGAGTGGCTTTCGGAAGGCTCGCAATATAGCGGGAAATTTCACCGAGCGGCGGACGGAATCCGGTCGCGTAGTTGACCTCGCTGATGGCGACCAGCTTTGTTTGCGCGTCAATGGATTCGAAGAACTTCTCCCACGGCACTTCGCGGAGACGAGGCAGATAGAGCTGATTGGGGAAATCACCGGCAAGAGTCACCACATTCGCAACACCTGCGTCGGGCGTGTTCAAGCCAAGACCGGTTACGACCAAAGCCAGCGCATGAGCGGCGCTCGGAGTGAAGGCGATGTCGTCCGGCGAAGCGTGAATCAAGCGGGCGAGCGCTAGCCGCAAGCGGTCGGCGTCTTCAAACCAATCGAGAAAATCCCGGCACGCCGTTTCATCACGATGCGCCCAATGGCGCGCGACAGCATCGGTGGCCGAACGCGGCAACTGGCCAAAGGTGGCCGTATTGAGATAGGTCCAGCCGGAGAGAGCCGGGAATTCGTGACGGATGGCAGACCAGTTCATGGTCCATTTTAGGCAAAGAAAAAGGGGACAGATTTCTCTGCCCCCTTTCTTTGCTGTCGAACCTTGACGTCTTATCCTGTGATGGCGCCTTCCGAGGCCGAACCCACCAGCTTCACGTACTTGCTGAACACGCCCGTTGTGTACTTCGGAGCCGGGGTTTTCCAGTCCTTCATACGCTCGGCGAACTGCTCGGGCGTCAGGGCGACGTTGATGGCGCTGGTCTGTGTATTGATGGTGATGATGTCGCCATCGCGAACTGCGGCGATGGGGCCACCGACTGCGGCTTCGGGGGCCACGTGGCCGATCATGAAGCCGCGCGTAGCGCCGCTGAAACGGCCATCCGTCATCAGGGCAACGGTTTCGGAAAGTCCCGCACCCATCAGTGCACCGGTCACGCCCAACATTTCGCGCATGCCCGGGCCGCCGCGCGGGCCTTCATAACGAATCACCAGAACATCGCCGGAGTTGATTTTGCCGCCGGTAACCGCCGCCATGGCATCTTCTTCGCGGTCAAAAACGCGTGCCGGACCCGTGTGTTCCGTGCGAGCGGTGCCCGCAACCTTGATCACGCAGCCTTCCGGAGCGAGGTTGCCCTTGAGAATCACCAGGCCGCCTGTCTTTTTGATGGGCTTGTCGAGCGGGTGAATGACTTCCTGCCCGGCCGTTTCCTTGGCCTGCGCGGCTTCCTCGGCGAAGGTCTTGCCCGTAACCGTCAGGGTGTTGCCGTGAGCGTAGCCGCCATCCACTAGGCGTTTTGCAACCACAGGCCAGCCGCCAGCCTGATCGACATCGTAAGCAACGAACTTGCCGCCGGGTTTCAGGTCCACTAACAGCGGAGTGCGCTGGCTGATGGTTTGAAAATCGTCAATCTTCAGATCGACGCCCGCCTCGCGGGCCATGGCGAGCAGGTGCAGCACCGCGTTCGTCGAGCCTCCGGTTGCGGCCACCGAAGCGATTGCGTTTTCAAACGCTTCGCGAGTGGCAACGGTGCGCGCGCGACGCTCATTGCGGACGGCGTCCATAATCACTTCACCGCAACGGAACGCAACCTGGTGCTTGCGGGGGTCCACCTGCGGCACGGAGGCGGTGTTCATCGGAGAAAGGCCGATCATTTCCATGACGGTGGCCATCGTGTTGGCCGTGTACTGGCCGCCGCACGCTCCGGCACCGGGGCAGGCGGCGTTTTCAATCGCCAAAAATTCTTCGTCAGACATCTTGCCCGCCGCGTTCGCGCCTACGGCTTCGAACACATCGAGCACCGTCAGATCGCGGCCCTTATAGTGACCCGGCATGATGGTGCCGCCGTACATGATGACGCCGGGGATATTCAGGCGCAGCAGCGCCATCGCAGCGCCGGGGATGGTTTTATCGCAGGCGACCAGCGCAACGACGCCGTCGAACATATGGCCCCGAGCCACCAGCTCGATCGAATCGGCAATCATATCGCGGCTGACGAGCGAGGCCTTCATGCCCTCGGTGCCCATGGTGACGCCGTCGCTGATGGCGATGGTATTGTACTCCATCGGTGTACCGCCTGCCGCGCGGATCCCGGCTTTGACGTGCTCCGCCAGCTCGCGCAGGTTGTAGTTGCACGGCATGGTTTCGATCCACGTATTCGCGACGCCAATGATGGGCTTTTTGAGGTCCTCATCGGTGAAGCCGATCGCCTTGAGCATGGCGCGCGCCGGCGCACGGTTGGGTCCTTGCGTGATGGTGTAGCTGTTCAGTTTCATGGGTGAAATTCTATGGTATCGAATTGAGCACGCGTGCTGCTTCCGGGCACGAAGAAGGAATCATCTTCCCGTGAAGAGCGCCAGCCTAAAGAATCTGCGTGTTTTAGCTGAGGATCTTCGCCAGGTTCTTGTACGAAAGCTGGGCGGCGGCGAGCGAATCGCCGAAGCTGGCCGCGTTATCCTGCTCTACAACAAAGTGCTTCAGGCCGGCTAGGGAAGCGTTGGCAAACACCCGTTTATAGTCGATTTGCCCGGCGCCGACTGGCCCGAACGCCATGTACTTGGTGCGCTCGTTAGGACGAAGAGATGGAGGGACGGCCTTGAGTCCGAAAACGTCTTTGATGTGCCAGAGCGGGTAGCGGCCGGGGTTCTTTTTGAAGAGTTCCACCGGATCAACGCCCGCGATGAAAGTCCAACCGATGTCCAACTGCATGACGACGAGCTCCGGGTCTGTCTCTTCAAGTAGGACATCCCACGTGGTCTTACTGCTGTCGGTCAGCTTCTCGAATTCGCCCGTGTGATTGTGAACGAACAACTGAATGCCGAACTTCCTGGCAATCTTACCGTTCGCGTTCAGAGTTGCCGCACGTTTATTCACGGAGTCCAGAGTGACGGGCGGCTGATTGGGCCCGAACGCGCCCAATTCCTTAAAGGAATTATTCGTGATGCCGGTGCCAGGATTAAAGTACGCGCCGGGTTCGAGCGCTTCTTTCGGAAGCTGCGGTCGCGCGCCGGGTCGGGGCTGGCCCGTGCGAATCTCGGTGTACTTGATCCCCATGACCTGCTGCGCTTCCAACTGCTTTTCCAACTCCGCACCGGTGCCGTCCGGGTAGTTTGTGTGGGTGCTCGGCATGCTCAGACCATAGCGATCCAGCATCGCGCGGAAAGACTTTGGGTCCATGTTGTTATAACCCGACGCAGGCTCCACTTCGCGATAGCCCATCTTGGCAATCTTTGCGAGTACGCCCTCAAAGTCATTGGCCATGATGTCGCGCACGGTGTAGAGAGCCAAGCCGATGCGTGACTTCAACCCACCGGGAATTTCCGCGGCTTCGGCCCCACTCGTGAACATCGCGGCGCCGAGCAACGCCGCTTGTCTTAAAAACGTCCGGCGTTCGAGGTCCTGTTTCCGTGGATGGGTCATCGGCGTGTTCTCCCTGGAGGCGTTTGTCCCTTCGAGTGTAGTCGCCTGTAGTATGTGCGTCAAATAGAACGTTGTCCATGGTGTCGCTATCGATGGTGTCGCTATCAACGGGATGTCCACAGGAAGCGTCACAGGGAAGCAAGCTCGCGCGATACGATGGAACCAGACCTTTCATGTCCATGGCGGCACTTGAGAACAAGCAGGAGCGCGGCGAGCAGTTGCGTCGCGAGGGTGTGTTGATCCGCACCTATGACTTGCGCAAAACCTACGTCATGGGCGGCGAGGAGATCCATGCCGTTTCGGGCATCGATCTGATGATCCGCAAAGGCGAGTACGTGGCCATCATGGGGCCATCTGGTTCCGGTAAGTCCACGCTGATGAACATCATCGGGTGTCTGGATTCGCCAACTTCGGGCGATTACTATCTGAATGGCGGGTTGGTGAGTGAGATGCGGGACGACCAACTGGCCAAGGTGCGGAATAAGGAAATCGGCTTCGTATTCCAGACGTTCAATCTGCTGTCCCGCAATACGGCGCTTGATAACGTAGAACTACCCATGATCTACGCCGGAGCGAACCGTGCCGAGCGGAGGAAGCGCGCCGAAGAAGTACTGAAGGCCGTGGACCTAGGCGCGCGCATGACGCACAAGCCCGCCGAGTTGTCCGGAGGCCAGCGCCAGCGCGTCGCAATTGCAAGGGCTCTGGTGAACAGCCCGTCCATTCTGCTTGCCGATGAGCCAACCGGCGCTCTCGACACCAATACCGGGAACGAAATTATGGCTCTGTTCGAGCGTTTGCACGAGCAGGGAAACACCGTTATTCTGGTCACCCACGAGCACGACATCGCGCGACATGCAAATCGAATCATTCACATCCGCGACGGCCAGATCGAGCGCGACGAACAAATCAAGTAAAATTGCCCTGAGTGGGGCTATCGCCCCGGAGGTTTCATACCCATGCGCTTGCGCCATGTCTTCATTGCTATTTTCACCGCCATGATTGCGGCCGCACCATCGTTCGGCGAAGTTACAAAGATTGAAATTGCCTCCCGCACAGACGTGCAGGCAGGACAGGCGTTCGGTTCCACCGGCGCTTACGAAAAACTGGTGGGCAAGGTCTATTTTTCCATTGACCCGAAGAACCCGCACAATTTTGCGATTGTCGATGGAGATAAAGCTCCGCGCAATGCCAAGGGGCGCGTGGAATTCGGCGCGGATGTTTACATCCTTGCACCGAAGGACCGTGCGAAGGGCAACGGCGTCCTGTTGCTGGACGTTGTCAATCGCGGCCGCAAAAACGTTCTACAGAACTTGCAGCTTGGCGGCGGCAGCCGCACGAACGACGACGATTACGGCGACGGATTTCTGCTGCGGCAGGGCTATACGCTCGCGTGGGTCGGCTGGCAGTTCGACGTTCCACGCGGCGGGGGACTACTTGGCATTGACCGTGTGATTCCGGTCGACGCCAAGGGCAAACCCATGACGTGGCGTATCAGCGTGGCGCTTTTGCCGAACGATTCGGGCGAACACTACGTGCTGGACGACATCGGCCACTATGGCTCCGATGCGTATCCGCCTATCGATCCGAACAGCCCGATGAACAAGCTGACGGTGGAGAAAAACTACCTGCAGGGCGAGACGGAAATTCCGCGCGATCAATGGCAGTTCGGCAAAATGGTGGACGGCAAAATCGTTCCCGCGACCAACAGCGTTGTTCTGAAGGGCGGATTCAAGGCCGGCCAGCACTACACGTTGAGCTACGACGCGCACAGCGTGGTGGCGGGCGTGGGCATGGCGGCGATTCGCGATCTGGCAACGTATATCAAGAACGATAGCTCCGCGCCGGTCAGCACGAAGTATGCCTACGGTTGGGGACTCTCGCAGACCGGCCGGGTGCTGCGCGACTTCACCTATGACGGCTTCAACGCCGATGAGCGCGGACGCAAAGTTTTCGACGGTATCATCGATCACCTGGCGGGAGCCGCGCGCGGTCCGTTTAACATGCGCCAGGCACAGCCGAACGGACTTTTCTATTACACGGTTTCGCGTTTTCCGTTCCTCGATATGACGACGAAGGATCCGGCGACCGGCAAGTCCGATGGCGTTCTCGCGAAGATGACGCCCGAGACGATGCCGAAGATCTTTCACACGAATTCATCGTCGGAATATTGGGGCGGCGGTCGCGCGGCCTCGTTGATTCACACGACGCTTGATGGCAAGAAAGACGCGCAGATCCCCGCCAATGTCCGCATTTTCCACTTCGCCAGCACGCAGCACGGGCCTGCGGCGTTTCCACCGTCGAAAGGCAATGCGCAGCTTCCGGCGAATCCCAACAATTATTGGTACGCGCACCGCGCGTTGCTCGTCGCGCTCGACAAATGGGTGCGCGAAGGTGTGGAGCCGCCGGCCAGCCGCTATCCCCGCATCGACGAAGGTACTCTGATTCCCCACGAGACGCTACGTTTCCCGGAGCTGCCGGGCGTGCGCTCGCCGCTCACCATCAAGGGCGGTTATCGCATCGATCTTCCGGGCCCGTTGAATAGCCACCCGCTGCCGTTCCTGATTTCCAAAGTGGACGCGGATGGCAACGAACTCGGCGGCATCCGCATGCCGGAGTTGCAGGTGCCGATTGCTACTTACACGGGATGGAACTTCCGTAATGAAGCGATTGGCGAGCCGACGGAAATTCTGCCCGTGACGGGGATCTTCCTGCCGTTCCCGGTGACGAAGGCCGAACGTGAGCGCGCGCAGGATCCACGCAAGTCGATTGAAGAGCGTTATTCGGGCCGCGCCGCCTATTTGAAGCAGGTGGAGGATGCCGCACGCAAAATGCTGAGCGAGCGGTTGATTCTGGAAGAAGACGTTCCGACGATTGTTGCCGCCTCGGCAAGGCGCTGGGATGAAGTGACGAAGAACTCGGCTCTGGCGAGTAAGTAACGCCGGTGCGCAAGAGTTGGGGCGAACGGCCACTTCGCGCATGTTGCTAGTCAAAGGTAAATGCGGGACCGGGTGGTCCCGCGCCGACCTGGCGGTCCGCCCTACTTCGTGATTCCGGCCTTTTTGAAGTCGCCCGCTTTGAAGTATGAGATCGCCGCGGGTTCCAGATACTTCTTCACTACTTCGTTCAACTGCGCGACGGTCAGTGCGGAAACTTTGGCCTCCTGATCCGCATCACGCTTCATCGTCCAATCAAACTGAGCGTTGCGCGCCAGTAGTCGGGCGAGCGTCGCGTCTTGTGAACGGGCGATCACCTGCTGCTCCAGGAACGATTTCTTCGCTTCGTCCACTTCTTGCTGGTCGAAACCGTCCTTGCGAAGCTTTGCTAATTCATCTTTGAAAGCATCTTCTACTTTGACGATATTCTGCGGAACGGACGTGGCCTGGACCATGAACTGTGCAAACTCAGACTTCAGGCTGGCGGCGAGCGCGCTGCCCACGCCGTAGCTGAAGCCTTCTTTCTCGCGAATGCGGCGCCACAGGCGGCTCTTCAGATCGCCGCCGAACATGCGGTTGGCGAACATCAGTGCCGGATAGTCCGGATGATCTTCATTCATGGAAAGCGTAAAACCCGCCATGAAAACCGCGTTGGCTTTGTCCGGGGTCTCGATCATCTGGTTGGCCGCGTTGACTTGATCGCGCGTACGAAGAACCAATTGGTACTCCGCCGGGCTCTTCCAATCGCCCAGTTCCGCTTCTACAACCTTGCGGATCTCGGCCGGATCGAAGTCGCCCACAATCGCGACCTCGGCATGTGACGCGCCATAAAAATCGGCGTGGAACTTCTTTACATCCGCAAGTGCGACTTTCTTGACGTTGTCAATCTCTTCGTCAAAGGTGACCACCGCGCGCGGGTCGCCCGCGGGATAGCGGATCAAGTGTTTGCGGAGAGCCTGGGGCGCCAGCGCGCCGGGTTCCTTTAAATTGTTCTCAATGCGACCGAGCGAGGCTTGGCGCATTTGTTCAAACTCCGTCTCCGGGAACGACGGTCTGCGGAGGACCTCGGCAGCCAGCTTGATGGAGGCAGAGAGGCTCTCGCGAACAGTGGTCACATTAAGCGTAGCGTCGTTTTCCGCGCCACCCGCGTTCATTTGGGCCCGCAGTTTGTCGAGCGTGTCCTGCAGTTGCTGGCGCGAATAATTCTGCGTGCCGCGCATCAACATGCCGGCCGCGAATTGCCCCGCGATGCCTTTCCCAAAAACGTTCTTCTCGTTGCCGAAGTGAAGAACGATGGTTGCGGTGACGGCGCCGCCGCGTGTCTTCTTCGGCAGCATCGCCAACTTCAGGCCATTGGAAAGAGTCACACGCTGCGTGCGGGATTCGATGTTGGCGGGCGTGGGATCAAACACTTCTCCGGCCTCAACGACCGCGCGGCCTTTGTACTCGGCCACGAGTTTGTCCACATCCGGAGCGGGCCGGACCTGTGTACGCTCCGGTTCCGTTTCGGCCGGAATAAAACGGCCAACGGTGCGGTTCGAGGCTTTCAGATAATCTTTTGCGACCCGCGCGACATCCTGCGGACTGACCTTTTCGGTACGGTCACGATCGAGGAACATCAAGCGCCAGTCGCCCATCGATGCCCACTCGCTCATCAGCAGCGCCACGCGCTGGGGATTGTTGTAGAGCAGTTCAAAATCCTTCTTGCGGCGGGTAAGGATGCGATCGACTTCGTCCTTGTTTGGCGGTTCCTTTACGACGCCTTCGAGAACGCTCTGCATGGTTTGGCGTACATCATCCAGGTTGCCTTCCTTACGGAGCTGGGCGCGAAACGCCAGGTAACCGGGATCGCGAAGCTGGTTATTTTCTCCCGCAACAGAGACCGCTTTCTTGCTTTCGACCAGCGCCTTGTACATCCGGCCCGAAGGCGGATCGGTGAGAATCGAACTCAACACATCGAGGGCAGCGGAATCGGCATCGGAGCCGGCGGGTGTGTGGTAGGCCATCATCAGGACCTGGTTATCACCCACGCGCTGCAAAGTGACCTCACGCTCGCCATCTTGCACGGGTTCTTCGGTGTAGGTGGGAATCAGCGTCCGCGCAGGCTTGGCAATGGAACCGAAAGTTTCTTTGATCCAACCCAACGTTTTTGCGTCGTCAAACTTGCCCGCGATGATCAGGATGGCGTTATCGGGTTGGTAGTAGTTGCGGTAGAAGGCCTGCAGGCGCTCAATCGGCACCTTCTCGATATCGCTGCGAGCGCCAATCGTGCTGCGGCCGTAGCCGTGCCAGAGAAACGCCGTGGAAAGGACACGTTCTTCAAGCACTCGCGCGGCATTGTTTTCGCCGCGCTCAAACTCATTGCGAACCACGGTCATTTCGGTGTCCAGGTCTTTCCTCGACACTCGGGAGTTGACCATGCGGTCCGCTTCCATATCCAGCGCCCAACGCAGATTTTCATCGGAGGCGTTCATGGTCTCGAAATAATTGGTGCGGTCGTAGGAGGTGGTGCCGTTGAACTGCGCGCCGTGGCTCGAAAGCTCCGCCATGATGCCTTCGCGCTTGGCCGTTCCCTTAAAGAGCATGTGTTCCAGCAGGTGTGCCATCCCTGTTTCGCCCGATCCTTCGTGGCGCGAGCCGACCAGATACGTAACGTTCACCGTGACCGTGGGCTTCGACGAATCCGGGAAGAGAAGCACTTTCATGCCGTTCTCCAGGCGGTATTCGGTGATGCCCTCCACCGAAGTGACTTTGGTTTGGGCAAACAACCCTGGCACCAGCGCAACTGCGGTACACAAAACGATTACAGAGGCGGCCTTTTTCATGGTTTCAGACTAACAGACGTACGGGAGGGATGAAG
>JBEBFS010000071.1:0-24701 GCA_040081855.1 Bryobacteraceae bacterium | reverse complement strand
CTCGAACCCGCGACCACCGCATTAAAAGTGCGATGCTCTACCAACTGAGCTACCGGCCCACTACGGGGAATGCCACACACTTTGCTTAGCGCTTGACGTGTGGAAAGTTTCTTTATTGTAGCGCGTGCGTGATTGCGGAAGCCAGTTTTTCCAGACCGGCTTCGACGCCGCCCGTCAGGTGAATCCGCAGCGCGCGGCGGCCGCGTTCCTGCATCACTTCCATATCGCCCCGGGCCTGCGCCGCTTTCACCACGCTGAACGTGTACGTCTGCCCAGGCACAGGAAGGTCACGCGCATCGTCCGCCGTGATCTGCAAAAAGACGCCATTGTTCGAGCCGCCTTTGTACGCCTGCCCCGTCGAATGCAGGAAACGCGGACCGAAGCCCACGCACGTCGCCACTTTCTTCGCGTCCCGTACTGCAACACGCATCTTTTCCAAAGCGCGCTCATTCGCATCATTCATTTCGATGTAGCCCAGCAGCGCAAAGTAATCGCCCGGCTGAATGGTGGCAAGCAACTCGCGAACGCAGGAAGACAGCGACTTCGCGCTTGTTTTCCCGTACACGCGGATGCCGTTCTCTTCAAGCGCCACGGTTTCCGCAGGCAAAGCGCCCGTGGCTTCGTACTGGCTGGTCAGCTTCTTGGTTGCAATTTTGCTCGCTTCCACATCGGGCTGATCGAAAGGATTGATCCCCATGACAGCGCCCGCCACTGCCGTCGCGAATTCCCAGCGGAAAAACTCGCGGCCCAGATCGTAGGCACTGGACATCGGGATGTGGATCACAGGATGCCCGGCAACGGCCAGTGCGTCCACCGCTTTGTCGGCTTTATCCTGCTCCGGGTTGGGACTCGACTCCAGGCGCTGATAAACGAACACGCGATCGTTTCCATACGACGAGGGAGCGGCCAACGGCTCACGGTCAACAGGGATCAGCGCCTTGCCGTTCTTGCCCGTCGATTCCGCGACCAATTGTTCCATCCACGCGCCCAGGTCGTGAATCTGCGGCGAAGCGATCACCGTAATCTTGTCGCGGCCTTCCTCGTTCAACGCACCAAGCAGCAACCCGAGCATCGCACCCGGATTTTCGCGCACGGGCTTGCGGCACGCCTGCGCCATCATCTCCCCGCCTTCCAGCAACCTGGCGGCGTCAATGCCCATCGCCGATGCGGGAATCATGCCGAAATCCGAGAGAGCCGAGAAGCGCCCGCCGATCGATGGCAGTCCGTAAAAAATCCGCCAGAAGCCCTGCTCCTGCGCGGTTTTCTCCATGTTCGAGCCGGGATCGGTGATCGCTACAAACTGTTTTCCGTTGCGCCCGGCGCGTTCGAAGAAATATTTATGGAAGACATTCGGTTCCAGCGTGGAGCCCGATTTGCTGGCAACGATGAACAGCGTCTTCGCAATATCGATGCCGGCCTCAATCGTCGCTACGCGGCCGGGATCGGTGGAATCAAGAATTTGAAAATCCGGGAAGCCTGCCGCGGTTCCAAACGAAAGCCGCAGCACCTCCGGACCTAGACTCGATCCGCCCATGCCAAGCAGGACGCCGTGCTTGAATCCCGCGGCTCTTACTTCTTCAGCAAACTGCGCGAAACGTTGCGTCTGTTTTAACTGTTCGCCCGTGATCGTCAGCCATCCAAGCCACTTGGCTTCATCGGCGTTGCTCCACACAGACGCGTCGCGATGCCAGATGCGATCCACCTGCCCGCCGGCTTCCCAAGCGGCGATTTTCTTTTCGAACGCAGCGGCAGTGGAGGAGGAAACTACGTAATCAAGCGGCTTCATGCGGCACTCACGGCAGCCAACAGCTTCTCGAAGGGCTCGACAAAAAGCTTCACGCCTTGCGTGACCAGATCGCCGGTAACTTGATCGATGGAGATTCCCACCGCGGCGAGGTTCGCCATCACCTGACGCGCCTCATCCACGTTTTCCTCAAGGGACGCCCGCGCCTGGCCGTGATCGCGGAAGGCATCATAGGTGGCCGGGGGAATCGTGTTCACCGTATCCTTGCCCACCAACTCCTCCACATAAAGCACGTCGCGCAGCTTGGGATTTTTTGTGGACGTGCTGGCCCACAGCACGCGCTGCGTGGTCGCGCCCTTCGCGGCCAGCGTAGCCCACTTTGCACCCGCAAAAATTTGCTTGTAGCTCTCATAGGCTAGCTTCGCGTTCGCGATGGCAACTTTGCTCCGGATGGATTCGAGCACGGCCCGCTCCGCGTCACCCGCCGCCGGGAGTTTCCTGTCGATCATCCCATCCACCGCGGAATCGATGCGGCTGACAAAGAAGCTGGCGACGCTGGCAATATTGTGCAGCTCCAACCCATTGGCCCCAGCTTTCTCCAAGCCGCGAATATAGGCGTGCGCCACATCTTCATACACTTTCTGGGAAAACAGCAGAGTGACGTTGATGTTCAAACCGTCACCCAACAACGTCTCAATCGCGGGAATGCCAGCCGCCGTGCCGGGAACCTTAATCATCAGATTCGGCCGCGCGACTTCTTTCCACAAACGTCGCGCCTCCTCAATGGTGCCCTGCGTGTCGTTGGCAAGTGTGGGCGCCACTTCCAGACTCACGTAACCGTCACGGCGATTCGTCTTGTCGGACACAGGACGCAACGCATCGGCGGCATCGCGAATGTCGCGGATCGCCAGCTTTTCGAAAATCGCCTTCGCGTCCAGGCTGGAATCTTTCTTCAATTCGTGAATGAACTCGGCGTACTCCTCGCCCCCCGTGATCGCTTTCTCGAAGATTGCGGGATTGGACGTCATGCCGCCCAAGCCATCCTTTTCGATCATGCGGTGCAACTCGCCCGAGGTCATCAGACTGCGGCGAATGTAGTCGAGCCAAATCGATTGCCCGAAGTGAGCCAATTCTTTAAGGTGGTTTTCCGTGGCGGCCGTGGGAGTGATCATGAGGTCCTTCTATTTTACGAAACGGGCACCCCACGCAGCAGATGTAATTTTTCGCAAGATCCGGGGGGAAAGTAGTCGAGCTTATTTGTCGCGATCTTCAATTCCCAGCACATCACCGGGCGAGTGCTTGACGTGCTCGGCAAAAAGATTTTCCACGCCCATCCAGCGGTCTGAAAAATCCGCGCCCAGTACCGATTCCGCAGTGTAAACCGACCCATGCCCCTTCGGGCACATCACTTCTTCGCCGGAAGTTTCGAGCAGTACCAGGCCCGTGATGCCGATGCGCACGGGTAGTTGCATGCGGCTCAGACACACACGGCAGCGGCTTGGCTGGTCCCGCCACGCCCACGTGATCATGATCACGGCGACGGCAAACACGGTCCACGTGAGCATCGGTCCGCCGCGCCCCGGAGTACCGCCTGTCATGCCCAATCGCCCCGCTCCGCCAAATTCAAAGATGGAGAAGAATAGTGCCAGCACCGGCAACATGGTCTTCAGAAGGAAGAAACCCCAGAAGCGAGCCGCCATTCCCCAGCCCACGCCGCGGCGCCGGTCGATCCACGCGCGAATAATGGCGACCAACAATAAAGCTCCGGTGAACAAGCCGAGATCCCATCCATAGGATGAAATCGACTGGTAGACGAGGTCGGCGACCGGCGTCGCATGCACGGCGAAATTCCGTCGCGCGATGCCGCTCTTCATTTGCAGATCGCGCATTTCTTTTTCCGCAACCCATGGCGGCGCATCCGCGTTCAACCGCCCCACAGCGCCTTTCAACGACACCCACCATTGCCGCGTCAACACAGGAGGCGGCTCGGAAGACTCAGCCGTCCAGATCGCGATGGGCGCGGAGAGAAACGAAAATTCCTCGGGCAGTACGCCCACCAGTTTCATCGGGCGGCCATCCACCATGTACAAGTGCCCAATCGCCGCCGGGTCCGAGCGCAACTCGCTCCGCCAAAACTTATTGCTGATCAAAAACTCCCCGGAGCCGGGTGTTTCCTTATCTACGCCGAGCAGCGGAAAGAAGCGCGGCCCAACGCTTGCCGTAAGAACGCTGCGCAACTTGCCATTGCTCGATGTGAACGTGCGCGTGTGCCATGTGTATTCCGCCAGGCCCGCAAGCGTTTGTGATTTTGCGCGGAATAGCTCGATCTCCTGCGCGCGGAATCCAAACCGGGCACCGAACGTCGGCGCGCCTTGCGCAAGGATGATCACTCGATTGGAATCGGGATAAGGCAAGCCGCGAAGCAGTTGCCGCGTGTTGGCGAATCCCCCGCTGAACGCGGCTACGGATAAAAGAAATAGTGCGCCCGCGCCGATGGCAATTCTTGGATCGCCCCAAAAGTGGCGCCGCGCATCGGCCGCGGTGTCACTGAGGAAGCGCGCGCGAAAGGCCTCTTCGAACGCGTCGCGCGCCTGCGAGTAAACCGCTGCATGGCTGCCCGGAACTTCCGCATCCGCTTCGCGCAACATCCAGCGCCACAGATCGCTTTGCCAATGGTCCGCCCATTCCGCGCGCAGTCCATCAGGTACAATCCGGGCCGCGATCCAAAGGATCAAGCGGCAAGCGGCGATTTTGCCCCGGTTCACGCGCGATGGACCTCACGAATCTCTTCGTCTAAAAACCGAGATTAGCACTACCGCGCATGCACCGCGAGGGTTGGTTTACGGTTCCCCGGGCAACGGCTTGTACATCGGCGGCGACACTCTGCGTTTCGACGCCATCTGATACGCCGATGCGGCCTTGAGAATGACGTCCTCCCTGCCCTGCTCCGCACGGAACACCAGCGAGAACGGCAGCCCCGGAGCCGCAACGGTTTGCGGCGACGTTGTATTCGACACAGGAACGTAGCGCCTCTTGTCGTCGGTCAAACGATACGAAGGATCGTACACCGTCTGCACGTAACCGGCAGGAATCAGCACCTCCGTCAGTCCGGCATGTGGCCCCATGCGAAGTTCGCCGCGGATGTCGCCTGCGGGTTGCGGCTCGGGTGTAAGGCCGATCTTTCCCGGAGGCAGCGAATAATGCAGCCGTACCACCACATCCAGCTTGTTCTCCTGCATCACCTTCATCTCGACGCGCCGCAGCAGCTCGCGCAGCTTCAACTTGTCCGTGATGCCTTCGCGCTCATCAAAGGGACGGCGCATATCGTCGATCTCTTCCCAATTCTTGAAACCGGCACGCTGATCGTCGCCCCAGAATTTGGAGCGCTCATTCAGTTGCTTGAAATCCGTGAGGGTTTCCGCAAACCCGCGCTCCTTCCAATCCGCAGAGCGGCGCTGCGCGTATTGCGTGAAGTGAAAACGGAACGCGTTCGATTCCACCACTTCCTGAATGAAGCGGATGTTCAGATTCTTCGGCAGCGGCTCACGACCGTCGGCAAGCGCCACCATGTAATCGATGGGCGCCATGGTGCCCGTGCCGAAAACTTTTCCAGGTGCGAACTCGGTCGGTTTAATTTTCGCGACGAACTCTGGAAACGCCGGTTTGCCCGTGCGATCCATCCCGTACAAAATCTCCGGAAAGAAGACGGGCACCATCTGCGCCAAAGCTTGACTGTACGATGGCCGCATGTTCTCCATGGCCGGGTCGTCCGGGAACAACGGGTCCACCGATTCCACAAGCGTGGCGCCCAGCTGATCGCTGAGCACGGTCTTAATCTCTTTCACCGCCGCGTCCACAATCGGTTCGTCTGCTTTGATGCCGGGGAACTTCAGCATGGACTCGCGGATGACGCCGATGCGCATGCCCTTCAGTGAGCCGCGCGTTCCAGGCTCAGCCGCGGCTTTCGCAAAAGAACCGGCAATGATGCTGGAACGGGGCACCGTTGTGAAGACGTCGCGAGGGTCGTAGTAGCCGTTCACCGGATCTTTCAATGCGTCCAGCACCTTGGCAGAATCACCAACGTAGCGGCAGTGAATACCGGTGCGGTCGTTATAAATATCCGCGCCGATACCGCCGCCGTGGAAGGAGATCATCGCCTTATGGGGCAGAATCAGCGCAACGGAGTTGTGATTCGCGGGACCGCGGCAGCTCATGCTGGTTTCTTCGCACAAACTGCACATGACGAGATTCGAGCTGACACTGGCGCCGGAGCCACTGCTGGATCCAAGCGAACCGGCGCGCGTGGAATCATACGCGCTGCTCGGATTCCCTGCCCACGAACTGCGCTGATAGCCTTGCGTGGAAAGCAGAACCTTACTTGGTTTATTGCGCCCGCCCGGATCGGCCGGACGCCCGTTGTACTCCGTGTTCACAGCCTTCGCGTAAATGATGGCGCCCTTCTTGCGGAGTTGCGCAACCAATGTGTGATCGCGCGCCGGGAAGTCAATGTCATAACGTGCATCGCCGCCGCCCGCCGAGTGCATGTCCATCGTGTCGAACGGATCTTTGAACGAAAAAGCAATGCAATACATCGGCATGGCATTCAAGTCCGGATTGCGGCCGTACTGCGAGTCGAGTTCGGAGGCGCGCTCCAACGCGTCGGGCAACTTGCGCAGCTCATTGCAAACCGCCGGAGCGCCCGCAGGTAGCGGACCATCCTTCTTATCGCGATCACCCTTGCACGTCACGCTGCGCTCGCCGCGAATATTCAGCGTAGCCAGCGCGTTGATCTGCCCCGAGTTCGGCGTGCCGATCGTCATGCCGTACTGCTGCTGCACGCCGGGGTCGGTGGCCGTCGCTTCCATGCGTCCGAATTCCAATGGAGCCCCCGCGTATTGATCGAAGTTCGGCACTAACGACGCGATGCCCACCGTTTCCGTCGGGAACTTGATCGGCGAACCCGCGCGCACGGTTCCGAAGGCTTGCGGAATCGGCGCTCCGTCGCGCGTGATCAAGCGGTCGCTTGTGCCGTTGTACGCTTTCGCGCGATTGATATAAAGCTGAACCAACTGCCGGCATGTGATCTGCCCGCTGCGAATGGCGCGATGCACGTCGGCGATGGTCGCTTCTTGTAAATGGAAGCGCCAGGGCGCGTTCTGCGCCTCCGCGGCCTCAGGCCGGAACGCAAACACCGCCGCGCCCACAAGAGCCAACATTCCGGCGGCCGCAGCCGCACGGGGACCTACGTTTCGAGATCGCATCCTTCTCCTCCCACCACAGAAAATCTGCACTTCGGCGACGCACTGCTAACGGAAAACTGCTCTCTCCACTAAACCGTCTTGGTCGCGCCCGCATCCATGTCGATAATCGACCCTTGCAATAAGCGGCCCTCGGGGCCCGCGACAAACGCGACCAGCGCCGCGATGTCTTCCGGTTCGCCGATTCGCGTAGTTCTGCCGGCGGAAATGATCGTGCTTTCCGCACCGGCAAGGTCCACACCTTGTTGCTTCATGATTTCTTCCAACCGCTTTTGCAGACGATCCGTGCGGATCAATCCCGGATTGATTGCGTTGACCTGCACACCGTCGCGGACGCCCACTTCTGACAGCGCTTTCGTAAAGGTGATCATCGCGGCGTTTACGGATCCGCCGATCGCAAAGTCCGCGCCCGGAGTTCGTCCGCCCACCCCGCCAATATTCATCACCGATCCCGAGGACGCCTTCAGATGCGGCCACGCCGTGCGAATCAATCGAACGTGAGCGAAGAATTTCAACGCGAAGCCATCGGCCCAATCTTCATCCGTCAGTTCGAGGAAATCGCCGCGCTTGGTTGCTCCCGCATTCGCGACAATCACATCCAGCTTGCCGAATCCTTTCACGGCAAACTTGACCAACATGGAAGGCGCTTCCTGCTGGCGAAGATCCAGTGCCAGCGCCACCGCTTTGCCTCCTGTGGCGCGAATCTCGGCGACAACGGAGTCGAGCGCCGTCTGATCGCGCGCGGTGATAACGACATTTGCGCCATCGCGCGCCAACCTCTGCGCAATCGCGCGGCCGATGCCTTTGCTGGCGCCGGTGACGATGGCTGTCTTACCTGTAAAAGGCTTCGAGGCGGCGTCGGTCGGTGTCTGCATAGACACTTATGTTGTCACAGAGAACGGGGCTCCGTCGAGCGGATCAACTACAGGTTACGGAAACATTCTTCGGCCGGAATGGCTGAAGGAATATCGCCCAGGTCCTTCAATTGCGCGATCAACGCGTCCCATCGCTCTTTCGTCATCGAACCCACTCCGTTGCGCTTGGCTTCGTCGGTCTCCACCAACGGCCGCTGTGCCTCCGCTGCTTGATTGAAAACGGTCAGCGACATGGACGGATTCAGCGCGTTCATCTTTTCATTGACCGTCTTCGGATTGTCCAGGTAACTCCGCATGCCTTCGCGCACCGCAGCCACCATTGCGGCAACGGTTTCTGGCTTCTTCCGAAGATATTCGCCGCTGGTCGCCATCAGGGACGAATACGGATCGTACCCTTCATCCGCCATACGGAACACCTGCACATCGGCTCCCTGCTGCCTGGCGATCAACGGCTCCGCTGTCAGGAAACACTGCTGCGCGAACATCGGATCGTGCAGGAACGTTGTAATGTCCCCACCGGGCGAAGGCACGATCTTCACTTTGTCGAAGCCGTACTTCTTTTCGAGCATCCTCGCGTACGCCAAACCCTTTTGCAACGCGACCGTGCCGCCTTTAAACACATCCGCAAGCGATGCCGCTTTGCGGGAAGCGTGCGCCATAATCGCGAGCGGGTCATGCTGGAATACGGCAAACAATCCCACCACGTCATTGCCGCGCGAGCGCGCAATGATCAGCTCATCGCCCGAAACAATGCCGAACTCGGTCGAGCCCGCGCCGATCATCTGCACCGTCGGCGTTCCAGCTCCGCCAGGCAGAATCTCCACATCCAGGCCGTGCTTCTGATACGGCGCGGCATAGTAACCGCCGAACTCCGGCTCGGGCTTCCAGTTCAACGCGAGCCGGATTTTCTGCGGAGCCTTGCTGCAACCCGCCAAAACTCCCGCCGCCGAAAGCGCCCATGCGAAATTACGCCGAGTCAATGAGTTCACCGTGATCCCCTTTTTATTCCTGTTCCGACGCGTGCCACCGCCGCAGCGTCAGGTGGCTCACCAAATTAATCAGTCCGAATAACGCAAGCCCCAGCACCGATGCCAACAGCACCGCTGCGAATACTTTATCCACTCTCTGCTGCGTGCGCGCGGAGTCCACAACAGAGCCCAAGCCCTGCCCTCCGATAAATTCTCCAACAATCGCGCCAATCACAGCGAGGCCGGATGCCACGCGTAGTCCCGTCAGTATCTGCGGCAGCGCCGCGGGAAATCGCAATTTGAAAAGGGTGACGGGAGTGGACGCTCCGTACAAACGGAACAGATCGCGAAGTGCCGGATCGGTGGAAAGAATCCCGCTCAGCGTATTTGCGATCACCGGAAATATCGACACGATGAACGCGGACGCCACCACCGTTTGCGTGCCGTACCCGAACCAGATGACCAGCAGCGGCGCAATTGCGATGATCGGCACGGTTTGAAAAAACACGGCGTACGGATAGAACGCTTTCTGAATGGTTCTCGATGACGAAAGGAAAACAGCGATCGCCACGCCGCCCAGCGTGCTCATGAGGAATCCGATCAAGGCACTGGTGGACGTGGTCAGCAGCGCGCCGATTAGCTCTTGCCTGCTTTCGATCATCGCTTTCAGCACCGAACTCGGCGCGGGCACCAGATAGGCTTTTACCCAACCGGCACGTACGGCAATCTCTGCAATCGCGGTGACCACAACCAGTGGGACCAATGAGGGTACCGCGCGCGCGACTCTTCCCGTGCTTCCCGGCGCCGCGCTCATTCTTCCTCCATCGCGGCAAGCAGCGACTTCATCTCTTGTCCGTAGCGCGGGTCCATGCGCAGTTCTTCGGTGCGCTCCGGCAGATCGACGGTGTGATCCAGCTTGATTCGGCCGCCGCGCCGTCCCAAGACTACCGCGCGATTTGCGAGGAAAGCCGCCTCGGAAATCGAGTGCGTGACGAAGATCACCGTCATCCCTCGCTCGCGCCATAGCGTGCGCAGTTGGCTGTCCAACTTGAAGCGTGTGATTTCGTCCAGCGCCGCGAAGGGTTCGTCGAGCAAAAGCAATCGTGGCTCCGTCACCAGCGCGCGCGAAAGCGAAACGCGCATCTTCATGCCGCCCGATAATTGCGCGGGATAACGGTCTTCCACTCCCGCCAGGCCCACTTGCTCCAGTACCGACCGTGCTTTCTTTCCACGATCCCCCGCGGGCACGCCCATCAGCTCCAGCGGCAGGCCGACGTTATCCAGCACCGTCCGCCATGGCAGAAGATGCGCGTCTTGAAAGACAAACGATGTATGCCCGCGTTCCAGCAGAGGCTTGAGAGTGATGCTGCCGTCGGTCGTTTCGAGCAGCCCGGCGATCATCCGCAGCAGCGTCGATTTTCCGCATCCCGAAGGGCCGAGAATCGCGACGAATTCCCCGGCTGCGATGTTCAAATCGAAGCGCTCAATAACAACCGTGGACGGTTCGAAGACGCGGCGCACGCCCGCGAGCGCCACCGCGACACCAAACTTCGCGGCATCGCCGCTCGCGACACCACTCCTGGTGTTTGCGGGTTGCATTTTTAATAGGATGCCGCATCCCGGTGCCGGGATGGAAGGACCGCGAATGAGAAAACTAGTCGCCCGTCGCGCTGGCCGGCACGCAATACTGGTCGAACGCTTCCGTCAGGATCTTCGCGATCTCAAGTGCATCGCGACGTTCAATGTCCGCACGATGCAGCATGAACACCGGCTTGCCATCGCGGAACAACGCCATGGAAGGCGACGACGGCGGATAGTCCGAAAGAATTTCGCGCAGGTGTGCCGTAGCTTCATCGTCGCCACCGGCAAACACCGTGGCCGCTTTCTGCGGACGGTTCTTGTGCTGCAACGCCATGCCGACAGCGGGACGAGCCTTGCCCGCCGCGCATCCGCACACGGAATTAACCACCATCAACACGGTTCCGTTGCCAGGAGCCAGCACTTCGTCCACAGCCTCGGGCGTCCGGGTTTCTTCCACGCCAAAGCGGGCGAGATCTTCACGCATCGGGATAATGAATCGTTCTGGGTAGGCCACAATTTGACTGTAGCAAACCAGCCCTCCGTTCGCCGCAGATGCTCTTTCCAAATCGAGTTGGCACCAGACGGGCTTCCACACTGCCCTCGTTTGTGGCACCCGTGCCGCAACCTACCGGGAAGGTAGTCCAGCATAACCGCGAATACGATGGTATACATCGGTCTGAACAGCTCTTGCGACCCTTGCGTGGCATCACACACGTCTTTTCACGGCTAGGATGTCGCCAAATGTAACGGGTTCAGCTGGGTTTCGGGAGGCAGAAAAAACTAAGGGGCGGACGTCGGAGGGTGCCCGCCCCTTCATCCAGCAGGGCGCTGGATCCGCCTTCAATGGCGTTTTTACTAGTGTAAGCGAATTTCAAAAGTTGTTGCAACCGGCGATCAGGGCTTTTGTTTCCAGAAACTTACAGTACTCTCAGAACAAACGGCCTACTGCTTCCCCCGGATGCGCTCCATCCGGAGCCTACCGAATTCTTCCCAGATGGCGAAAATCCCCCCATCCGGCAGCGCTGCCAGCGAAGAAAACGCACCGCCAACGCCAATCAGGGTTGGGTTTTCTGGCACTCCTCCGGTCCTTGACGGCGACGCCAACACGATTCCGTACTCCTTTGGATTCGCGGCTGAGGTCTCCGTCCAGGACACAAAGATTCCTTGTGGCGTCGAGACCATCGCGACATCGGTGCCGCTGCCAATGCGAACTTCGGGCTTACCGGGCGCTACGAAATACACGTCTTTTTCGCGCCGCCAAGCGGAGAACGGCTGCCCGTCGCGCAGCACGAGTCCCCCGCCGTCCATCGGACAGGCATTGATCTTCCACGTGCCCGCGCCCACCTTCTGCGGAGCGCCGAAGTGCACTCCATCCTTCGCTGTTGCGCTGTAGAAATCGCGCGAGCCTTCGAGCACGTTGCGCCACATTACGGCAACGCCACCGGCAGCATCGCTGGCAATAGAGGCGTTGCAGCATTCGCAGATGGTGCCCTCCGGTGAAGCGTAGATCATCGTATTTTTCGACCACGTGCGGCCGCCATCCAGGGAGCGAGAAGAGTACAACTTGGTTCCCTTCTCCCGAAGATCCAGCCACACCGCCGTCAGCCGTCCCTCGGCGTCCGCCGAAATGGAATGAAAACCTTCACGCGCGGCCCCAGGCACATCATTGATCACTCCCAGCCGCGTCCACGTCTTGCCTTGATCGACCGAACGCCACGCCGTCAGATTGCCATCGGAAGGCAGCCCATGCGCATGCGGGCCTGAAGCCAGATGTTCGCCGGCCACCGCGGTCACCAGGTACGAGTCTTTGAGAATCGTTACCCGTGGACCGCGATGCCGGCCCAGCGCCAGGACGTTCACCTCAGCCACTTTCACAGGGAGTGAAAAAGTGCGGGCGTTGTCCGTGGACGCGATGAAGAAGATGCTGTTGCCCGCCCCGTAAACCACGGCCGTCCGCCCGTTGGCCGAGGCCGCGTAAGGCTGCCGCAAGGGCACGGCAGGATCGGCGGGTGGAAGTTCCATCACCAACGGAAGCAATGCCGTGATCAATAGGTTCGCAAGCATGAGCATCTCCTTTTTCAGCTTTTTCAGCCGCAGTTCTAATAGTGGAACCGCAGCGCCAACTGCAGGACACGCGAATCCTGCACCCCGGTGATCTGCCCGAACGTTGCCGAAGGGGCGGTTGGGTATGTACCGGTGCCGAACACGGTGTTCCGCGTCAGGTCATTGCGGTGGTTGAACGCGTTGAAGGCTTCCACGAACGTGTCCATCTTGAGGCGTTCGCCGAAAGTAAATGTCCGGCTGGCGCGCAAATTGACATTGTAGAAGTCCGCACCGATTCCGGCATTACGGCTGATAAATCCGCCGTTGATGGTGGGCCGGGCCGCAGTGCCTTGAACCGTGTTCGATCCAGTGGTGATGTTGAACGGCAGCGCCGAATAATACTGCAGCATGCCACTCAGTTCGAAGCCGTGGCTCAACCGCTGCCACGCCGTCTTACCGGGGGCCAGCGAGGTATGGACCGACCCGTTAAGCACCACGCGATGACGTTGGTCGTCGTCCGACCGGCCGTAATCCTGCCAAATGTTGTAAGGGTCGATCGGCGAGCTAAAGAAGAATTCGCTTACATTATTCAGCGACTTCGAGAATGCATAGCTGATACGGTAGTTGCCCCAGCGCACGGGCCTTTGAACATAGGAAATGTGCAGGCCGTCGTAGTACGAGGCAGCGGATGGTGAGTACTGGCTGTTGTTTGCGTAATTGGGGTTTGGACGGCATCCGTTATTCGTACCGGCGGCCACGCAACTGGGCACGTTCTGGTTCACGGACACAATGAGCTTTAACCCGCGAAGGTGTTCATAGCCAACGCTTAATGTTCCGCGGCTGCCCACCTGTTGCTCGATCTCAAAGTTGCCTTGTTCCGAGTATGCGTTCTGCATGTCCGGATTCATGGTGGTGAAGTTCACCAGCACGCCTGAAGGCAGCGTGGTAATAATGCTCGGGAACTGCGGAGCGCCCACCTGCGTTGGCGAAAGGCTGACGCTCACCTGGCTGGCGGTGGTCAGATTGGTGGAGTTGTTGCTCGAAAGCAACGCGTTCGCCAAGGCGCGCAGCGGAACGCGGTCATAGAACAGGCCGAAGCCTCCACGAATCACGGTCTTGCGGGAACGGAACGGGCTCCACGCAAAGCCAACGCGGGGCGACACGTTGTTCGTATCCGTCGCAATCGCTTCCAGGAACTGCAGGTCATAGCGAGCACCAATTTGAAGAGTCAGCCGGGGCGCTACTTTCCATTCGTCCTGAACATAAAGTCCAAGATTAGGATTACCCTGCGAAACCACTGAATTACCAAATGTTTGCGTGTAGCCTGCGTTATTGTAGGTGCCACTCAGGAAGTTGGCCAACGACGAGAAGGAGTAGCTACCGCGGATCTGACGCGGATACGTGATGGTGGCGTCGTTATACAGGAACCCGATGCCGGCCTTTAACGCGTGAGCGCCCACCCTGTAGCTTACGTTATCCACCAACTCATACAGATTGTTGACGCGTCCCGTCGGCGAGCCGGCCAAACGGCCGAACGACGCCACGCCTGAGATGCTGACCGAAGGACCCTGGAGGTCCGTGGGCAGCGCCGAAAGACTGCTCCGCGTATACTGTCCGCGAGTCTCGTTGAACAACCGTGGGGAGATCGTCCAGACGTTACTGCCCGCGATGGTTTGGTCCGTATTGTCCAGCCCGGCGGAAGCGCTCGCGGCATTTAAACCGCCGGCCCCGCGCGAGTTGTTACTGGTGACGTTGTACAAACTGTACCGAAGATTGAACTGGTTACCGTCGCTAATACGATGGTCTACTTTCGCAAGGAAGTTGGTGGAATGTACCGGATTGGAATAGACTCCGGTGGTAACCAACGGCCCCTGGTAGCCAACGGCAGTCAGCCGCGCGTTGACCGTGGCGACGTTCGCTGGCGAGATGGTCGTAAGGCCGCTCTGGTTCAATTGGCGCTGTTCGAAGTTGGCGAAGTAAAAGGTGCGATCCTTCGAGAGCGGGCCGCCTAGGCTGGCCCCGTACTGCGCCTGCGTCACCGGTAATTTCGTATTGGACAGCGGATTGGCCGCATTGAAGCGTTGGTTACGAAAATATCCGTAAACATCTGCATGCACATCATTTGTTCCGCTTTTGGTGAGCACATTCACGTACCCGCCCAAGGCGCGGCCCAGTTCGGCCTGCGCTCCTGACGTAATCACCTGCAGAGTCTGGATGGCGTCCATGCCATAGAAAATGCCGCTCAAGCCTGCGGCGTCGTCATTGGCGGAGAGTCCGTCCACGACGAAGCTATTCGAGAAGTTACGCTGGCTGCCCACCGAGATGCCCTGTCCGGGAACCGCGGAGGTTTCGGCAAACAACTGGTTGCTACCCGTATTCGTCGGCGAAACGCCTGGCACAAGCAAAGCCAGATCCAGAAAGCTGCGGCCACTGTTCGGTAGCGAAGCAATTTCCTGCAGGGACACCGTTCCCGCAACCTGGGTTCTTGCCGACTCCACCAAAGGAGCCTCGGCGTTCACCTCAACCTTGGTTTGCGCCGCCGCGATCGGCAGCGTCACTTCTAAATCGAACGCAGCACCCACGGTCAGGTTTACCGGGCGCTTTACGGAAGCGAAGCCATTGCCTTCCACCGTAAGTTCATAGGGTCCCACGGCCAAAAACGGGAACCGGTAATACCCTTCCCGGTCCGCCGTTCCCGTGGTGGTAATGTTCGTTTCCGTCTGGCGAACCGTTACTTTCGCGGCGGGGACGGCGGAACCGGAGGGGTCATGAATGGCTCCGGCAAGAGTCGCTGTTGTTACGGACTGCTGTGCGAGCGCCGTCGTGGCGCAGATAATTGCTAAAAATGATAATCGATGCGGGTTCATCCGCACTCTCCTTTTTTCTCTCTATGTATTTGCAGGAAGGCTGTTAGGCCAAGGCAGCTTGGTAGTACAAAGGAGAGAAAAAAGGAGGAGGACGTTGATACGGAAGGCGCAGACAGCCGGACCTTGCGGCCGGACGTTCCACGGCCAGCACAACAAACGCAGCCACCACCACGGTGGCGATGGAAACCGGCACGCCATGAGCGAGCAGAATCGAGGGGGCCGTTGCTCCACTGGAGCAGCAACAACCGTCGGAGCACGAGGAAGCCGCCTGCCAACTGAGCCCACTCGAATGATGGGAGCCCATCCTCCGACAGGCTTTCGCGCCCATCGTCTTGCAACACGCACACTCGTCTGCCTGGGTGTAACTGGCGAAGGCCACCCATGGCGCCAGCAGTTGCAGCAGCAAACCGAAACAAAGGACAGTTCCGCCAAACCCACGCACGCTCCGGCGTAGCAGCCCAAAGAGGCTGGCCCCCGGTGTCGAATTGGAATGGCGAAGATTCATGCGAACGTTACTTCAAGAACAAACTCAGAATTCCCGGCGGATCTCACGGATCCAAAAATTCGTTTTGCCTACCATGACAGTGGCAGACACACGGTCACCGGTGTGGAGAGCGTCAAAACCGCGCTCATCGATCACAAGAAAATCCATGGTCATGGCTTCCATCCAACCTTCCACCCGTTCATGTCGTATGGTGGCGATATGGTCGCCCGGATTCAGTCGAATCACCTGCCCACGCAACGGATGCGCCACGGCATTGGGGTCCAGTTCCGGTTGCTTCGACTTCGTGCAACCACCCAGAGACAAGGCCAGCAGCAGGGCGGCGATCCGCACCATCGGCAAACAAAACACTGCAGAAACCCTTTTGATCACGTGCTCTTCAGCACGAAACTAGAATCCAATATTAAGAAGGAAATTTAAGCAAACAGGGCGGGAGGGCCGCGTTTTTGGCCTGTGCGGTCAAACGACAAACGCAACAGCATCATCCACTGGCACAGGGCAAGGCAAACGCACAGAAGAAGAATTGCGCTTGTTGGAAACGAAAGGCCCAAGGCCAAAGTATTGGGCTGAGCAGACGCGCCGCGCGCCAGAGAATAAAGCGGACACGCCGCGGCTTGGATGCCCGGGCCGGAATCGCCACCCGTCCGCATGTTGCACTGATGCTTGCCGTTGCGGCGGCAGCATGCGGGAAGATTCGATTCGGGGTCGGAAGCAAAAAGCGGGGATGCGAGGGCAAGGCTAAACAACAACAGCAGCAGTGAAGCCAAGGCACGGCGCATGCTTTGATCCTACGGGAGTAGCTCCTTGCAGTCAAGCCCGTATTCTTGCTGGAAACGTTAAGTTGTTTCCGGGATAGGCGGTATGGCCGCTGGCCTACAAAATCAGGCGCAGTCCGAATTGCAGCACACGGCCGTTGTTCAGCGTGTTCGTAATCTTGCCGAACGAGGGCGACGAGGTCTGATTCTGCGGTTCGTCAAACTGTGGGTGATTCGTCAGATTGTAGGCATCGCCCTGGAAGCGGAGCACGACGGGGCGGCTGCCCACGAAGTGCCATTCGCGAGCCACTGAAGCATTCAGGTTCACGATGGCGCCCTTACGGAAAGCATTGCGGGCCAGATTGCCCGCGAACTCGCCCGGCTTGATGTAGCTGAAAAACGCCGGATTCAGGATCTGCTGCGAAGTCGAAGGGTCGCCCACTGTCATATTAATGATGCTCGGATTCACGATGTTGGGACGGTCGCTGCCAATGCCGTCCACGTTGCCGAAGCCGGGCGCATCCGCTCCCGTCGTGACGCTAAACGGAGTCCCCTTCTTCGCCACCATCACACCGGAAACCTGCCAGTTGCCTGCAATCGCCGAAATCACTCTGCCCATGTGTTTGAGCGCCGGTGTCTGTTGCGCGCCAAAGAAAGACAACGCATGCGGCGAATCGAACTGGCTGAATCCCTTCTGATCCTGCAGTGAGTTAAACTCCGATTGGCCGCGCGTGTTGAGGTCGTTGTTTGCCGCAGTGGAATTGTACATCGCGCCCTCGTCGAGTGCCTTGCTCCACGTATACGTCCCGCCTCCCGTAAACCCGTGAAACGGACGCAAGCGCCAGGAGAACTGCGCGGCATCCAACCATGCAATGCCCGCATTGCCCACTTCGGTGATCTCGAAGTAGCGTGGATCGGGGCGGCGATCATTAATATTCGCCGTGATGATCGGCATTCCCGGTACAGGGTAAGCACGATTCTTCGGCATCGCCGCTAACACCTTGATCGAGCGGCTGCCCATATACGCAAAGTCCATTGTCACGGGACCAAACGCACGCTCCAGCATGAAACTGTACTGGTGCGTGTACGGTGTCGCCAGGTGCGGGTCAAAGCGGTAGAGCGACGAACGCTGGCTGCGCGAGTTCAAATCGAATCCCGCCAGCGGATCGCCCAAATAAGGGTTGTTCACAATCAACGTGATCACGTTCGGAGCGTTATAGCGCACTTGCGAATACGTCACCGGGAAAATGTCGCCGAAGGCCACCGCATAACTGCCGCGGGCGATCCAATCCTTCGGACCGCGGTAGGCGAACGAAAATCGCGGACTAAAATTGTTGCCGTCTCGGTCGAACGGGAGCGAGTTCAGGCTGTTCACTTCCACCGGAACCGTAGCCATCGAGTGGCGGATACCCGCGTAAACTTGCAGGTTTTGCGTCACATTCCACTCGTCGCCGAAATACGCTTCCGTGGACCATGTGCGGAATCCACGGTAGTGATTGCCGATACGGATCGTATAACTGGTAGGCACGCCGAGCAGAAGATTTTCAATAGAACTGCGGCCGAAGTTATTCGCAAACGAATAGTCGCCGCGCGTGCCGTTCTGCTCAAAGCCGTTCAGCTGGTAGCGCGCCAAATCGCCGCCAAACGTGATGCGATGGCGGCCTCCATTAAACCGGTGCGTGCCCATGGCGCCGTAGCGGAACGTATTCTCCGCTCGATTCAGCGGATATTGGCCGTTCGGACCCAGCGTGTCGATCGCATTATTCAAGCGAACGCGCGGGCCTACGGCACGGGGCTCCGGATGCAAGTCCGAACGCACGCGGGAAAAATTAGCGCCGAAAGAAAACTCCGTCGCATCGCTCAACGACAGGCGGTAACTGGCTCGCGATCGCTGCGAGTGGATCGCCGTATCCGGGTTCTGGCCGGCCACCAGTTGAAATGCCTTGATGTTCTGCCGGTTGAAATCGTGAAAGAGCGACAGCATGCCTTTCGGTCCGGCATTCCCGTCCAGGCGAAGATTCGCGTTGATGCTATCGATCGATTGCGGAGCGTTGGTATTCAAGGCCCGGGGATCAATATCGGTGCGGTTCGGCTCCTCCACCGGATACGCCGCAAGAAAATGCTCAACGATGGCCCGCGAAGCCGGATCCGTCGCCAGCGGTACGCGTTCCGAAGGCAGCGGCACCAGGGCATTCCCGTTCACCATGCCCCGCGTTTTGTTCTGGCCGAAGGAACCGGTCAGGAATCCCCACTGCGGAAGCTTTCCGGTGAACCGCGCCCCGTACTGGTTCATGCGCGACGGCTTCACCGGGCCCGATTGAAAGAATGTGCGTGCGTTGAAAACGCTGTTCTGCAACGACTCGAAAACTTCGCCGTGCCAGGACGTACCAATGGACGCGCGCCCGAGCATCGGCGGATCCACAGGCGAATTCCCATACTCCGCACCATAAAATTTCTGCTCGATGGGCTGCCGCGTGATGATCGTATACGCGCCGCCTAACCTCAGGTTGTCGGCCTTTTGCGTGTCCGTATCCAGCTTGCTGGCGAAAACGTTTTCGTTGCGGAGCGAAGCACCCGCGCGGTCATTGGTGGCCTGAGCCTCCGATGCAGCAGGCTCTTCCGCCTGTTCCGGCTCCGCCTCGTCGTGATTCATGCCTTGGTGTTCCGTGGCTTCCGGTGATTCCGGATCGTGCGGATCTTGAGCCTGCGCGAGTGTACAAAGAGCAAGCGCAAGCGCAGCGCAGCACACAAGCGCGATCGTCTGTCGGGAAATAAGTGCAAACATTATGAAATGAAAACCGAATGGTTTCCGGGACTTAGCGCGAACCAACAAGGGTTAGGAGGTGCCCGGACCCGCGTATCGGCACCATTTTAACGCACTTGTGGCCAGGCGTCCGACTGCCGTTTTGCGCTCGTGCCTTCTAGTGAGAAGACTGTACGAAGTCCCACTCCGCCCCGCCGCGCTTCACGATTTCCGGAATATCCTTCTGCAATAGATACCCGTCCTTCGCCAGTGCCTGCGCCGCGGCTTCGAACTTCTTCAGATATTCGTCTTTGCCTGCATAGCGTTCTTCAATCGACGGCCGCGGATCGCCCGATTGCATCCGCTCCGCCTTCGTCTTTGCGAACGGAATCATCGAACCGGCCTGCGTGAACAACTGATCCGCCCCGCCGATATCCTTGGTCCGCAGATTCCAACCCGTGTAGGTGGCGAGCGGCACCTGCACCTGCGGCATGCGGACACCAGCTATGTCGATACCATCGGCATCCACCTGTGGCACCATCACCGGATAGGGCTTGCCAATCTCTGGAGGCTCCTGCGTGGCGATACCCTTCGTCCGGAAATCGGGACCGTAGTTCGCCGGATACGCCAGGTGCATCAAGGTCGGGAACTCCACGCCCGGGATCTTCGGAAACTTCACGGCATTCAGCGGTACAAGTTCGCCCGCCGAAATACGCGGATAGCGCGACGCCGGAGGCTCCTTGTTGTCCTTCACCCAATCGTTCATCGCCGTCAGCAATGCGCGGAACGTCCACTGATACGGATTCGGACTCGGCAGATTCCGCGTGCCCCTTGCCACGGGCGGAAACGCCGCGGGGCCGTGCTGACCGCCTGTAAAAAGATAGACGCGCGTGTTGGGGATCAGCTTCGCGTCGCTCTTGCCATCCAGATTGATGTGGATCAACGACGCCGCGCGGCCGTAATATTCGTGCGACGAATTCATGTAGAAGATGCGCGGCCACGCTTCTTTACGCAGCGAGTGCGTCAGCAGCCCGTCTTTCATACCCGTTTCCGGATCGGTCTGTTCGGCATCGGTGAACGGGAAAAGGTCCACTGGAGTCAGCGTATTGAAGAATGGATTACTGTCTCGCGAAGGCTGCGCAAAACGCATATTGAACCCGCCGCGGCCCGCGCCACCGACATCGGCCATCATGCCGTCGAACACTTTGCGGCTGCCTTCATCGGCGTTGAAACCGTAATAAAGCATCGTCCGCAGCAGGCGTCCACTCTGAGAAATTCCAAAACCAATGGCGCGCGAGTAGCGATCCTCAAACGGCACTCCCGCCACGTTGCCGCCATACTTCAACCAGGAAACGGTGTCGCGAATCGCAGCCATTCCGGTGCCTGCCACCGGCGAACCCTCCGCCGTGTAGACCAGTTCATACAAGCGCCCCGGATCGAAGCCGCCCTTCAGCACCACATTCGAGCCGCCCTCAATCTGCCAATCTCCCCGAGGCAGCGTTTGCCGCGGCCCCTCCACGCGATCGCGCACCGTCAGCTTCAACGCAGCATCTTCCGGATTCAACACCGTATACGGCTTGTGCCCGCGATCCCCCACGCTCTGCCGGTCCGTGCGCTGATCCACAATCCACTCGGCACGCACCAACCCGCGCACGTTATCCACCACCGGTGGATACAAGCGCACCAGCCCAGGAGTATCCGGCATGTCCCACTGCCAGCCGACCCACAGCAGCGTATAGCCCTGCTCCAACAAAAACGCGTCGCCGAAATCTTCGGGCTTGCGCGGGTCCAGATTCCCTGCCCGATGAAATGCCGCCAGCATCCCCTTCGCACCGCGGTTCGACACTTCATACAGCACCGTGCCATTGCCCTTGCGAGCGTCGAGCGGCTTCAGCATATAGACGTCGGCCGCAAACTCCACCAGGCCCGACTTGTTCTTCGGAGCCAGCGCGATATCGGCAATCGGCGTGTTATGCGGCATGTTCGGATCAATCGCGAACCGAGCCCTCCCAATGATGCGCTCATACGGACCCGCCTTGCCAAACAGCTTCCCATTGAGCACAGCCCCGCGCTCCATCACATCCAGCCGCACCATCGCGCCCTGCGCCGCAAGCGAACAAACCGCCCCGATGCACAGGAGCCTCAGCCAAGTATTGCCCGTCAACATATGTATTCGACCACCATCCCTGGGTATCACTAGTGTATCCGGCAAAAGGGCATTTTGCCCCCGGCCGTGGGGCGGGCCTTCAGGCCGGCGGGCCGAGCTTCGTCTCGGCCCTTCCCTTAAATATCGAGCAGTTAGTCAACAAACCGGCCAAAACATTCCGGCACCCTGTCCGCCACCATTCCGGGCAATAATGGAAACGTGCTGGCGCAGACGATCAACGGGGTTCTGCGGAATTATTCCTACGATGGAGTCAACCGCCTGTGCCGCTCTGCCCAGGGAGCCACTTGGAGCGAAGCTTACTCCTTCGATAATCGCGGCAACATCGGCGTCGCGCGCACCGGCACGCTTCCCGCAACCACGGCCGAGGTCATCGGCAGCACGTCGGCCTATGGAACCAACAATCGCGTCACCAGTTGGTACTATGACGCCGCCGGCAACGTAGCGGGAATTCCGGCTGCTGGCGGCAGCCCGCAGCGAGCGTCGTGCGTCGGTTCCACCGTGCCTGCGGGCAACATGCTGCGCACCGCCTGTTATGACGCCGAAAATCGCATGATTTCGGAAACTGACGCCAACGGCAACACCGCCACCTACGCCTATGACGGCGACGGCCGCCGCGTTAAGAAGACCGTCGGTGGTGTCGATACCGTCTTCGTCTACGATCCCTTCGGCAGTCTCGCGCAGGAGTACGGTCCGCAACCGCCCACCTCGGAATCGGGAACCCGCTACCTCACCACCGACCACCTGGGTTCCACACGCCTGGTGACGAAATCCGACGGCACCGTAGCCCAGAACTACGATTACCTCCCCTTTGGCGCCGATCTCACCTCCGTCTCCGATTCCAATCGGATCCGGTTCACCGGCAAAGAACGGGATGCCGAGACGGGCCTCGATTACTTTGGGGCGCGGTACATGTCGGCGGCACAGGGGAGGTTTACCAGTCCGGACCCGCTATTGAGCAGCGGCAGACCATGGGACCCGCAGAGTTGGAATCGGTATTCCTACGTCCTGAACAATCCGCTTCGCTACACCGATCCGTTGGGGCTCTACGTCTGGGATGGCAGCTTGGGTGGCGACACTACGGACGACGAAGTCCGCAAGAACTACGCCAAGAAGCAGGCAAACCAAATCATTGGCCGCCGGAACGACATTCGCGGAGCCTTGGCCGCCGGAGCGAAGATCAACAACGCGGGAGTTCAAGCGGCAATCGCGGCGTACGGCACTGAAGGCAAGGCAAATGGCGTCGCAGTTGCGATGGGCAAACTTGCTGGCACGACGGCGGCGCAAGTCGGGCCCGGCAGTCCGCCAATCCTTGCGAGCGCTGACGGTCAGTCTGTGACGGCGAACATGATCGTGACCTTTGACTTCAGCAAGGTCAGCGGTGCCAATGATCTGGTCGTCAACGCGGCGCACGAGGGTCAACACATGCTTGACCGGCAGACTTTCGTCGGATCGACGCTGACCGATCCAAACGCTTTTGGTGGCCCGCTCAATCTGACGAAGTACCAGACCGAAGTCAACGCCTATACAACTGGAGCAGCGGCGTTCGGGGCGTTGAATCCAAACGCAGGATATGCGGTCGGCGGACAGCTGCTCTGGAATCCTGGATGGGCCACTGTTGACAGGCAGGCTCTTGACAAGATGCTCGCGAATCCAAAGGGGAACTACGGGGTAACGCCGAAGAACCCTGGTTCGCTTCTTTACCCGAAGTGAGGTCTTGCATGAGAACAGTCCTCTCCTGGGTCGGGTTGCTCTTGACCGCGTGCGCCCTGCCCGTTCTTGCGGAGAGCGAGCAGCCCATGTTGGTTGAAGGGGTGGCACCGGTTTACCCGCTGGTTGCCGTCTACTCAGCGACCGCCGGGGAAGTTCACGTTCGGGTGAGCATCGACAAGACGGGTTCAGTCACCACGTCTAAGCTCGTTCGAGGGCATCGCCTTCTTGCCTCTGCGGCAGAGGAAGCCTCACGGAAATGGCGTTTCACACCCGGAGGAGATCGTGAAGCAACGATCGTCTTCTCGTTCCGCATCCTGCCGAAGGGAACGCCCGAGTCAGAACTCGCAACCCGATTCCGCGCTCCGCTACAGATCGAGGTCCGGCGCGTGATTCCGGAGGCGAGCACGAACAGCGATCCTGCGGCAGATCCTCCACGCCGGAAGTCGAAGTGAAAGGTTAAACGGAGTAACCACCTGGAATCAACAGGTTCGCGGGAATCAGCGTGAAGAGGCCGCTTGTGGAATCAACAGGTTACCGGCGCGTATAACCAAGCGGCGGTTCGCGAAGCCTTGAGAATCGCACAAGCCTGGGCAAATGGGGCAAATGGGGCAAATGGGGACAGACGGGCCATTTTCCAATTTTCCTGAGAGCTTTCGGGATCGATGAGCACTAACGTGTTGGATGGCACGATTAGCGCGAATTGTGATTCCTGAAATGGCTCATCACGTTACACAGCGCGGCAATGCTCGGCGTGATGTGTTTTTCTCACTGCAGGATCGCCAGGTCTACCTCGGCTTGTTGCAGGAGTATTCCCAGCACTATCGACTACGGATTTTGGGTTACTGCATCATGACCAATCACGTTCACCTGGTGGTGGTGCCGGAAACCGAAACCTCGCTGCTAAGGACGATGCGCGAGTTGCATGGGCGCTACTCGCGGTACCGCAATGCAATCGAGCGCGGCACGGGTCACCTGTGGCAGAGTCGGTACTATTCCTGCGCAGTGGAAGGGGTACGCCTAGGCGCGGTGATGCGGTATGTTGAGTTGAATCCGGTGCGGGCCGGCTTGGCGCGCGCGGCAGAGGATTACGCTTGGAGCAGCGCGCTCATTCACTTAGGCGGAACTGACGCGTTGGGCTTGGTGGATCAAGACGAGTGGCGGCGCGATTGGACCGTGGAGACGTGGGCCGAATGGCTGAGCCTGGGAGAGCAGGAAGCCGAAGCGATTCGGGAAGCGACGCACTCGGGCCGCGTGTGGGGGAGCGAGGAATTCGTGGCAAAATTAGAAGCCTCGATGCAGCGCAAACTTGCGATCGGAAAACCAGGACGGCCGAAAAAGGAGATAAGGGAGGCCGCTTGCGCCGCATCAATGTGATCCGGAAATTGGAAAATGGCCCGTCTGTCCCCGTTAGCCCTCCGTTAGCCCTCAAGCGTATCGACAAATTCGAGAAGGCGAGACAGAAGGATCTTAAGTCCAAGAACGAAGCTG
>JBEBFS010000135.1:0-7087 GCA_040081855.1 Bryobacteraceae bacterium | reverse complement strand
GGCAAAACGTACGGTGTTCAAACCAGTGGAATGATCGGTGCCGTGTCCCACTCTTCCCGCGGAGTGTTCACTCTGCCCCTCAAAGCTCAGGAAGATTTTCAAGCCTGTGGACCCATTCTGCGAAGTGTGGGCATTCAGCCCTCATTCGGATTAGTCCCACTAACTTGGCCGCTTTGGTTCCGTCTATGACCTTGGAATAGGAGCAAGCGGCCTTGATCCGTTTCGAAGGCGCGGTTTCCGGATCATCGTTGATATCTTCAGGCGTATTGAAATCGTCGCGGATTTTCTGAAAAGTTGCCGAGAGTTGCGGCCTGTTGATGGCTGTCGCGAATGCCTGGGGGTCACTGAAGAGAAGGCCTTCGTACTCGTGGAGTTGGATGTAAGGTATAAAACGAGTCTCGGGCTGGAACTCAGGGATCTGTTCCACGATATCCGCATATATGCCAGCTTCTATGGACCGTGCTTTCTCGGAGGCTGGTAGATTAAGCGGTGGTGGATGACCAGGAAAGCCATCGCCCAAGCCATACCAATCAACCATGGTGGAGCAATAAACGAGTCGGTCTTGTTTTAGCACTTTAAGAATGTCTTTGCTTAAACGCGAATAGCTCACGCGACCACCTTTGTGGCCGGGAACACCAATAATTACCGCCGTTGCGTAAACACTATGGGCCCACAACGCCGGCGCGAGGACATTATTCACGAAAGATTCTTCCGTGGCTCCTTCCACTATTACCATTAGTCGCGGCACGTTCAGTCATCGCCGCCTTTCGCGAGAGGCTGAGGAGTACGCTCATCTCTTGGCCGCGCACCCAAGACGTTCTTTTGCCAGAGTTCCCCGAGCGAGTAATCTTTCAGCCACTCAGACAGCTCTTCTGAGCGCAACCTACGGAACTGCGACTGACCATCCTGCCGCTCCACAATCACGACATCTTCAGGAATCATTTCATTGAGCAGGAGAGATGACTGCGTGGAGATGATCACTTGCCTGCGCCCTCCAATACGGTCGGTGCAGACATCCCGAAACAAGTTTCCGAGCAGCGTAAGAGCGTAAGGATGAAGGCCGAGCTCTGGCTCGTCAAAAAGCATGGTAGGCGGGGGAGCTGGCTGCAGCAGTGCTGTCGCCATGCAGATAAATCGCAAAGTGCCGTCTGAAAGCTGTGTGGCACGAAATGGGTAGTCAGACCCCTGCTGCGTCCATTCAAGCTGGATCATTTCTTGCTGTCCTGCCATAGGACGCAGGAGGAAATCATCGAAAAATGGGGCAGCTAAGCGGATGAAATCGCGGATCTGCAGGTAACGTGCAGGGTCACTCTTGAGAATCTTGAGAAGGAAGGGGGCAAGATTCTCCGCGTTCTGCCGAAGAGCGATGTTATCGTTTATCGCGCGAGGCCGTCGAACGGCAGCGTTCGCACTGGTGTCATGGAAGTGGTAGACGATCCAGCTTGAAACAGCATCGAATACATAATGTTCGACGCCTCGTTGCGCACCCCATCGCCCGGCTTCGTCCTTCAAGTCTTTGAGATGGGCTTCCTCATGACCCGAGCCGATACGTTTACGAGTCTTCCCAAACCTGCCATCGAAATAGGTCGTTTCGTCTTCGAAAATAAATTTTCCGCCGGGAGTAGCTACGAGAGAGAATTCGTAACCGTTAGCCCCAAAGTAGAATTTGCCCTCCAGTTTCGGAGTTTCCTTCGGGCCCATGAAGAGGCAGGCATCTGCGCCCCCGTCGACGGAAACCGCTAATTGAAGCCGCTGGTGGATGAGTTCATGCAAAAGCCTAAAGAAACCCACAAAATTGCTTTTGCCAGCGCCGTTCGGGCCAATAAGGACGTTCAATGGTCGCAAGTCGAAATCTCGTAGAGACCTGATTGATTTGAAGCCCTCGATCGTCAGCTTTTTCAGCGTGTCAGCCACGTCTTAAAAGTACCATCTCCAGTTCCAAAAGCGAGACCGTCCTGTTGTGGCCGTGTCTCTCAGGCCCCTTCCGTAGCGCCTCCTCTCCCCTCCGGCACATACTAAAAAAGCAGCTTCCTTCCTCTTCCCCAACCCCAACCGCCACCTAACCATCGCCGAAGGTTTCGACCGCGCGGCGGCCAATTACGACAAGGCCCGCCGCAAGTTGGTTCCCTGCTTTGATCATTTCTACGGATGGGTGGTCCGCCTGCTGCCCTTTGCAAGCGATGCTCCCATCGAAGTGCTCGACCTTGGCGCGGGCACGGGACTGCTTTCCGCATGGGTTCTCGAAGGCTTCCCCAACGCGCGCATCCGCTTAGTCGATCTATCCGAGCCGATGCTCTCTCGCGCCCGCGAGCGTTTCGCCAACCGCACGCCGTCACCAACAACCCAGCCCACGATGAGCGTGCTCGATTACGCGCATTCTCCGCTCGATGGCCCCTATGACGCCATTGTCTCCGCGCTCTCCATTCATCACCTGACCGACGATCTGAAGCGCGATCTTTACGCGCGCATCTTCACCGCGCTTCGTCCTGGTGGTGTCTTTATTAATGCCGATCAAGTGCTGGGCCCGACGCCCGAACTCGAAACGGAGTATCAACAGACCTGGTACAACGATGCCCGCGCGTTAGGTGCCACCGACGAAGAACTGAACGCCGCACTCATCCGCATGCGGGAGGATCGCTCGGCCTTGCTGGACGCGCAACTGCAGTGGTTGAACGAGATCGGGTTCCAGGCCGTCGATTGCTGGTTCAAAGAAGCGCGCTTCGCCGTCTTCTGCGGACGAAAGCCCGGCGCGTAGCACGTCCCTCCATCGCTTCCGGCGTGGAGCCGCCTGTGCACTACTTTCGCTTCTTCACCGCCGCACGCTTTCCCTTCGTGCCGCTTTTCCCCTCAAGATGGAGCGCCACCGCCGCGCGAATCAGCGCCTGCAGCGCGGCTTCGGAAATCGTATCGCCCTCGCGAATATCAATCGCGCGCCGCACGTTTCCCTCCAGGCTGGAGTTAAACAACTTCGCGGGGTCCGGCAACGCGGCTCCCTTGGCGAACGTCAGTTTGACCACGCTTTTGTACGTTTCGCCGGTGCAAAGGATACCGCCGCGGGACCAGACGGGAACGCCCCACTTCCATTCCTCGACAATCTCCGTATCGGCCGAGCGAATCATGGCGCGCACCTTCGCCAGCATTTTGCCGCGCCAATCCGCAAGCTCCGCAATCCTCGCGTCGATCAGAGCAGAGGCAGAGTCCACAGTTACGGGTTTCTTCATAAGGAGCGCCAACGCTGGCCCTCATTTTCACCAGGGGCGGTGAAGCTTGTCAGCGGCCGGGAGAGCAACCGGCGCGGGAATCGCTTCCGGCGCGCCGTTGGTTGACGCAGCGGGTTGACGCAGAGCCCTGGAAGCTCAAAACAAGCTATACTGAGAATGTACTGGAAGTTTATCGCGCCCGCCTGTTCGTACGTGTTCCTCCTGGCTCGGTCTCTCCCGTCTTTCAACAAATGCAAACTTTTTCTGAATTCCCCCTGGCGGCTGTGTTGCACAGCAACCTGGCTCATCATGGCTTCGTCAAACCGACGCCCGTACAAGCACAATCGATCCCCGCGCAGTTAGAGGGCCGCGACCTACTCATCACCGCGCAAACCGGCACGGGCAAAACCTTTGCCTTTCTTCTTCCGCTGTTGGACCGCTTGCTGCGGGAAGGCTGCACTCCCGGCATCAACGCCATGATTCTCGCGCCAACGCGCGAACTGGCCATCCAGATCGGCGAGTCTTTCTCTCTTCTGGCCACAGGCACCAGCTTGAAAGCGGCAATTGTCGTTGGCGGCATGGGCGAACAAGCGCAATTGAACGCGATTCGCAGGGGCGCGCAGGTGGTGATTGCCACTCCGGGCCGGCTGCAGGATTTCCTCGGACGCGGATCGGTGAAGTTCAACACCGTGAAGGTCGCGGTTCTGGATGAAGCCGACCGCATGCTGGACATGGGCTTCCTTCCCACCATCAAAAAGATTCTGGCGACGCTGCCCGCCGGGCGGCAAACGGTGTTCTGTTCGGCAACCATCGAGTCTTCGGTGGCGACGCTGATTCATGCGCATCTGAAGAACCCGGTGCGCGTCGCGATTGGCTCCACCACAAAGCCGGCCGAGCACGTCGATCTGCATCATTACGAAGTAGAGGAAGACGGCAAGCTGAGTCTGTTGGAAAAGATGCTGCGTGAGGAACAGGGGTCCTTCCTTGTATTCGCGCGCACCAAGCACGGGGCCGACCGGTTGGCAAAGAAACTGGCGCGCGGCGGATCGAAGTCCGTGGCGATTCACGGCAACCGCTCGCAATCACAACGCAACCTTGCCCTTCGTGGATTTCAGGAAGGCAGCTATCGCGTTCTGGTTGCGACCGATGTTGCGGCTCGTGGAGTGCACGTAGAGGGTTTGGCGCATGTGGTGAATTTTGATCTGCCACAGGTGCCGGAAGATTTCGTCCATCGCGTTGGACGCACGGGACGCGCGGGAGCGCGCGGCGTTGCCTCCACGTTCAGCACGCGCAGTCAGCGCCAGGAAATCCGCAAAATTGAGCGGCTTTTGGACGTCCGCCTGGAACCGCGCGAAGTTCCCAAGGACTTACAAAAGGAAGCACGGCCCAGCAGCGAATCCGCCCCAGGCACAGCGCAGCCGGGCAGAAATGCCGCGCCGCGTGCGTCTTTCGCCAAACGGAAGAGCGGGCCGCGCCACGAAAAGCCGCAAGGCGCTAGCACTCCGCGCCGCTTCGGCAAACAATCTTTCCGCAGCCGCAAGCAGCGCTAAATAACGCCTACTCTAGCGAGAGCACTCGCTAGATCTATATGTATTTTTCCTAAGGAACTCCGGGAGGGTAGGAATGCCACCCGGAGCGCGAGCATTGCCGAAGTTCGCGATTTCGCAAGTGGGCTCGGTTAAGGCTACCTCTCGATTCCCCGCTAGGCGGTTCCGGCGGCAGGCGCGCGCCACCGGAACAGGAAGAAGTGATGGCCGCAGAGAGAACACCGGAACGGCGAGAGTAGCCAGTTCAAGGCTTTCTCAAAACCGTTCCGAAAGCCGACGCCTCGGAACTCGATGGATTTGCAGTACGGGCAGTGTGGGGGTAACATAACTCCTGATTTATACCGCCGTCTTCGCTGCGCTGCCTGTTCCGCGAGTGGGACCGGCCTGGTTCCCGCGAGGCGCCATGTGTGCAGCCGTGCTATCGTTGCGGCCGCCGGCGGGGCGGCTGGCTTCTCGTGCGGCTTTAATCTGCTCCGGCGTTCTCACGTCGGGCTCAGAGAGCTTAACCTGGCCCCTGGTTTTCGAAAACTCACGCTTATGTCGTTTCATCAATCTCTTGTTCATAGTTCCCTTTCAGTGTGACAGGCTTCTTGCATCTTTCGCGGACGTATTCCGAATGCACGATATGCCCGAGACGCATGCCATACGCCAAATTGGGACATGACGGCATGGACTCGAGCGACGGCGCCCGAGCCCATGCCGTGCAAAGAGGAGACTACACTCTTCCGCGGTGTTTGATTACAGCACAATTGAGATCGCAAGCCTGACCTGAGGATACCTGTTATTGAACAGGTAGTAGCCGTCGTCGTAGTCGATGTAGACGTCGTCGGAGTTGTACCAGTCTTCGGCCCAGTACTCCGGCCACGGATCGACAAGCAAAAATGCGAAGCCGCCGTATTCGAAGCGCGGGTACCCCATATAGATTCCGGGGCGCGAACGTATACGGAAGGAGTGTTGACGGCCGAAGTTTAGACCGAAGCGGTCCCACGGGATGTAGTATCCGCCGTATCCACCGCGCTGGGACCACGTGCGATGGTCGGACGACCAATTCCGGGCGCGGTTTTGTTGCCAACTATTTTGGCCTTGCCACCCTCCTTGCCCTAACCATCCGCGCTGCTGCTGCCAGGCCTGCGCCTGTTGCTGCGATCGCTGCGGCTGTTGCCGCGGAGATTGTTGAGCACGCTGCTGCTGCTGTTGCTGCCGCGGAGGCGGTTGCTGAACCCGCTGTTGTTGTTGTTGTTGCTGTTGTTGTTGCTGCTGTTGTTGCTGCTGTTGTTGTTGCTGCGCCCGCTGTTGCTGTTGAGGTTGCACAGGTTGAGGGGCACGCTGCGGTTGCTGTTGAGGTTGCTGCGCCTGCCTTTCCTGGGGCGACGGTTGGGTACGCTGCGGCTCTGCACGCTGTGGCTGCGTTTGCTTTTCTTGCCGTGGTTGTTGCGCACGCTGTTGTTGTTGCTGTTGCTGCTGTTCCGCGCGTTGAGGCTGTCCCTGTCTCTGCTGTTGGGATTGCCCGCCGCGCTCCTGCCTATCGGATCGGCCTTCCTTCTCACCTTGCTGGTCACGCTGGGCGTTTGCCGGCACATTGCCGCTAAAAAACATCAACGCTGCTGCGGCCCAAATGACTCGATTGACTCTCATGCGGTGCCTCATTTCTTATCCAGCAAACGGCGATGATTCGCCCACCGCCGTATCTCGGACCGTAGTCCCGTCAAACAACCCTGCGTCCCTGGAGCAACCGGATTAGGAGCACGGCCACCGCGATGACCAAAAGAACATGAATAAGGCCACCCGCCGTGTAGGCCGTCATTAGGCCCACTGCCCACAGCACGAGAAGAATCATGAAAATTGTCCAAAGCATTTTATTGCCTCCTCTGTATATTTCCGCTTAAGTTCAATGCATGCGTAGGTCCAAACCACCCTACTCGCTGGATTGCAAGATCTTCGCGGTTCCAACGGGAACGATTTGCAGCGCGTTTACATGGGGATTTGGCATCCGTCGTGCATTAACAATCGCGGTCGCCGTGCAAAAAGCACGGCCGCCTCGAAGGTGACTAATGAAATTCATAATCGCAGCCGCGGCCCTGTTGATCCCGGCGATTGCATTTGGACAGGGCGAGATTCAATTCCGTGTGCGCCAGCAGCCTGGATGGGACCCGCGGGCCAGCCAAGGCCGGTGCGAGGTCCGCGTCTGGGTGGATCACCAAGCGGAATTACGAATGCGTGGAGACCAGATTTTTGTGCGCACGCTCGAAGGCGCTCGGAGCTACGATGAAGGTAGCGGGTGCAGCCAACCGCTTCCGTATACCGCGGTCCGTGATTTCCAGCTCCGCCAGATCTCGGGAC
>JBEBFS010000134.1:0-7125 GCA_040081855.1 Bryobacteraceae bacterium | reverse complement strand
CCGCTCTGTCTCAACACGACTCATACGAGGCCAATGCTAGGATGTCCGATGACTAGACTGTCACTGGTTTTTCTGTCTCAGGGGAGGGGTGCAGTGCATCCGCCTGTCCCGCGTTTGCCCCGCGTTTGCCCGCGTTTGCCCGGGTGGCCAGGGGGGTTGGTAAATCCCCGAAGCGGCAATCGCTTACCAATATGAGATTTCTGTTGCCGTTACTCTTACTAGTTGGGTGCGGTGCGCAGCGGTCCGTGCAACTCGTCGACACCGTCCTCAAAGGACCGGCCGTTACGGAGTTGGGCGACGTCTATTCCCGTGCGCCGAACATCATCGTCGGGGTGGTCACGGAGAACACGGTCGTTCGCAAAGACATTCCGGCCGCTCATTACCCGGATGCACGGTTGGACTTGCACCTTGTCCGTTGCCATATCGAGAATCAATTGCGCGGGCACTTAGATTCCGACGACATCAACTTTTACTATTTTGCGGATGAGGCGTATCTGTTTTTCAAAAGAAGCTTCGAAGCGTCGCTAGGTAAAAGGTACATTTTCTTCTTGACGGAGGAACAGGGGGACAGTACACTCAAATACCATTCCCAAATCCGTCACTCACACCAAATCCCCCAACTCAATCTCCCCCCTTTTCAGCCACATCCAACTTCGCCTCGCACGAAACCTGCACATCCACCCCTTACAACATAGGCAAGGAGTTTGAGCGCTCTTCCAGCAGAGGGCCAAATCGACCAAGAGTGACGCCCCGGGTAACTCACAGCGGGTCTGCGTGTGTTGGAAGGATGACTGTCTTCATAGTTCCTGTGCCGTGTGCAGGTAATAATCACGGACCGGGCGCCGTACCGGTTCTTTCGGTCTCTTGGCCACTGAGTGTGTGTCAGTGGTTGCTTTGCCGTTGAGTAGGTATCCAGCGGTCTCTTCGTCGTTGAGTGTATGTCAGCGGCAACAAAGAGCGCTCTTTTGTTTTTCGAATGCGAAGCAGAACGGAGACACGTTAGGAAATCAGGGTCTCAAACAAAAACTACGGCGGAAGCGCGCCGTGTTTCCAACGGCATTCCGTCAGCGTGGCCAGGCACGGTTTACGCCACACCTAAACCGCTTCACCACCCTACAGGTTGTTCAACAGGCTCGCCGTCACTTGTTCGTAAACGGTGAGCGCCCGCAGGTAATCGTTCACCGCGGAAACCTGGCGGAGTTCCGCATCCACGGCGGCCTGTTCGCGAAGATTGACGGTGAACAGCGTGCTGTCTCCCAAACGGAACCGTTCGCGCTCGGCGTCGGCTAACTCCAACGCAACTTGAACTTCGCCCTGCGCGAGAGTGGCGCGGTTGTGCGCGGCGCGGACCGCGCTTGCGGCATCGCGCACTTCCGCTTCCACCTGGTCTCGGGCGAAACGTTCTCTCTGGACAATTTGATTGAACTTGGCCTCCGCCGACGCCAGCTTGCCGGTTGCCGTGCGGCGCTGGAACGGAAGTTCAAAGCGCAGCGAAGCCTTCATCTCATTCGGGCCGCGGCGGATGGCGCCATCGCCCGCTTCGGTTGTGAAGCCCAAGGAAAGATCGACGGCCGGCTTGCGCTCGTTTGCCGCCATCCGCTTATCCACGCTGGCCTGCTCCTTCTGCTGCGACAGGCGCTCAATTTCCGGACGGCGGCTCAGCGCGGCCACCAAATCCTCTTGGACACGGACGTCGGTTAGGGTTTCCGTAGCCGGAATCGCAGGCGGAAGCTGATCGTTCGACGCCAGCACGGGCCGGCCGGTTTGATCGCGATAGAAAAGCGACAGGTCGATTGCGGCCTGCTGGATTCCTCGCTCGGCCTCCACCAACTGCGAGCGGCGCTGCAAGATCTGGCGCTGATTTTCTGTAACTTCGATCGCGGGAATCTGGCCCAGACTAGACGCCTCCCGCAACGCTTCATCCCTTTGTTGAGCGACCCGCAGAATGTCTTGCGCCACGCGCAGCCGCTGTCCGGCGGACGCCCAGTCCCAGTAGCGGCGCGCGGCGAGTTGGCGAACGATCAGGCGTTGCTGGTCAATCGTCAGATCGGCGATTCGCTGCCCGATGCGGGCCTTTTGCAAGTTGGCTCGACGGTCATCGATCTCGCGATTGCGCAGCAGCGGAACTTTAATGCCGCCGCGCCATTCGCCCAGTGAGCGCGTCTCCTGGGCTCCCGCATAGGGAGCGAAACTTCCGTCGCCGACCCTCCATCCGCCATACGCCGATGCACCCATTGTCGAGAACGCCTGATCGAAGCCCATCGTTACGCGTTGATTGGGATAGTATCCGTAACGATCGGTATCGGCCTGGGCTCCGATGACAAAATCGAAGCGGCCCAGCGCCTGCAGAACCTCGGCGTCCGCGATATTGCGCTCCGCCAAGGTCGCAAGCAGTGGCGGATAGTTCTTCTCCACCGAGTCAAGAATTTCGTTGAGTTGAAGCGGTGTCTGCGCGGCTAGCGGCGCTGCGCAAATCAGCCAGCAAATAAGGGCTTTCATTTTTTCTTCTTGGGATCACCGGGCGTGGGCCCGGCACTCTTTGTCGTCGTCGGCGGAAATCCATTGAACCGGCGCCACAGTTCGAAGCCGAGCTTTACTTGTTGCAGCAGAACCCAACCATTGGCGCGGACTCCCTGCCGCAGGTAACGAGACTCGGGCCAGGCTTCATCGCTCGCATCGGGCGCAACCAGTATGCGGAAACGACCGGTGCCATCGTCGGTCGCATCCAGCAGTTGAACCGTTCCTCCAAAGGTACCGACCGCCACCGAGGGCCACCCAACGAACTGAATCGCGGGCCATCCTTCAAATTGAAGGCGTACCCGATCCCCGAAGTGCAGCAGCGGCATGTCGTTTCCATTGATCCAAAGCTCCACCACCGTTTGTGTTGTGTCCGGCACCAGCACCGCCAGCGATTCGCCCGCCTTCAGCAGTTCGCTGCCTGGCTGTGCCAGCAAACGCAGAATCACTCCATCGCGAGGCGCGCGAATTTCCTGCGTCGACTGCCGCGCCAGACGGGTCTCAATAGGACGCACGGCGCCGCTCGCCGACGCCCGTGACGCGTTGGCGTCTTCAATCAGAGCCTTGTAGTCCGCCTGCACTTTCAGGCGATCCGAGATGGTGGCCTGGTGATCCTGGCGCGCGGCGTTGAGAGTATTCCTCGATCGTTCCAATTCGGCCGCGGCACGATCATGGTCCATGCGGGCCAACTCCACGCTTCGCGTCGCCGTCAATCCACGCTTCACAAGCTGCTCTTGCCGTTCCAGATTCAAGCGCGCGGCGACCAGTGTCGCCTCCGCCGCATCCAGGCCGCGTTCGGCAGCGCTAATCCGTTCCGACGCCATTCCGACTCGGGATTCAGCGGCGGCCAGCGCGCTCTCGCGAGAGGCTTCGAGACCGGCGATCCTGTCGCCGAGCGAGGACTGGCGTTCTCTCGCATCGGACAATTCTCCACGAAGGCGGTCGATCATGCCGGGGTCATTGTCACTGATGTCGACGATCACGTCGCCTTGCTTCACACGCGTTCCTTCCACTACGTGCCACCGCACAACACGGCCGTCGACGGGAGCGGAAATAGTCTGTTGCCGTTCGAGCGGCGCGAAAGCAATGACGCGTCCGGCGCCGCTGATGCTCTGCTGCCAAGGCGTGAATCCCAACCCGGCGATCAGGAGCAGGAAAAGGAAAACCAGAATCCATGCAATCCGCCGCGCGGGAGCATACCCGGCCACTTGCGCCATGGACGGCAAAAGAGGATAAGCCGAAGCTGGCGTGCTCATGCCGCCTCCTGCAGGCCCTCGCGGGTTAACTTCCATACGTGGTCGCAACGGCGCATGAGGTCTTCCCTCGCCGTCACCAGCAATAGCGTCCAGGGAGCCGCGCGATCGAATAGAATTTCCGTAAACAGCTCCCGCTCCTCGGAATCCTGCACGCTGTCGAGAGCTTCATCGATGATCAGCAATCGCGGCGAGCCTACGATTGCCCGCGCCATCATCACCGCCTGCTTTTCTCCCTCAGAGAGCGGCGCGCCGCCCGTTGCCAGCATGGTGTTCAGCCCGTCCGGCAGTTGTTGAATCGCGCCCCACACCCCCACATCGATCAGCGCCTTTTGCACTTGCGCCACCGAATGCTCGCGGCCGACGCGGACGTTATCAAGGATGCTTCCATGGAATAATTCAACACCGCGCACCAGCGCGATGCCGGAGCGCAATTGGCGCAACTGAAGATTGCGAATATCGGCACCGTCGAACTCCACCGAGACTCCAGGAAGCTCGGAATACCCCAAAATGGCGTCGAGCAGTGTGCTCTTTCCGGAACCGCTCCCACCCCGCAAGCCCACTTTTTCGCTGGGCGCAATGCTTAGGTCATAGCGCGGAGACCGCACCAACAGTTGAGCAGGGCCGTTGCCGGCAGGAGCCTCCACGCCCGTGGCTTCGCCGGGCAGGTCGGTCAACGCCCCCAGTTTGTCGAGCGAGGCAAGCAAATCGTAAAACGTCTCCAGGTGTTTGGCTAGCTTCGCGATGCCGGAGAGCACGGCGGTGACGACCAATTCGGCGGCGACCAGCTGGCCCAAGGTCAACTGTCTCTGGATGACCAGCATTCCGCCGATGCCCAACAGAGCGGCGCTCGCGCAGGCTTGCAATAGCAGCGAGCCGGCAAACTGGCGCAGAAGAATCCGGAAGTGTTTGGACCGGTAGCGAAGATACTCTTGCACCAGGGCATCGCAACGCCCGGCGGCAAACCGCGACTGCCCTTCCCCGCGAAACGTTGTCGCGTTCCGGGCAATTTCCTCCAGCCAGCCGACCAGCGCGTACTTGGACTTCGATTCCTTCACCGCTGTGGTCACCGCGCCCAGCCCCAGCGGGAACATCACCACCAGAAGAGCCGCCAGCAACACCGCATCAAAAGCCAGCAGCCACGGGTGATACACGCCCAACAAGGCCATGCCCACGAGGGTCTGTGTGAGAACGCTCAGCCCATCCACCAACAAAGTTGCCGCCGCCTTCTGGACGATGACCACGTCCAAGAACCGGTTCACTACTTCCGGACCGTTCTGCATCCGTAAGACATCCGCCTTCGCGCTTAGCAAGCGGTGAAAGGATTCCGACGCCAGCCGAACAAACAGCCTCCGCTGCAAAACTTCGACCACATGGAAGCGAATGGTTTGCAGGAATGCGGAAACCAGCAGCAACGAAAGAACCAGGACGCTGAGGATCACCAGCGGCTGTAGTAGCGTTCCAAAAGCGACCGTGTTCACCAGCGCCTGGGTGGTGACAGGTACGGCCAAAGTGAGAAGACCGATCGCCAGGGAAAACACGATGGCGACCCAAAGATCGTTGCGCTCCAGATCGAGAAGCGCGAAGAGGCGTCTATGCGGGGCTGCGTTGGTATTGGAGAGCGTCATGCGAGTTACAACTCCAATTTTGGAAAACTTCGTCGCATTCTACAAATAGATAAATTCGGACTAATTCATCGGTAAAGACGATGTCTAAAAGGGGACGTCCGCTGGCGATATTTGCGATCGCGGTGTCCCTCCGGGTTCCTTGCGAAGCGGTGGACCCGGCGACGCGAATCAGAACTTAGTCGTGCAGCGCGGCTAAAACGAAGTGTGCCGATTCCGTGCGGCTCCAATACGCAGGATTTTGATACGAATCCCTTTTCGGTAAGGGGTTCGTGTCTCAAGCCGTCCTACCAGCCGCAGGTGACGAGAACAAATTCCATCAAGACCGTGAAGCGGCACGCTTCACGGCTGCGGAGCAGCCCCTTCAGTAGCCAAGAGAAGCACGTCAGCCGTAAAATTTAGTGGTGTACCAATCGAGTTTCCAATGTTCCTGCTGTGGTCAAATGCACGAAGGCCCACCGCTGGCGTGGCATCTAAATGCGCCTGATGCTTGGGCTGCACTTCCTTCTGCGGAACGTGAACAACGAGGCGAACTGAGTTCCGATCAATGTATCATTGACGACCAGTACTTCTTCATCAGAGGTCTCGTTGAGATTCCCGTCGTTGATGGCGACGGACCATTCGCATGGGGGACATGGGTTTCACTTAGTAAGGCCAATTTTGAACGAACTAGCGAACTTTGGGAAGAACCAAGCCGTGTCAATGAGCCTTCATATTTTGGATGGTTCTGCAATTCGCTTCCGGGCTACCCCGAAACGCTAAATCTCAAAGTTGCCGTGCATTCTCGTGCTGTTGGCGTTCGTCCATTCCTCGAACTCGAAGCCACAGAGCACCCTTTGGCCTTGGAACAAGCGAATGGAATAACGATGGCACGGATTAGAGCCATCGCCGAGAAGATGCACCATCACAACGCTGAGTTGCCGAAACCACGGAAGAGATTTGGGCTGTTTTAGGCTTGAGGCACCTGTGGCAGAGGCACAATTGTGGCACAGCGTTGTTCAACGAAAAACGATGCTATCCAGCGAACGGCTGTACTGAGTTGAAAGCTGACAACTTGTTTGGTGCGGATGAGAGGACTTGAACCTCCACTCCCTTGCGAGAACTAGAACCTGAATCAGAAAAACCTAGTTTGCGCCAGTTGGGCTGGACTCTCTCCTGTACTGCAAGCTATTGATCCTTAAAGGGGTTCTCGCGCATGCTCCTTTGTTGCTGATCTGGCCAGTTTGGCCGATTTTGATGCGGTTGTCCCACAAAAGTCCCACAAGGGCTTGGGGAGGAAGGATGGCCCGGAGAACCTGCGCGGGAACGCGTGCGAATGGTATCGATCGTCAGACCCATTAACTGCCATTCTAGCGGACTTGCATCCGTCAACCAAGCGACTTTCGGAGAAGGCCTGCTTCAACTCTTCAACACGATTGACTTGTATTTACACAACATCCCTAAACTTGTACTAGCTCAGCAGAAGGAACTTGCAGGGACACGCCTCGCGTCAGGGCCTGGTTCAACACTGGCTTGAAAAACTGATCGGCGGCCTGGCTCTCAATCAACCGCTCGCAATTCTTCGTGAACTCCATGCTCTTGAGCTGGTGGATTTCGTGTATTTGGCTCACTTCTCGATTGCGTGGCTCAGGTGTCAAGGGCGGAGCAAAACTAGACCACTGGGGCGGAGAGAAAGTAGACCACCTCAGGGGGTGGGAGAGGCCGTGGTTTGAAGGATTTACAGGGGCGGC
>JBEBFS010000133.1:0-7255 GCA_040081855.1 Bryobacteraceae bacterium | reverse complement strand
GAAAATCCCGTCGCCCTTCTGCAGATGCTTCGCGCATGCCTCGCCGACACCGTTGAAGGCGCAAACTCGGAACCAATCCGTGGCCTCCTTCTGATTGCCCTCGCGATCTTTAAACCGGCGGTTCACAGCCACCGAGAAGTTGACGACGGGGTCGCCGCTCGGCAGAAACTTCATCTCTGGAGTACCGCCAAGGTTGCCCATTATCTGAATCTTTGTGTATCCCAACATGTTTGTATCTCCTGTTCGTTCGAAATGCGGACCCGTCCCCTGGTCGCATGGCGCGGCAGGGGCTGGGTCCGGTTAAGTTGTTGATGAGAATCCCGGTAGGCAGGCTGCCTGCGGGATCGATGAATGAGCGGCCGTCAGTTCGGCGACGCTCCAGAGGCTAGGGTCTACGCAGCGGTCGTCTGCTCGGCGCCCGGCTGACTGCGCGCTGCTCGCTTGCGTGCCAACATCTTCTGTTGATATTCAGTGCTCTGCCGATTCTGGCGCAGCTTCGCGCACTTCCTGCATCGCTCCGCGTTGGGAGAAGTGCTCTTACACGGAATGCCGCAATCAGCGCAGTCGTAGTGCCTGAGTTTCATTTGCGGGTACATGCTCATCTCCGAAGGCCGTCCACTGATCCCGATGCCGCTCGACCCAACGCAACGTGTAGCTTTGAAGCCCGCGCAGCCACTCTTTGGGAACTTCAGATCGCACCAGTAGCTCTTCGTCGGCAGTGAACCCGTTGTCACCAGCCTGCCGCTCTCGCGACCTCAACATGTACTCCTGCAACTCACCCGTCCATCGCGCCATAGGAAGATACAGCCGTGCTGGAGTGAGCGCAAACGCCATTTTGTCCGCAAGGCAAAGCCGACTGATGGGCAAGCCCATGCGTCGGCTCCAATATCGGGAATGGCGCAAGCACTCGTCCTCCCACGCTGGTCCGAAGAGAGCACCCATGATGCGCGCGCCGAGTACGACATGCCCTTCACCCTCGATTCCATCCATATCGCCGCACGAAACATAACCGGCGTCGTGCAAAGCGAAGGCGGCCCACAGACGCGGGTCCCAGGGGAAGCCGAATAGTCGTTTCCAACCCCATGCAACGAAGAATGGATGCAGAAGAACGCAATGCGCTCCGCCGATCACACTTTTGGTGCCGACCTTCATCGCAGGTCTCCTTTCGCAGTGCTATTTCGTGGTCAATTCCGGAGCAGGCTGCTCCGCGATTTCGGCATCCTCGTCAACGACGACTATCCGGCGGCGCTTCGGCGCTGGGACGAACCTCCGGTAGAGCGGCCAAAGCAGAACCGTACCGGTGAGCGCGCCGATCAGAACCCCGAGCTCGTTCGTTCGGCCCGAAAACAGGGCGGCCAAGAATAGAAACATGCAGAGCTTCGTCAAGTATTCCTTCATTGTTCAGACTCCTTGGGACTCAAGACGCAATCGCCACTATCGCGGCCCCAGCGTCCTTGGTTTCGACCACGGGCACGCCGCCAACTAAGCCGTGAACGTGCCGGCAGTTCACGCACGAAACTCCGGCTGCGACAATCTTTACGGCATCTAGAAACTCGACCGGGACTGCCCTCACTTCGCCGCTTCGGGTCAAAAAGGCCGGTGCCAACCCCTGCTTCCGTAACTTCTCGGACAACTGGCCATCCACCCCTCGAAAGACAATCGAAGACTCGATCGGTGGCCGTTTTCCTTCTGTCTTTGCCTTTCCGAGCTGGTGCCTTGAGATCACCAGTTGGTACGTCTCACCCACGCGCGCCATCTCGACGCCAACCAGGCCCTCACCAATCACCACCGCGTGCACGCCGTTTGCGCCAATGCGATCCGCCTTTTGTAGCCATTCCATCCGCGACCCATCCGCCGCGAAGAAGGAGATGTAGCGCCCGAATTCCCTTGCGCTTCCGCCACTTTCGACGCCCCGCAGAACCCACCGCTTCGCACGGTCCTGCCGTTCGGCGGTGACCCACGTCTGGCAGTAGATTCCGAGAGATGCCAGCTTCGCCATCATCGGCTTGGGTAGCACCAGTCGAGACTCGTTCGCCATCTCCTCCTCCTAACGCGCGTTCACCGGAGCAGGCGCACCAAGCGCCGCCCGGATCTGTATGTTCGTGCAGCCAGCCCAGCACAAGTACTTCGAAGGCTCCTCAACCGAAATGGCCAAGTTGTCCTTGCCACGATCACGGCCTGCCGCCGCGCAACTGGGACATTGCGCAACCCAATTGCGTCCAACTCGCCGCAACCCATCCCGATTCAGACAGTCGAGAATCTGAAAGTAAGAACGTTCGGATCGCGAGCCGGTCAATAGTTCAGGCGGCCGCTCTTCTTCGACCGCAAGTCCGGCGATCAGTTCAGAAAGCTGTATTTCCGTGACCCGTCGTAGTTCGCGCAGGTATTTCATCTGCGCGTCGAGGTCGTGTCTTGCCCCGTAAAACCAGTAGCGCCTGTTAACGGCCCGGTGAATCCCGAGCGGCCCGCGAATCGCGTTGCCGAATTGCGTCGGTTCGATCCGGTCCTGTTTCGGGAACAGTTCAATCCCGTCCGAGGGTCCGGACGCCTTTACATGCACCGAGAGCTTTCCAGCTAAGTGCCGGATGTACACGCGCGCATGCCGTGCAAGCACTGGCGTCTCAAACAGAATCCAAAGATGTCCGCCACGGCGGCTTTGTTCGAGAGCCGCCTGAATGCCGTCCTGCTGGAGTTCGTATTGCAACTTCAGCAAGTCGTCGAGCGACCGCTTGTAATCTGCGTCGATCCCCATCCACTTCACCCGCTGTGTTTCTGGATTGATCGCGTAGATCCCGAGCGTGATCTCGCCGGCCAAATGACGCCAGACATCTTCCGGTTCCATCGCCACCTCGCCGCCGCCCTCGGCGCGCGGTCGGTAGTAGTAGTGCCGCCCCGATTCGGGATGCGGCCGATCCGATTGCCGCGTGTACGCCGGTCGATTCACAAACCACCGCGCGTACTCAGCCGTCATGTCGGACGTTGCCAGCAGGGCTTCCCGCATAGGTATTCTTTACACCCGTTCTTCCGAATCGCAAAGCGAGTTGCCATTACCCTTTTGCCGCCCGTAGGCGGGAGGGATCTTCCGCGAAGTCCAACAGCCGGAAGTCCTTGATTTTCTGCCGCATGTCCGCAAGGGCGTACCCGCCGAAAACGCTGTCGGCCAGGCTCAACAGCCAGAAGCTGCCTTTCTTCCGGTCGTACACATAGAATTCTCCCGAGCGCTCGTCGCCCGGAACCATCACGAACAGCAGCAGGCCTTTCGAATACTCGACCCAGTGGGCGACTACTGCTTCGGCCACCGTCAGGAAGGTGCCGACAATCTCGGTCACGTCTCGTCCGGGGCGAACATTCATGTCTCGCGTGCTGAGCACCTCGCTCGCGCTTACGTTCTGATTTGCAAACATCTGAGTTCTCCTTTTGTAGTGGGTTGGTTGTGGGTTAACGGCTACCCGACCGGGTGCCGCAAAGAGGGATCGTCAGGCAGGCGTTCAGCCGGACTGACCTTATATATAGGAGGGGGTTGGTTCTAGAACCGCAAAATTGCGCTTGACTCTGGACTTAACTCCAGACTGTACTCTTGGTATGGGCGCAGAGAAAACGTTGAACAACGCAGCCAAGATCGGTTGGGCAGCAAAGGAAACCGGGCTCAGCATCGACACCATCCGCTTCTACGAGAAGGAAGGACTGGTGAAGCGTTCGGGCCGGACCGAGGGCGGATTTCGTCTGTTCGGCCCTAGCCAGATTCAGGACCTGAAGTTTGTTCGTAAGTCTCAGGAACTTGGCTTCTCGCTTCAGGAGATTCGAGAACTTCTCATCGCGCGTAGCGAGACTCTGCCGGCCTGTTCCCACGTCAGAGACCTCCTTGAGCGCAAACTGGCAACGGTCGGGCAAAAGATCGAAGAACTGCAAACGCTGGAGCGCACTCTCACCGTCGCGCTGCGCAAGTGTGTTCGTGAGGCGAAAGCGATCGGCTCATCCCACGGGAACTGCTGCCCGGTCCTGGAAGAACTCTCCCGGACCACAGGAGAAAGTGAATGAAGATCGAGGTGTTGTACTTTGACGGCTGCCCCCACTACAAACCGGCCGTCAATTTGGTTCTTGATGTCCTCGAGGAAGAGCAAGTCTCCGCGCACGTGGCGGAGGTAAACGTCGCGGATCGGGAGACTGCCCAGGCAACCGCCTTCTTGGGTTCGCCCTCGATCCGGGTTGAAGGATTGGATGTCGAGCCCGAAGCCCGCGGGGTTCGAGATTACGGGATCAGTTGCCGCACCTACGTTAACAATGGACTCGTCGAAGGATTGCCCTCGCGCGAACTGATTCGCCGCGCGATACGCGAGGTTGGCGAGAGCGGGTCTGGCGCGTCGGCTTGTTGTCAACCCACGCCATCCACGACCTCGGCTACTGGGAACCAGGAGCGGCACTCACTATTCATGGTTGGTTCCGTTGTCGCGGCCATCGGCGCAAGCCTGTGCTGCACTTTGCCGATCGTCTTCGCTCTAACCGGAGTTTCGATCCTGGGCGCCTCGGCGTTCTTCGATTCGCTGCGGCCATATCTTCTGGCCGTTACGTTTGGGCTTCTCGGACTTGCGTTCTACTACGCATACCGGCCCGAGCGACAGAACGTATGCACTTCTGGCTCAGCATGCGGCATCCCGTCCAAGCGCCGCGCTGCCCGAATTGTGCTGTGGTTGGTCGCTGGCGTGGTTGTCGCTTTCGCTGCATTCCCATACTACTCAGGCTCCGTGGCAGAGTTCTTACTTGCTGGCAAATCTTGAGTTTCACGCAGTCCGTCAAGTAATGAAAGTTGGAAAGGAAGACACTGAAATGAAACTGATCGCAACCATGGCCGGAGTTGCATTGATCGCGGTTGTGGCCGTAGCAAAGGAAGCTACCACCCACATCAATGTGCCCAAGATGGATTGTGGTTCCTGCGCAGTAGTCGTTAAGCGGGCCATGGCAAAAACGGCAGGAGTCAAAAATACGACCATCGACGTGGACAAACGCTTGGTCACGGTGGTCTACGAGGATTCGCAGATCAATCTGGCTCAGCTTCAGCAGGTCATCGAAAAATCAGGATTTGAGGTGAAGGCCCCGGCAAAAGTCAAGTGACCATTCGGTAGCGTGGGCGATCACACAGACCGCCGATTCGCCGTACAATGAGGGCTGTGGAGGGGAAAACACTGCACTCTGCCAAGAAGCTTACGGTGATCGAGCATGCGCTCCGGCTCCGCTTGATAGTCCTTCGGCCTCCACCCCGCGTCCAGTTTTGCCTTCAGCGTGGTGTCTCTGAACTCGTCGATGTGGTCGTCTCAACCGGCGCTGATATCTCGTTTGACTTGGTGGTCCGCGCTCAACCGGTTGCCAACGGAGATGTGGCTCGCTTTCTCGGTCCATTCACTCAAGGTCCGCCTGCGGGGCGCTTCCTTTATGTCTGCTCGGGAACCTCCGCGGGCCAGCTAGACTCCTGTTGGACCCGACGCGCCAAGATTGCCTTGTTCGGCATCGCCTGGCCTTTGGTAGAACAAGCGTGCGCAACGTCGAGCGCAAGATTGGAAGCCTGTTTCGACGGAAGCGCTCGGGATGGCGGACCTGCCTGCGCAACCGTCGGTCTCCTGGATGGCGGTTGGCGACTGTGTTCGATGGAGCAGGTGCGATGAATCTCTCGCTCACGGCCGCGATCAACACTAACTCGCTTGCCATAGCAGCGCTTCGAACTTCCGTCGCCGAACACCTGACCCGCCGACACGGAAAGGGACACTGGTCCTCATGTGTCACCGAAGGAAGCGTATTGCGTGACATCAAGACGTCACGTGTGCTGGCGGTCTGGAACGACAACAGTATTGTTGCCACTCTCGGTCTGGCAACCAAGAAACCATGGGCCATCGATCTGAAGTACTTTCAAAGCGTTCCTCGCGCGCTGTATCTGCGCAATATGGCCGTTGCGACGAACCTGCAGGGTCGCGGGATTGGCCGATATCTTATGGAAGAGGCAAAAAAGGCCGCCAAGGATTGGCCAAGCAACGCCATTCGCCTCGACGCATATGACGCTGAGGCCGGCGCGGGTGATTTCTATTCCAAGTGTGGCTTTCGCGAGGCGGGCAGAGTGACCTATAGAAGTACGCCGCTCGTCTACTATGAGTTCCTGCTGGATCTGCCTGCCGCAACTCTAAAGTAGGCACATGTCACTCGACGTTCAAGCGCGAGGGTGACGCCACGCTCGGGAATGCCCCGAGCGCGGACCGTCAATCCACGATGAGGACTCCGTTTTCTCGATCACGCGGCCAGTTTCGTGAGCGCCGCTTCGAGAACAGGAGCATCCGCGTCAGTTAGGTTCTTCAATCGCTCCAGCGTCACCTTGCCGTCAGTAGCATGAGCGATCACTTCGCCGAACTTTGCGGGCCAGCCGACGCGTCCACTGTCGGCAACTTTCCTGGCCGCCTGAAGCAGCCTTCCGCGCAGTTCCTCAATTGAGCCGCGCACCTGTTGTTGGGCGGTACCGGCCGTTACCGTGCCGACCTCGGCCTCCACTCGTTTCAGCAGCGCGCACAGTCCGTCGCGGTCGGGGATGTCGTCAAGTGAGTCGCTGGCAAAGTTCAACTCCCAGCAAATCGCCGCGTAACGTCCCTCGGCGAGTTTTCTCGACGCCGTAAGGAGGCGCTCGACTCCCTTCGCTAGATCGCTCAGCTTCTCGAACACCGTCGTGAGCTTCGCGAATCCAATCTTGGACGCATCCGTCACACCGCCATATTTCTGGAGGGTGAACTTGGAGAGGCCAAACCCAACGGTTTGGCACAACTGCTTTACCGTGGCCAGCGTCTCCTGCTGAACGAGTCCTTGACGTGGCTGCGCTGGAGCCGGCGAGTGCGGACGGGATTGCGTCTGTGTCTGCCGCCTTGCGTGGGCGGGAAGCGCCCAATCCGGCAAGTTGGGATTGCGGACAGGACGGTTGTATTGGTCCAAATCCTCCCAGATTTTGTCCAGGTCGTACAGGTACCGGCCCAGTCCGAAGCAGGCGCAGGCGCGCTTGAACGCCTGGGCCTCGGCGCGCGTCGCCGAATTTTCGTCGTCCGCCCATTCCTCTCCGACGCCGGTGTGCGACCCAAGGCCGTTCACGGACACCGTTGAGACGACCACAACCTTGGCACAAATGACGCTCTGCTTCTGCCCGTTAGCGCCCTTGTTGAGGCTCCGCTCGAAGTTCTGCGCAACCTGCACGTTGTAGGTGCGCGTCCATCCCCACTCGCCGAAAATCTCA
>JBEBFS010000132.1:0-7266 GCA_040081855.1 Bryobacteraceae bacterium | reverse complement strand
GTCCATGATCGACTTCGCATACGGCACCTTGTCGTTGCCCGTCCAGCCGCTCGGCTCAAAGCGCACGTGGCTGAACTTGTCGACGAAGAACTTCAGCGGCACGCCATACTGCAGCGCGTAGCTGATCGCCGTCGCGAAGCTATCCATCAGGCCCGAGATCGTCGAGCCTTCCTTCGCCATGCTGATGAACAACTCGCCCGGCGTACCGTCTTCGTAGAGGCCCACCGTGATGTAGCCTTCATGTCCGCCGATGGAGAACTTGTGCGTGATCGACGCGCGTTCATCCGGCAGCTTGCGGCGGATCGGGCGGTACACCACCTTCTCCACCGTCTTCTCTTCTGCCGCTGCGGAGCCCGTCGCCGCCTTCGCGCCCTTCGACGTGCCGGAGCTCAACGGCTGCACGCGTTTGGAATTGTCGCGATAAATCGCCACCGCCTTCAGGCCCAGCTTCCAGCTCTCCGTATAGGCGTTCATGACGTCTTCCACCGTCGACTCTTCCGGCATGTTGATCGTCTTTGAGATCGCGCCGGAAATGAACGGTTGCACCGCAGCCATCATGCGCACGTGGCCCATATAGTGGATCGAACGCGTTCCGTTCTGTGGACGGAAGCTGCAATCGAACGCCGCCAGATGCTCAGGCTTCAGGTACGGAGCGCCTTCGATGGTCCCGCTCGAATCAATGTGATCCACAATCGCGTTCACTTGATCCGGGTTGTAGCCGAGCTTCGTCAACGCCGAAGGCACCGTGTTGTTGACGATCTTGATCACGCCGCCGCCCACCAGCTTCTTGTACTTCACCAGCGCCAGATCCGGTTCAATGCCCGTCGTGTCGCAATCCATCATGAAACCGATGGTGCCCGTGGGCGCAAGCACCGTGGTCTGCGCGTTGCGGTAGCCGGCTTCTTTGCCCAACTCGTACGCCTCTTCCCAGCACTTGCGCGCGTTTTCGTAAATCGCGTGCGGAACCCGGCGGCTGTCGATGCGCGAAGTCGCGTCACGGTGCATGCGGATCACATCGAGGAACGGCTCCTCATTCACCGCATAGCCTTCGCACGGACCCGTCGAGCCCTGTGAGATGCGCGCGCTGGTCAGGTACGCCTGACCGCACATGATCGCCGTCAAGCCCGCGGCCCAGTCGCGGCCGTGATCGCTATCGTACGGAATTCCCATCCACATCAGCAGCGCGCCCAGGTTCGCATAACCCAAGCCCAGCGGACGGTAGTCATGCGAATTCTTCGCAATCCGTTCGGTGGGATACGCCGCGTTATCCACCAGGATTTCCTGCGCCAGAATCACGGTGTCCACCGCGTGGCGGTACGCCTCCACATCGAAGGAGCCATCCGTCTTGACGTACTTCATCAGATTCAACGACGCCAGATTGCACGCCGAATCATCCAGGAACATGTATTCCGAGCACGGGTTCGACGCATTGATGCGCGCCGTCTTTTTCGACGTGTGCCACCGGTTGATCGTCGTATCGAACTGCATGCCGGGGTCGCCACACTGCCAGGTGGCTTCGGAGATCTGGTGCAACAGATCCTTCGCCTTGTAGCGCTTCAACGGCTGCATCGCCAGGCGGCTCTTCGTCCACCAGTCGTCGTCACGGAGCACCGCTTCCATGAAGTCGTCCGTCACGCGGACACTATTATTCGCGTTCTGGAAGAAGATGGAGCCGTACGCTTCGCCGTCCAGCGACGAATCGTAGCCCGCGTCAATCAGCGTGTGCGCCTTCTTTTCTTCCTTCGCCTTGCACCAGATAAAGCCTTCGATATCCGGGTGATCGGCGTTGAGGATCACCATCTTCGCCGCGCGGCGCGTCTTACCGCCGCTCTTGATCACGCCGGCAAAGGCGTCAAAGCCCTTCATGAAGCTCAGCGGACCCGAAGCCCGGCCGCCGCCCGAGAGCAGACCGTTCTCTTCGCGCAGGTTCGAAAGGTTCGAACCCGTGCCCGAGCCCCACTTGAACAACATGCCCTCGGTCTTGGCGAGTTCCAGAATCGATTCCAGCGTATCGCCCACCGAATTGATGAAACACGCGGAGCACTGCGGACGCGGCTTCGTGGGATCGATCTTTTCGATCTTGCTAGTGGATTCGTCGTAATACCAACCGTAGCCGCGCGGCTCCTGCACGCCTACGTTAAACCACACCGGCGAATTGAAACTCGCCTTCTGCGTCAACATGATGTGCGTCAACTCGGCGCGGAAACTCTCGGCGGCTTCGGCGGTTTTGAAATAGCCCTGGGTCTTGCCCCAGTCGGCGATCGTATTACACACGCGGCCGATCAGCTGGCGGACGCTGGTTTCGCGCTCCGGCTCTCCGATCTTGCCGTAGAAATACTTGGAGACAACAATATTAGTAGCGGTTTGGGACCAATCGGCAGGCACTTCCACGTCGCGTTGTTCGAAGATCACCGCGCCCTTATCGTTTCCGATCGACGCCGTGCGCAGCTCCCACTGCACTTCATCATAGGGAGTGCGTCCATCCTTTAAATGAGCGGTGAAATAGCGCGAAAACTCCACGCCCACCCGCTCGGCTACCGGCACCGGCCGCCGGGACTTCTCGGACTTCTTCATAGCGACACCTGCTGCACCCAATTTTCCCATGTTTGCTTCCTCCGCTGCCGTCAAAATGCGGAAAAATCTCTACCCAGAGAAAAACCGCTGTTGGCAATCATCACCCAATATCTAGGTGTCTGTCAAGGTAAATTCACAATATGCTGTGGCTTGCGTCCGAATCCCTATTTCCAGATGGACTTTACCGTGATGGCCATGTTAGGATCGAACGATGGCGTGGGAAATCAGCCACTTACAAGCTCTCGAAGCAGAGAGCATTCACATCTTGCGCGAAGTCGCCTCCGAGTTTCAGCGACCCGTGATGTTGTATTCGATCGGCAAGGATTCGTCCGTGATGCTGCGGCTAGCGCAAAAGGCATTCTACCCCGGACCGATCCCCTTCCCCCTTCTTCACGTCGATACAACCTACAAGTTTCGCGAGATGATCGAGTTCCGCGATCAGCAGGCCGCCGAGCTAGGCGTGAAGCTGATTGTGCATACCAATCGCAAAGCGATTGAAGATGGCGCGAATCCGATCAGGCTTGGTACCGAACGCTGCTGCGGACTACTAAAAACGCAAGCACTGCTCGAGGGTCTGCGCCTCGGCAACTACGATGCCGCTTTCGGTGGCGCGCGCCGCGACGAAGAAAAGTCCCGTGCGAAGGAACGCGTCTATAGCTTCCGCGACACCTTAGGCCAGTGGGACCCGAAGAACCAGCGCCCCGAGCTGTGGAACATCTATAACAGCCGCATCGAGCCAGGCGAAAGCATCCGCGTATTCCCGCTTTCGAATTGGACGGAAATGGATGTGTGGCAATACATCCACCTCGAAAACATTCCGATTGTTCCGCTCTATTACGCCAAAGAACGCGAAGTCCTGGTGCGCGGCAACTCGGTCATTCTGCCCGAGCAGGATTTTATGGGTCCGCGTGATGGCGAGAAGCTACAAACAGTAAAGGTCCGTATGCGCTCGCTCGGCTGCTCGCCTTGCACGGGCGCCATTCGTTCAGACGCCGACACGCTGCCCAAGATCATCGCCGAACTGGTCACCGTGAAAAACTCCGAGCGCGAAAACCGCGTGATCGATCATGACCGCGAAGGCTCCATGGAGTTGAAGAAGCGGGAGGGGTATTTCTAACATGGCGACGCTTCCCGAAGTTCTCGACCCTAAATCTCAATCTCCCGACGTCAAAATCGATATCAGCAAGTTCGATATCGATGAGTTCCTGCATCAGGAAGAGTCGAAAGATCTGCTGCGCTTCACCACTGCCGGCAGCGTCGACGATGGCAAGTCCACTCTCATTGGCCGCTTGCTGCATGACGCCAAGGGCGCCTACGAAGATCAGTTAAAGCAAGCGATCCGCGGCGGCGAAATCGACTTCTCTCTGCTCACCGACGGCCTCCGCGCCGAGCGCGAACAGGGCATCACCATCGACGTCGCCTATCGCTACTTCGCGACGCCGAAACGCAAGTTCATTCTTGCCGATACGCCCGGCCACGAGCAGTACACGCGCAACATGGCCACCGGCGCCTCGACTGCGCACCTCGCCATCATTCTTCTGGACGCCGCGCGCGGCATCACGACGCAGTCCATGCGTCACGCCTACATCGCGTCGTTGCTCGGCATTCCGCACCTGGTCATCGCCGTAAATAAGATGGACCTCGTCGATTACAGCGAGGAAGTTTTCCATCGTCTGCGCGCCGAGTTCGCTCCGTTCCTGACGCGTCTGGGCGTGAACGATGCCTATTTCCTTCCGGTTAGCGCGCTGAAGGGCGATAACGTCGTCGACCTCAGCAAGAACATGCCGTGGTTTGACGGCCACAGCCTGCTGCATCACCTGGAAACGGTGGACACGACGCTCGACACCGTGGACGCGCCATTCCGCATAGCTGTGCAGCGCGTGGTCCGGCCGGACATGAACTTCCGCGGTTACGCGGGGCAGATTCTGTCGGGTGTCATTCGTCCCGGCGATGAAGTTCTAGCGCAGCCTTCGGGCCGCCGCTCGCGGGTCGAACGCATCGTTACCTATGATGGCGATCTAGAGGTGGCCCATGCGCCGATGTCGGTGACCATCACCCTGGCCGATGAAATCGACATCAGCCGCGGCGATATGCTCTCCTTCGGCACCGATCCCACGGCTTCGCGCGCCATCGAAGCAACCATCGTGTGGTTCGACGGAAAGCCGCTCGACCCCGCCGGCCATTACCTGATCAAGCACACCTCGCAGATTGTTCCGGCCCGTATCGAAACCGTCGATTTTCGCGTCAACGTGAACACGCTGCATTCCGAGCAGGTACACTCGCTCTCGATGAACGAAGTCGGCGTGGTCCGCATCGCTACCGCTCGCCCGCTGTTCTTCGATTCCTACAACGATAACCGCGGCACCGGCGCTTTCGTGCTGATCGACCGGCAGACCAACGCGACCGCCGCGGCCGGCATGATCATTTCGGCGACCGAAGCGGGCAGCGAAACCGCGATCGACCGCGTCGCCCGCCTGGTGCGCCTCGCCGTACCTGCGGGAACCCACTTGAATTTGCCCGATGATGACGAAAAGGCCATCGCCGTTCTCCGCGACGCACTGAAAGGACTCTTCCGCGATGAGTGAGCAAACCGCCCCGGTGGCCTCAACCGACACGAGCCTCGACGCAAAAGTCGCCGACGCCAAGGCCCTGATTGCCAGTGAGTTGGCGAAATCCGGCATCCACTGCGTGACCTCCAGCTTTCAGACCGAGTGCGTCGCGCTGGTGCACATGATTATCGAGCAGGCACCAAACATCCCGGTCCTGTTCCTGGAAACTGGCTATCATTTTCCGGAAACCATCGAGTATCGCGACCGCATCTCGAAGCAATGGGGCCTGAACCTCATCAATCTGGAAGCCAAACAAAGTGTCGCCCAGCAGGAAGCGCAGTTCGGCATCCTCAATAAAACCGAACCCAACAAGTGCTGCCAGCTTCGCAAAGTGGAGCCGCTCTTCGCCGGCCTCTCCCGATACGACATTTGGTTCACCGCGCTGCGCCGCGAACAATCGCCCACGCGCGCCAACTTGCAGCACGTGGAGCCGTTCAAGCTTCCCACAAAGACGCTGGTTAAGGTCAGCCCGCTCGCTACCTGGACGAATCGCGACGTGTGGACCTACCTTAGCCGCCACAACATCCCGGTCCTCTCGCTTTACGACTTGGGCTACACGAGCATCGGTTGCAAGCCGTGCACGAACCTGCCGCTCGACACCGACGATCCGCGCTCGGGCCGCTGGCAGGGCAAGGGCAAGCTTGAGTGCGGCATTCACATTCAGTCTGAATAGGGCCAATCCGCCGGAAATTACGCACAGGGAAAAATTTCAAGGATGGCCTACGCTCTCGGGTTCTTCATCTCAATCCTGATCGGAATAACAGGGGTTGGCGCGGGGTCGCTCATGACCCCGCTGCTAATCCTGGTTTTAGGCTTGCCTGCCAAGATTTGCGTCGGCACATCGCTGATTTTCGGCTTCGTCGTGAAGATCATCACGGCTCCGGTGTACATGGCCCGGAGACAAGTGAACTGGCGCGTTCTCGCCATCATGCTCGCGGGTGGTGTGCCCGGTGTGCTCGCCGGCGTGTTCCTACTGAAGGGACTCGACGCCAACATGATCACCGGCATCATCGGCGTCACCATCATGAGCGTCGCGCTGTTCAACCTCTTCCGCCCCGCTCCGCACCATCGCAAGGATAAGGCGAATTGGCTCGCGCTCATCACGCTGCCCATCGGCGCTGAAGTCGGCTTCTCGTCGGCAGGCGCGGGCGCGCTCGGCGCACTGGTTCTTCTTTCCCTCACACAAATGAGCGCCGCCGAAGTGGTCGGCACCGACCTCTGTTTCGGCCTCGTCGTCGCTTTGATCGGCGGAGGTACAAACGCCGCCATGGGCAACCTGAGCGTGCCCGTGCTTACGCAACTCTTAGTCGGCGGCATTCCCGGCGCGATCCTGGGAGCCGTGCTCGCCGGCAAAGTCCCGGGCGGCAAACTGCGCTTCGGCCTCTCGGCAGCCATGGCGTTGCTGGGGGCAAGTTTGGCGTATAAGGCGTTTTTCTAAATCAGAGCAGTTTGAGAAATTCCTCTTCAGATAGACCGGCCTGCTTCAAGATCCTGAATTTGATGAATGTGGGCGGCAGGTCTTTGTTGTGGATCGGAACGGTGACGTGAAGCTCTGAGTTTGTCCGGTGAAGGAGGCGCGCGTGGCTGCCTTTTTGGTGGTGAACGTAAAAGCCCGCACGCAGTAGTGCCGCGACAACTCGCTTCGGTTTGAGCGGAGGGATCCGCGTCAACTTCTAAGGGACGGAGACGGCAACCCGCTCAGTCGTAACATCGCTGACGTCGCCAGGGAGCGGTTCCCCGGCCTTCATCGCGCTCTCGACATAGCAACGGATCGCGTCTTGCGCCATGAGGCGCGCTTCCTCCAGCGACTCACCATAGGTGCAGATCTCCGGAATCGCTGGAACCAGCACGCTGAACCCACCTTCCGGCAAAGGCTCAAATATTGTGGTGTAACCGTATTCCGCCACGCCCTTATTCTACCCAAATAGACCAAGGATTGCCCCGCACTCATTCGCTCGTGTTACTTTGTACCTCAGAGGTTTTCCATGCAGATCCGCAAAATTCTTCCTCTCGCTTTGCTCGCTCTGACGCCGGTGTTTGCGCAGCTTGCCCCTATTCAAGGCAATCGCGGCGTGACGATGGG